>JADKBW010000001.1 GCA_016714905.1 Flavobacterium sp.
AGGTACCACTTAAAAACCCGATTAGAAATAATCAGGTTTTATTTTAGGTTGGACTACATTACTAAATTACCAATAGATTAATAATTACCGTACCTTTCCTTACTTAGCGCTCGTCAGAAAGCTTATCAAAAGTTGCTGTTTTAAAACCGACTGAGCAGAACAAGTGAGGAAGAAGTAAACGAACAATTTACAGAAAAACTAGCCATGAGATTTAGCATTTGTTATGCACAGTTAATGTTTAGTCTTTTTGATTGTAAGGAATATAATTTTCCCATTTCCATGGAGTAAAAATATCGCCAATAGCTGTTTCTAATAATTCTTTAAAAATACTTTCTGCATTATCACTATTGCTCATAATTATTATTCCTGTTCCTGTTTCTGGAAAAATAATTGAATAGTGTTGAAAACCGTCACCATGGCCTTCTTTGAAGGCACCAGTGCCGTAAGGCGATTGAAGCAATACCCAACCAAGTCCGTAACCTAAATCAATGTTGTCATTGGCATTAGAATCTTGTAATCGCAATGGACCAAACTGTGCTATTGATCTGATTTTAATTTGTTGGGTAAACATTGTTTTGCTGGTAGATTTTTCCAATAATTTATCTTTCAACACAGCTTCAGTAAAAAGAGTATAATCGTTCAAAGTTGTTTCTAAAGTACTTGCAGCTCTCGCATCGTTATCTTTATCTTTTTCATAGAGTTCTCCCGCTGTGTTATGTCCAAGGCAATAATCTTTTTCAAATTCGGATTGCCTGTATAAGAAGAATGATTCATTTTTAAAGGTCTAAAATATTTTCTTGCATCATTTTTTTCTAAGGGTTTATTCAATAGATGCTCCAAACCACTTGTAAATAAACCAGACCTTCGCCAGAATAACTGTAGCGAGAACCCGGTATAGCCTTAACCCTTAATTTTGATCCGGTTCGTCCCATCGCCAATTTGGAAAACCTGAAGTATGATCTAAACACATTCTTGCTGTTATTTTGACATACCTTGACTCGTCTTTTAAATCTTGATAATTATCATGCCATCTTTTTGTTGGTTTGTAGTCATAAATTGGCTTTGGCAAATATTCTTGTAAAGGTTTATCTAAATCAAGTATACCTTTTTCAACAAGTTGCATGACCATCACTGCAAAGACAGATTTGCTTAATGAAGCACCATAAAAATTGGTTTCATTTTTTATTGGTTCTTTGGTGCGTAGATTTTTATAACCGAAAGATTTTTTATAGACTGGTTCATTATTGTTTAAAACGGTGACTGCTAATCCTTGCACATTGGCAACTTTCATTAACTTATCAATTTCATTATCTAAATTGATTTCTGTAATTTCTGTCTTGTCAAGTCGCACAATATTTTGCCCAAAACTAACAGGAGTAAAATAGAAAATTGAAAAGATGGTAAAACAGTAGTTCTTTAAGGACGATGTGGTTTTTAATTGTGCAAAACGTTTCCCTTGCCAGAGCTCGTGGCGGCTTACGGAAAAAAATTTTTTTTTTATAACCGCCCGAGCGAAGTTATGAAAAGTAAACGAACAATTTACAGAAAAACTAGCCATGAGATTTAGCATTTGTTAGCAGCTGGCATTGTTCAATTCTATTATTCTTTAATAATTTTCTTGAACGTCGTTCCAAGTTCTGTATCAATTTTCAAAGTATAAAATGCTGAAGACAAACCAGAAATATCTATATCTTCAAAATTATCAATTATAGTCTTAACATTTTGCCCCAACGAATTTAAGATCTGAATTTTTGAAATCATCAATTGATTAGTACTTATATGAATTAACGCTTTTGCAGGGTTAGGATATATGGCTATTCGCTGCAGCTCAAAGTCTAAGGTTTTTAGTGGATAGTTTAAAAATGTTGCCGACCCAAAAATTAGATTATCCATCCTTAATAATAGACCACTACCTTGCGGATAAATCTGATAGAATCCAACATATGATTGCAAAAAGGAAAAATAACTATTTTCGAATTGATTGTTAATTGCCGAACCACAATCCAGTTCTGATGCAGAAAATGGAGCGGGCTGCCAAGAATTACTATCTACATTAGTAAAAGCTCCGATAAAGGTATTACAAGCACCCATTCCTGTAAAATCAAAAGTATTTGAAATGGTAAGCGTAGGTGCAATAGTAGGCTGAAAAGCTAGAACATTAAATAAAGGTTCAAGATCACTGTTTTGAACATTAATTAAATACCAAGTCTGGAATAACTCTGGATTTGGGTCTTGTGAAAAACAGTTTAAGCCACAATTGATCAAACTAAAAATAATAATAATAAATTTTTCATTTTCGACTGTATTAAGTTATTGGATTTGCGTTATTTTTTTTCTGCTTGCTGCTAACAATGAGATAAATCTGATTCAAGAAATGCTTTACAAAATCACTTCTTACATAAAACCTAAATCACATCTATTCTGTAAATATATACAAAACAAAAACACTACGTTCTGCTACTAACACATTCCTGCCAAAACAAAATCTGCTAATCTGTTACAAAATCCCGCCACCAAAAAAATTTGTCACAGTTTTTGTTACAAAATTTTTCACGTAGTAATTTTTGTAACAACCCATCTTATGAAAAAACAACACCCCATCAGAACCTTACTTAGCCTCAAACAAGAAGAAATCGCCATGCTACTCGGTATCAGCCGCGCCCGATGGGGCATGTACGAAATCGGCAAACGCGACCTGCCCTTGTCCGCCAAGCAATTGCTCGCAGAAATGCTCATCTATGAAAAGGAATCAAACCCCATCGCCAAACCTACATCCGACAAACAACAACAAGAAAGACAGCACCAAGAACTCGAACGCCTGCTGCGCAATAACGAATACCAGCAACTGCTGCTTGAAAGAAAAATGGCTGCCACTCAAAAAAAACTGGAAGCACAATTGGGGTTATTGTCACTAGTTGGTTTCTTAAACAACCGCAAAGCAAAAGACACAGATCCTAGAAGCATTTACTTCGGGAACTTCACACGCAAAGCACAGCAAACACCTGCCGCCGACCATGCAACGGTGCTGATGCAGCAAGAATTAAAGAAAGAAGTGCTGGAATTTGAAAAAAAATGCATAGAAGCAAGATTGCGAGAATATGAGTTGTAAATGGCGCTAAAAAACCCGAAACAAACGCTTCGGGTCTAGATAGGTCATTCTCATATTGCTATTTTAATTCCGAATAAACTTTACCGATCGGTATCCTTCCCCATTGAAAAAGTACAGTCCGGCTGGCAAGCTGCTGACATCGATACGCTCAGTTGCGTTTACTCCAGAAAGCACTTTTTTTCCCGTAGTATCGGTTATGGTATAGGCAATCGGCGTCACGGATTTGCTTCTCAATGTGATAAAGCTTGTCGCCGGATTCGGAACAATGTCGAGTTGTTGGAACGTATTGTCTGTCGTCCCGAGTGCAATACCCAATTCGTAGCGCACCAACGCAAAATCTTCCGTACCTTGAGTAGAAACACCGCCGACCAGAAGGCCGTCTCCATCAATTGTACCGCAAAATCCACGGTCGAGCAGCGCAGAGAAATCGGTGGTCACGATGCCGTTGGTGCCAAAGCTGCTATCTAGCGTTCCGTCAGAAAGATAGCGTGCGACTGCAAAATCATAACTTGTTGCGGTAATGAGCGCATCACCAATCCCTAGAATTTTACCGTCGGGTTGCAACTGCAGTGTAAAAATCCAATCGTTTGCTGTAGATACAGGAGTGGTCATGATGCCTGCTGTCCCAAATGTAGTGTCAAGTGTACCATCTGAAAGAAGCCTCGCTAACGCGAAATCTTGTGCAGAACCAACAATAGCTGCATAACCTCCAATAACGATTTTACCGTCAGGTTGCAACAGCATGTCGCGTCCGACACCAGATCCGACAGGAAAGAAATTAACCCTGCCATCGTCTGAAAAAGTGGTATCGAGTGTGCCGTCGGACAAATACCGTACTACGGCAAAATTGGCCTGATTCGAGCCGCCGCTAAGAATAGTACCACCTGAAGCAACAATTTTTCCGTCGGGTTGCAATGCCATACCAGTAATATACTCACTACGATTAAAAAAAACGGTGGTCTGCATTCCGTCGTTGCTAAAACTGGTATCAAAAGTGCCGTCAGGATTCAGCCTTGCTATTGCCATCTTGTATATGGAAACTCCCTCGGTCATACCTCCTAGTACTATTTTTCCATCAGGTTGCAAAAGCACTGCGTTGCAGCGGCTTTCTTCCGTATTGAAATGAATATTGACTATGCCTGCTGTTCCAAAAGAATTGTCGATTGTCCCGTCGGGATTGATACGCATTACTGCCATAGTGTTGACAGTGCCGATAGCATCGATGGCGTCGCCTGCTGCGATAATTTTACCATCGGGCTGCTCGACAAGCTTGTTGATCTTATCATTACCAGCGCCGAAATCATAATTCATGATGCCAGTACCATTAAATGACAAATCTAGTGTACCATCAGGATTGTAACACGCAAAAGCCATGGTGCTCGTTGTAGAACCAGCGGCTAGTATTTTTCCTGTCGATAGTTTCAGTATCGCGCTGCAGTAATCATTTGCAGTGCCAATAGGCGTTGTAACTTTTCCGTTGACACCAAAATTGGAATCGAGTGTGCCGGGCTGCGCCATTATTGTAATGGTAAAAAAAGTCGCCACACCTATCAATATCTTTTTCATACTTTTTATCTTTTTGGTTTTCTCACCACGAAAGTAAAGTTTATTTTGTTTTCAGAACTTTTTTTGGCAAATGGAGATCTGAGAATCACTAATTTGAAGGCTAATCTTCAACATTGTCATTACAGCTTCACTAATCAATTATTTGAAAATTGTCCGCAACATTAGGCATTTCGTTTAAAACCAATTTTGAGTTGTTAGTAACGTATGGAATGCATTGCAAGAAAACAATTACTATATAAACTAATAAAGGATGAATGATCATTCTAATTGCTTTCTTTATTATAACTAAACCACTTAGATTTGAGAAAAGTATTAGTCATTTCGAATACGGTAGGCAAGCCCAATTGAAAATATCAAATAATTTTTTGAATTGGAAAAACTGGAATTTGTATTCGATAGTTGGTCAGAATCGGATTTGTATTGCAATGGTGGATTACCCAGCGATTGACCAATTTCAGCGTATGCCATAATGTTATTGAAGCAGTAATATTCAATAAAACTTTTCAAAACCACTTCATCAAATCGGACATAGTCATTATTTTGAGATTCCGAGAGTTGAAAAGATCGTGTCAATGCCTTAAAATTAATTCCCGTATACCATTTTTTCTTCTGGATTGCATATTCAATTTTATAGTTTGTTGGCAGAATTCCAAAAAATTGCCAGCGGTCTGAAGGCTTCCAGTCGACCCCAACAAGCGGGACAAAAAAATGACCGAACGCTTCTTCATTAAAATAAAATCCAAGTTTGATTTGCAATTTGTCCTTCAATTTATAATTTTCGATGAACAACATTCCATATTGGAAATCCTCGCTACCTATCGACGATTTAAAATCGGTTGCGAGTTTAGGAATTCCTATAAGTAATGATTTCCATTTTTTGTTTTTCGAAATCCATTGGTAACCGATCGGTAGTGAAATACTCGACACTTTAGTTGCTGCAGTCAGTCTAGGCGAAATTGAAGTTTGTATTAATTCGCTGTTGATTCTAAAAAACAATGTATTCCCATTCTTCAACTCATGAGGTAAAAAAACACCAAGAGCATAAATATCTGTGTTGTTCTTTAATTCAGGATTACCCTTATTTGTTGATGAGAAGTTTTGATAATTGAAATTGGCAATATCTACATATGGCTGAGCTTTGCCCTTATTAATACAAAGAAGTAACGTAAGTACGAAGAATCTGGCTCGACGAATCGGTATCATATTTATTGTGCCTTTAGAAATTGATGTTTCTTTTTAACCCTTCCAATTTTGTTCGATTTACGGCTGAGTTTTTAAAAACTTTTTGAAACGTTTCTGCAGTGATTTCTTCCCAATCCTTTTTTGTATAAGATAGCAATTCTGCACTCGTATCGAAAAGCGGTTCGTTATGCGGTTTCGAAAACTTATTCCACGGGCAAACATCTTGGCAAATGTCGCAACCGAAAGCCCAATCATTGAACTTCCCTTTCATTTCCGTTGGGATATTGTCTTTGAGTTCGATGGTGAAGTAAGAGATACATTTGCTCCCATCAACAACGTACGGCGCTACGATTGCTTCTGTAGGACAAGCATCAATGCAGGCAGTGCAGGTTCCGCAATGGTCAGTGGTGGCGTTATCATAGTCAAGTTCAAGATCAATGATGAGTTCGGCGATGAAATAATAGGAACCAATCGTTTTGGTAATCAAGTTGCTGTTTTTTCCGATCCAACCCAGACCACTTTTAGCTGCCCAAGCTTTATCTAGCACAGGCGCAGAATCTACAAAAGCTCGACCTGAAACTTCGCCGATATTTTCTTGGATGGAAAATAATAGTTCCTTTAGTTTTTCTTTGATGACAAAATGATAGTCTTGTCCGTAAGCATATTTCGAAATTTTATAAGTACCGTCGATTTGGGTTTCCGAAGGATAGTAATTGAGTAATAATGACACCACACTTTTGGCATCGTCGACGAGAAGGTTGGGATTGAGTCGCTTGTCGAAGTGATTCTCCATATAAGACATTTGACCGTGTTGGTTTTGGTTGAGCCATTTCTCTAGTCGCGGCGCTTCTTCTTCAAGAAATCCAGATTTAGAAATACCACATGACAGGAATCCGAGTCGTTTTGCTTCGGATTTGATGAAGGCAGTGTATTTGGATTTGTTATCAATCACGTCGTTACATTTTGGTTCGCATTAGGGATTGCAGCGGCATCCTTTTTTGAGGCACGAAAAAAGATGGGAGGCGGAAAGCCCGACCGCGCCTTTTTCGGCGTGGGAATGCCCTAAAACAATCCGCCTTGAATATTGGTTTTAATCTTCCCGAGATGTTTGTATGCTTTTTCTGTCACTTCACGTCCGCGTGGTGTTCGCATGATAAAACCTTCTTGAATCAAAAACGGTTCATAGACTTCTTCGATGGTTTCGCTGCTTTCGGAAACAGCCGTCGCCAAAGTGGATAATCCGACTGGTCCGCCTTTAAATTTGTCGATGATCGTTGTGAGTATTTTGTTGTCCATTTCGTCAAGACCGTGGGCGTCAACATGTAATGCTTTGAGTGCATATCGGGCGATTTCGATGTCGATCTTTCCGTTGCCTTTGATTTGTGCGAAATCACGAACACGACGCAACAGTGCATTGGCAATTCTAGGCGTTCCTCGACTTCTACCGGCAATTTCGATGGCGGCTTCCATGGTGATGGGCATTTTGAGAATAGATGAACTTCGTTGCACGATGGTGGTTAGCAGTTCGGTGGTGTAATATTGCAATCGACTTTGGATTCCGAATCGTGCGCGCATTGGAGCGGTTAGTAAGCCTGAGCGTGTTGTTGCGCCAACTAGTGTAAATGGATTGAGATTGATTTGGACTGTTCTCGCGTTCGGTCCAGATTCGATCATAATATCGATTTTAAAGTCCTCCATGGCCGAGTAAAGATATTCTTCTACAATTGGGCTCAATCGGTGGATTTCGTCTATAAAAAGTACGTCTCTATCTTCGAGGTTGGTTAGTAGACCTGCAAGATCGCCGGGCTTGTCAAGAACTGGACCTGAGGTGATTTTGATTCCAACTCCAAGTTCATTGGCCAGTATGTTCGCTAACGTTGTTTTTCCCAAACCTGGTGGACCATGAAATAAGGTGTGATCTAGCGCTTCGTTCCGTTGATTGGCGGCTTCCACAAATACTTTCAGATTGTCTAATACTTGATCTTGACCGGAGAAATCCTCGAACGATAGCGGTCTCAGTTTTTTTTCGAGATCTAGCTCTTCGGAATTGTAATTAAAATTGGTTGGATCTAAATTCTCATTCATGTTACAAATATAGCGAAATTGTTTGCCTAAAATAAAAATGCCTTTCGATGAGGAAAGGCATTTTTAGCAATATTATTTTGTTTAGTGGTGAAGTTGTTCTTCTCCGTCTTTCATTGGTACGTTTTGCGGTACAAAATCATCCTCATGTCCAGGTTTGCTGTAATCATAGGGCCATCTGTATACGTGAGGAATTTCTCCATGCCAGTTACCGTGAATGTGCTCAATTGGCGCAGTCCATTCTAATGTATTTGATTTCCATGGATTTTGAATCGTTTTCTTCCCGTAGAAAATACTATAGAAGAAGTTCCATAAGAATACCAATTGGAAGGCTCCTCCCACAATAGCAAAGATGGTGATGATCACGTTTACATTTGCCAAATCGTCAAACAATGGGAAATTCGTATTTGTATAATAACGTCTTGGTAAACCAGCTAGACCTATAAAGTGCATTGGGAAGAAAACTCCATAAGCACATACCGCTGTCACCCAGAAGTGAATGTATCCAAGGTTTTTGTTCATCATTCTTTTCCACATTTTTGGATACCAGTGGTATATTCCTGCGAACATTCCATAAAGTGCAGAGATTCCCATTACCAAGTGGAAATGCGCAACAACGAAATAGGTATCGTGGACATTGATATCTAGCGTGCTATCTCCAAGAATGATTCCTGTTAAACCACCAGTAATGAAGGTCGAAACCAATCCGATTGAAAACAACATTGCTGGATTTAACTGTAGGTTACCTTTCCAAAGTGTTGTGATATAGTTAAACGCTTTTACTGCCGAAGGAATTGCAATTAATAAGGTCGTAAATGTAAATACCGAACCTAAGAATGGATTCATTCCGGACATAAACATGTGGTGACCCCAAACGATGGTTGAAAGAAAAGCAATAGCTATAATAGACATGATCATCGCTCTGTAACCAAAGATTGGTTTACGTGAATTGGTTGCAATTACTTCTGAGGTAATACCTAAGGCAGGTAATAAGATAATATAAACTTCTGGATGTCCAAGGAACCAAAATAAGTGTTCAAATAATACTGGCGAACCACCTTGGTAATGCAATACTTCACCCGCGATATAAATATCAGAGAGGAAGAAAGACGTTCCAAAACTTCTATCCATGATTAGCAACAATGCAGCAGACAAAAGTACTGGGAACGAAATCACACCAATCACAGCAGTAATAAAGAACGCCCAAATTGTTAAAGGTAATCTGGTAAATGACATACCTTTAGTTCTTAAGTTAATTACCGTAACAATGTAATTCAATGAACCCATTAATGACGAAGCAATAAAGACCGCCATCGAAACCAACCATAATGTCATACCAGCCCCAGAACCCGCAATAGCTTGCGGCAATGCACTAAGTGGCGGGTAAATTGTCCATCCCGCAGAAGCAGGACCTGACTCAACAAATAGTGAAGCTACCATTAAAACGCTAGACAAGAAAAACAACCAATAAGAAACCATGTTAAGGAATCCCGATGCCATATCTCGCGCTCCAATTTGCAGCGGAATTAACAAGTTACTGAATGTACCGCTCAAAGCCGCAGTTAATACAAAGAACACCATAATGGTACCATGTATCGTAACTAATGCTAAATATCTATCATTTAATAATACACCGTTCGGCGCATAGGAATCTCCTAGAAAAAAATTAAGAACCTTGAATGATTCTTCTGGCCAAGCCAACTGCAATCTAAATAAAATTGAAATTGCAACGCCAATAACACCCATTATAATACCTGTAATTAGGTATTGTCTTGCAATCATTTTATGATCAATACTAAATATGTATTTAGTTATGAAGGTGTCTTTATGGTGATGTTCATGTTCATGATCGTGTCCGTGATCTAGAGCTTCTGCTGACATAATATGTGTGCTTTATTAAATTTTTATTTATTTTTTCTCTACTTGAGCCATCATTTTATCAGTGGCCACTGCAACTGTAGTATCTTTATCTTTTGGATTTGCCTCTCCAGCTGCGGACGCCGCTGCTGCTTTGAGTTCTTCTTTAAAAGTTGGCTTTTCGCTTAACCACTTTTTGTACTCTTCTGGGGTATCCACTACAATTTTCATTTGCATGTTATAGTGTGATGCTCCACAAATTTTATTACATAAAGCAAGAAGTCAAAAGTATAAGGATCAAGGGCTGGCTGACCAGCTGCCACCAATTCAGTACTTTTTTTCGTTCTTAAATTATTGATTCTATTCACCTTTTCAATCATGAAAGGCAAATTGCGATATTCGTCTGAAGTGTAAATCGGTGTGAAAGCAAACTCAGTCACCATGCCAGGCACACAATTCATCTGTGCTCTAAAGTGTGGCATATAAGCAGAATGTAGCACATCCTGAGAACGAATTTTAAAATGAATTTTCTTTCCTTTTGGAAGATGTAATTCTGACACAACCTTATCATCTTGCGCATTTGGATCAGATGGATCTACACCTAAGGAATTCACACCTTCAATATAACGCACATTGGCCTTACCTAATACGTTGTCCTCACCTGAATATCTCGCAGTCCATTTAAATTGTTGGGCATATAACTCAATTTCTATTACTTCTTCATCTTCGTCGATAAACATGATATCGGACCATGCATACAATCCATAAAGAATCAAACCTGCTAAGACAATGGCTGGAATAATGCTCCAGATAACTTCTAACTTATTGTTATCAGCAAAATAAAATGCTTTTTTGATCTTTCTTTACCTCTATATTTAAAAGCAAAATAATGTAATAACGCCTGTGTAATTGCTTGAACGAAGAAAAATTAAACCCAAGAAATATTCATCAAGCTATCAACTTCACCTCCGTGAGCTGATGCTGGCGTATGCAAAGGCAAATCACCCCATTTAATTAAACCGTATATAGTGAAAATATAAATAAAGGCTAAGAATCCAAACATCAAATATCCTTGGACATTATTGTCATTATCATCTGCAATACCGGAACTGTTTTTTGAGGAGCCGACCTGCGATAAATCAAATATCTTCGTCAATTGCCATAATGCAACCGATAATAAAACTAAAACTATAATTACCAACAAACTTGTCATCTGTTTTTACTTTAAATATTAATAATGAAAATGTTTACTTTCTTCGATGTAAGGATTTCTCTTAGGCAATAAAGGTGCTTTGGTTAAAGCAGTGAATACAACAAAAATAAATAATCCTAAGAAGAAAGAGATAGATCCTAATTCAGAAGCGCCAATAAACCAATGGTCTCCAACTGATGATGGCATTATCATGTTAAAGAAATCAATGTAATGACCAACTAAAATTACAATACCCGCCATTACTAATACCCATGTAATTCTCTTGAAATCGGTATTGATTAAAATTAAAATTGGGAAAACAAAATTCATCACAACAGCTCCAAAAAATGGAAGATTATAGTCTTCTATTCTTTGCACGAAGTAAGTCACCTCTTCTGGAATATTGGCATACCAAATCAACATAAATTGAGAGAACCATAAGTAAGTCCAGAATACACTAATACCGAACATAAATTTTGCTAAATCGTGAATATGACTTGTATTTACATGTTCTAAATAACCAACCGATTTCAAATATAAAGTTATCATACAAATCGTGGTAATTCCGCTTACGAAGAAACTTGCAAATACGTACCATCCAAATAAAGTACTAAACCAATGCGGGTCAACAGACATAATCCAATCCCATGACATAATAGATTCAGTTACAATAAAGAAAACTAAAAACATTGCTGAAATATTGAAATTCTTTTTGTAGAAGCTGTTATCGTTCGACTCATCTTGAGCCAAGCAATTTTTTCTTGAGAAATAGCGGTATAAATTCCACCCCAACAAAAAGATGGCAGCTCTTACAATCCAAAAAGGAAAGTTCAAATAACCAGCCTTGTTTTGTATCAATTTGTCGTGAGCCACAACTTCTGGGTCCAGCCAAGGAAATAAATGGTTAAAATGAAATCCTGATAACAATAAGAAAATAAAGAAAATTACTGATCCGACTGGCAAATAAGCGGTAATTCCTTGCATCACTCTAAACAATACTGGAGACCAGCCCGCTTGTGCAACTTGTTGAATTGCATAAAAGCTAAAGAACTCCACTGAAATCAGCATGAAGAAGATACAAGCAACATACAAAGCAGACCAAGGTTTGTTTTGCAATTGGTGCAACACATGTTCTAAATGTGCTTGATGTTCTTGTGAGCGTCTTCTTCGCTAACTTCTTTGTGGTTTTACTTCTTTATGAGCTCCAGCTGCGCTGCAACTGTTTCAACTATTGAGAAGTGTCTGTCGCAGTGGTATCTTTCTCAACTTCAGCAACAGCTGGTTCTTGTTCAACTTACTTAGTGGCTTCGCTTTCGCAATTTCTTCCTTCTGCTGCTGCATGACCTGCTGCTGCATGATGTCCACCATGCTCATTGGCAGCAAGAATTTTTTCAACTTCTTCAATATTTTTAGGTGCAGTTAAAAAACCATATCCAATTCCGAGAACTCCTAGAATAATTAGGATGAAAGAGAATGTTTTTAATTTACTTGAAAATGTATACATATCTATTAAGATCAGTTTATTTTACAATTATAATTCGCTTTTAAGTTTCATCACGTAGGCGGTTACCAACCAACGCTCTTCTTTGCTCATTTGATTAGCATAAGAACCCATAGCATTAAGTCCAAATTGTTGTACGTGAAAAACACTTCCTTCAGTAATTGGTCTGTCTTTGTAATTCGGCACTCCCAAATATTTTCCTTGCGTCACTAATTTTCCCTTTCCATCACCAGCATTTCCATGACAAATAGCACAATAAATCTTATACAATTCTTTTGCTTTTTCCATGTTTAGCTGCAATAGAATCAAATGGCGATTTTAAATTCGCTTTTGAAGCGTCATAACCCGCAGTTGAATTTGGGTAATCATACACTTCAAAACCTCTATTGATTGACCCTTCTGCTGGCAATTGCCCTTCTCTACCGTTTTTAAAAGCATTTGATTCGGAGTAGGTCTCGTAAGCTACCGATTCATACATGTTTGGCATGTACTGGTAATTTGGATTCAAATTGTCTTTACAAGATGAAACCACAACCGATACACAAACTAAAAATGCTATTTTATATAGACTTTTCATAGTGATTTATTAATGCTTATCTATTACTTTAACTTCTACTGCGCCTGTACTTTCAAAAAAGGATACTAGTTCTTTTTCATTATTGTTTACTGACACTTCCATTAAGAAATGATCATCAGTAGTTCTCACATCTGGATTTTCAGCTTTCTTAAAAGGCCACAATTTACTTCTCATGTATAAAGTGATTACCATCAAATGCGCGGCAAAAAATACTGTTTCTTCAAACATAATTGGGACAAAAGCTGGCATATTTTGAATATAACTAAAACTTGGTTTTCCACCAATATCTTGTGGCCAATCTTGTATCATAACAAAGTTCATCATCCATGTTCCGAAAGATAAACCACACAAGCCATAAATAAAAGAACAAATTGCAATTCTTGTTGGTGCAATACCCATAGCTTTATCCAAACCGTGAACTGGAAAAGGAGTAAAAACTTCTTCAATATGATGATGCGCTGCTCGTGTCTTCTTTACAGCATCCATCAAAGTGTCATCGTCATTATAAATGGCGTAAATAACTTTATTACTCATAATGTTAATGTTTATTTGCTTCTCTTTCTTTGATATAATTTTCTCCTGTCGCTTTCAAAATCGTTTTCACTTCCGCTTGCGCAATTACAGGGAATGTTCTAGCATATAATAAAAATAAAACAAAGAAGAAACCAATAGTCCCTATGAAAATTCCAATATCAACAAATGTTGGTGAAAACATTGTCCAAGATGAAGGAAGGTAATCTCTGTGTAGTGATGTAACGATAATTACAAAACGCTCAAACCACATTCCGATATTTACCACAATCGAAATAATAAACGAGAACATAATACTTGTTCTTAATTTTTTAAACCACATGAATTGCGGAGAGAATACATTACAAGTCATCATCGACCAGTATGCCCACCAGTAAGGTCCTGTTGCTCTGTTTAAGAAAGCGTATTGCTCGTATTCAACTCCAGAATACCACGCAATAAACAACTCTGTAATATAAGCAACACCAACAATAGAACCTGTAATCATAATGATGATATTCATTAATTCGATATGTTGAATTGTAATGTAAGCTTCAAGGTTAGATACTTTTCTCATAATGATAACAAGTGTATTTACCATCGCAAATCCAGAGAAAACCGCTCCGGCAACGAAATATGGAGGGAAAATCGTTGTATGCCATCCTGGAATAACAGATGTAGCAAAGTCCATCGATACAATAGTATGCACTGAAAGCACAAGCGGTGTGGCTAAACCTGCAAGCACTAAAGAGACTTCTTCAAAACGTTGCCAATCTTTTGCTCTACCGCTCCATCCAAAACTTAAGATTGAATAAATTCTTTTTTGAAAAGGATCAACTGCTCTATCACGAATCATTGCAAAGTCAGGCAATAATCCTGTCCACCAAAACACTAACGAAACAGAAAGATATGTCGAGATTGCAAACACGTCCCAAAGTAATGGTGAGTTAAAGTTTACCCACAAAGATCCAAACTGATTTGGAATCGGCAATACCCAATAGGCTAACCAAGGACGCCCCATGTGAATGATTGGAAACAAACCTGCCTGAATTACTGAGAAAATGGTCATTGCTTCTGCAGAACGGTTAATCGCCATTCTCCATCTTTGACGGAATAATAATAGTACCGCCGAGATCAATGTTCCTGCGTGACCAATACCTACCCACCAAACGAAGTTAGTGATATCCCAAGCCCAACCTACAGTTTTATTTAATCCCCAAGTTCCAATACCTGTGGAAACTGTATAAATCATGCAACCTAATCCCCAAAGGAAAGCAGCTAATGAAATTGAAAATACAATCCACCAATGTTTGTTGGCTTTTCCTTCTACAGGAGCAGCGACATCAACTGTTACGTCGTGATAAGTCTTATCGCCTATAACTAAAGGTTTTCTAATGCTTGAATCGTATATATGAGACATAATCCTTTAAATTGATTTTTAATTTCTATTACGTATTTCTAACTTTCACGTGATAAAACACATTTGGTTTTGTTCCAACATGCTCTAACAAATGGTACATTCTTTCTTCTTGAGCTAACTCTGCTACTTTACTTTCTTTATCATTAACATCGCCAAAAATCATAGCTCCAGAAGAACATGCATTCGAACATGCTGTTTGGAATTCTCCATCAGCGATAGCTCTTCCATCGCGTTTCGCACTTAAAATAGTTGCTTGTGTCATTTGAATACACATTGAACATTTTTCCATAACTCCACGTGAACGAGCATTCACATCTGGATTCAAGACCATACGCCCTAAATCATCATTCATATGAAAATCGAACTCGCTGTTTTTGTTGTATAAGAACCAGTTGAAACGACGTACTTTATACGGACAGTTGTTCGCACAATAACGGGTACCAACACATCTATTATAAGCCATATGGTTTTGACCTTGACGGCTGTGAGATGTAGCAGCAACTGGACATACTGTTTCACAAGGAGCGTGGTTACAGTGTTGACACATTACTGGTTGAAAAGCAACTTGCGGATTATCTGCCGCTTGTTCCATTTCACCAAAACCACCTAAAGATCCTTTTATCTCCAATTAAACCATCAAATTCTTCTTTCTTAGCATTATCAGCAGCGAAAGTATCCTCAGAAGAATAATATCTATCAATACGCAACCAGTGCATATCACGACTTCTTCTTACTTCTGATTTACCAACTACAGGAACATTATTTTCTGCATGACAAGCAATAACGCAAGCTCCACAGCCTGTACAAGCATTTAAGTCGATTGATAAATTAAAATGATGTCCAACAGAACGATCGAAAGAAGTCCATAAGTCAACCGAAGTAGCATTAACTTCTTTATGATCTAGAGAAACTTTTGGAGCTTCATTCCACTCCTCTGCCTCTTTAGTATTGAATATTTCTAAAGTTGTTTCTTTAATAATATCTCCTCTACCCATTAACGTCTTTTGTCCCTGAACACAAGCAAATTCATGCTCCCGCCAGCTTTCTTGAATTTTGCAGATTGAACATTATTAAAACCTTTGTATAATGAATAGGCATTAATACCTACTTGCATTTCTTCTTTTAAAGCTGCTTTCTTTCCATATCCGAAAGCTAAACCTAGTGTTCCTATCGCTTGTCCTGGTTGAATAATAACTGGTACATTTTCAAGCGTTGCACCACCGACAGAAATTGTAGCATAACTTCCGTTCAAACCACCATCTGCTACATTATGATTCTCAAGACCTAATTTTTCTGCGTCCATTCTAGACACAGTAACATAATTATCCCAAGAAACTCGAGTGATTGGATCTGGAAACTCTTGCAACCAAGGATTGCTTGCTTGTTGTCCATCTCCTAAACCAGTCTTTGTATATAAAACCAATTCAAAACCATTGGCGCTTTTAGACTTTGCTAAAGTATTTGCTGCGGTGGCATAATCAGCAGAACCTGCTGAAGCTGGAGCAGAAACCCCAACATAAATACCGTCATGCAATACTTGATTCCATGAACCTCCCCTATATTTGAAACAGCATTTGCTCTTAAATAATCATAATAAGATCCTGTATTTCCGTTCAAAGACATTAATACATCTTGAAACTGTTTGGTATCAAACAAAGGACGAATTGTAGGTTGCGTGATTCCGTAGGATCCTTTTACAATAGAAACGTCATTCCAAGATTCTAAGTAATGGGGAGCTGCGGCAGCAATTGAAGTCAAAGAAGCTGTCTCATCTTCTTTCAAAGAAAAAGACACCGACAAATTAACTTTCTTTAATGCGCTCGCAAACTCACTACTGTTTGGCAAAGTGTATACAGGATTAACTCCACTCATAATTAGAGTATCAACATTTCCTGCTTTCATATCAGTAATTAACTGAGACACTTTTGCATTCGATCCTTTTCTAATTTGTCTTGTTGCAGCGGTCGAAAATGCTTCGCTTGTTAAAGCCTGATTAATAGCTAAAACTAATAATTGAGCGTTTTTATCTTCAATTCCACAAACTAATACACCTTTGCTTCCGGCAGCTTTTAATTGCTGAGCCGCTTTCATTACAGCATCTTCATTTTCAACTTTACCGGTCGCAACTGAAGCATTAGTAACTACATTATATATTTTCACAAGTGCTTGCTTTTGATTCGCAACACTCATTGGAATACGTTTATCAGCAGCCGCGCCAGACAAAGTCATATTGGCCTCCAATTGGAAATGGCGAGACATTTTGCCGTTTTTAGGAATTCTTCCTTTAGCATATCCTGCATCATAACTTCCACCTTGCCAATCACCTAAGAAAATCAGCACCAACAGAAACAATTAAAGAAGCTTTTGAAAAATCATAATCCACTAATGCTCTTTCTCCATAAACCATCTCAAAAGCATCTAATGTCTCAGATGAAGAAACCGCATCGTATATAACATGCTTCCCATTTGGATTCTTAGCAAGAAATTCTCCAATTAATTTTTCAGTTGATGGGCTTGCCAATGTACTTGTCAATAAAACTACTTGCTTACCACTAGTCCTAGCGGCAGCAATGCTAGATTTTAATTTTGAATCGACGTCAGCCCAAGTTGCTGTTTTACCAGCAATTTTAGGTTGTTTCAAACGCATACTATCATACAATGACAAAACCGAGGCATGAACTCTTGCATTTGCAGCAAATTTTGCTCCTGGCATAGTATTATTATCAATTTTAATTGGTCGACCTTCTCTTGTTTTCACTAAAAAATTAGCAAAATCAAAACCATCAAAAACAGATGTCGCATAATAATCTGCTACTCCTGGTATGATTTGCTCTGGTTGGAGCACATAAGGAATCGATTTGTGAACTGGACCTTCGCAAGCCGCTAATGTTGCTGCAGCAGTGCTAAACCCAACGTACTTTAGGAAATCACGTCTTGATGTTGAAGAATTCGTAAGTGATTCTGCATCACTCAAAAACTCATTCGTTGGAATCTCTTCAACAAATTCGTTATTTCTAAGTGCCTCAACAATAGAACTATTTTCGTTTAGTTCCTCAACACTTTTCCAGTATTTTTTGTTTGATGACATATTATATATAAATAGTTAGCTTCTTAATAAATAGATTAATAGTGGCATTTACCGCATTCTAGACCTCCCATTTGAGCGGCAGTCAATTTGTCGACGCCATACTTTTTAGAAAGTTCTTCGTGAATTTTTGTGTAGTAATCGTTACCCTCCATTTTAACGTCTGTTTTTCTGTGGCAATCAATACACCAGCCCATCGTAAATGGAGCGAATTGCTTTTGAATCTCATAGGTTTGAACTGGACCGTGACATGTTTGGCATTCAATTCCAGCAACAGTGACGTGTTGTGAGTGATTGAAATAAACAAAATCCGGCAAATTATGAATACGAACCCATTTTACAGGCTGTGTCTTGCCAGTATACTTTTGAGTAGTTTGATCCCATCCTACTGCTTTGTATAATTTTTGAATTTCACCATCATAGAAAGCCTTAGAATGATCAGCAGTAGCATCAGTGTCTGAAACTTCAGAAATTTTTTGTGACAGTTCATACAAACATTCAAGGAAGGAATTCCTGCGTTTTTACTTGTTCTTGCAGCAGAGTGGCAATATTTACAATTGATACCATTGCTTCCCGCGTGAATTCTGTGTGAGTAATGTATAGGTTGAATAGGTTCATAGTCCTGATCAATACCAACCTGCATTAAGAAACCGTATACAAAATAACCACTTGCTAGAATTAAGAATACTGAAGTAACCAATACCAAGAATTGATTTCTCGCAAAAGCCTTCCAAATCGGAATGGTTGCTTCTTCTTTTTTAAGTTCAATACCATTAGATTTTGCTACTTTGGTGAGTACGCTGTTTACCAAAAACAACATCACGACAAGCATCAGCATTACTAACGCTAAAGCACCTAAAATGACTTCATTCGAAATCCCACCTGTACTTGCTTGAGTTCCTGGAGGACCTGCAGTAGCGGTAGCAGCAGCCGGCTCTGCTTTCGGCTCGGAAGTATAGGCGATAATATTATCAATATCTCCTTCTGAAAGTTGAGGGAAAGCCGTCATGACAGCCCCATTGTATTCAGTACTGATTTTTACAGCCTGAGCATCGCCAGCCTTAATTAAGGCCGTGCTATTATGAATCCATTTATAAAGCCAAGCTTTATCGTATTTTTGGGCAACACCTCTTAAGGCTGGACCAGTCATCTTCGCATCCAATTTGTGACAGGCTGCACAATTGGTATTGAACAACTCTTTTCCTTTTACAGGATCCGCACCACTATTTGCAGCAGCTGGGGCAGCAGCCACATCAGCAACTGGAGCAGCAGCCGGAACGGCATTTTGAGCGATAGAACTTAAGGAGAATGTTAGCAAGAATGCTGCGCTGAAAATAAAAATTCTTGAAATCGAATTATGGTTACCCACTTTTTTCATATTTTGTAATGATTATCGACTAAAAATGGTGGCGAATTTTACTGAAAATGCAGTATTTACGGACACCTTGTTTTAAAACTTGGACAAAAATACGATTTATGAACTATTCTCAAAACCTTAAAATACTCTTAAATATCAATTTATATTAATTCTAAATAATGTTAAGTCTTTTGCATAAAAATAGAAATAGTACATTTGTATAAAAATCACGGTATTATGAGAATTTTAAGAGTAAAATTTGCGTTTTTAACTGCTTCATTCATAGGTGTAAGTTGTATAAATTTGAGTGCACAAGAAAGTAATGTGTCACTTAGTCAAGATCCAAAATTTGAGCAGTTATTGAACGAAAAAAGGAAAATAAATTCCTCTATAACAATAAATGATCGTTATAAGATTCAAATTTACAACGGTGACAGCGAAAGTGCTAAAAAAACGTTGAGCGAGTTCAGAAAAGAATTCAAGAACTATGACGGAACAATTGTTTTTAGTACTCCCACATACAAAGTTTGGGTTGGAAACTTTAAATCTCGAATTGAATCTGAAAGAAATTTAACCGAGATCAAAAAAAAATATCCAAATTCTTTCTTGATAAAACCAAATAAATAGTAAATAAAAAAAGCCTTCAATTGAAGGCTTTTTTTATTTACTATTTTAATTTCTTTTTGACAGCAACTTCTTGGAAAGCTTCAATGATATCATTTTGTTCGATGTCATTATAGTTTTTGATTTGTATACCACAATCATATCCTTTAGAAACTTCTTTTACATCGTCTTTAAATCGTTTCAGAGCAATCAATTCACCGGTAAAAACAACTACACCTTCACGAATAATACGTATTTTGGAATTTCGATTTATCTTACCATCGGTTACCATACAACCTGCAATTGAACCAACTTTAGAGATTTTGAAAATTTCTCTAATCTCGGCTGTACCTGTAATTTCTTCTTTCATTTCTGGAGACAACATACCTTCCATCGCATCTTTCAAGTCATCAATCGCATCGTATATGATTGAATAATTTCGGATATCAATTTCTTCTTTATCTGCTAATTGTCGAGCGTTACCAGCTGGGCGAACATTAAATCCTATAATAATTGCATCCGAAGCTGACGCTAACATTACGTCAGTTTCAGTAATCGCACCCACACCTTTATGAATAATATTGATTTGAATTTCTTCAGTTGATAATTTAGAGAAGGAATCTGATAACGCTTCTACTGAACCATCCACGTCTCCTTTTAATATGATATTCAACTCCTTAAATTGGCCCAAAGCAATACGTCTTCCAATCTCTGCCAATGTAATATGTCTTTGTGTTCGAACCGATTGTTCCCGCATCAATTGCGTACGTTTCGCAGCAATCGCTTTTGCTTCTCTCTCGTCTTCAAAAACATTAAACTTATCACCCGCAGTAGCAGCTCCGTCTAAACCTAAAACAGAAACAGGGGTCGAAGGTCCAGCCTCCTTAACTATATGACCACGTTCATCATGCATTGCTTTAATTTTGCCATGATGTTTACCTGCTAGCATATAATCCCCTACTTTTAAAGTTCCGTTTTGAACTAAAATCGTCGAAACATATCCTTTTCCTTTATCTAAGAACGCTTCCACCACAGTTCCTGAAGCTAACTTATTCGGATTTGATTTCAAATCCAATATCTCCGCTTCCAAGAGTACTTTTTCTAATAATTCCTTGACACCAGTTCCCGCTTTTGCTGAAATATCATGTGACTGGATTTTTCCACCCCAATCTTCAACTAACAAGTTCATTCCAGCTAATCTCTCTTTTATTTTCTCAACGTTTGCATTTGGTTTATCAATCTTGTTGATTGCAAAAATGATAGGAACATTAGCAGCTTGCGCGTGACTAATTGCTTCCTTTGTTTGAGGCATAATATCATCGTCAGCAGCAATTACAATAATTGCGATATCTGTTACTTGCGCTCCACGAGCACGCATCGCAGTAAAAGCTTCGTGTCCGGGTGTATCTAAAAACGCAATCTTTTGACCATTATCCAACGTTACTCCGTAAGCTCCGATGTGCTGTGTAATTCCTCCAGACTCCCCAGCAATCACATTCTCTTTACGAATATAATCTAGAAGTGAGGTTTTACCGTGGTCAACGTGACCCATGACCGTTACAATTGGCGCTCGAGTTAAGAGATCTTCTTCTCGATCCTCCTCAATTTGAAGCGCATCCTCTAATTCTGTAGTAATAAATTCAACTTCATAGCCGAATTCGTCAGCAACAATACTTAATGTCTCTGCATCAAGACGCTGATTCATCGTTACCATGATTCCAAGCGACATACATGTTCCTATTACTTTGGTAATTGGCACATCCATCATGGTAGCAATTTCACCTACAGTTACAAATTCGGTAACTTTGATGGTTTTGCTTCCTTCCTCAATCGCTCTTTGTTCATCATCTGATTTTTGACGGTGCGTTTCACGTTTATCACGTCTATACTTGGCTGCTTTAGATTTTCCGCCTTTTCCTTGAAGTTTCTCTAGCGTTTCTCTAATTTGATTCTTAACTTCTTCCTCGGTTGGTTCGACTTTAGCAATTATTGCTGGTCGATTCCCTTTTACGAATCCTGGTTTGGCACTTCTATTTGCGGCATTCCCACCTGTATTTGGAGAAATTCTATTTGGATTTGAACCTGCAGTCCCGTCCCCTGGTGCTCTAGTCTCTCCAGGTTTTGGTGGAATTCGTTTTCTTTTGTTTTTATTGTTGTTAGCGCTAGATGCTGCTCCTGGTTTATTAGGAGTTATCTTTGGGTCTTCTTTTTTCTTTTTAGGCTTATCAAACTGCGACAAATCGATGGTCTGTCCAGTTAAAGTTGCTCCTGATAATTTTTGATACTGTGTAGTAATGGATTCGTCAACTGGAGTCTCCGTTGCATTCTCACTTTCATTAACAATTGGTTTCGTTGCAGTTTCTTCTGTTGTTTCCTTGGTTTCAACTGTTTTCTCAACTTCTAATTTTGGAGATACAACTTCTTTGGTTTTCGGTGCTGGTTTTGTAGGAGTCAAGTCGATAGTGCCAACCTGTTTTGGACCAAAGACAACAGCTTTCGCTTTAATTACCTCTAATCGGTGACGTTCTTCATCCAACTTGCGCTTGTCTTCGACCTCTTTTTCTCTTTCTAAACGCAACGCCTCTTTTTCTTTTCTTTTTTCTTCGCCAACTTCTTTAGAAGCTTCTTTATTGCCTTTATCGCCTGCAAATTGGTCTTGAAGAATACCATATTCATTATCAGAAATTTTAGCATTTGGATTTGCGTCAATAACAATTCCCTTATCCTTTAGATAATCTACTGCTCTTTCTAACGAAATATTAAATTCCCTTAAAACCTTATTAATTCTTATTACTCTTTCTTCAGACATAAAACCTTTTTATTTGTGCTTTTAATTGTGTTGTGCGTTATTTATGTGTTGAATTCCTCCTTTAAAATACGCATTACATCTAATATCGTTTCTTCTTCAAGATCGGTTCTGCGCACCAAATCATCTACATCTTGTTTCAGAATACTTCTCGCTGTATCTAAACCAATTTTTGCAAATTCATCGATAATCCACCCGTCGATTTCGTCTGAAAATTCGGTTAATTCAACGTCGTCTTCTTCTTCAGCAACATTCCCTTCGCGAATTACGTCTAATTCATAACCTGTTAAAAGTCCTGCTAATTTAATATTGTGACCACCACGACCAATTGCCTTTGAAACCTCTTCTAATTTCAAGAATACTTCAGCTCTTTTTGTCTCCTCATTAATTTTTATCGACGAAACTTTCGCCGGACTTAACGCTCTAGTAATGTACAACTGGATATTAGTTGTGTAATTTATCACGTCTATATTTTCATTACCTAATTCCCTAACGATTCCATGGATTCTTGACCCTTTCATTCCAACACAAGCGCCCACCGGGTCTATTCTATCATCATAAGAATCAACTGCGACTTTTGCCTTTTCGCCAGGAATACGAACCACTTTCTTAACCATAATCAAACCATCGAAAACTTCTGGAATTTCTTGTTCAAATAATTTTTCCAAAAACTTCTCAGAAGTTCTCGACATAATAATTTGAGGTTTATTCCCTTTTAACTCTACATTTTCAATAATTCCACGAACATTATCGCCCTTTCTAAAAAAATCTGATGGAATTTGCTTTTCTTTTGGAAGTACAATTTCATTCCCTTCATCGTCAATCAAAATTACTACTCTTGGTCGAACATGGTGTACTTCAGCGGTATAAATTTCACCTATTAAATCTTTAAATTGTTTGTATAGGTTGGTATTGTCATGCTCATGAATCTTTGAAATTAAATTCTGACGCAAAGCGAGAATAGCCCTTCTCCCTAAATCAATTAATTTTACTTCTTCCGAAACTTCTTCACCAATTTCAAAATCTGGTTCGATTTTTCTTGCTTCGGTCAACGTTATTTCTTCATTTTCAAGATCCAAATCGTCATCGGCAACGATAACTCGTCTTCTCCAAATTTCCATATCTCCTTTATCTGGATTGATGATTATGTCAAAATTATCATCTGATCCAAACTTTTTCTTCAATGCATTTCTAAACACATCTTCTAAAATCGCCATAAGCGTTACACGATCAATGAGTTTGTCATCTTTAAACTCTGAAAATGAATCGATTAATGCTAAATTTTCCATGCCAACTTTTTAATTAAAATGTTACTGTAACAATTGCTTCTTTTATGTCGGAATAAGGTATTTCTTGTTTTTTTTGAACAGTTTCCTTTCCTTTTCCTATTTTCTTTGGTTCTCTAGCTTCCCATGCTAAAGTTATGAAATTATCATTAGCGTCAACCAATTGGGCTTCGATTGTTTCGTTAGCTAATTTTACTATTAATGTTCTTCCTATGTTTTTGATATATTGTCTAACTAATTTTAGTGGAGAACCTACGCCGACAGACGCTACTTCGAGCGAAAAATCCTGCTCTTCACGATCTAAATTGTTTTCAATTGCTCTACTGATATCAATGCAGTCTTGCAATTGAACACCTGTATCCCCATCTAAAGTTACAATAATCTTAAAAGCATCCGTGATTGTCAGATCAATTAAAAAAATGGAAGGCTTTTCTTGAATGCCTTCTGCCAATAATTGAAATACTTTTTCTCTAAATGCCATGTTTTTTATAAAAAGAGGGAAGCACTGCTTCCCTCATTATTTAGTTTTTAATAAATAACCGTGCAAATATAGTGTTTTTTTATAATTCAAAAATCATTGTTAGTTGTAAAAAAAAATATTACTTTTATTGCATCATTTTTTAACAACCATTTTAAAAATTTCTTACCTCTAAATTATGAAAAGAATTTTAGTCCCTACAGACTTTTCCGTACATGCTGAATATGCCTTACGAGTTGCAGCACAAATTGCCAGAAAAAACGACAGCGAAATTATATTGTTACATATGTTAGAGTTACCTCATCAAGCAGGTGACGCTATGGGAAGTGGACATCAAATCCCAGAAATCATGTTCTATAAAGATAAAGCAATTAGCAATCTAGAAGACTTAATGGATGTTGATTATTTAGAAGGTTTAAATGTTTCGGAGATTATTCAATTCGAAAAAGCCTTTGATGGTATATTAACTGTTAGCAAGAAAAACAATGTTGATTTGATTGTTATGGGATCTCATGGTACGACTGGGTTCCAAGAAATGCTCATTGGCTCTAACACTGAAAAAGTGGTGCGCTTTTCTGAAGTTCCTGTCTTAGTGATAAAAAATGATGTGAAGGATTTCAAGGCTAATAATTTTGTTTTTGCTTCCGATTTCTCCGATGAAATAAAAAAACCATTTGAGCACTTGGTGGGTTTTGCTAAATCTTTTGACGCTAATTTAAGCTTGGTAATGATTAATACTCCAAATAGTTTCAAACCAACACATGTGGCAGAAAAAATCATGAATGATTTTATTAGAGAATTTAACTACCCTAAATATTCTTTACATATATACAACGATGTAAATGTTGAAAAGGGAATTCTAAACTTTTCAAATGCGGTCAATGCAGATTTAATTGGTATGTGTACTCATGGAAGAACTGGGTTTGCGCACTTCTTTAATGGCAGCATTAGTGAAGATCTAGTAAACCATGCCGTTAGACCCGTAATTACTTTTAAAATATAAAAACAAGAGAATTATAACAATAAAAAAACTCCTCAATTTCTTGAGGAGTTTTTTGTTGGTCTACAAGGACTCGAACCTTGAAAGACTGCACCAAAAACAGTTGTGTTACCATTACACCATAGACCAATTCCATTGCCGTAAAGCGAGTGCAAATTTAATATAAATTTTATTTTTCGCAACTATTTATGGATTTTTTATTAAAAAAAATGAAAACGATTTGTTATTCTTTTTTTTGAGTTCAAATTACAATCTATATTATCGCATTTTGAGAACAGAAAAACCGTAGAATTTTTTGTTAATACTCATCGCTTTATATAAAAAAATAGTTTCTTTGTAGCACTTAAAAATACTCCAACATACATGATGACATTTAATTACAATAAATGGAATAATTTATTAGGCTGGTTGGCTTTTGCCATCGCATTGGCAACTTATACGCTTACTGTCGAGCCCACGATGAGTTTCTGGGATTGCGGCGAATATATTGCAACTGCTGCCAAACTAGAAGTTGGACACCCGCCTGGAGCTCCGCTATATCAAATGATGGGCGCTTTTTTTGCGATGTTTGCCAACGAAGCAAAAAATGTAGCTTTAATGGTTAATATGATGTCTGTTTTTTCAAGTGCCTTTACCATTTTATTCCTCTTTTGGTCATCTACGATTGTACTCAGAAAATTAATTTCTCGATTTTCAGAACTCAATACTTCTAATTCAATAGTAATATTAGGAAGTTCTCTTGTAGGAGCATTAGCTTTTACTTTTTCCGACAGTTTTTGGTATAATGCTGTAGAAGCGGAAGTATATGCCATGGCGACCCTTTTTATTTCATTGCTTTTTTGGCTAGGCTTACGCTGGGAGCAGGATATGCAAACAGCTAGAGGGAACAAATGGTTATTAATCATTAGTCTCGTAATCGGATTGTCTTTCGGAGTTCACTTTATGGCGCTACTCACTATCCCTTCTATTGGATTATTGTATTATTTTAAACAATACAAGACCACCACTGTTAAAAACTTCTTGATTGCCAATGTGACCGTAGTTGCAATTTTTCTTTTTATTTATAAATCACTTTTGCCCTGGACTATGGCCTTCTTTGGAAAAACAGAGATTTTTATGGTAAATAACTTTGGGCTGCCTTTTAATTCAGGAACCATTTTTGTCGCATTGCTTCTTATCACTTTCTTTTTCTTCGGTCTTAAATACACGCGAGAAAAAGGGCTTGTTTTTTACAATACTATAATACTTTGTGTCCTTTTTATTTTAATTGGTTTCTCTACTTGGATGATGTTGCCAATTCGAGCCAACGCTAATACCGTTATCAACGAGAATAAGCCTTCGGATGCGGCTGAAGTATTAGCTTACTACAATCGTGAACAGTACGGAATCAACCCACTATTCTATGGCCCTCAATATACTGATACTTTTGTTGGTTTAGATGAGGACAATCCATATCTAGACAAAGCTCCTAATTACGAACGTGATTATAAGACAGGAAAATACATCATTACCAATAATTATAAAAATGCGGAACAAAATAGCGATAACAATCAAAAAGCGATTCTTCCTAGAATGTGGAGCACCGAACATGTGGAAAACTATATCAATTTTAGTCATGTTCCTGAATTCAAAATAAAACCGGAATATTCTGAAGAAAAAGAACTAGTTGACGTCATTGCAGAATTCCGAAATGCATATGCTAAAGAGGACATTGACAATGAAGGTTATATTTCTTTCTTAAAAAGTTATGGCGACTACCTAATCATCGAAAAGCCTTCCACTTGGGATAACTTAAGCTTTATGTTCGAATACCAATTCGGCTATATGTACTGGAGATATTTGATGTGGAATTTCACGGGCAGACAAAATGATATCCAAGGCAAATACGACAATCTCGACGGGAACTGGTTAAGCGGCATCTCATTTATAGATGAACTGCATTTAGGTTCGCAGGAAAATCTACCCACTGATGTTCTAAACAATAAAGGAAGAAATATGTACTTCTTTATTCCATTTATCCTTGGAATAATTGGGTTACTGTTTCATGCAAACAAAGACCTCAAGAGCTTTTATGTATTGTTAGCGCTTTTCTTATTTACGGGAATCGCCTTAAAATTTACCTGAACGAAAGACCTTTTGAACCAAGAGAACGAGATTACGCATTAGTCGGATCATTTTATGTTTTTGCAATTTGGATTGGTTTTGGAGTTTACGCTATTTACGATACAGTAAAGAACTACCTCCAACCTAAATTGGCAGATCCAATAATAATAGTAATTAGTATTGCTATTGCGCCCGTCTTGATGGCTTCTCAGAATTGGGATGATCATGATCGTTCTAATAAATATACCGCAATTGCAATGGCAAAGGCGTATCTAAACTCCTGCGAACCCAACGCGATCTTATTTACAATTGGAGATAATGACACTTTCCCATTGTGGTACGCCCAAGAAATTGAAAATATCAGAACCGACATAAAGATTGTCAACACGAGTCTTTTTATGACCGATTGGTATATTGATCAAATGAAAATGAAGACCAACAAAGCAGAGGGTTTGCCAATTTCGTTTACGCACGACCAATATGTTGGAGATAAGTTAGATTATGCCATACATAACCCAAAAACCGAAAATCGATGGAATCTTAAAGACTTCATTAATTTTATCGCAAGCGACGACTCGCGAACAATTATTGAAATGGACAATGGTCAAAAAATTCATTTTTATCCAACTAATAAAGTTCGAATTCCAATCGACAAAAATGTAATCATTCAAAATCGGGTGGTCAATCCAGCGCAGAACGACTCCATTGTCCCATATATTGACATTGAAATAAAAGGACAAGCTTTGTATAAAAACAGATTGATGATGTTGGATGTTCTTGCGAATAACAATTGGAAGCGACCAATCTATTTCACTGGCGGAAGCTTCGGAGACGATGATTATTTATGGATGAAAGACTATCTTCAATTGGATGGAATGGTTTATAAACTGATTCCTATTCGAACTGCCATTCCTAAAGATGGAAGTCCACTCGATATGGGTCAAATTGATAGTGATAAAATGTACAATATTGTAATGAAATGGGATTGGGGCAATGGAGAATTGAGCACGATTTACCATGATCCTGAAACCCGTAAAAATAGTATTTCATACAGAACTAATTTAGCGCGATTAATGGAACAATTAATCAACGAAGGCAAATTAGATAAAGCTAAAAAAGTAATTGATTTAGCTATGACGAAAATGCCAGTTGATTATTATGGCTACTATTCTTTGATTGATCCGTTTGCAGGAGGATATTATGAAATTGGAGAAAAAGAAAAAGCACGTCAATTGCTAGAAAAACTAATGACTAAATACAAAGAGAATCTCACTTTTTATCACGGTTTGCGAGCTTCAGAACAAAGTAATTTAGTGATTGATATTATTACAGACATCGAGCGCTATAGAGGCTTGCTAGAGGTAATGAAAGATCGAGGAGACATGGAATTCTATAACAAGAACAAACCTGTTTTTAATTCCTATAATAAAATGTTTGAACGTTTTGGAAGAGACAACGAGTAATTCAATTAATAATTAATGATGAATAATTAATAACAAAAAAGTAGTGCTTGAAGTGCTACTTTTTTGTTTTAGAAAAGCATGTGGTATTGGATTAAAACAAATCGACTCATCAAGCTCATTTTCTCAAATTATGTTTGGGACATTCCTACCGTGGAGAAAAAAGTTTACTTGACTTTTGATGATGGTCCCACGCCTGAAATTACCGCTTGGGTTTTGAATCAATTGAAAGAATTTAATGCTAAAGCTACTTTTTTTTGTATCGGAGAAAATATTCAAAAGTATCCTGAAATCTTCGACTCAATCTTAACTAACGGTCACACAATTGGCAACCACACTTTCAACCATTACAACGGCTGGAAAACAAAAACGCAAGACTACATCGAAAACACCATTTTATGTGAATCTGTAATTCAAAAATCGAAAGCTAACTCCGCGATGCTATTTCGTCCACCGTACGGAAAAATTAAACGCTTGCAAGCAAAAATCCTTTTAGAAAGAGGATATAAGATTATAATGTGGGATGTGTTAAGCGCTGATTTTGATCATCAAATATCTCCCGAAAATTGCCTAAAAAATGTGATTAAGAACACACAATCAGGCAGTATCATTGTCTTTCATGACAGTACTAAAAGCTTTAAAAATTTAGCGTATACATTGCCTAAATTCTTAGCCTTCTTACAGCAAAACAATTATGTTTGTGAAGTGATTGTCTAGATTTGTTCTTGCACTAGACCGATGATGGTGTTGGCATCTAGTTCTCCGGATTGTCTCCAAATCATTTGCCCTTCTTTGTAGATCATCAAGGTTGGCAATCCTTTTATACGTAAAGCATCTGCTAATTCTTGATTCTTATCCACATCAATTTTGATCACCTTCGCTTTATCGCCAAGTGCAGCCGCCACATCTCTTATTACAGGATGCATCGACACAGAAGATTCGTTCCACTCAGTATAAAAATCAATTAATACCGGAACTTGAGCATTGATTAGTTCTCCAAATTTTGACATAAAACCAAAATATTTAATTTCTAAACTCTTATAATTAGGCAATTACACTACAAAAGTAGCGTTTTAAACGAATTATGCTAATTTTTCCCCTTTTTTTAGTTGAATAACCGTTATTTCGGGCATAATACCAACTCTTCCAGGATAAGCATGAAATCCGAAGCCGCGATTCACATAAATATAGCGGCCAAATTCTTCATACAAACCAGCCCATTGCTTATAAACGTACTGAGCCAAACTCCATTTAAAATAACCCGGTATTTCAATCCCGAATTGCATCCCATGGGTATGCCCAGATAAAGTTAAATGAAAATTCTTATCGTGCTTTTTAACTTCATATTCCCAGTGACTTGGGTCGTGACTCAACAAAATCTTAAAATCATCTCGATGCAATTCATGCGAAGCTTTATTTAAATCACCAGCTTGTTTGAAGTTGTGTCCCCAATTTTCTACACCGACAATTGCAATCCTGTCAGTTCCTTTTTGTATAAAGGTATGTTCATTCAATAATAATTTGAAGTCGATTGCAGCATGTAAGTTTTTTATTTCTCGAAAGTTTTCTTCTTTTTCCTTTTCAGAAGGCCACGTAACATATTCTCCATAGTCATGGTTTCCTAAGATGGAATATTTCCCGAATTGATATTCTTTTATTCTCTTAAAAGAATCCACCCAAGGATACATTTCTTTTGCATGCGTATTGACAATATCACCTGTAAAAAGTATCATGTCCGACTCCTGCTCATTAATCAAGTCAATTGCGTAATTAATTTTTTCAGGATTATCAAAACTACCACTGTGCACATCGGAAATATGAGTAATGGTAAACCCATCAAAAGCATCTGGCAAATCAGGAAAAAAAATACGCTGCTTGATAACTTTATAATTGTATTTTCCGACAGTCATTCCATAAATTAAAGACAAAAAAGGAACCGCAGCCAAACCTAACCCAAGTTGACTTACAAACTTTCTTCTCGACTTTAAGAAATCACCATTATCATATTCAACAAAGTAATTCACAGAGCCGACGATAATCCTATAAATATCTTCTCCAAAAAGTACTAAGGTCATAACTATCTTTGGGATATATACCAAAAGCATCAACCCCATCGTAAGCAAAGTCTGTTTTGTTTGCCCTACCGAGCGATCGAATTGGGTAAAAGAATAAACAATAAATAAGAAAAGGAAAAGGCTAATGACTAAATAAGCGTTGACAATCCATTTAGTCCGAATCAACGTCCTAATCGCTTGGAATGAGTAGAATTCAATAATAAGAAATATAAAGGCTACGAATAGAAATCTGAATAACATGCAGTAATTTTTGACAAAATAACAAATTAAACAAATGCTAGAAATTTTATTAGTTTAAATTTAACGCAAGGGCAATACCATAACATTGGAATACTTATTTTTACCGATAAATTGATTCTTAAATAATACAACATGTCAGCACAAAAACGTCTTTACCTTCTCGATGCATACGCCCTTATTTTTCGCGGTTACTTTGCTTTTATAAAAAACCCACGTATCAACTCTAAAGGAATGGATACTTCTGCCATAATGGGATTTATGAACGCTTTAATGGATGTGATAAAGAGAGAAAAACCCGATCATTTGGCCGTCGCATTCGACAAAGGCGGCAGCGATTACCGCTATGAGATGTATCAAGAATATAAAGCGCATCGCGATGAAACTCCAGAAGCCATCAAAATAGCCGTTCCCTATATTCAAGAATTGCTAAAAGCCATGCACATCCCAATTATAGAAGTGGCCGGATTTGAAGCAGATGACCTAATTGGAACTTTAGCCAAACAAGCGGAAAAAGAAAACTATAAAGTTTTTATGGTCACTCCAGATAAAGATTTTGCGCAATTGGTTTCTGAAAATATCTTTATGTACAAACCGGCGCGAATGGGAAATGATATCGAAATATGGGGAGTTCCAGAAGTACTTGCCAAATTCGAAATTGAACGACCTGAGCAAGTAATTGATTTCCTAGGCATGATGGGAGACACCGCAGATAACATTCCAGGGTTACCTGGTGTTGGAGAAGTAACGGCAAAAAAACTATTGAAAGAATTCGGCTCGATGGAAAATCTTTTGGCCAATACCGATAAGCTAAAAGGTGCGATGAAAGAAAAGATTGAAGCCAATAAAGAAAAAGGGATTCTTTCCAAGAAACTAGCGACAATATTGCTTGATTGTCCGGTCACTTTTGATGCTTCAGATTATGAACTTTTAAAACCTGATGTAGAAAAAACGGATGCATTATTCAATGAACTGGAATTCCGTCAAATGAAAGCACAGTTTGACAAATATTTTGGTACTGGCAAAGAATACGACGAAATCGAAACCAACGGAAACGGAAATCATTCTGAACAAATCGTCAAGAAAACACCGAATAAAAAAACAAATGAAGAACAGTTCGACTTGTTTGGGTTCTCTGATGAAGAAGGCACCGAAGCAAAACCGAATTCCTTTTATGCAACACTAGAAAATACCGAACACTTTTATCAAATTGCACAAGGAGAAATGTCCATTAAGCTACTTTTACAAAATTTGATGCGTCAAACATCTGTCTGCTTTGACACAGAAACCACAGGTATAGATACACTTCACGCAGAATTAGTAGGGATGTCATTCTCCTACGAAAAAGGAAAAGCCTTTTATGTTCCTTTTCCTGAAAATCAAGAGGAAGCACAAATTCTCATCGACAAATTCAAACCATTTTTTGAAAATGACGCTATTGAAAAAATTGGACAGAATATCAAATATGATTTGAAAATACTAGCCAATTATGGAGTAGTGATCAAAGGGAAATTGTTCGACACCATGATTGCACATTACCTCATCAATCCAGATATGCGTCATAACATGGATGTGCTGTCTGAAACATATTTGAAATATTCTCCCAAATCAATTGAAGATCTTATTGGCAAAAAAGGTAAAAACCAGCAGTCGATGCGCGATGTTGCCTTAGAAGAAATAAAGGAATATGCAGCTGAAGATGCTGATATTACTTTACAACTCAAAGAAATTTTTAGCCCGATTTTGGACAAAGCCGAAACTAAAAAGTTGTTCAATGAAATCGAAATTCCGCTGATTCCTGTCTTGGCAGCTATGGAAATGGAAGGAATTAACCTCGATGCAAACTTTCTAAAATCGATGTCGATTGACATGCAAAAAGACATTGATTTATTCGAACAAAAAATCTACGATACGGCCGGAGAAAAATTCAATCTTGCCTCTCCGAAACAATTGGGAGATATTTTATTCGATAAACTTAAAATCGGCGGAGCAAAACAAAAGAAAACCAAAACCGGACAATATGCTACTGGTGAAGAAGTCCTAAGTTATTTAGCAAACGAACACCAAATCGTTAAAGACATTCTTGAATGGCGACAAATGGTAAAGCTTCAAAGCACTTACATCGACGCTCTGCCCAATCAAGTTGATAAAAAAACCGGAAGAGTGCATACCGACTACATGCAAACCGTTGCAGCAACTGGAAGATTGAGTTCCAATAATCCGAATTTGCAGAACATTCCGATTCGAACAGAGCGAGGGCGATTGATACGAAAAGCATTTATAGCACGTGATGAAAATTATTCTTTGTTATCTGCCGATTATTCTCAAATTGAATTGAGAATCATTGCAGCATTATCAGGCGAAGAGAACATGATTAAGGCATTTCAAAACAAAGAAGACATTCATAGAAGTACGGCTGCGAAAGTATTTAATGTACCATTAGAGGAAGTCACTAAAGAGCAAAGAAGCAATGCCAAAACAGTCAATTTCGGAATCATTTATGGTGTTTCGGCCTTTGGTTTAAGTAATCAAACTTCGCTTTCCCGAAAAGAAAGCGCAGAATTGATTGATGCCTATTATGCAACCTACCCAAAACTAAAATCCTATATGTCGAGCCAAGTTGATTTCGCTAGGGAACATGGATACGTACAAACCGTTTTGGGAAGACGCCGTTATCTTAAAGATATCAATTCCGCCAACATGATGGTGAAAAGTGGCGCGGAAAGAAATGCAGTAAATGCTCCAATTCAAGGAAGTGCCGCCGATATTATCAAAATCGCAATGATTAATATTCACAAAAAACTCACCACAGAAAACTGGAAATCAAAAATGTTGCTGCAAGTTCATGACGAATTGGTTTTTGATGTTCATCATACTGAACTCGAAAAAATTCAACCGATGATCAAACACGAAATGGAAAACGCATTCAAACTTGATGTTCCTCTAGAAGTCGAAATTGGTATTGGCAAGAATTGGTTGGAAGCGCACTAATCTCTACAATACAAAGCGATAAGTCGCCTTAATAAGGAATATGTTTTCAGGTTTTCTATGAAATATCTGGTCATTAATTCCGGAAAATAAGTCGTCTCGCGTATTGGCATTTCCAAAAATACCTTGCGACCACACCAAGAAGATTTCTGATCCTGGAATGTACTCCCAACGAACTACCAAGTTAGAATTGAAAGCCACTTGTGAAAAGTCAGGATTTTGAAAACTATAATCTGATGTTCCATCACTATCCTCATCTACGCTATAGGTGTCTTCACCTTCTGTAAAGCTAATTTGATTGGGCTGGAACAACGAAATTCGATCGCCATAATAGTCCGCAACCGGGTTTGTCACTTTATTGAATGACTTGTAAATTCCTCTTGATATAAATGGTTGCCCGTAGTACTGAATCGTCAAATTTGGATTAATACTATAGTCCAAACGAATAGTCGCGTTTAAAGTATGTTGAGAGAGTTCGGCGGTAATATATCTCGGATTGCCACTGAAACTAGTTTCCGTCACGTATTGTGTCTTACTCTTATTGATGGCAAAATTAGGGTTCAAAGAAATCGTAAGTGCATTGATCGGTTGATAGGCTATCCCTCCATCATATTCCAAATACGAGAACGAATCATTTTTTCCCTGCGAATGATAAATTCCTCCAAAGAAGCTGAATTTTTTACGTCCGTCGGACCCAAAGTTAAGGTACTTAAAAACTTCTTCAGAATAGCGAAAACGCGGGCCGCCTTGCAAAATTGTATTGGTATAAATCCTTGGCTTATAAACAACTTGAGCATTGACATTCCAATTGCTTTTCAGATTGGCATTCGAACTCAAAGAATATTGCATTCGATTGTAATTGCCTTCAAAGTCAAAACTCGAAAACTGCTCAAATCTTGTATTGATTCTTCTAAATTGACCAAAGGGTTTTAAAGTTTGGTGCGAAAGAGAGGCATATTGTCGCACTTCATCGGCTTGCCGCAAAAAGCCAACATCATTCAATTCTAGCTCTGGAGACCGCCAAATTACCGTTGTGTTGTATCGCCAATGCCCAACGCTGGATTTTCCCAATTCCACCCTACCGCCTGTTCCTGTTAAGGATGTTCGCATTGTATCAACCGCAACGTGGCTAGCATCGACCCGCTGAAACAAATGCGTTAAGCTATTCTGAGTCCCTGCGATTGCTTCTCGACTTCCGGTAACGTGGCTGGAAACCACATTACCAATTAGGTAGTACTTCCTGTTTTTCCAATTATGTTGAAAATCGATACCGGCGGTATAGGCTGATTTTCTTAAGTAATTTAAGTCATCTCCTCTCAAATTCCGGTTGGTTGCAGTAAAGATTCCACCGATAAAGCTATTGCGATTATTGAAGTCTTTCTGAGCCCGACCGACAAAATAATTCGTCAGTGGCTCAACGATTTGTTCTCTTCGACTTCCATTGTTATCAATTTCCGCATACTCATTGTCGGTGACGCTCTCTAAAACACCCAACGACCAACCTGTTTTTGTTTTTCCACTGAATTTTGCAGCACCAAGAATGGTCGAGTATTTTGGCTGATCAACATATTCATTTTCAGAAAGTGAGACGCGACCTTGTGGATTTCTTCCAATTCTTCGAGAGTAAAACAAGTTATCTGGGTTATCAGCAAATCGGAAATCAAAAATATTCTTATTTTCAACGAAAAAGGGACGGCGTTCTTCAAAAAAGATTTGAAATCCATCAAGAGCAATCGCCGCTGGATCGGCATCGACTTGTCCAAAATCTGGATTAACCGTTAAGTCTAAAGTTAGATCATTAGTGATGCCTATTTTGGCATCCAACCCTGCGCCTAATTTTGAGTCATTCCCATCACGAAAAGGATTTCCTTTTTCTTCTGGATAGGTATTGAGTTGCGACGCCGAATAAGGTTGAATCTCTATTTGCTTTTGTGCTTCGAGATCTTTTAATCCCTGTAATTCCCCAAATTCGCTAACCCAACCTGGAGAATCCAGAGGAATTCTTTGCCAAGTTGATCTTTCTTCAGCTCTAAAAAATCGTCTTTGCACTTGAATTCCCCAAATCTGCTCTTTATCATTTCCAAATTTTAGTTGACTAAAAGGAATTTTGACTTCCGCTGTCCAACCTTCTTCATCAATATTGGTTTTAAGATACCAAATCGGATTCCAACTTCCGTCCCAGTTATTACCGTTGTTAGAAATAAATTCGTCTCCTTTTACTCCTGACACAGAAGATGTGAATGAAAATCCAGAGCGCTTGTCATGGTAACTGTCAATATTAATTTCAACCCAATCACCTTCAAATCCATCCCGACGCGACATTCTTCTTACAATTTTACTTGGATCCCGATCATAGCAGCGAAATGCGATGTAAAGAAATTTTTTATCGTAGATGATCTTAAATTTAGTTTGCTCTGCTGGTGCTGTGTTTTCGTCTGGTTCTCGCTCTACAAAGTCACTAGACCATTCAACTAAATCCCAGCTTCCTTCGTCAATAACTCCGTCAATGACAGGCGAATCAGCGTCGGCAATCACTTTAGTAGTATAAATTCTCTTAGGGATTAATGACTTTTCTTGAGATTTCGCGACCTGAAAAACACCAATAAAACAAGCTAAAATGAAAGTCCCAAATAGTCGCATAGAATTTTGATTTTAAAACACTAATAGACCAACTCTTTCATTTATTGTTACACTTGATACAAAAATCCGATTATCACGCCCCGCTAGTTTTCTATAATTAAAGGTGTTTGAAAGCGTCAAAGCAGACCAAATGAGAACAACTGAAATCTATGTAACTAAGTTTGGAAAACTATTACTAATTTTAGATTCTCAAAAAAAACAAACTTTGGACTCACTCAAGACCATATTGTATTTCTCTATTTTTCGATATCCGTTAAAACTGGAAGAAATTCATAGTTATACGAATCATCGTGATTTGGAAGACACTATTGAAGAGCTCAAATCTTTGTTAGAACAAAAAATCCTGACGAAAGTGGATGGATTTTACGTCTATGGGAATGATCTAGAAAGTGTTCCAAAAAGGATGAAAGGCAATGTATTGGCCAGTAAAGTAATGACTAGAGCGGAATCCAAAGCAAGCTTTATTTCGAAATTCCCTTTTGTAGCAGCAGTGGGCGTTTCTGGCTCGCTGTCAAAAGGCTACTACGATTCGAACAGCGATGTCGATTTTTTTGTAATTACGGCTCCCAATCGATTATGGATTTGCAGAACCATCTTGATACTTTACAAGAAAATCTTTCTACTTAATTCACGCAAGTACTTTTGCCCAAACTATTTTATTTCTTCTGAGCAACTGGAAATTGTAGAACAAAATCGCTTTACGGCAACTGAACTTAAGACATTAATTCCGATGCAGGGAAAATTCCACTTTGAACGCTTTTACGAAAGTAATTCTTGGGTCAAGGGCTACTTTGATAAATTCAATCCGAGCCTCGATAACACTCCGCAAATCGAAAAGAACTTCGTTAGTAAAAACATGGAATATCTACTTGATAAAAAACTCGGAGACGGCATTGACTATTTTTTCAGAAGCATCACCCTTCGAAAGTGGAAAGCTAAATTCGATTACTTATCAGAAGAAGATTTTCGAATCGCTTTAAAATCGACTAAGAATATTTCTAAACACCATCCTTCCAATTTTCAAAAAAAAGTTATCTTATCTTTGAACGAGAAACTCGATGAAGTTCAATACAGATTCAACATTGCTATTCAAAAAGAACATGTCTAAGATTCTCTTTTCACATTCTTATTATTATCAATTAGACCCAAAGCAATGGAAAAACAAAATGCCATTTCCTCCTTTGGGAACGCTGTATGCCGCTGCGCTATTGAGAAAGAATGGTTTTGAAATTGACTTGTTCGACACCAATCTTTTAAATAATCCAAAGTCTATTCGTCCTTTACTTGCCAAAACAAAACCAAAATATCTAGTCATCTACGACGATGGATTTAATTATTTGACAAAAATGTGTCTCACCAACATGCGTGACGCTTGTTTCGAAATGATTGACTACGGTAAGAAAGAGGACTGCATCGTTATTGTCTGCAGTTCAGATTCGTCAGATCACTTCGAGAAATATCTTGACAACGGCGCTGATTTTATTCTCAAAGGAGAAGGAGAAATAACACTCTTAGAACTAATCAATTGCCTCGAAAGGAGCCAGCCATTTAATAATATTGATGGGCTAATCTATAGACAAGACACTGCGACTACCATCAATTCTCCTCGAAAAGTACTGCAGAATTTAGACGAATTGCCTTTCCCCGCTTGGGACCTTGTTGACATGAAAAGTTACCAAGCTATATGGAAACAAAGTGGAATGGAATTTACGCTAAATATTGCCACCACTCGAGGTTGTCCTTATAAATGCAATTGGTGTGCGAAACCTATTTACGGCAATCGATACAATGCCCATTCACCAAAATATATTGTCGAAGAAATTGCCTTTCTAAAAGAAAAATATAATGTATCCAGATTTTGGATGTGTGATGATATTTTTGGACTAAAGCCCAATTGGGTGCAAGAATTCAATAAAGATCTTGATGATAAAAAGCTGACAATAAAATACTTCATTCAAAGTCGTGTTGATTTGCTACTGAAAGAAGATACTATCGAAGCGCTTGCTGAATCTGGCTTAGAAGAAGTTTGGGTAGGTGCGGAAAGTGCGTCGCAAAAGATTCTCGACGCTATGGATAAAGGCACCAAAGTGGAAGAAATCTATGAAGCCACACGCCTTTTGAAAAACAAGAATATTCGCGTTGCTTTTTTCTTGCAATTTGGCTATTTGACCGAAAACAAAAACGACATTAAGAAAACCATTGCCATGGTTAAGGAATTGCAGCCAGACAATATTGGGATTTCTGTTTCCTATCCGCTGCCCGGAACTTTATTCTACGAAAAAGTAAAAGACGATTTAAAACTCAAAGCTAATTGGACAGATTCTGACGATTTTGAAATGATGTTTCAAGGTACTTACTCCTCTGTGTTTTATAGAAAATTGCAACGATTTGTTCATAAAGAGTTTCGAAAAAGTCAAGGAATTCAAAACTTAAAATCAATTGCTAAGAATCCGTCACTTATCAATTTTGCAAAAACCAAGTCAATTCTAAAATTAGGATACTACATTCCAAGTGCATCGATTGATCGCTGGCGTTTAAAACTGCATCAAAATGAAAGCTGATTTTGATAACGCTGCGCTCAATTACGACGCGACATTCACCAATACAGTAATTGGCAGAATGCAGCGCAACTTGGTTTACGAACATTTATCCATGCTGCTAAAAGAAAATTCACCCAAGAAGATTTTGGAAATCAATTGTGGCACTGGTGAAGATGCCATTTGGTTAGCAAAACAAGGTTATTGTATTACTGCCACCGACATTTCATCAAAAATGATTGAAGTTGCTTCTGGTAAATCCAAACTAGCCAATGTTCGATTTTTGCAAGCGGATATTAATAAAATCAACACTGAATTTGAACCCAATAGCTTCGATTTGATCTTTTCTAATTTTGGAGGCTTGAATTGCTTGTCTCCGGACGAATTGGCTTCCTTCTTAAAAAACGCGGCTTCAATATTAACCCCAACAGGAAAGTTGGCCTTGGTCATCATGCCGAAAAACACATTTTGGGAACAAATGTATTTTGCGATGAAAATGGACTTCAAAAACATTTTTCGTAGAAAAAAAGAATATGCCATCGCCCATGTTGACGGTCAAAAAGTAAATACCTATTATTACAATCCAAAAGATATTGTAAATTTAACCGATAGAAGATTTGAACTTTGTAGATTGAAACCCATCGGCTTTTTTATTCCGCCATCTTATTTAGAATCTTATTTCAAGAATAAGCATAAGGTAATTTCATTTCTAAATTCATTAGAACAAATCATCAAAAATGTAACTTGGCTCGCCCGATATAGCGACCATTACTTAATTGTCTTGCAAAAAAAATGAGTATATTGTTGACACATGCTTATTATCTGTCCGATGACCCAAAAGAGCAACGGATTATGAAACCATACCCTCCATTGGGTTTGCTGTATGTATCTGCGTACTTATTAAGCAAGAACATACCCAATGATGTTTATGATAGCACCTTCTATTCTCAATCTGATCAATTAACTTTTATAAAGGAAAAGAAACCCAAAGTCATTTGCATCTACACCAACTTGATGACAAAAATTGAAGTCGTCAAGTTAATTCAGACATTAAAAACAAATGCTTTTAATTTTCCAAAAATAATTCTTGGTGGCCCCGATGTGACTTACAACGTGGAAAACTACTTAAAAACAGGTGCTGATTTCCTAGTTATTGGAGAAGGAGAAGAAACAACCTTTGAATTGTATCATGCAATTATGAATCAAGGCGATTTCAATCAAATCAATGGCATCGCATTTCTAGAAAACAAAATAATAATTCAAACGCCGCCTCGGACCAAATTTAGAGAATTAGACGAATTGCCTTTGCCAAATCGTGCTGCCATTCCCAACGAAAAATACCTGGAAACCTGGAAAAGAAATCACGGAGAAAGTTCGATGACAATTTCCACTCAACGCGGTTGTCCATATACTTGCAAATGGTGCAGCACCGCAGTTTACGGTCAAAGTTATCGCAGAAGACCGGCGCATTTGGTTGCCGCTGAAATGAAAATGCTGAAAGACCAATACAATCCAGACGCGATTTGGTTTGTAGACGATGTGTTTACCATTAGCCATAAATGGTTGACGGCTTTCCATGAAGAAGTGGTAAAACAAAATGCGCAAATTCGGTTTGAATGTATCACAAGAGCAGAACGATTGAATGATGAAATCCTCCGACTGCTCAAAGAAGCAGGATGTTTCCGAATCTGGATTGGTGCGGAAAGTGGATCTCAGAAAATTATCGATTTGATGGACCGAAGAGTCGATGTGAATCACGTAAAGAAGATGATTCAAAATACAAACGCGCTCGGCATTGAAACAGGAACTTTTATTATGGTGGGTTATCCCGGGGAAACGGAAGAAGACATTGCAGAAACGATTCAGTATTTGAAAGAAGCCAATCCGACGCAATATACCATTACGATTGCCTACCCAATAAAAGGAACGTCTTTATACAATGAAATCGAAAAGACATAACATTCAACCCAATTGGGAAACCTCAACAGATCGACAAATCGAATTTAAGAGAACCTATTCTCGCAAATACTATGATTATGCGGTGAAGAAAGTGGTGAATGAAGTGGAGTTCCATCGCAATATTTTAAAGTCGCCAATTAAAGCATTCAAACATAAAGCAAAATCGATTGTAGCAAGTGGATTGATGAAAATTAGTAAATGATGAAAAATTGTATTTTGATATGCTTCTTTTTTATTTTCTTGTCTTGCGAAAACAATTCAACTTCTGACTTAATTGATATTCCTTCACCTGAAACAACGCTAAATCTAAAATGGAACAAAGCCTACCCTGATGACAATATCGACAAATCGTTAATCGGATTGAAGTGGGCCTTATCTTATGTCGGTGCAAAACTGCCGGTAGCATTAAATGGGATTTATACTTCTGGAAATACCATTACTATTGAAGTTGATCGTTTGGGATTTGCTCCAAATGCCGTTGTGCTATTATCGAAACTACACACCAAAAATTAAAGCTTCCGAAGAATATCGCATCAATAACAACATCGACTTAGGACGTTATGTCTCTCTTTTAATTGGTGCTTCAGAACATTATTATGAAATCATCGGAACACCGAAAAGATTAGAAAACATTATTAATTATTACACACTAAAACCTGAAAAAGGATACGTCAATAATTCAAATGTCTCATTTGAACATAGGATTATCCAATTTTCTGAGCAAAGCGGTTTTAACCAAGTATTTTTATCAGAAGAAATTGATCCGATTACCAAAGAAATCTTCGAATATGAAACTATAGAATTACTGCCCAACGGACAATTGCGCTTTGGTATATTTGACAAAAACGGTGACCGAATCAACGCTGCAGATCCTTCCCATTCAGCAGCAGGAAAACCTGCAAAATGTATGTGGTGCCATGAGTCGACAATCAATCAAATGTTTTCACCACAGCTCGACTTTGTTGGCTATTTGACTGCAACTAATTTTCAAAATATTTTAATTGGCTACCGCGAATCGAATCGTGCACAAAAATTAGCATTGACCGATGGCGTCGATTATTCGCAAACACAACAACACACCTTAACCGAACTGTTGTACATTTCATTCATGGAACCATCCGCAGAACGGTTAAGCACCGAATGGAATTTGCCCTTAGCGGAAGTCCAAACCAGATTGTCAGGTTTTTCCACACACATTTATGAAGAATTTCCGTTTCTGGGCGAGTTGTATTATCGAAAAGACATTGAAAATTTGGCACCTTTGGCTGGTCTTTCTGTTTCTAGTAGTGTTAGAGAATCCTCATTGATTGAAGTAAATCACCTTTCAGAATGAAAGAAATCCTATCAAAATATTATGGGTTCTTTCCACTGATTCTTCTATTGGTTTTTTATGGATTTAAGGCAATTTATTTTCCCATTCATGACTTCGCGAATTACTATTTTGGCGGGAAATTTTTAGCCGAGCAGCATTTTTCTTCTTCCATTTATTTCCCCTTTGAATTCAATCGTGCGATTAACACAACCGGACAAACTGGAATTTTCGCCAGCTATGCGCCAAACACACCTTTTCTAGCATTACTTTTCGCACCATTTTCGCTGCTGCCCATCGCTATTGCGAAGTTGATATTTAACGGTATTAGTATTTTGCTATTCGTTTACAGTTTAAAAAAACTTGCCGATTTTTATAAGATAGATTCCTTTTATTTATTGCTCATCCCCATTCTTTTTTTTATCCCAATCAAAAATGAAATCTTATTTGGACAAGTTTATTTCTTGATTTTCTTTTTAAGTAGTGAAAGTTGGCTTGCCTATCAAAAAAATCAATTAAAATTAGGCGCATTTTATTTGGCAATAGCCATTCTTTTAAAGGTATTTCCAGCTTTGTTAATTCTACTACCATTGTTCAAAAGGCAATTTAAATTTATACTATTCGTCGGTGGATTTGGATTAATTTTACTCAGCGTTTCCGTACTATTTTCAGGTATCGAAATATGGCAATTCATGTTAACAGACGTATTATCGAAAGCCTCCCAGGGAGAAATTTCAGAAGCGTATGTTCCTAATTATCAATCCTTTTTCATGTTTTTCAAAGAACTTTTGGTTTATGAACCAACTTTGAATAACACGGCGATATTTAATAGCCCCGAAATATTTTCTTCTGTTCTGGTTACAATCAAAATTACCCTGCTGACCTTTGGGTATTTTGTAACAAGAAAAACAGAAGATTACTTCATGATCTTTTCGTATTGGATTCTTGTGATGATCCTGATATCGCCATACGGAAGCACCTACACGCTCATTTTGCTTTTGTTCCCTTGTTTTGCTTTGCTTCAGAGTAATATTGCTAAACCAAAAAAAATTGCTGGTTTATTGCTTATTTTTTTGGCAAACAATTTACCAACGACAGCTTTCTTAAAATACCCTTTTCCTCTTTCCTACTTGAGATTATTCCTCTTGCTGCTATTCTTAATCCTACTCTTGTTGCACTTTCACAAACATATCAATTACAAAATCGCAGGATTTATTGCGCTAATATCCGCTGTATTTACCTTTAATTTTGCTCAAGTAAAAACTTCAAATTCAAAATACTTTTTGGAGAAAGGAAGCCCTATTCTCATTTATGATTTTCAACTTAAAAACCAACAACTCATCTATTCTTTTTGGAATGAAAATGGCGAAAACATAAGGTCGATTCCTTTCAAGTACTCCAATTCAAAGCCGGTTGAATTAAAAGGAAAGGAAATTATTTACAATGGGAATTCGGTAATTTCAGACGGCAGTAATAAACGAAATCCGGTGTTAATTGACGGAAAAATGATTCTATATTTATCTGACTTCGACCGAGGAATAGGTTTTTATACTTTGCGGAAAATAATGCTGAATCCAACCGACAATGAATAAACTAAAAACTTCAATCGGCAACGGAATTTGGCAATTACTCCCATCGATGGGAACGATGTTGCTTTCGCTACTAATTGTTCGCTTGTATGACGCTGCTATTTGGGGAAGTATCGTTGGCGTAATAGTCATTCAGCAAATCCTCAATAGCATTATTTCTTGGGGAAATAAAGACTTTCTACAACGCGAATTGGCTTCCAATCACATTGAATTCAAGTATAGTTTTAGCGCCTTTTTTCAAGAGCGATTTGTTATCTTTCTACTTGCCACTGCATGTTGTTCTATTTTCGGCTGGATAAACTATTCGTACTTTTTAGGCTTTACAGTGCTTGTCTTTGCAAAATTCTTACAACAGAGTTTTGATGTTATTGTTTTAAAGGAGAAACGTTTTTTGTTAGTCAGTTTTCTTGAAGTTGTCTTTTTGATCATTCAGATTCTTTTGCTTGCTTATCTGTGGCGAATTGGTGTTACGAATCCGAGTTCATTGTTGATGGTATTTTGGCTTCCCTCGTTAATCAAAAGTTTGGTGCTAATGATAGTTTTTCGAGATTACTTTGCGCTCAAAATCACCAACGGCACATTTTTAAAAAAATCATTTTTCTTCGGCTTAATAACTTTCAGTGGCCTAGTTCATAGCAAAATCGATTTGCTATTGATTTCAAAACTTCTTGATTCGGCGGCGCTTGGGAAATATCAGATTATATTGGCTTTTCTTTGGAATATTCAATCAATTGCCATGTATGTTTCTGGACCGTATGTGCACAATTTCTACCGCCTTAACGAATCGTCTCAAATCAATTATGCCAATTTTTTGAAACGATTGTCCTATTGGATTGTTCCTCTGGGTGTTTTTACGATGATTACAATTTTATATTTTGCACTCCATATAAAAGTGAGTGTTTCCATCGTGGCAGCTTCGCTCTTGTTTAGTGTAATGAGTTTCATTTACTTGCCTTGGATTTTTCAATTAAATCAACGAAAACAAGAAAGTCGCGTTTTGATTCTCAATATCATTGGCATTTCTATTTTGATTAGTTTTATATTTACTGTTAACCACTTTGTGGGATTGACATTAGAAAATATGATCTGGATTGTAACCATTCACCAATTGTTTATTACTGCGATGGCATGGGCTGCCAATAAAATAAAAGCATGACGAATACGAAGTTAGAAAATATAGTTGTTCATGAAAATTGGCTTCAAAGCAGTGGTTCCTATTGGAAATATATGACTCCAGCGTTTGAAAAGCATCTTTTATCTTATTTACCCATCTTTGAAAAATACAGAACCGACATTGGCATTGCTCCAACGACTCACTCCGATTGGGAACAATTGCCTTTTGGCGCATTTGCGAACGACGCTTCTTGGAAATGGAGAAGGCAAAGTTTAGCCATTCTTCAGCATCATTTAAAACAAAAAAAATTGGAATCTGTTCTAGAAATAGGTTCATGGAATGGCTGGCTGACGAAGTATCTTGCTAAAAGATCGGAAATGGTAGTTGCCGCAGATTACTTTACTTGCCCATTTGATGGCATTGGAAATTTGAAAGAATTAGCAAGCAATATCAAGCCAATACAGTGCAATGTAGAAACCATAAAAGTCGATTTTAAAGCGCAATCATTCGATTTGATTGTTCTAAATCATTGTTTGACTTACACTGAAAGTCCGTGTGATTTTATACAAAATTTGATTCCATTACTCAAAGACGGTGGCGCAATTATATCGTTAGGAAACACATTTTATAGAAATCCGAAACGAAAAATACTGCAAAATAAAACCGCACGTGAAAACTACCTCAGCGCCTATCATCGAGAGTTGTATATTCAACCTGTAAAAGGCTATATGGATTTGGACGATTTTGCATACTTAAAAAATAATGGATTTACCATGCTACACTATCCAAAAATGTGGATACAGAATTTTATAGCGAAAATATACCCATACAAACCATTCTATAAAGCAATTCTTTATCAAAACAGAGCTTAATGATTCGGTCAATTCTAAAAAAATATCAAAGCAAGAAATTCTATTCGAAATTAATTCGAGAAGGAGATTTATGCTTCGATATTGGAGCGAATTTAGGAGCAAAAAGCAAATTATTCCTTTTGTTAGGTGCGCGTGTCGTCGCTTTTGAACCGCAAACGGCGTGTAAAGAAGCGCTTCATCAAATAAGAACTAAAAACCCAAATTTCGAATTTTACCCTTTCGCTGTTGGGGAAAAGAACGAACAAAAAGAATTGCATTTGGCAAATCATGTTGAAGTGGCGACGCTTTCTGCTGATTTCATTGATTATTTTCAATGCGACGATATTTATTGGAATAAAACAGAAACGGTTCAAGTGAAGACACTAAATTCGCTCATTGAAACGTATGGCTTTCCTGATTTTTGCAAAATTGATGTCGAAGGTTTTGAATGGCAAATACTATCGAAGCTCAGCTATCCTATTCCCTTAATCGAGTTTGAATTTACAGGTGGATTTATCGAAAACACTGTTAAAATTATTGAATACAGCGCTGGAGAAAAAGTAATGTTTAATTTTATCAGGAACGAAAATCTGAAATTCCAACTAAAATCATGGGTTTCTGGAGCGGAAATGATTAGCATTATTCAATCTCTTCCGAAAAACAAATTGCATGGAAACATTTATATAAAATCAAACAGAACGTAAGTGATTGCAAACAAGACCATATTGTTCAACCCAAAAAGTGCTAACGGAAAGCACCGCATTCCCAACTCGATTTTACAGGTTGGCGCTTCAATTCATGATAAGTATGACTATGTTTTTGTAGATGGCAATCTCGAGAAAGATCCATGGCAAATCATCGAGAACTATTTAAAAACGGGCGAGTTTAAATACTTTGGTTCAACAGTGATGCCCGGACCTCAGTTACGTCAAGCCATTCCGTTTACAAAAAAAATTAAAGAAGAATTTCCAAATACCATTACGGTTTGGGGCGGCTATTTTGCTTCCAATCAATATAAAGTTTCTTTAGAATCTGGCTATGTTGATTACGTCATCAATGGTCCTGGCGACAATACGTTTCCACAATTGATCGATGCTATCGAAGACAATGACCATTATGCCCTGTTTTTGATTAAGAATCTTATATACAAAAACGAAAAAGGAGAAATTGTCAAGACTGCGGTCGAAGCTTTACTCGATCAAGATTCCTTGCCAAAATTTCCTTATGAATATTTGAATTCTTTCTATCCAGTAAAGAATTACTTGGCAAAAACCTTTATGGGAAACAAAACTTTGTCTTATCATTCGAGTATGGGATGTCCTTTTTCGTGTTCTTTCTGCGCGGTTGTTCCAATTTATAACGCCAAATGGAAAGGAATGTCAGCTTCTCGAATCTATGAAGATGTCAAGTATTTTAAAGATAAATACAATATCGATGCGGTTGAATTTCATGACAATAATTTCTTTACCGCCAAAAAACGCGTATTGGAGTTTTCTGAACTCATCATGAATGACAACATTAGTTATTGGGGTGAAGGTCGCATTGACACCATCAACATGTACTCAGATGATGATTTGAAATTAATGCGAAAAGCAGGTTGCAAGATGATTTTCCTCGGCGCCGAAACTGGCAATGATGCAGTTTTGAAACAAATGAATAAAGGCGGCACACAAACAGGACAAATGATCAAAGATTTTGTGTTGCGGATGAAAAACGCTGATATTATTCCTGAATTATCATTTGTGTTAGGCATGCCTGCTAAAACCGAGAAGGAAGTTTACGATCAAATTTTGTGGGATATTAATTTTATCAAAGAAATCAAGGCAATCAATCCGAATGCTGAAATTATCATCTATCTGTTCAGTCCAGTACCGACGGAAGGTTCAGAATTGTACCAACAAATTCTTGATGCCGGATTTTCCTTTCCAACAGCGTTAGAAGATTGGATTTCACCATCGTGGGAGAATTTTGATCTGCGAAAAAATCCGCTGACGCCTTGGCTTAAACCGTATATGATTGACACCATCAAAAACTTTGAAACCGTTTTGAATGGTTATTATCCGACCGTTTCTGATTTTAGGATTAGCGGGTACAAAAGACATATTTTGAGAAGTATTTCGAAAGTACGATATGATACGAACTTCTATCATTATCCATACGAAATCAAAGCATTGCATAAATTATGGAAATACCGTCAACCGGAAATTGAAGGGTTTTATTCTGAATAATGCTATGATGCAAATGAGAAAAATACTTAAGAAAATCGCAAGTCCATTTCTACAAAAAGCCAGCGCCATTTATTTGAAAAAACGCCGGAAGTACAGTTTTAAAGACATTACGGTGTGGGTTGAACCAACGGTTTTTCCTCCATTCATTACCATCAGCACCAAACTACTTTTAGAATTTATTGAACCATTGGATCTGAAGGGCAAAACATTTTTAGAATTAGGTTGTGGTTGTGGCATTATATCTATTTTGGCAGCACAGAAAGGCGCATTTGTTACGGCAACCGACATCAATCAAATTGCATTAAATGCTTTGGAAGAAAACGCAAAAGAAAATCAAGTGAACATCGAAATTATAGAATCTGACTTATTCCAAAAATTACAAAATAGAACTTTCGATTTCGTAGTGATTAATCCGCCTTATTACCCTCGAAAACCAATGTCAGTTGCAGAAAACGCATGGTTTTGCGGGGAAAATTTTGAGTATTTTGAATCGCTGTTTAGTCAATTACCTATATATCTGACTATAGAGAATTCAACCTATATGATTCTCTCCGAAGATTGTGAACTAGAAAAAATCAAAGCGATTGCCTTTCAAAACAAAATCACATTCCATGTGGAGCAAGTGACAAAAGTACTTGGAGAGGTGAATCTTATATATAAGCTTGAACTATGTTAGTTTTCGTGTTGACTCGCGTTGACGCAATTCCGTCTTAATAACAGTCGTTTGAAAATCCGCTTCAACTTCTTCCTTACTTTCCAATCGTTGAATCAGTAATTTGGCTGCGGCCTCGCCTATTTCTGGACCATGCTGACTCACCGTAGACAAACTTGGCGTTAATCTACGCGACCAAACACCATCCGCAAAACCAATAATAGACAACTCTTCTGGAATTTTATAACCGCTTTTCAATCCCATTTTGATAGCAGCAACAGAAGCATGTTCGTCTAAAGCAAAAACACCGTCTATTTTATGGTCATCAAATAGCGCTTTGGCGCTCTTGTCGAAATCAGGTTCTGAATCGGTAAGGATTACTAAATTATTGTTCACCTCAATTTTGTGGTCTTTTAGTGCTTGAAGGAATCCTTGGGCTCTTAATTTTCCAACACTCAAATTATCAATGGTAGAAAACAACGCGATTTTTTTGCAACCAGATTTAATTAAATGTTGGGTCGCATTGCGAGCGGAATCAAAATCATCTACAATCACTTTATCACAAGCGACTTCGTCAGAGATACGATCAAACATGACAATTGGCGTTCCTTCATTGATGATTTCATTAAAATGATTGTATTCATGCAGCTTTTGCGCTTCTTCGGAAACCGATAAAATAAAGCCGTCAATCGTTCCGTTGCTCAATACTTCCAAGGTGCTTACTTCTTTTTCTAGCGATTCATTAGAGATACAGGTAATCACGTTATAACCGTTTTCTTCCGCCACTTTTTCAATTCCAGTAAAAACTTTAGCAAAAAACGGATTTAAAATATTTGGAATAATCACACCAATGGTTTTCGTTTTTCGATTTTTAAGATTCAATCCTATAACATTAGGCTTATAATTTTTGAGTTTTGCATACTCTTGAATCTTTGCTTTTGTTTGCTCGCTAATTTCTGGGCTATCATTCAAGGCTTTAGAGACAGTCGAAACCGAAACGTGAAGTTCCTTTGCGATTTGTTTTAGAGTGGCTTTTGATTTCATACAATGGATTTTGAAACGTAAAAATAAGAAAACAATCCATACCATTTCATTTTTTTAGGAGCTGTTTCCCGCTATTCGCCTTTATCTCTCCACTGCGTTGCGAGGATATCGGCTGCTATCGGGGCTATGGTAACGGGAATCACAAGAACTATCTACTTCATTTTCACTAAAATATACGCTTGTGAAAAAACCTTAAAATAATGATTAAAAGCTATTTGTATTTAAAATAAAATAATGTACTTTTGCAACCCCTTTATTGGGGATGGAATGTTTAATTAAAAAAATATTATGGACGCATTAAGCTACAAGACAATGTCTGCAAGCAAAGCCACTGTTACGAAAGAGTGGATTGTTGTAGATGCTGATGGGCACAACTTAGGTCGTCTTGCTTCAAAAGTCGCAATGATTTTGAGAGGTAAGTACAAGCCAAGTTACACCCCACACGTGGACTGTGGAGATAACGTAATTGTTATCAACTCAGAAAAAATTAACCTTACGGGTACAAAAATGGATGACAAAATTTATATGCGTCATACAGGCTATCCAGGAGGACAAAGAACTTTAACTGCTAAAGTATTGCAATCAAAAAACCCTGCATTATTAGTAGAAAAAGCAGTAAAAGGAATGTTACCTAAAAACAAATTAGGAGCGGAACTTTTCAGAAATTTAAATGTTGTTGTAGGTTCAGAGCACAAACAAGGCGCTCAAAAACCAAAAACAGTTAACCTTAACGATCTTAAGTAATGGGAGTAATTCACAAAATTGGTAGAAGAAAATGTGCTGTGGCACGTGTGTACGTTTCTGAAGGTACAGGAGCAATTACAGTAAACAAAAAACCATTTGCAACTTATTTCCCAACAGCTACTTTACAGTACAAAGTTTTGCAACCAATGTCTATGACAGAAAACGTAAACAACTTTGACGTAAAAGTAAATGTATACGGAGGTGGTTCAACAGGTCAAGCAGAAGCGGTACGTATGGCTTTGGCTAGAGTAATGTGTGAAGTTGGCGAAGGAAACAGAGCTATCTTGAAACCAGAAGGTTTATTGACAAGAGATCCAAGAATGGTTGAGCGTAAAAAATTCGGTCAGAAGAAAGCGCGTAAAAGATTCCAGTTCTCTAAACGTTAATATTACCTGTCTTGTTCCATGCGAGCAAGACATTCGATTCAAATTAAAATTAATAACAATGTTGTTGTTGTCCCGAATTAGGGAAATTAGTTTAGCATCTAAATGTAGTCAGCCGAATATCGCCATTTCTACATTGCTAATTCAACAGAACGTAAACTAGTACAAAAAATGTCAAATAAAGTAGAAGTAAAAGAATTACTAGAAGCAGGTGTTCACTTCGGACACATGACTAGAAAATGGGATCCGAACATGGCTCCTTACATTTATATGGAGCGTAATGGAATTCACATTATCAATCTATATAAAACTGCAGCAAAAATTGAAGAAGCTAATGAAGCTATGAAAAAAATTGCTGCATCAGGTAGAAAAATATTATTTGTTGCTACCAAAAAACAAGCAAAAGATATCGTTGCTGAAAAAGCAAAAGCTGCAAACATGCCTTACATCACTGAAAGATGGCCTGGTGGAATGTTGACCAACTTCGTAACTATCCGTAAAGCCGTTAAGAAAATGGCTTCTATTGATAAAATGAAGAAAGACGGAACATTCATGACCTTGTCTAAAAAAGAGCGTTTGCAAGTAGATCGTCTTCGTGCTAAATTAGAAAAAAACCTAGGTTCAATTGCTGATATGTCTAGACTACCAGCTGCATTGTTCGTAGTAGATATAAAAGCAGAGCATATCGCCATAAAAGAAGCACAAAAATTAAACATTCCAGTTTTCGCCATGGTTGACACGAATTCAGATCCACGTGAAGTAGATTATGTAATTCCAGCCAATGATGATGCTTCAAAATCAATCGATAAAATTTTATCTTTAGTAACTGCTGCAGTTATTGATGGGCTTTCTAACAGAACTGCTGATGCAATGCCAGAAGAGGCTACTGAAGAAGCAGCTGAAGAAGCAGTAGTAGCTGAAGCTCCAGCTGTTGAAGTAGTAGCAGAAGTTGCTGCTGAAACAGAAGAAGCTGAAAAAACAGAAGAATAAATAACATTCAGATAAAGTCGTTTTGAAGATGCATGTTTACTTTTGTAGCCATTCTCAACAAAGCGACTTATTTTTAAACTTTAAATCATGGAAAAAATGGCAACAATTACTGCTGCAGATGTAAATAAATTAAGAACTATCACTGGTGCTGGAATGATGGACTGCAAAAAAGCATTGGTAGAATCAGACGGAGATTTCGATTTAGCGATTGAAAACCTACGTAAAAAAGGACAAAAAGTAGCTGCGAATCGTTCTGATCGTGACTCTACTGAAGGTGCGGCTATTGCTGTTGTAAACGCAGACAAAACTGAAGGTGTAGTGATTACATTAAACTGCGAAACTGACTTCGTAGGTAAAAACGAAGGGTTCGTAAAATTGGCTCAAGATTTGGCTGCCTTGGCTTTAAATTTTTCTAACAAAGACGCATTCTTAGCTGCTGATTTCAACGGAATTACTGTAGCTGAAAAATTAATAGAGCAAACTGGAGTAATCGGAGAAAAAATTGAAATCGCTTCTTTCGACAGATTGTCAGGTGCTTTCGTTGGGTCTTACATTCACGCAGGAAACAAAATCGCTACTTTGGTAGCCTTATCTGCCAATGTTGCTGGTGCTGAAGAAGCGGCTAGAAACGTTGCAATGCAAGCAGCTGCAATGAATCCAATCGCGTTAGACGAAGCTGGTGTTGATGCAGATACGATTGCAAAAGAAATCGAAATTGCAAAAGACATGTTACGTCAAGAAGGAAAACCAGAAGCTATGATTGAAAATATCGCTAAAGGTAAGTTAGGTCGTTTCTTCAAAGACAACACATTGGTCAACCAAGATTATATTAAAGATGGCGCCATGAGCGTTGCTGCATATATCAAATCTGTTGACGCAAACTTAACAGTTACAGGTTTTAAAAGAGTGGCTCTAGGATAATTCCTAAACCAATTTATGATATAAAAGAGACGTTTAAATAACGTCTCTTTTTTTGTTTTTTAAATAAAAAGACTTAATCTTGTATTCCCCATTGACAAAAAAACCCCTACACTTTATTTATTAATTGTAAAAATTTCATTTATGAAAAAGACACTGATTGTTCTTATCGCAATTGGCATTGGAGCATTTGCAAATGCACAAAAAACGAAACAAGACGAAGGAATTAAAATTGGTATTAAAGGCGGTTTAAACGTCTCTAACTTGATGGGCGATGTAAAAGACGTGGCAATTAGAACAAGTATTCACGCTGGTTTAGTGGCAGAAATTATTGTTTCTGACAAATTTTCTATTCAACCCGAATTGTTGTACTCTGGACAAGGAGCATCTGACACAAGAGAAGGCGGAGGAAGAATAAAGTTAGACTATATTACACTTCCTGTATTGGCAAAGTTTCCCATTGCAAAAAGCTTAAGTCTAGAGACAGGTCCTCAAGTTGGATTTTTAATATCTGGAAAGTACAAAGACAATGATTCGAACGATAAAATCGAAGATCAAAAAAAATTGATTTTGGACTTAACGCCGGTTTGAACTATGAGTTAAACAATGGTGTGTTTTTTCAAGCGAGATATAATTTAGGGTTGACAGATATCGGGTATGCAGGCGATAACAATAGAGCCAGTAATGCTGTTATTCAATTCTCAATCGGAAAATTATTTTAATAATGAAAAATCTAACAAATAAATACAAAGTAAGTTTCTTTTAACTTTAGTAATTACCTTTTCTATTAGCGCACAAACTGCCATCGCGCCAAGTGTTAAATACAGAAGAAGTTCGCTATATACTCTAATGCTAGACGATCCATCGAGACCGTATGCCAACGTTATTAAAGCCTCATTTGAAAAAGGTCCTATTCCTGAAAAATTTAATGACCATAATTTAGGTACACGAACAATGCCTGCTGCAAATGTCAAAGATGAGACAGAAAACATTAAGGCTTTTTTGGAAGCAAATAATGTAGCTCGAGATGTAGTGGCTAAATGGTTCAACCGCTCAGAAAAAGGCGGCTTTAATATGGATTTGATTGCCAAAAGAGGTTCGTATGATGCTTCTGCACTTGATATTGCCAAAGCAAAACAAAGTCAAAGAGGACTTGCGTCGGTAGCAGATGCTGGCGAAGAATTGATCAAGAACACCTTTGTATTAGTGAACGATTACAACTATGTATCTAAAGAAGAAGTTGCAAAAAAAGTCAACAAATGGCTCGATGCAGTCGCTACCGCAACTGGTAGTTCAGATCTCGCAGCTGCTCAAGATGGGGTCACTTTTCTTGGAAAAGGTTATGTAGTAAAAACTACTGCTTTTTTATTTCGTTTAAAATGGGACGAAGAAACGGCGGCCATTTTCTATAACGATTACTGGGCTGATGACGCAACCATTACTCCTGAAAAGAAGAAAGCTTTCGATGAATCAAAAATCTTTAAATTGGAACTAATTGGTTCAGACAACTCATGGGCGGATGTTCAATCGACAACCTTGACTAAAAAAACCGAAGAGGAACTCATTGAGAAAGCAACCATTAAAGCGGTAGATGCTGTTATTGTAAAACTTCAGAAGAATTATGACGAATTTAAAACCAAAACCCCTTTGTATAGTGGCGAGCCGATTTCTGCAAAGATTGGTTTAAAAGAAGGATTGTCTGAAAAATCAAAATTCGATGTGTTAGAACAGCGTCAAGATAAAGACGGTAAAACTGAATATGTTGTTGTCGGTTCATTGAAAATAGATGATAGTCAGCCGATTTGGGATAACCGTTACGGAGCGGATGAAGAAAACCCAGCAAACGCTGATGGCAAGACGTTTTTTAAGAAGACAGGCGGTAAGGAATTTTATGCTGGAATGCTTATCGTTCAGAAGAAAGGAAAATAATAATCTCTAAAATTTTTAAATATGAAAACAAAAAACATAATTACTTTGATGCTTATTGTATTGAGCTCAATGGCTTTTGCACAATCAGCAGGAAGACAAAGAAAAGCCGATAAAGCAACCAGAGAATGGCGCTACGAAATAGAATGTGCTGGAATTGGCAAAGATGGAATGTACCTCATTAAAGTTTGGTCCTATTCTAAGAATCCAAAAGTAGCCACAACACAAGCAAAAAAGAATGCAATACACGGCGTTATTTTTAAAGGATTTTCAGGTGGCGGTCAAGGATGTACTTCTCAACGACCTTTGGCATCAAGCCCAGGTATTGAAGAAGAAAAAGCAGATTTCTTTGATCCTTTCTTTGAAGAAGGCGGGAAGTTTATGAAATATGTTTCGGAATCTGGTGATGGAAATGTAGAAGCAGGCGACAGAGTAAAAGTCGGGAAAGAATATAAAATTGGCGTACTAGTTTCAGTTTCCAAAGATGCTTTACGAAAAGATCTTGAAGCTGCTGGTATCATTAAGGGTTTAACATCTGGGTTCTAATCTCAAAAAAAATAAACAATGAAAACACTATTGATAACACTTGCTTTTCTGATGTCGATTCCGTCGATTGTTGCTCAGAAGAAACTTGCAGGTAATTATGGCTACAAAACCGAATGTATGGGTGTCGAAGGCGATGGCTCACAAACGGTAAAAGCATGGGGGAACGGACGAAATCGTAGCGATGCGGTAGAGCAAGCGAAGAAAAATGCCATAAGAGACATTCTTTTTTTCGGACTTCTAGAAGGAAAACAAGAATGTCAGCAAAGACCATTAATTTATGAAGTAAATGCTCAAGAAAAATACGAAGATTACTTCAATAAATTTTTCACTGACGGTGGTGAATACAGAGATTTCATTTCACTTAAAGATGAGCGAATTGGCGATAAATTAAGTCGTGATCGTAAAAGAGGCAGAGGAAGTGTTACCAATGGTTTTATCGTTCGTGTACTTCGCTCAGAATTGAAACAAAAATTGATTGCCGACGGCATCATTCCAAAATAATCTATAAATAAGCATGATGAAAAAAATAAATATTAAAAGCAGTTTCGCCTTTTTGGCGTTTCTTTTCGTAAGTCTTGCCTTCGGACAAGCAAAAAAACCAACAATTATGGTGGTTCCAAGTGATGTGTGGTGTAACACTAACGGGTATATGGAAACAGCAAATAACCAAGGTACTGAAGTAAAGTATCCTAATTATAAAAAAGCCTTTCAAGAAAATGCTGGCTTAGTACAGGTGATAACAAAAATCAATGGATTGATGGCAGACCGTGGTTTTCCACTAAAAGATATGGCGGCGGCGATCAAAACATTAGAGTCTGAAAGCGCAGAAAACGCTATGTTAAGTTCGAAATCAGGAGCCGGTGTCGCTGAAACTCCAATCGATAAATTGAAAAAGGTAGCAAAAGCAGATATCATCATTGAATTGACTTATACAATCAATGCAACTGGACCAAAAAAATCGGTTACTTTTACGTTGAAAGGATTAGACGCTTATACAGATAAACAAGTTGCAAGTGCCACCGGCACAGGAGCTCCTTCGTTTTCTTCTGAACTACCAGTCCTATTGGAAGAAGCCGTTTTAGCTCACATCGATAATTTTAATGCGCAGCTTCAAAACCATTTCAACGACATGTTCGAAAATGGTCGTGAAATCATCGTTCGAATCAAAAAATTCGACTCATGGGCAGACGATTTAGAAAAAGAATTTGATGGTAAAGAGCTAGGAACAGTTATAGAAGAATGGATGACTGCTAACACCGTTAAAGGAAGATATAGCTTAAGTGACTCTACTGAAGGAATGCAATTGTACGAGCAAGTTAGAATTCCACTCTATGATGCTTCTGGAAAAGCAACTGACGCAAGAGGTTTCGTAAAAGGACTGCAAACTTTCTTAAAAAACGCACCTTATAGTATTCCAAATAAATTAATGATGAAAGGTTTGGGACAAGCAGTTATTGTTCTAGGTGAAAAATAAAAATAAAGACATATGAAAAATTTAATCACAAAAATCAGTTACTGCTTTGTTGCAGTATTTGGATTTACAGCTTTAACGATTGCTCAAGAGTCTTCTACAAGCGCTGGTTCGTTAGGGAGAATTGCCATTGCACCTTTTATACCCGAACAAATTGAAGGCTTACCAGCTGGTGCCAACAACATGTTGAGTAATAAACTGCAACAAATTGTTACTGCAAACGGAATGTCTGGAGAAAGAAATAATACAAGATTTATTATATCTCCTAATATTGATGTTGCAACAAAAGACATTCTAGCAACAGCGCCGCCAATGACTGCATTAACCCTAAATGTGAACTTGTACATTGGAGACGGCATCGAAGGAAAGCAGTATGCTAGTCAAACACTTACTGTAAAAGGCGTCGGAATTAATGAAACTAAAGCATATATGGATGCGATCAAAAACATCAAACCAAATGATGCAGGTATCCAAAGTTTTGTTGCAAAAGGTAAAACAAAGATTATTGATTATTTTAATGCTAGATGCCCGCAAATAATTAACGAGGCTAATGCTTTAGCGGCACAATCCAACTTCGAAGCAGCTCTGGATAAATTAAATTCGATTCCAGAAGAGTGTATAGAATGTTTCAACAAAGCACAAGCTGCTGCTGGACCGATGTTCAAAAAATATATAGAAAGAGAATGTAAGTTAAAAATGGCAGATGCTAATAGTAAGTGGAGTGCCAATCAATCTTGGGAAACTGCTAATGAAGTGGCAGGTATTTTGGGAACAATAGATCCAGAAGCATCATGCTATAAAGACGCAAAAGCACTTAATGACAGGATTGGAAAACGTGTTATAGAGATAGACAAACGCGAATGGAATTTTAAGATGGAAACCGAAGTGAACTTGAAAAGAGATGCCATTAAGGCATGGAGAGATGTTGGAGTAGCTTACGGAAAAGGTCAGCCAAAAACGGTTATTTATAGAAGCATTTGGTAATTACAAACTATTTTCAATACTATTTTAGACCTCAATTTCTTTGCGAATTGAGGTCTTATTTTTTTAAATTCATTACATTTGATTTATTCCATACCATTCATTTTCTATGTTTAAATCAAAGAAAGACACCGTATACGTAGTACTTGCAGGTATTTTCATTACCAACGCCATAGTTGCTGAATTAATTGGCGGAAAACTCATCCACATTGGTGCTGCAGTGATGAGCATCGGAATTCTTCCGTGGCCCATTGTATTTATTACTACAGATCTAATCAATGAGTACTTTGGAGAAAAAGGAGTCAAAAAGCTTTCTCTGATTACTGCTGCCTTGATTGCTTATTGTTTTGTGTTGCTATACGTTGCTTTAAAAATCCCAGCTGTTCAGGGAGAGAATTTGATTACAGATAGCCAATTCACAGCAGTGTTTGGTCAAAGTATGTGGATTATTGTCGGCAGCATTACTGCATTTTTAGTTTCACAACTCATCGATGTCACGATTTTTCACTTTGTTAAAAGCAGAACGGGCAATAGGATGATTTGGTTGCGAAGCACTGGTTCAACGGTAATATCACAACTTTTTGATAGTTTCATTGTGCTTGGTATTGCCTTTTGGATGACAGGAAAATGACAACCGATGTTTTTATCGTGTCTGCTTTTACTGGGTATTTTGTGAAATTGATCATCGCTATTTTACTGACTCCGTTAATTTATCTTGGACATTACCTCATCGGAAAATATATTAACAGCTAATACATATGGACACAAAGATAAGATGTGCGTGGTGCGAAAAAGATGATTTATACCGAGATTACCACGATAACGAGTGGGGAAATCCAGTGTATGATGATGCCACGTTATTTGAATTCTTAGTCTTAGAAACTTTCCAAGCTGGTCTAAGTTGGTATACCATTTTGCGTAAAAGAGAAAACTTCCGCAGTGCATTTGACCAATTCGATTATCAAAAAGTAGCACAATATGACGAAGACAAAGTGCAACAATTGTTACTCGACGCCGGAATTATTCGGAATCAACTAAAAATCCGAGGAACCATTTCTAATGCTATTGCTTTTATGAAAGTACAAGAAGAATTTGGAAGTTTCTCTAAGTACATTTGGGCTTTTGTCGACCACAAGCCCATCGTAAATCAACTCAAATCTTTGAGGGACATTCAAGCTACTACTTCCATTTCAGATTCAATTAGCAAAGATCTTAAGAAAAGAGGCTTTAAATTTGTTGGCTCCACAGTCGTCTACGCGCATATGCAAGCCACCGGAATGGTCAATGATCACGTAGCTGACTGCTGGAAAAGAAATCAATAACTTAGACTGCAATTCCGTTATAGACGACTACTCCTTTGACAATATTCAACCCTTTGTAAAGATCCTTGTTCATATCCGTTGCTTTTTCCCATCCTAAATTAGCCAATTTCAAGACATACGGCAAAGTGACGTTCGTTAAAGCTAAAGTAGAAGTATACGGAACAGCTCCAGGCATATTGGTCACGCAATAATGCACTACATCATCAATAATATAGGTAGGATTTTCATGAGTCGTGGGTTTTGTGGTTTCAAAACAACCCCCTTGATCAACGGCAACATCCACCATTACCGTTCCAGGGTGCATTAATTTCAACATATCTTTGGTAATCAACTTCGGTGCTTTCCCGCCTGTTACAAGTACCGCACCTACAATCAAATCATGATCTTTGATGTGACGGCGGATATTGTACTCACTCGAAAATTCAGTCACAACATGACTTGGCATGACATCATTTACATATCGAAGTCGCTTCATATTAATATCTAAAATCGTCACATGGGCACCGAGACCAGCAGCCATTTTCGCAGCTTGTATTCCGACTACTCCAGCACCTAAAACCAGAACACGTCCCGGAGGAACACCTGGCACACCACCGAGCAATATGCCTCTTCCCTTGATCGGTTTTTCTAGATATTTGGCACCTTGTTGAATAGCCATTCTACCTGCGACCTCCGACATTGGAGTCAATAAGGGTAAAGTGCCATCTTCATCTTCGACGGTTTCGTATGCAATACAAATCGCCTTTGAAGCAATCATTGCTGCAGTTAGTTCTTTACTTGAGGCAAAATGGAAATAAGTGAATAGTATTTGATTAGGTCGAATTAAAGCATATTCCTCAGCGATTGGCTCTTTGACCTTAACAATCATATCGCAATTCGCATAGATTTCTGCATTAGTCGAAAACAATTCCGCTCCCGCACTTTCATAATCTTCATCAGAAAAACCACTTCCAATGCCAGCGCCATTTTGTATATATACCGAGTGATAGTTTTTTACCAATTCAAAAACGCCTGCTGGAGTTAATCCAACTCTGCTTTCATTATTTTTAATTTCTTTAGGAACCCCTATTTTCATGATGTATAAGTTAATAATTTTATCCAAATATAATTATGAACAGCATAAAACAAGGGGTTGAATTTAAAAATTATGAATTAAACGGTCATTTTTATGAGTTTGATAAAATCATCTCTGTTTATTTCACGACATCCTAAACTGGCTAGGTGTTCATTATAAACTTGACAATCCAACAACTGATATTGATTTGACTTTAAATGGTTCACTAATGAAACAAACGCCACTTTCGACGCATTAGAAACACTAGAAAACATACTTTCTCCGCAGAAGACATGTCCTAAATCAACACCGTACAAACCGCCCACCAAAGCTTCCTCTTGCCAAACTTCAATCGACATAGCGTGGCCCAGTTCGTGCAGTTTTTCGTATGCGCTAATCATTTGTTCGGAAATCCATGTGCCGTCTTGCCCCGGTCGAACGATCTTTTGACAATTTCTAATAACGGCAGAAAAATTTTGGTTAAAGGTCACTTTGAAAACATTTCGATTTAGTATGTTTCTCATGCTTTTTGAGACTTTAATTTCGTCTAAAAACAACACCATTCTCGGATTAGGTGACCACCAAATGATGGGCTCGTCAATGTTAAACCACGGAAAAATACCGCTCCGATATGCCAACAGCAATCGCTCTGGAGATAAGTCGCCACCGAATGCAAGTATTCCTTCTGTTGAAGCAGAATCAACTGGCGGGAAATACAACTCATTTGTTAAGCGATACATAATTGAATCGAATTAAGACAATGTACTAAACAAAAAATCAGAAACTAGCGCATACTAATCTCTGATTTTGATCTTTTCTTTCTTTGACTACCTACTCAATTACTTTAGAAGGGCAAGTCATCATGTTCTTCTTCGGTAAAACTTGTCGCAGGCTCAAATGCTTCTGCAGCTGGCATTGGTGGCGCAGAGGTAACTGGCGCTTCCGCTTGTAACTTAGCAATTCTCCATCCTTGAATTGTATTAAAGTAAACCGTTTCTCCTTGTGGATTAACCCATTCTCTACCTCTCAAATTGATGTCAATTTTAACCGCATCTCCAACATTAAAACTATTCAACAAATCACATTTATCTTGAACAAATTGCACCAATATGTGTTGTGGATATTGTTCGTCTGTAGTAACAACAACATCTCTTTTTTTGAATCCAGATGACCCTACTTCTTTCGTAGTATCCACCATTTTAATTTTTCCTGTAACTTCCATCTTCTAAATTTTTAGTGTTTATTATTCTTTTGAAACTGAATTAGCTAACAGTACTTTCCAAGCAGAAAGCACGTCGTTTTGGTTTAAATATTCTTTTGCTTTAAGATGAATTTTCATGTCGTCATCTGCGCTCAAAACACCTTTAACAGCAAAATTCTTCTCAACAAATATAGCAACTTCTTGACTTGTAGGCAAGGCTTCAATATTGCCCAACATCCCAAGGTCATTCCCGTTAAAAACGTTGCTTTTCTTGATAAAATTTGGAATAGCATCAACTCCTATTCCTAGATTCGCTATAGGTTTTGGCACTTCAAACAGTCCTTGATTTGAGCGAGAATACCAATTATTCCCCAACCTTGAGACCAAATCAATTTTAAATTGATCGATGGCGCCATTTTCGTCTAGTATTCTTTCGTCGATATGAATCTTGAGTACTTCACAGATAACTAAATTTCCCGCACCGCCGCCTGTTCCTAGCGCAATAATTTGATTGACTTTACACTCAAATTGAACGGGAGATTCTTTGACGCGATAAGGTTTTACAATATCAGACGGGATTTGAGTCAACCCAGACTTTAGAAACTCGTTGACGCCATCTGCGTACTCTGTGCTTGATAATGAAGCTTGTTGAACTATATTAAAATTAACCACATTAATAACAACTTCCTTTGTTGCCTCAGCATTGATTAGCGTATGTTTTATTGTGTTGTCTCTCACGCGTCTCGCTGGAGAAAAAATAAGTATTGGCGGATTAGAACTAAAAACATTGAAAAAACTAAACGGCGAAAGATTTGGTTTGCCGCTGGCGCTCATTGTACTAGCAAATGCGATAGGTCTGGGCGCCACCGCACTTTGCAAATAACCTTGCAATTTAGCAGGAGAAAGATCTTTTGGTTCTAAGCTAATCATTTAAGTCAACGGTTTTGACAAAAATAGCAATTAGGAATACGTGATACTGAATGCTGTTGATAAGATGACTGTTTGTTGAAAAGTATTCACCATATTCCGCTACATCGACTATCATAAAAACTAGATTTTTTTCCGTCATTTTTTGGTATTTCACTTTATGTTGTGCCAAAAAACTTATCCACAATTTTCGCAACTACATCGATTTCGCTTCGGTTTTGCACAATACAACCCTGCATTTTAAGTAAAATTCTAAAAATATTTAAAATAAATTGTTAATTTCATAATTCTAACTTAACCCAATAGTACAATGAAAACAAAATTAGCTTTAATAAAGGTTGCCTTTTTGGTTTTTATTTTTAGCACTCTCTTTTCTTCCAAAATGAGTGCTCAATCAGCTGCAAATGTCAATGATATTATGTTTCAGGCGTTTGGATGGGATGTCCATACCCAATCTTCAGTATCTAGCGAAGGCGGTCTTTACAATTACTTGAAAAATCGCGCACCCAGCTATGCTGCTGCTGGCTTCAATGTTATATGGTTGCCGCCACCGAGTAAGTCCACTGGCGGCGTCGGTTATATTCCGACTGAACTCTTTAATTTTTCTCAAACCAGTTATGGCTCTGAAGCACAATTGCGAGCACTATTAACAACATTCAACACAAGTACACCAAGAATTCACCCAATGGCGGATATCGTAGTGAATCATCGTGGAGGAACTACAAACTGGACTGATTTTACTAATCCAACATGGGATTGTAATTCTATTACAAGCAATGACGAAGCAAATTTCGGAACTATTAGTGGCGTTAGACCATGTGGAACTCCGGATACTGGTGAAGATTTTAATGGAGGTCGAGACTTAGATCACACGAACATACAAGTCCAAAACGGAGTAAGAGAATACTTAACGCGTCTCAAAGCGTTAGGATTCGACAGCTGGCGATGGGATGTGGCCAAAGGATTCTCAGCAAGTTACTTCGGTAATTATATCAATTCATCTGCGCCTTATGCCTCGGTTGGAGAATATTGGGATGGAAATACCAACAATTTAAAATCTTGGATAAACGGTACTGGCAATCGATCTGCTGCCTTTGATTTTTCTTTATACTACAATGCATTGCAGCCTGCGATTAATAATGGTAATTACAGTGCTTTGGCAGGTTATCCTGGTTTAGCAGGACAATACGGATATGCGGACAAAGCTGTTACTTTCATTGACAATCACGATACATTTGTAAAACCTGGAAGTTTTGTATCTAGTGCTAACATTATGAAAGGTTATGCATATATTCTTACCCATCCAGGAATTCCATGTGTATTCTTTCCACATTATTACGGTGGCAACTATAGTAAAGACGGCGTTACTGTCAATTATGCAGGAAATCAATTGGCCATTGATAGAATAATGTCCATACGTAGAAATAACGGCATCAATGCCTATAGTTCTGTTGTTGTTACCAATTCGAGTACTTTCTATTCTGCAACGATTGATAATAAAGTAGTGGTAAAAATAGGCCCTGGATTGTGGAATCCTGGAACAGGTTGGACATTAAAAACTTCAGGCACAGACTATGCAATATGGGAAAGAGTAGTTGTCGCTGATGTTCCTAGTTTAGCCATTACCCCAACTGGAGGAGCTTTCGTTACCGGCAATTCGGTAAATGTTGTTTTGACTGCAAACAATAGTACTTCAACTATTTATTACACTTTAAACGGCACGACACCAACGACTTCATCACCATCATCAATAGGGTCGAAATCATTGACTATAACAGCGACAACCACCTTAAAAGCATTTGTTCGAAACACAGCAGGAACAAGTTCCGCGATAAGAACGGAAGTTTATAGTTTTTCAAATCCAACGCCCTTTACAGTCTATTTCAAAAAACCAACCAATTGGAGTTCGGCCGTTAGGATATACTATTGGGGAACAACAGGAACTGCCCCTGCAGTAACTTGGCCTGGAGTAGCGATGACAGTAGATTGCGGAAGTTGGTATAAATTCACATTCCCTTCAACGGTAACTGCCACGAATTTGATTTTTAACGACGGGACATTACAAACCGCCGACTTAAATGCAACAGCTGGGACGCGATTCTATGATTCCGGTTGGCTAGCTGCGGCACCTGCAAATCGCTGTCCAACAACAATGACGGTCTATTTTAAACCGCCTACAACATGGACAACTGTTCCGAGAATTCATTATTGGAATGCCGTTCCTGCAGGAAGTGTTGCGAATACCACATGGCCAGGTATGACGATGACCGCAGATACTAATGGATTTTATAAGTATACCATTACTGGACCAACGTCTGTCAATATTGTGTTCAATAATGGGTCTAGCGGCACCGGAAATCAAACAGCCGACTTACTAAACAAAAGCAATGGTTATTCGTATACATGGGGAGCAGCGCCTCGAATTAGGGAATTAAATGACACGCCCTCTAGCACGGTTTTATTTCCAAACCCAGTTAAGGACATTCTTCAAATAAGTTCAGATTTTGCAATTCAAGACTATACCTTAATGACAATTCAAGGAACCATTTTGCAAAAGGGCAAATCAATAGAAAGTGGTATTGATATGAGTAGTCTTCATTCTGGACTGTACTTAATTCAATTAAGATTTGAAAACGGCGAAGAAGAAATGCAAAAAATAGTCAAAAAATAACTCCCAAACGAAATTAGATGAAGGGCTTAAACACAGATTGCGTTTAAGCCCTTTTTTATTTATAGTGTGACCTATTATATTTTATGCACTATCCGTAAATATTTATCTATATTTATTCCCATAAAATTATCTACATGCAGTTTTCAAATCATAAAAACCTAATGCGGTGGGTCTTAATTGCAGCATCGTTTGTGATCATATCTTTGATACTATGGAATACTTATACGTTTTTTCAAATTTTTAAGAATGAAGAACGAATTAAAATGCAACATTGGGCAGAAGCTCAGAAGACACTAAATAATGCTGATGTCAATACAGATATTGAGTTGCCCTTAAAAATAATTCAGAACGCGAGAATTCCGATTATACTGACCGAAAACGATGTGATTCTTAGCACTAAAAACATAGATAGTGAAATTCTAAATGACAAAAAAAAGTCTTCAGCATTACTTACACAATTAAAAAATCAAAATGAGCCAATTGTCATCGAATACATTACTGGAAAATACCAATACCTCTATTACGGTGATTCCTCGCTGTTGAACAAATTAAAATATTACCCTATAGCATTAGTGCTCATCATTGTCCTTTTTGGTGCCTTGGTCTACAATTTCTATAAAAGCACTAAAATGGCTACTCAAAATAAGTTGTGGGCAGGAATGGCAAAAGAAACGGCACATCAAATTGGTACGCCGCTTTCTTCTTTAATCGGTTGGCTTGAAATCATGAAAGCCGACCATGTTGATCCTACAACTATACTTGAAATCGAAAAAGACATCACCCGTTTGCAAACCATTACGGATAGATTCTCAAAAATTGGCTCCGAGCCTATATTGGAGACGAAAGATATCGTTCAAGAGACATTAGATTCCTATGATTATTTGCAATCCCGATTTTCAAAACAAGTGTCGTTTTCCTTTGAAGCACCAAAAAACCCCATTCTAGTTTCATTAAACCCAGCTTTGCATAGTTGGACTATTGAAAACTTAGTTAAGAATGCCATTGATGCGATGAGAGGAAAGGGGAAATTGTCTGTTGTGATTGAAGACGACGGAAAATTTGTAAAAATTAAGGTGTCAGATACCGGAAAAGGAATCCCTAAAAATCAATTCAAAAGTGTTTTTGAACCGGGCTTTACCACCAAGAAACGTGGTTGGGGGTTAGGTTTGTCCTTAACTAAACGAATCGTAGAAGAATACCACAAAGGGAAAGTAAAAGTTTTAACCTCAGAGTTGAATAAAGGGACAACGATGCAGGTAAGTTTTGAAAAAAAGGCATAAAAAATGCCGAAAATTCATGAATTGACGGCAAATTAATTTCCTTATTTTATAGATTTGACTGTATACTTTTCGCTAAAGATTCGAATTCAGCAGGAGTCATTTTTACTTTGTTGTGAAAACGCATTTCATCCATTTCGTTTAGTGGAATTAAATGTACATGAGCGTGTGGCACTTCTAATCCGATTACTGCCATTCCAATCCTTTTGCACGGAATTGTTTTTTCTAAAGCGACAGCTACTTTTTTTGAAAATAGCATTAAAGCTGCATATTCCGAATCCGCAATATCAAAAATCTTATTGGTCTCTCTTTTAGGAATACACAATGTATGCCCTTTTGCGTTTGGATTCACATCAAGAAACGCTAAAAAACTCTCGTCTTCTGCCACTTTATAACAAGGAATTTCTCCTTTTACAATCTTTGTGAAGATAGTCGACATCGCAATTAGTCTCTAGAAATTTCTAAAACTTCGAATTTCAAAACACCATTAGGAACAGTAATTTCAGCAACATCTCCGACTGATTTTCCAAGTAATCCTTTTCCGATTGGTGAAGTGACTGATATTTTGCCCGATTTCAAATCTGCTTCGCTTTCTGCCACCAAAGTATACTTCATTTCAATTCCGTTAGACTGATTCTTAATCTTTACGTTAGAAAGTACTAATGCTTTCGAAACGTCCAACTGTGACTCATCAATCAGTCGCGCATTGGAATGCACTTCCTCCAACTTAGCAATACGCATTTCAAGTAGGCCCTGTGCCTCTTTTGCAGCGTCGTATTCTGCATTTTCAGACAAATCACCTTTGTCTCTCGCGTCTGCTATATCTTGCGAGGCTTTAGGACGCGCCACGCTTTTCAAATAATCTAATTCTTCTCTTAATTTTTTAAGTCCTTCTGCTGTGTAATAGGATACTGCGCTCATAATTTCCGTCATTTATATAAATAGAAAAAATCCCATCTCGACGGGATTCCTTGTTGGCAAAGATAATATATTTCTTATTACTTAATAATTATATGTTAACCAATACAAAGCCAAATTTAAATAATTTATATTTGTTAACGCTATTAATTCAATCTTTTTTGCACATGAAGAAGTTTCTTTTTGCATTTTTCTTAATCGCATTATTCGCTAGTTGTGAAAAAGACTCGACTAGAAGAACCAACAACCCATACTTACCAAATTATGGATTTTCTGTAGTTCTAAATTTGAATTTACCCAGTTATAGCGGACTACTTACTCCTGTAAATCCTGTCGCGATTACAATTGAAGGCGACATACACCTACTCGTCATGAAAATTTCAGATAATCAATATAATGCTTGGAATGGCAATTGTCCTAATCAAACGCCAACTGCTTGCTCCAGACTTTCTATTTCTGGATCTGATGGGAAATGCAATTGCGACGATCAATTTCTATACAGTTTATTCACTGGAATTGGACAAAATGCTACGTATCCTTTGGTCAATTATCGCGTAGAAGCGCTGGGAAACAATACAATTCGCGTTTACAATTAGAATAACAACGTCAGTCCAGTCAAGAAATTAATTCCTGCTTGCGGATAATAGTAAACCGCTCCGCCACCATAATCAGCACCGTTTGAAACATATTCTTTATCAAATATATTGTTGACCAATCCACTAAAAGTAATTGATTTGAAAACCTTTTTCGGAGCGATTTCCCATGAAAGATTGAGATCATGAGTTGCATAACTTCCTAATTTAGCCTCCGCTGTTTCCGCATTATTCATATATTGTTCTCCAACATATTTTTGCAGCCAACTAACACTGATTCTCTTGGTTGGTTGAAAACGCAACATATTACTTGATATAACCGATGGAGAAAAGGCAATTTGGTAGTCACTCGCCCCGTTTTCTCCTTTAATTGTGTTTTCACTAAAAGTGAGATTGCCTTGATAACTTAACATTTTAGTAATTCGAAAAGCAAGTTCCATCTCACAACCCAATCGGTAACTCTTACCAGCGTTAGTTCTAATCGGATTTCCAACGGCATCCAACTCACCCGTCAAGACGAGTTGATTTTTATAGTTCATTAAGTAAATGTTGGTATTCCACTTTATTTTTTGTCTTTCGTGCCGCCATCCTAATTCAAAGTCATCTAGGCTTTCTGAATTTGGAACTCCGTTCTCGTAATCTGTTCTATTGGGTTCGCGATTGGCTTTAGCGTAAGAAAAGTAAAAAGAATTCGACTTGTTAGGTGAAAAAGTTACTCCGGCTTTTGGATTGAGAAAAGCAAACACATCGTTTACAACATTTGGTTGGACTCCATCAGCGATATAGTTTACGCTTCGATATTGAATATCTGTGAATAAATTCCACCTTTGAAAAAACTGATAGTTCATTTTTAAAAATACAGTTCCATCCATTTTAGTTGCCGTGTTTTCATAATATTTATTACGTAATTCAGATGGCGGAGACTCAATTTTTGTCCAGATTACTTGTCCAAAATGATCTCCAAAATACTTGTTCCAACTACCGCCAAACAGCACCTCTAACTTTTCCTTCTTATAATCAATTGAGAAAGTCGTTCCGAAAAAATCATTATCTAGCCATTTTCGCCTTACCATGTCTGTCAAGGTTATGTTTTCCGGCGCAGTTAATCCATAATCTGAAAAAGATTGGTCTTCTACATATTCTTCGTAATAGCCATTGCCTTTGGTGTAATGCAGCGCGAGGTTACTTGACCAATTCGTATTTATTTTTTCGTTCCAATGGAGTTGAAAATGATGTTGCTGATAATTATCTATTTGATTTTCATAGAACTTTGTGTTTCCTAACTCGTCTGTATAAATACCTGCATAATTAAAAGTTCGATCCCCAACAAGTGTTTGCGCATCTACACCATACCAAGATTGATATGTTTTCTCTTTTCCTCCAAAAAGCAAACCTTTAATTAAGGTAGTCTTGCCAACATAAGTTCCTTGAATGTAATATGATTTCAAATCCGATTCAGCACGATCAACATAACCTTGTGAGTTGATACTCGATACCCGTCCAGCCATTTCAAAATTATTGTTTAATAATCCCGTACTAAACTTTAAAGTGTGTTTATGGGTATTAAAACTCCCATATGAATTTGAAATTTCAGCGGTACTTTCTTTTGAAAAATTATCGGTTACCAAATTCAAACTAGCACCGAAGGCGCCCGATCCGTTGGTTGATGTTCCGACTCCTCGTTGCAGTTGCACGCTCTCAACGGAAGATGCAAAATCAGGCATATTCACCCAAAAAGTACCGTGACTTTCCGAATCGTTATACGGAACGCCATTAATAGTAACATTGACTCTAGTAGCATCACTACCTCTTACTCGAATCCCTGTATAGCCAACGCCATTTCCTGCATCGGAGGTCGTAACTACGGAAGGCATAAAATTGAGTAAAATAGGAATATCCTGCCCAAGATTTCTCGGCGCAATTTCCTGTTTAGTCAAATTGGTATAACTTATTGGCATCTTTGAAGTACTTCGAACCGCCGAAACCAAAACTTCAGATAAAGTATTTACTTTGGTGGAGTCATTTAGCTGTTCTTGAGAAAATGCGCCAATGGATAAAAGAAGAAAAGCAACGGCAAATTTTTGTTGCGCTAAAAATTTTGATACACACTTTTTCATTCGTGATTAAATACGAATAAAAGGGGGAATTATTCTTTGTTAAATTAACATTGATTGTTCTGACTTTTTGCAGTAAGATTTTAAGTTGCAACTTTCTAACGTTTCGCTAGAATAACAAATCGACATTTCCTCTGCATTCAGTCTTCCCTTAACAGCATTACCTGTTCAGGTTCTATGGGTATAATCTCAGCTCGTTATTTAGAGCACCCCTTTGAGACAGAACAAAAGTAATTCATTAAATTAGATTTCCAAACAAAAATTTTAAAGAATAAAAAAACTAAAAATCAGGACGTTTACGATTTTGCTTAATCAGTGAATTGTTGCGTTTTGCTTTAATTCTTTTTTCAATTACGGACCGTGGGATTTTAGTTGCTTTTCTCTGTTTAGGTATTGTCAAAGCGATTTTGAGGATCTCAAAAAATCTTTTAGTGACCAAGGCTTTATTCTTTAGTTGACTTCTGTCTTCCTCACCATTCAACATCAAAATATAATCAGAAGTTAACCTAGGTCTTAATTTAGATTTGAGTAACTCTTTTCGCTATTTGACAATCCATTAGATTGAAGAATATCAAAAGTCAAGATTACTTTTGAGGATACTTTATTCACATTTTGACCACCAGCTCCGGAACTTCGGACGGCTTTATAACTCAATTCTGATTTGATTTTGTCTAAATCCATTATTGCGGCTGATGAGCAGGTTTTAGAAGATCGTTTACTGTCTTCACAGGATTAAAAGTAATCAACGGCACTTCTATAAAAATGGTAATCCAATCTGCCATCGAACCATTCCAAAGTCCAGGTAATTCATAAGCTTTAACATCAATACCGTTTTTATTTTTCGCCACTATAAATCCACTTTGATGATCAACAAACTTATTGAGGTCAAATTTATTTCCATGATAATCTTTTATGGAACAAACAAGATCGACTGGGTTAAAATGTGTCGCATTTGAGAATATTCTAGCTTGGGCAGAGTTTTCCACATCGATTTGCGAACTTTCAACAATTTGCAACGAAAAACGTCCCTTATTATCTAGTGTCCAAAATGGGCCGCCACCGGGTTCTCCTTCATTCTTAACCATCCCACAAACCCTAATAGGGCGGTCTAGCAGCTTGTGGATGTGTGTGATTTTATTTTCAAATGTATACATTGCAAAATCTTCTAAAACAACAATATTCAGTTCATTCTTAAGATTGTCAACTAAACCATCTAGTTCAGCTTCCTTAATCGTCTTATTGTCTATTTGATTCAAAATTTCAAATATCCACTTTTGTTTTTCTAATAAATATCCTGCTAGCGCTTTTTTATAGAGTGAAATTATGTCAATGTGATTTTGAATAACATTATCAATGTTTTTTATAAAAATAATATCCGCATCGATATTACTTAGATTTTCGAGCAAAGCACCATGTCCTGCTGGACGAAAAACTAAACTTCCTTCACTATTCCTAAACGGCATATTGTCTAATGTAACCGCAAGTGTGTCAGTAGAAGCGTTCTGAAATGAAAATTCAATATTGATTTTGGTTTCGAACTTATGTTCAACTTTCTTTACTTCATTCTCAATAATTTTTTCAAATTGAGACTTATGTATTTCTGAAATCGTAAATGTAAATTAGCAACCCCATTTGATGAACAATATAATGCAGCTTCGTTCAAATATTCTTCAATCGGCGTTGCCGTGTGAGTTGAATATTTATGGAAAGGCAAAATCGCCTTTGGCTTACTACTGAAATTAAAATATTCTTGGTCTAAAAGCAACTTGATAAAATAGTAATATTTCTTGTCGCTACTCCATGAAGAATAATCGGGATACAGTTCTTTTAGAATGGTTCTAATGGTCTCGAAAAACGGAAATTTATCTATTCCCGCAAGAAAAACGGAAAGGTTTGTCTTGTTTGTTTTGTTGATATAACTGTTGATTGTGTCATTTTCTAGATCAAATTCATTCAAGAACTCATTCAAGAACTTAAACATTCTACTTGCTGCTCCTGACGCCGGAACAAATTTTAGGAGTTTCAGGTTTCCTTTATTATTGTCAAAGTAGGAAGCATATTCCTCAAATTTATTGTCGGTTAATTTTACTATTCCGTCATTAACTAATGCTGGTCTTGCAATATTTGTTTTCTCAATTCCATTGCAAAAAGCTCCAAATGCTCTTTTATCGTTTGCAATTGAATATTTTTCTTGTAAATATGAACAAAGTCATGGGCCTTAAATCCGATTTCTTTAGCTCTAACAAAATCTTCAATTATTCCAATTGCTTTTTGAAATCTAGTCTCATCGTCACCGCGAAGTGTAATATAAGGCTTATTATTTTCAATTAGCACCGACCTGAATGTTTGAAATATTTCTTCTCTCCCTTCTGGTTTGTCTCGCAACAAGTCCTTTTCCCACGGAACATCAATGTCTGTTAGAAAGAATAAATCGTATTGATGGCTATAAGCTGCCTCTTCTAACGCGGGATCGCAAAAACTATAGTAGATTTCTGAAAACACTTTTGTAGCTAATAAACAGGTATCACTAAACAAATATCGATTTGCTGTTAGAAGCGCCTCGTTTTCTGCTTTCGTTTGACCAACAGCAATAGGCAACAAATCTTCAGGCTCACAGATTTGTCCTGTTTTTCTTAACTTTTGTTCTAAATATTCGCGCGCAAATTCAGGAGCCCAATTAGTTTTAAAATGAGCTGCTAACTGCCTTGCTAATGTCGTCTTGCCTGTAGATTCAGGACCAAACAAGGCTATTTTTATTACGTTTGAATCTTGCTGTTTAAGATTTTCTTCCATTCTAAATAAGCTGAAATAGCTAAAATTGTAAAAATTAGATATTGTAACGCCAACATTCCCAACCCCCTATAGGCGTATAATGGCACCACCACAATATCCCCAATAATCCAAAGTGTCCAACTTTCAATTTTTTTATTTGCCATATACCACATAGCTGTAAAAAAAATTCCTGATGCTAGAATATCAAGGTAGTTATCTGTTTTAATTTGATAGTGGAATGCATTATAGATTCCGAAAACTACAAAAATTGTGATAAAAAACAACACAATGCCAATTGTTTTTTCTCTCGACGTCGTTCTAGAAATGAATACAGCCTCAGCTTTCTCTTTTTTACTTGACCATTGATACCATCCGTAAATGCTCATTAAGGAGAAATATCCATTCAACATCATATCGCCTAAATATCCAGCAACAAAAAGCAAATAAGTTGTAATAATAGTGGCCACTAAGCCTGTTGGATACACCCAAATATTGACCTTCTTAGCCAATAAAACACTCCAAATTCCTAACGAAAACGCTAGAAACTCCATTACTATTAGTATTGCCGAAGCGTCTTTATAAGATTCAAGGAAAAAATCTACCATCGACATACTAATTAAAAAAGTCTGGATTCTCTTCAAAAGCAGTTCCTATGACAACGATATCTGCTCCAGCTTGATGTGCCAATTTAATTTCTCGAATTTCTTTTATCCCTCCACCAACAATCAGCGGGATTGATATATTTTTGGACACCAAGGCAATGATGTTTTCAGGAACAGATTCTAACGCGCCACTTCCCGCTTCTAAGTATATTAGCTTTTTTCCCAAAAGCGCACCAGCTTGAGCGGTTTGCAGGATGTAATCTGGATTGTATCTATCTAAGGGTTTGGTCTTACTCACTCGCGCAACAGCAGTTTCTGAGCCGCTTTCAATCAAAATATAGCCTGTGGGAATAATCTCTAAGCTGGTTTCTCTGAGTATTGGCACTGCATTAACTTGATGCTCGATGAGATAGTCAGGATTTCTTCCGGAGATTAGCGATAAGAACAACATACCATCGGCTTCACCAGATATTTGCGACGGATTTCCGGGGAAGATAATAATAGGAAGCGCAGTAGTTTTTTTTAAAAATAGGATCAAATCGTCTGCAATTGCATTTTCAACACTGCTTCCTCCAACAAAAATATGTGTCGCTGGAGATTTGTTTATTTTTTCAGACAATGCTTCAATCTGTTGCAATTCGACTTTGTCGGGGTCAATAAGAATCGCCAACAACTTTTGGTTATTTGCCTTAGCATTAAGTATGTCTTGGTAAAGGTTTTTCATTATTGTTGAAAGGCGTAAACGAGTGTAAAATGCTCCACTTCCTCAAAAAATATGTTGTATTTAATGTTTAGCGAGCCAAACATAAGTAAGGCAACAGACTGCATCATTTCAATGCTAAATGGAGCTACATGAATGTGGTCTTTGAAGCTTATTCCCACTTCGTTTCGTATTTTAAAAACCGCTTCTTTGGCACCCCAAATTACCGTCAATTGACGAATATAGTTCTTTTCGCTTACATCTTTTAAAAACTCAAACTCATGTTCTGCAAATTTATGAGCAATTGTGATAATTTTTTCTCTTTGCATTTCCAAATCGATTCCACAGTTTTGATCACTCAAAATAATCGTTGAAAATTCGTGGGAATGAGAAATAGAAATATGCCTACCATCATGCAAATGTGGTTTTCCGAATTCATCGTAGTACAAATCAAAATCGGTATAACCTTTTTCTTGCAGTAATTTCCGTACGCTCAGAAAACCGCATTGGTGTGAAACTGATTTCATCCCAGCGAAACGCGCTTTACTTCTTTCGTTTAACTTCACTTCTGATAGCAATTGCTCGAATGTTTCGGTAATTTTCCAAACTAAGATTTCGGTCTTAGAATCGTGAAGAATCGTTTTGAATAAAGGCATGAATGGATTACTGATTTTTAGCCCCGATAGCAGTGGAAATCCTTTTTGTTTTTACAAGAAACCTCTCGGCTGCATTAGGGGTGACAAAAAACAAAAAGATTGCAACGGATAGCGGGAATAGCTTCTAAAAAATATTATTTTATTGATTTTTAAAACTTTAGACAAATCAACAACTCATAAATATTTATAAATGCTTTTTAAATATTAAGTTATTGTTTACTTTTGCACGAAATTTTATCAATACAAATATACTATAAATGAGTACTACAACTGTGCCTTATGTGGCTTTCAAAGTAAAAGACATTTCTCTTGCGGCTTGGGGAAGAAAAGAAATTGAATTGGCAGAAGCTGAAATGCCAGGAGTGATGGCACTTCGCGCGGAATACAGAAACGAACAGCCTTTGAAAGGCGCTCGCATTGCTGGTTGTTTGCACATGACGATTCAAACGGCTGTTTTGATTGAAACTTTAATTGCTTTGGGTGCGGAAGTGACTTGGAGCTCGTGTAATATTTTCTCAACACAAGATCAAGCTGCTGCTGCGATTGCTGCTGCTGGCATTCAAGTTTACGCTTGGAAAGGTTTGAACGAAGTAGATTTTGACTGGTGTATCGAACAAACTTTGTTCTTTGGCGAAGACAGAAAACCTTTGAATATGATTTTGGATGATGGCGGTGATTTGACTAATATGGTATTTGACCGTTTCCCTGAATTGGTTCCTGGAATCAAAGGATTGTCTGAAGAGACGACTACTGGTGTTCACAGATTGTACGAAAGAATGAAAAATGGTACTTTGGTGATGCCAGCGATTAACGTAAATGACTCTGTGACTAAATCTAAATTTGACAACAAATACGGTTGTAAAGAGTCTGCGGTAGATGCGGTTCGTCGTGCAACAGACATTATGTTGGCAGGAAAAAGAGTAATCGTTTGTGGATACGGTGACGTGGGTAAAGGAACAGCAGCTTCTTTCAGAGGTGCTGGTTCTATCGTAACAGTGACTGAAATCGACCCAATTTGTGCGTTGCAAGCGGCAATGGACGGATTTGAAGTGAAAAAATTAAATACTGTTGTTGCCAATGCTGATATCATCATCACAACAACTGGAAACAAAGACATCGTTTTGGGAAGCCACTTCGAGCAAATGAAAGACAAAACGATTGTTTGTAATATTGGTCACTTTGACAACGAAATCGACATGGCTTGGTTGAACAAAAACCATGGTGCCTCTAAAGTGGAGATCAAACCACAAGTAGACAAATATACCATCGCTGGAAAAGACATTCTTATCTTAGCGGAAGGTCGTTTGGTCAACTTAGGTTGTGCGACTGGACACCCAAGTTTTGTAATGAGTAACTCTTTCACCAATCAAACTTTAGCTCAAATTGAATTGTGGAAAGACAGCGCGAACTACAACAACGAAGTGTATATGTTACCTAAACACTTAGATGAAAAAGTAGCAGCTTTACACTTAGCGAAGTTGGGCGTTGAATTGGAAACTTTAAGAGACGATCAAGCGGCTTATATCGGTGTTGATGTTAAAGGACCATTTAAACCGGAATATTATAGATACTAGGAATTTACGGAAGTAGATTTTCGATTTAAATTAAAAACCCTTGCTGTGAAGTGAGGGTTTTTTGTTGGATTTTGTTTATCTTTAGGTTCTAAATTCAAACGACTATGAAAACAAGTAAAACCTTAGCACTTGCATTTTTCGGGGCACTCGCACTGGCGTCATGCAAAAAAGAAACCGTAGAAACGACGACAACTGATCAGATTGTCGGCGATACTACAATTACGACGACGACAACCGCGACGTCGGTCGAGAGCACTGTTGATATAGAAGCAAACGAAGCGAAAGCCAAATGGGAAAAAGCAAAAGAAGATCTCAAAGCAGCCATAGCCAATGGCGACAAAAAAGCGCAGGAAGCTGCACAGAAAACAGCAGACGAAGCTGAAACTGCCTGGAACAAAATCAAAGCCGACTTTAAAGAAAATACCGCAGAAGCAAAAGAGGATTTAAATGATGTGAAAGAAAAAGCAAAAGAAGAATACAACGAGGCTTTAGAAAAAGCGAAAGCAAAATAATGTGAAAACCGTTTCGAAAGAAGCGGTTTTTCTTTTTACTTTTACAATGCTCCTCTAATTTTAAAACAATAACATTTTGAGAAAAATTATACTTTTAGCCTTATTGCTGTTCAGACTTCCTTCATTTGCACAAATCATCAATACCGCACCTTATATTTTAACGGTAGATGAATTGAAACAATGGACATCATCTGGACCAACCGCGTCAACAGATTTAATCGCAACGGTTAACCTCGCTCCGCGATTTACCAATGCCGCCACGCAATTCAATTCAGCCTTATCAAACGACATGAAAATTGCGTACCTACCAGACGGAATGAACAATTTCGGGAATTATTTCGGGGAACAAAGTCAATTCAATTTATTCAATTTTACACACTGGGCTTACATTGATAAATTGGTTTGGTTTGGTGGCACCGCTTCGCAAAGCATTCAATTGCCATCCTCACCATGGGTTAATGCAGCTCATAAAAATGGCGTAAAAGTTTTCGGTAATGTGTTTTTTGCTCCGGCAGCTTTTGGCGGATCGACTGCCACTTTAACGAACTTCTTGGAACAGGATGGCGGTGGCAATTTTGTTGCAGTTCCCAAAATGATTGCCATGATGCAATACTATAATTTTGACGGCTGGTTCATCAATGAGGAAACGGCGACTAATACCACAACTGCAGCATTAATGCAAGATTTTGTCCGAGACTTAACGACACAGGCAGAATCTTTGGGCAAAGAAGTGATGTGGTATGATGCGATGCGACTCAATGGCGCAGTAGGTTGGCAAAATAGACTTACGCTAAACAACAGTCCATTCGTGCAAGACGATCAAGACGCCAACGGCACCTTTGAAACCAGAGTCAGCAGTAGCATTTTTATCAATTTTTTCTGGAGTGGCACTACTTATCCAACGGCGTCTCGAACTAGAGCCAATTTAATCGGCAGATCTTCTTACGATGTTTTTACAGGGGTTGATATTTGGCCTGGAAGAAATCAAAGTAATTTCGAAATCAATGGAAATACTTTTATGACGAATTTGCATGAAAATGTAACAACGCCATTTACCTCTTTGGGGATTTTTGCGCCAAACTGCATTTATAACAATGCTGTTTACTCTAATTTTAATAATGACCCATTAGATTATGCTTCATTTTATAGCGCGGAAAACCGGATGTTTGGTGGTGATGACCGCAATCCTGGAATTGTAGACGCGACTGGATTTAAAGGCCTATCGAACTGGATTCCGGAAACTTCCGTAATTTCTAGTTTGCCATTTAGAACAAATTTTTGTACTGGGCATGGAACCAAAAAATTTAGTGGCGGAATAGAAAGCACTTCTGATAGTTGGCACAATATGAATGAACAAGATATATTACCAACCTGGCAGTTTGCTTTTTCCGAAAACGGACTTTTAACGGCGAATTGGGATTTCGAGAATGGATATGCCAAAGGTAATTCACTTAAAGTTTCAGGATACTTACCCGCAGATACACCAATAGATTTGATGCTATATAAGACAAGTCTTAATACGACGAGCGGAGCAATTTCGATAGATCTTATGTTCAAGAGCGTTGCCAACAATCCGAACTTAAAAGTAATAGTGGTTTATGCAGATCAACCTTATCAGAAATATGAACTTCCAATTACAGACGGCATTGCGGTTAACGGATGGAAATTTGGAGAAACTTTTGGCCTATCACCGAGCTTTCCTGGTCGTGAAATCGCTAGCATCGGTTTGCGATTTGAATCAATAACCGATATTCCCAACTATGAAATCAACATTGGTGAAATTAATATAGGCGAAGTTTTTCTTTCCACTGCAAGCCAAATCAAAAACAATAATTATGTAACGGTTAGTTATCCTGAGAATAGCATCGCCGCGATACTTTTCAATATTAATTGGCCAAATTCAAACCAACTAAAATATACCGTAACTGACCTTCAAGGAAAAATTATTGCTGAAAACAACATCGCCCTCAACAATACAACTACTTATTCCTTTCCAACGAACGGTCTTGCCAAAGGAACCTATATTGTCAAGTTTACTGACGAAAGCAACAAAAGCGAAGTTCAGAAAATCATCATCAAATAAATCCAACAAAAACCCGACTCAAATGAATCGGGTTTTTTATTATAGATAAATCTTAGTGATTATGCTTCGAATGGAAGAATAGAAACGTATGATTTGTTATCTTTTTTCTTTTGGAACTGAACCACTCCATCAACTTTTGCATGTAAAGTATGATCTTTACCCATGTAAACGTTTTCTCCTGGATTGTGTTTAGAACCTCTTTGTCTAACGATGATATTCCCAGCAATAGCAGCTTGACCACCATAAATCTTAACACCTAAACGTTTCGATTCTGATTCTCTACCATTCTTGGAACTACCGACACCTTTCTTGTGAGCCATGACGTATTAGTTTTAAATGTTAATTATTCTTCAGTTGTTGTTTCAGTTGCCTCTGCTTTCTTAGCAGTTGCTTTCTTTTTAGTACCAGTCGCGCTGATTCCTTCAATTACAATTTGAGTAAGATACTGTCTGTGACCGTTTCTTTTCTTGAATCCTTTTCTTCTTTTCTTTTTGAAAACGATTACTTTGTCTCCTTTTAAGTGTTGTAACACTTTGGCTTCTACTGAAGCACCTTCTATAGCTGGGGCGCCTAAAGTTACGCTTCCGTTATCGTCTAATAAAAGAACTTTGTCAAAAGAAACTTTTGAACCTTCTTCGTTAGCCAAACGGTGAACATAAACCTTTAAGTCTTTGCTTACTTTAAATTGTTGCCCTGCTATCTCTACGATTGCGTACATAACAATGATGTTTATTTGTTTATAAAATGGATGCAAATATACAACTAAATCCCATTCTCGCAACTAGTTGTGAAAAAAGTTTTTAATTTAAAGTTTATGGCGTGCCGGCGTTAGAAAAATTGAAGCCCAATACAACAAAATCCGCCTTCGCTATTTTTATCCTGAAACGAGTTCAGGATAAAAAGATGCCGCTTCCATCGCTCACGCAAACCAACGTTTCCATCGGTCAATTAATTTACTTTGAACTTTCAGTCCTTATCAAAAAAACTTACTTTTGACGTAACACAATTTAAGAAACCGCTACCTAAAAGCATCCTAATTTCACTGTATGAAAAATATGCTGTTCGCTTTATTTACTTTAGCCTGTGCCCAAGTAGCATCCGCGCAAAAAGTAGCTTTTGAAGAATTCACTCTCGACAATGGTCTGCATGTAATTTTACACCAAGACAAATCAGCGCCCGTCATTATTACTTCTGTGATGTATCATGTTGGTACCAAAAACGAAAACCCAAATCACACAGGCTTCGCGCATTTCTTCGAGCATCTTTTGTTCGAAGGAACAGAAAACATCGGTCGAGGCGAATGGATGAAAATTGTTTCTGGAAATGGCGGCACCAATAATGCCAACACTTCTGTAGACAGAACTTATTACTACGAAGTCTTCCCTTCAAACAATCTCGAATTAGCCATTTGGATGGAAGCCGAACGCATGTTGCATCCTGTGATCAATCAAATTGGAGTGGACACACAAAAAGAAGTAGTTAAAGAAGAAAAACGACTCAAAGTTGACAACCAACCTTATGGCAATGTTATTAATGTGGTCAAAGAAAACCTGTTTATTAAACATCCCTATCGCTGGGATATTGACGGAAAAACGGAACATATCGACGCCGCTACCTTAGAAGAATTCAAAGCATTCAACAAAAAATTCTATGTCCCGAACAATGCCGTTCTTGTTGTTGCTGGAAATTTCGAAACTTCAGAAGCCACAAAATGGATTAACAAATATTTCAACCCAGTAAAAAAAGCACCTGCTGTTGAAAAAATTGCAATAACTGAAGAGCCAATTACAAAAACTATACAGGCAACTTTTGAAGATCCTAACATTCAAATTCCTGCGATTGTTGCCGCTTATCGAGTTCCATCGATGAAATCAAAAGATGCGAGAATACTAGAATTAATCTCTACTTTATTAAGTGACGGCAAAAGTTCGATTTTGTACAAGAAAATTGTTGATGACAAAAAAATGGCGCTTCAAGTCGGTGCGTATATCATGCAACAAGAAGACTACGGCATGTATATTATCTATGGATTGCCATTGGGAGAAAATACCACTGCTTCCATTCTGAAAGAAATTGACGAAGAAATTCTTAAACTTCAAATGGACTTGATTTCTGAAAGAGATTTTCAAAAATTACAAAACAAAATTGAAAATGATTTTGTAAACAACAATGCTACCGTTGAAGGAATCGCAGAAAATCTGGCAACCTATTATTTGCTTTACAACGACGTCAATTTGATCAACATCAATATCAAAAACTATCTTTCAATTACGCGAGAAGATATTAGAAATGCGGCAAAAACCTACTTAAATTCAAGCCAACGATTGCTTCTAGACTACATTCCGTCTAAAGAGAAAAAGCTAAACTAATCATATTGTTATGAAAAACATATTTCTTATTCTTGTGAGTATTTTTCTCATCAGTTCGATTCGGGCACAAAATAATACGCAACCAAAACCTGGCCCAGTTCCGCAAGTGAATATTGGACAGCCACAATCATTTGTTCTAAAAAATGGATTGAAAGTACTTGTGGTGGAAAATCACAAATTACCAAGAGTGGCATTTAGCCTTTCCATCGACAATGCTCCGTATTTCGAAGGTGGAAAAAAAGGCGTTTCAGATTTAACTAGTTCGCTGATTGGAAGTGGTTCAGCAAAAATTTCTAAAGAGCACTTTAACGAAGAAGTCGATTTCTTAGGAGCATCGATTCGTTTCAGTAATAGAGGTGCTTACGCTAGTGGACTATCAAAATATTCCCAGCGAATTCTAGAACTGATGGCAGAAGGCGCGCTACACACCGTTTTTACAAACTCAGAGTTAGATAAGGAAAAAACAAAGTTGATGGAAAGTCTAAAGGTCACTGAGAAAAGTGTCCCGACAGTTGCTCGACGAGTAGAAAATATTTTAACGTACGGAAAAAACCATCCATTTGGTGAATATCTGACGGAATCAAGTATTGCAAATATTACCTTAGAGGATGTTACGTTAAACTACAACACCTATTTTGTTCCTGATAATGCCTACTTAGTGGTCATGGGCGACATTAATTTTGAAACCATAAAAACGCAAATCGAAACATTATTTGAACCATGGCCAAAAGCTATAGCCCCTAATTTGAGTTATTCCCATGCTAAAGATGTTCAGTATACGCAAATTAATTTTGTGGACTTGCCAAACGCCGTACAATCTGAAATCTCCGTGATGAATCTTTGTACTTTAAAAATGAAAGATCCAGATTATTTTGCCGCCATTCTAGCGAATCAAATATTAGGAGGGGATTACAATAGTTATTTGATGTCGAATTTAAGAGAAAAGAACGCGTGGACCTATAATGCAGGATCTCGAATTGGTGACAGCAGATATATTTCGAGATTTATCGCTTTTACACAAGTGCGAAATGCCGTTACGGACAGCGCTATTGTAGAAATGCTCAAAGAGATTAAACGAATCCGAACCGAGAAAGTAGATTCAAAAGTACTGCAAAATGTGAAAGCGAGCTATATCGGTCAGTTTGTTATGGACATTGAGAAACCCGAAACCGTTGCAGGTTATGCATTAGAAATCAAAACGCAAGGGTTGCCTGAAGATTTCTATGAAAAATACATTGCAAAAATTAATGCGGTTACTGCTGATGACATTACGCGCGTCGTCAATAAATATATTTTACCTGATCAAGAACGAATTGTCGTTGTCGGAAAAGGTGCTGATATTTTGCCTGCCCTGGAAAAATTAAAGATTCCGATATTTTACTTTGATAAATACGGTAATGCGACTGAAAAACCCAATTACAAAATTGCCGTCCCAAAAGAAATGACCGCAAAGACTGTTCTGGATAAATATATCAATGCAATCGGCGGCGAAAAAGTACTGCGAACCGTAAAATCGCTGTATACAATTTCATCGGGAACGATTCAAGGTGCTCCTATCGAGTTGACTTCGAAAACAACCTCAAGCAACAAGCAGCTTCGAGAAATCAAAGTTATGGGCATGTCAATGATGAAACAAGTGGTAAACGAAAAAGGCGCCTATATCATTCAACAAGGTCAGAAAAAAGAGCTTAGTGGCGAAGAATTAGATGAAATAAAATCGAGCGCAGTTCCTTTTGATGAACTTTCTTTAATTAACAAACCCACAATTTCTCTAGAAGGCATCGAGGTTTATAATGATGCTGACACATACGTCATCAAGGATGGAAATGCTAAATATTATTACGATGTGAAAACAGGGTTGAAAGTAGCTGAGATAAAATCGATGGATGTGGGTGGACAACTGATTTCGCAAACTAGTAATTTTAGCGACTATCGTGAAGTCAACGGAATAAAGATTCCTTTTGTAAACTCCATTAATATCGGAATGGAAATCTTACTTACTACCACAGACGTCAAAATAAATGAAGGTGTCTCAGATGCCGATTTCCAATAATTCAAAAACCGAGAGCGGTATTCACTTGGATTTTATTTTTTACTTGTCAAGTAAACGCCAAATAGAATAACACTGGCTCCTAGTAATTGAACAATAGTTAACATTTCTTCATCTAGCATTCCCCAAAAAAAAGCGACGACTGGAATCAAATAAGTTACCGACGTGGCAAAAACAGGCGTTGCCATTTGAATTAGCTTAAAGAAAATAATATTCGCAATTCCTGTTTCTACGATTCCTAGAATCATAATATAAAAGACAGCACTTTGGACTTCAACTTTATGCATCGTATTCATAAATCCAGTTGAAAATAAGATGACTAGCGCTGGAACTAGCATCAGCGTAAAATTGCCGGTACTGATACTCAGCGGTGATAAATCTGATAGATATCTTTTAATCAAATTGACATTCGTCGCGTAGCAGATTGTCGCGATCAAGACTAAAATTGCATAATAATAGTTTTGTTCGGGATGATGGATCGCTCCGTTGAAAATCAGCAAAGAAGTGCCAAGAAAACCAATAAATACACCAATAATCTGTATTCTTTTAAATTGTAATCCAAAAGCAAATGTTCCAATAATCAAGGTGTTCAACGGTGTTAATGAGTTCAATATAGAGCTGACCGAACTATCAATTTGGGTTTGTGCCATGGCAAACAAAAAAGCAGGAATAAATGTTCCGAACAAGGCGGTTAACGCCAAATACTTCCATTGATATAGCGGAATTCTTGGTAAATTTCGAAAACCGATAATCAAGAGAAAAATCGTAGTAAAAAATCATTCGTAGGGAACCGACTTGTAGTGGATTTAACCCGACCAATCCTCTTTTAATTAAGATAAATGAACTCCCCCAAATTAAGGCAAGTACTATAAGATAGATCCATTTTAATTGTTGCACTTTCATTTTGAGGCTTTAGTTGTGCCAAATTTGTAATAATTTTATGAATTGTCTCTTCTTTTTTTATATATTTTTGTAGCCAGTTTATTAGTATAACATCGTCCCAATTAAAATACGAATCATGACTTTTACAAAACTTCTATTTGTCGCATCTATTTCCGCAGTATTGTTTATTAGTTGCAAGCAAACCGCAAGTGCGCCAGGCGAAAAAACTGTTGCTAAATCAAAGTCGACTATTAATCCCGAGAAATTGGAAAAAGCAACCTTTAATATTGAAGGAATGACTTGCGCCATAGGTTGTGCCAAAACGATTGAAAAAGAACTTTCTGAAACAGACGGTGTTCAAAATGCTACCGTTGACTTCGATAAAAAAGAAGCTACAGTTTCATTTGACAGTTCCATTCAAAATCCAGAATCAATTACAAAAATCGTTGAAGCTACTGCAGACGGGGAAACTTATAAGGTGTCAAATATGGTTGCTTCGAAATAAAGTAATTCATTGATATAGAAAAAAGAGACAAAAATCAAGACAACTAAAATCTTGATTCTTGTCTCTTTTTTGTTCTAAATTACTTCCATTGTAAACTCTCCATCAACCGTTGCATATCATTCTTGACATAACTAGCCGCTGGCATTATCGAATCGAAATTGGGTTTTGCATAGAAATAGACAGAACAGTCAATAAAGTGCTTGACACTATCGGTTACATAAAATTGCGCATTGGTCGCAGCATTACCATTAACGTGATAAAACATGCCATAAACTTTATGGTCGGAATTGATAAAAGGCTGTTCTAGTATATCATCGGCTTTTATAACGTGCTCATAGGTAAGTTTCTGAGCATCTTTGAGAAGTGCATTGATATTATTTTTTACCGGTTTATAGCTTACATAAATTGTGGCTTTCATTTTCGGATAATCGATCGTGAAATTACAATCAGATTTCTCTTTAATGATGGCTTTATCGTTGATGTCAAAAGCAAAAGGGCAAGCGTTTTCAAAATGTGCATATTGTGCCAAATTATAGTCTAGTCGCAATTGACTTGTAGGTTTTGGTAGCACATCTTTCTTACAACTAAAAAAAGCGAAAAAGATAAGGAATAAAAAAGGGGTGAGCGTTTTTCTAGAAGTCATTTTTTATCTTATTCAATGGTTACCTTTATCTGCTTAATCCTTTTCTTATCTATTGTTTCAATCATAAATTTGCAATTGCTAAAAACAATTTTCTGTCCTTTTTTGGGGAAGTTTCCGATGATTTCTAGAATAAATCCAGCTAACGTTTCTGCTTCGCCTTTTGTCTTCTCAAATAAATTTTCATCTACTTCAACAATTCTATAGAAGTCCTTCAAGTTGATTTTACCTTCAAATAGAAAATTCTTATCATCAATTTGAGAATAATTGAGGTTTTCGTCGTCAAACTCATCACTAATATCACCTACAATCTCTTCAATAACATCTTCCAAAGATACCAACCCAGAAGTTCCGCCATATTCATCAACTACAATAGCCAAATGACTTTTCATACTTTGAAAATCTTTTAGCAAATTGTCTAGCTTTTTGTTTTCAGGAACAAAGAAAGGCTCTCGAACTAAAGCGACCCAATCCAACTCCTTTTTATTGATATGCGGAATCAAATCTTTGACAAACAAAACGCCTTCCACGTGATCTATATTGTCGCGATACACCGGAATTCTTGAAAATCCACTTGCTGAAATCTTAGGCAGAATCTCAGTGAAACTCTCTGAAATCTCTAAAGCAAAAATATCAATTCTCGGGCTCATTACTTGTTTTGTGTCGGTGTTGCCAAAAGAGACAATTCCCTCCAAAATCTTTTGCTCTTTATGACTGGTTTCTTCGTATGATGTCAACTCTAATGCCTGTGACAATTGGTCAACAGAAAAATTGCCTTTTTGTTTTCCCAACTTTTCATGTAAGAAGATGGTGAGTGAACGCATCGGCATACTTATCGGAGAAAGTAAAGTGTCGAGAATTGAAAGCGGGAAGGCAACCAATTTAGCGAATTTTATGTTATTCCTGTTCGCATATACTTTTGGCAATACCTCTCCAAACAAAAGTATCAGGAAAGTCACAAGTATAACGTCAACAACAAATTTTAAAAACGGGGATTCTATTGCATCAAAAAGATTTTTTCCTACTACTGAAAACAAAATTACAACACCAATATTGATAAAGTTATTGGCGACCAAAAGAGTTGCGAGTAGCTTTTTTGGTTTCTCAAGAAGTTTCGATATAATTTTGGTCTTCGCGGGATTTTCCTTAGCACACTGGTCGATGTCCTTTGGCGTTAAAGAAAAATAGGCTACCTCTGCTGCAGAAATGAACGCAGAGCAAAAAAGCAAAACAAAAATAACGATAAAACCAAAAAGCAAATTGGTATCTATGGTTGAAAGCAAACTAAAACTGGGCTCTAGGTCCAAATTGAAATTCGTTAGTTAAACAATATTAGAACGGCATATCGTTCTCGGACATTGGACTGTCATGAGAGTCGAAATTAGGACTCTTAGCGTCTGGCATGCCTTTATTTGATTCTATTTCCTTCTTAACGGTAAGGAAAGTAAACTCGGTAACTTGAATCTCTGTGGTGTATTTTGTTACTCCTTCCTCTGTTTGCCATTGTCTTGATTTAATGCGGCCTTCAACAAAAATTTTATCTCCCTTTGACAAATATTTTTCGCAAATTTCAGCCGCTTTATTTCGAACTACTAAATTGTGCCATTCTGTTGAAGTAATCTTTTCGTTGGTCGACTTGTTGATATAGGTTTCGTTAGTTGCTAAAGGAAATCTTCCTATGCAGTTGCCTCCTTCGAAATAATGCATTTTTACATCTTCTCCCAAGTGACCAATTAACATGACTTTGTTTAACGTTCCGCTCATTTTGTATGGTATTGTATTTTATCCAAATGTAGTAAAATTTTAAAAACTATTTCCAATCCTTTTCTATAAAATTATATATGACAATTGGGAATGGAAAAGTCAACAAAGTTTCATAATCTATTCCATTTGTAATAACGTTTGAAACGGCAACTTTCCAAAATTTAATATGCAAATGTTGGTGTGTTAGTTTATGCAATTGGCTGATTGCATTGAACTCTTCTATTGACACGATAGAATTTGCAACGAATTTTCGAGTCAAAAGCTCTAGTTGAAGATCTTCATAATCTAAATTTGTATCTGACTCTATCAATGGAAACTCATACAGATTATGCCAAATTCCTTTTCTTCGCGCTTCCGAATGAAGGTATTACCCAAATTGTCAAAAAAAACAATATAATTAAAATACCTATTTCTAACTTTTAGTTTCTTTGACTTTATGGGTAGTGAATGCACTTTCTTTTTCTGCAGTGCCAAACAGCCCGCATTCAACGGACAATCACTACAATTTGGATTTTTCGGAACGCATTGTAATGCACCAAACTCCATTATTGCTTGGTTGAATAATGCGGGATTGACCTCTAGTATTAATTCATTTGCCAAATTAAAAAATTCTTTTTTTGCTGCATTCGATTGAATATCTGTTTCTATATCAAAATATCTCGACAAAACGCGAAAAACATTTCCGTCAACAACTGGAATCACCTCATTAAAAGAAAAACTGGCAATTGCCGCAGCAGTGTATTCTCCAACACCATTTAATTGTAACAAATCATTATAGGTATTGGGAAAAACACCATTCAAATTATTTCCGATGTGCTGCCCTGTTTTATGTAAATTCCGCGCTCTAGAATAATATCCGAGGCCTTGCCATAATTTTAAGACTTCTTGTTCAGAGGCATTGGCTAGGTCAAAAACTGTTGGAAACGCGTTTGTAAATGCATGAAAATATGGCATTCCTTGCGCAACTCTAGTCTGTTGGAGCATAATTTCAGATAACCATATCAAATAAGGGTCCTTCGTGTTTCGCCAAGGCAAATCGCGTTTGTTTTTTAGATACCATTGGGTTAGTGAGTTAGCAAAATCCATTGTAAAATTTAGGTTCACAAAAGTAAAAGTTTATGTAATTAAATTTTAGCGAATTAGGTTGATTAATTGTTTTTTAAATTCATATATTTGCAACCTCAAAAAAAATCACAAATCTTAAATTAAGAAAGAAAATGACGAAAGCAGATATCGTAGCGAAAATTTCAGAAAAGTTAGGTCTTGAAAAAGGAGACGTTCAAGCCACAGTAGAATCTTTTATGGAAGAAGTAAAAACTTCATTAGAAACTGGAGATAATGTTTACTTAAGAGGTTTTGGTAGTTTTATCATCAAAACAAGAGCTGAAAAAACAGGAAGAAACATTTCTAAGAACACTACAATCAAAATTCCAGCACACAATATTCCCGCATTCAAACCAGCTAAGGTATTTGTTGAAGGAGTAAAAACGAATAACGAAGCAAAATAAAAATATTTATTAATCACAAAATCACCAACTATGCCAAGTGGTAAAAAAAGAAAAAGACATAAGGTAGCGACGCACAAACGTAAAAAAAGAGCGAGAGCTAACCGCCACAAAAAGAAAAAGTAGTTTAATACTACTTTTTTCTTTTTAAACGTTCATTGAAATCGGATAGAAATCAGATAAATTTCAAATCAAAAAATCCAAATCCCAAACGTTGTTGTTGGAAATTGGAATTTAAAAATTGGAATTTGATTTCATCCATCGGGTACCAAAACCTGTTAAAATATTGTTTAATCCATCCTTGAGAAGTTGACAGTTGACAGTTGACAGTTAACGGTTTATACCGATAATACACAACAGTTAACCAACAACCCATTCACGGATAAAAATTTACAGAGTGAATAAAGAATTAATCATCCGATCTAGTTCTGAAGCCGTAGATTTTGCCTTATTAAAAGATGGAAAACTAATTGAATTACACAAGGAACAAGAAGCAAGCAACTTTCAAGTAGGTGATATTTTTATCGCTAAAATCAGAAAGCCAGTTGCCGGACTCAACGCTGCATTTGTAAACGTAGGCCACGATAAAGACGCCTTCTTACATTATCACGATTTAGGCCCAAATCTTGCTTCTCAACTGAAATTCATAAAACTTGTAAGCGCAGGTAAATTAAAAGATTTCTCCCTAAAAAACTTTCAGTTTGAAAAAGAGATTGATAAAGACGGAACCATTGCCGAAGTGCTTGGATCCAATCAATCTGTATTAGTACAAGTCGTCAAAGAACCGATATCTACCAAAGGCCCTAGAATTAGCTCCGAGCTTTCTTTAGCTGGACGTTTTATCGTTCTTGTCCCGTTCTCAGATCGCGTTTCTGTTTCTCAAAAAATAGAAGAAAAAGGCGAAAAAGACAGACTTAAGAAACTAGTACAAGCCATCAAACCAAAAGGATTCGGTGTTATTGTTCGTACAGTAGCCGAAGGCAAAAAAACAGCCGAAATAGAAAAAGACTTGCAGAACCTGCTCAGCAGATGGACTGCAATGTGTAAAAAATTACCAACTGCTCATCATCCGTCGAAAGTGTTAGGAGAACTCAACAGAGCTTCTTCGATATTAAGAGACGTATTCAACGATACCTTTAGTGGTATCTATATAGATGACGAAGAGTTGTACCAAGAAACCAAGGATTACGTGGAAGAAATTGCACCATCCAAACAATCAATTGTAAAGTTTTATCAATCTAAAGACACTCCTATTTTCGAGAAATATAACATAGAGAGACAAATCAAAACTTCCTTCGGAAAAACCGTATCCATGAGTAAAGGTGCTTACCTAATCATCGAACATACTGAAGCATTACACGTCATCGACGTCAATAGCGGAAATCGTTCGAACAAAGCATCAAACCAAGAAGATACCGCCATGGAAGTCAACATGATTGCCGCAGCCGAAATCGCCAGACAATTGCGTTTGAGAGATATGGGCGGAATCATCGTAGTTGATTTTATCGATATGCAAGATCCCGAAAACAGAAAAGTGCTGTTCGACTTCCTAAGAGAAGAAATGAACGACGATAAAGCCAAACACAAGATCTTACCACCGAGTAAATTTGGGCTAGTCCAGATTACCAGACAACGCGTAAGACCAGAAGTCAATATCAAAACTAGAGAAGAAGATCCAAACAATGAAAACGGCGAAATAGAAGCGCCTATCTTAATCATTGATAAGATTGCTTCCGATCTAGAAAGAATACTAAAAACCCATAAGAAAGTAGTGCTCAATGTACATCCTTTTGTGGCTGCATACCTCAGTAAAGGTTTTCCATCATTACGTTCGAAATGGTTTTTCGAGCATAAGAAATGGGTGAAAATCATACCACGTGACGCTTACACGTACTTGGAATATCATTTCTATGACAAATCTGGAAAAGAAATCGTAGAATAAATTCAAAACAAAAACCGCCTTTCGAAAGTTTGGCGGTTTTTTTTATTAGAAGCTAATCCAGCTTTGCGCTCCAATCTTTATTGTTTTAAAGAAAAACAATAAAGGATTTCTGCTGCAATCTGGGCTAGGGCAATTTCATATTTATTAATCCTCTCCAAAACTTCTCGCCTTTACTTCGTCAATTCGCTAATCGCTCGGGTGCGAGCTAATTTTTTCTTCTCTCCGCAAAAAAGCGCAACATCAAATCTCGTGATTCCTCCGCCAACACACCTGAAACTACTTATGTATTCGCATGCAATTGTGTTCCCGTGGTAATAAGACCTCGCTTGATAGGTTTTTTTTCTATCATTAAAATTTGCAAATAAAAAAAATATATAAAAACATATTCTGAATAACCATAACTTTGAAAGAGCCTTTAAAATTTATTTGGTATGAATTTATTTAACGAAAACAAAAGTTTTAATTTAATTTTATTAATCTATTTTGCTTCGCTTCCTTTTGTCTTTATTAGCTCCGTTATAGAATCTTATTTGCTAGCAAGACAACTGCTTACGATTATTTTTTTACTTTTTATCATAATCCTTTTACTAAAAAAAAGTAACACTATTGACTTGTTTACGTTAGACGCTACAACACTTTTGTATTTCGGGTTTATGGTTTTTTGTGGATTGTCATTCTTAAAATCTCAAATGATTGACTTTAGTCATGCAAGTTTTTCAAAGTATTTGACTTTTTTTATTTTTTTTTTACTCGTCAAACTAATTATTATCAATGGCTATTTTACCTCAAATCATGTAGTACGTAGTATCATATTATTTGGGATTTTAGCTCTATTCGTAATAATATTACCTTTTATAAAAAAGACAATTAACGGGCAAAATTTATTTTTAGATGTGCACTTGTTGAGTGGAACATTTGGAAATAAAAATTTTCTGTCATCACTATTGTTTATGTGTTTACCTTTCTATTTTGTTGGAATTTCAATTTCAAAAAAAATAAAAGTGATTTCAATAACAGCTATTTTTTTTACCGTTCTATTACTTATACTGTTTCGAACAAGAACTGTGATGGTTGCGCTATCGATTTATGTTCTTTTAATCCTATGCCATTATATAAAAAATAAATTTTCAAAAAAATTCTTTATCCGATTTCTATTGTCATTGACAATAATAGCTGTTTTGTTAATCTATTATTTCATTAACATTAAAAATGACCTTCATTCTTCATCTGACATAAAAACAAAATATTTCTTAAGGTTATTTTCATCAGATACTTTTTTTTCAAGATTAGAGTATTGGAAACAAGCTGCTTTTATCATAAAAGATAATTTTTTTGATGGAATTGGTGTTGGAAATTGGATTGCAACTTACCCAAAATATGGATTACATCACTTTTCAGACATTGACATTCAAAATGGTAAAATGTTAGTTAATTATCCACACAATGATTTTCTGCTGGTTTTATCAGAAGTAGGAATTTTTGGTTTTTTATGTTATCTCGGAATTTTTATTTCTGTTCTATATCAAGCATATTGGCTTTCAAGAAATGACATAAAAAGTATTGACCGAAAAAATGCGAGTTACTTTTTGTACTTTATTATTTGTTATCTAATTATTGCCTTTTTTGATTTTCCTCTAACTAGGATTGAGCATCAAATCCTTTTATTAATTGTTTTTTCTTTAATCAATTCGAAATATTTACAAGTGAGTAATTTGCTTGGATATAAAGTTTCTTCCCGTTTTATTTATGTATTTAGTTTCCTTATATTAATCTATTGCTCAATAATATTATTATATAGAATAAATGGTGAAACCCATTTATCTAAAGCATTAGAAGCAGAAAAAAAATCTGACAATAAAACCGTCATTTTTGAATTGAATAAAGCGAGAAACCCTTTTTTCTCTAACGATAATTTTGCATTACCTCTAGATTGGCATTTAGGCAAAGCATATTATAATGACGGAGATTTTAAAGAAAGTTTATATAATTATAAAAATGCTTATAAAAGTAATCCATACAGTATTGTTGTTAACAATGATTTAGCTTCTACCTTTATAAAAAACGGAAAAGTTAAAGAAGCTATATCTCAGTACAAAGAAGCATTGAGTATATCTCCACACTACGAAGATGCGAGATTGAATTTAGCAGCAACCTATTATAATATTCAAGAATATGAAAAGGCCTTTGAAACAATTGACTTGTGTGATAGTAACTCTAAAAATGATTTTTACAAACAGATTTTAACTCCAATTGTTGAGAAGAAATTAAATTTGACGCTTAACCACATAAACAATCCAAATTTAAACAGTTATCTAAAATCTAGAATAAAAACTGAAAAAGAACTTTTAACAATATATTTTGATTACAAAAAAATAGCGTTAGCTTTGAAAGATATATTCAATCCTTAATTAACTGAAAATGAAAAAACTACTACTCCTTCTTGCGCTTATTTCTTGTGAATTTATGCTCGGTCAATCAATTATATCGGTAACACCTGATAATGGAAATCGCGGGCAAACCCTTCAAGTGTCAATTACAGGGCAAGACACTCAATTTTATACAAGTAGTCCTACAATAAACGTTTCTTTTATAGATCAATTTCTTAATGTTCTCCCTGCAACATGGGCTTATGCATTATCTGACTCTCAAGTATATCTAAACTTGTCAATTCCAGGTTATGCAGTTCCAGGGCAATACGATGTTAAAGTTTATGCTGAAGACGGCGCTTTTAATTTGACATTAGATAATGGTTTTACTGTAAATAATAATTATACATACACCATACAAGGGAATATTCGCTATGATAGTAATAATAATGGCTGTGACGAGACTGACATCAACTTTCCAAATCAACGTTTAATTTTTACCAATGGTTCCAATTCAGGAAATCTAATTGCGAATGAAAGTGGGTTTTATAGTTACTATGATGTTCAAGTTGGGAATAATATTTTTATTCCTATTTTACAAAATCCATCCTATTTTACAGTCACACCACCAAGTGCTAGTGTAACTTTTCCTACTGCAAGTAATGTGTATGTTCAGGATTTCTGCATCTTAGCAAATGGTACACACAACGACCTGACAATAAGTTTACTACCCATTGTACCAGCACGTCCTGGATTTGATGCTCTCTATAAAATCGTATACAAAAACAATGGAACTGGTGCTCAAAACGGGACAATTAATTTAGGTTTTGATGATAGTGTGATGGATTTAATTTCTGCTACACCTGGTATAGATGGTCAAAGTACAAATTCATTAAGCTGGAATTTCAGTAATTTATTACCATTTGAAAGTAGAGAAATTTTTGTAAATATGAATATCAATGCGCCAACAGAAACTCCTCCTATAAACAATGGTAGTATTTTAATTTATAATGCTAGCATCAACGGTGCCTCAGACGAAACGCCTTCTGATAATTCTTCTACTTTTAACCAGACAGTAGTTGGTTCATATGATCCAAACGACAAAACTTGTGTAGAAGGCACGAAAATTACACCAAGTATGGTTGGAGATTATTTGAATTATGTAATTCGTTTTGAGAACACTGGAACTGCTAATGCTGAATTTGTTGTGATTCGAGATGAGATTGATATGTCCAAATTTGACATTACTACTTTAGTTCCAACAGGAAGTAGTCATTCATTCACCACAAGAATTCTTAACACAAATAAAGTAGAGTTTATCTTTGAAAACATTAACCTGCCATTTGACGATGCTAATAATGATGGTTTTATTGCGTTTAAAATAAAAACTAGACCAACATTGGTCGTTGGTAATACAATTAGTAATACTGCAAGTATATTCTTTGATTATAACTTGCCAATTATAACAAATACTTATACCACTACAATCGAAACATTGGGTAAACAGGATTTTGAATTTAATAGTGTATTTACATTGTCTCCAGTTCCTGCGAAAAACAATTTAACGATTACGACCAAACAGGATGTGATCATGAGTTCTTTAAACATTTATAACACACTTGGACAATTAATACAAGTTATTACCAACCCTAGCCCAACAATAGATGTTTCTAGTTTGACAACAGGAAGTTATTTTATTAAAATTATATGAGCAAAGGAACTGCTATAAGTAAGTTTATCAAAGAATAGATTTTTATTGTTTAAAAAAAAACGTCTTGTAAAATAACAAGGCGTTTTTTTTTACTTTTTTGAAGCTATTCCAACAATTCGCTCTATCTTTTTCTGCTTAAAAAAACAGAAAAGGGATGCCAGTACTCTCTGGGCTAGGTCAATTTCTTACTTTTCGTCTTTTCTAAAACTATACGTCTCTGCTCCTTTCGGCGCTAATTCTTTCTTCTATCTGCAAAAAAACGCAACATCAAATCCCGTGATTCTTCCGCCAAAACGCCCGAAACTACTTCCGTCTTCGGATGCAATTGCGTTCCCATAGACATAAAACCACGATTTTCATCGGATGCGCCATATACAATTTTCGAAATCTGACTCCAATATAACGCTCCAGCACACATCTGACAGGGCTCTAAAGTCACATAAAGTGTGCAGCCTTTCAAGTATTTCCCACCCAAAAAATTAGCCGCCGCGGTAATCGACTGCATTTCAGCATGAGCTGTAACATCATGCAACATCTCGGTCAGATTATGAGACGAAGCAATGACTCGATTGTCAATAACAATCAAGGCTCCAACAGGTATTTCGCCTTTGTCAAAAGCTAATTCCGCCTCTTGCAAAGCTTTCTTCATAAAGTACACGTCGGTGAAAATATTTTCCATCCCACAAAAATAGGAATTCAATTTGTTACCTTTGCCTTATGGCAGAAAATATACTTTCACAAATCAAAGACCCTACTGATCTCCGTCGATTGACGGAATCACAATTGCCACAATTAGCACAAGAATTACGTGAATTTATCATCAACATTGTGGCCACAAAAGAAGGCCATTTGGGCGCAAGTCTCGGCGTGATTGAACTCACTATTGCATTACATTACGTGTTTAATACACCTGACGATTTACTAGTTTGGGATGTCGGACATCAGGCATACGGACATAAAATCCTCACCGAAAGAAAAGATCAATTTCACACCAATCGTCAACTGGGCGGTATTTCTGGTTTCCCAAAACGAAGCGAGAGCGTTTACGATACCTTTGGCGTAGGACATTCGTCAACATCGATTTCAGCAGCGCTCGGAATGGCTATAGCATCAAATTTAAAAGGCGATTTCGAAAAACACCATATTGCTGTAATTGGAGACGCTTCGATTGCTTCAGGAATGGCGTTTGAAGGTTTGAATCATGCTGGTGTTACCGACGCAAACTTATTGGTTATTCTAAACGACAATGCCATCGGAATTGATCCAAGTGTTGGTGCTTTGAAAAACTATTTCACTGCGGTGAAAGAAGGAAAAAATCCGAAGGAAAACAACATGATCAAATCATTAAACTTTGATTATGCTGGACCAATAGACGGCCATGATATCTTTGCCTTACTCAAAGAATTGCAGCGTTTGCAAAAAATAAAAGGCCCCAAGTTTTTGCATATTCTCACTACAAAAGGAAAAGGATTACAGCAAGCTGAAGATAACCAAGTTCAATATCATGCGCCAGGAAAATTTGATGCGCTTACAGGCGATATTATGCCAAAATCTGAAGCAAATTTGCCTCCAAAATACCAAGATGTTTTTGGCCTGACTTTAGTAGAATTGGCGCGAAAAAACGAAAAAATTATTGGAATCACCCCCGCGATGCCCACAGGCAGTTCTTTAAAATATATGATGGATGAGTTCCCAACGCGTGCACTCGATGTCGGGATAGCAGAACAACACGCCGTGACTTTATCTGCTGGAATGTCAACACAAGGCATGGTTGTCTTTTGTAATATCTATTCCACTTTTTTACAGCGTGCATATGATCAAATTATTCACGATGTGGCAATACAAAATTTACCTGTTATTTTTTGTTTAGATCGCGCAGGTTTGGTTGGCGAAGATGGCGCGACGCATCATGGCGTTTTTGACTTGGCTTATTTGCGTTGTATTCCAAACCTTATCATTTATGCACCTTTAAATGAAATGGCCTTACGAAATATCCTATTTACGGCTCAATTAGGATTGGATCACCCTATTGCTATTCGATATCCGCGTGGACGTGGAGTTACTATTGATTGGCAACTGCCATTCGAAGAAATTGCTATTGGTAAAGCACAGTGTCTCAGATCAGGAAGCAAAATCGCCGTATTATCAATTGGAACGATAGGAAATAATGTTATTGAAGCTATTGATAAGATTGACTATTCAGAGCACATTGCACACTACGATTTTGGCTTTGTAAAACCATTCGACGCTCCATTACTCCATTCGATTTTTTCAACATTCGAAAAAGTAATCACCATCGAAGACGGTGTCATAGAAGGTGGGTTCGGAAGTGCTGTTGTTGAGTTTGCAACCGAAAACAACTACAAAATTCCAATCAAAACACTGGGTATTCCAGATCAATTTATGGAACACGGAACGATTGCAGAACTGCAAAAAATATGCGGTATTGATGTCGAATCTATCGTTTCACTTTTGATATAAACATAAAAAAATCCAAATCTTTCGATTTGGATTTTTTGCTTTTACTATAAACAAGACTAACTAGTTCTTAATCAGTTTTTGCGAATAATTGAGATTATCACCTGTTACTTTTACAATGTAGATACCTGATTGTAAATCATTAATGTTAATTGATTTTTCAACATTAAAATTATCATCTATTTGATCTACCACTACACGACCATTAATATCAATAATCTGCACTTCCAATTTGCCTGCAAATTTATTAACTCTAACATTCACTTGGCTATTAGCTGGATTAGGATAAACTCTAACTAAATCCTCTCTACTGAAATCATTTACAGCCAATACACAATTTGGTCCTGCTGGAAATAGTGTAAAGTCTTCAACTTGATCGTTGCAATCGTCTGAACTTCCTGACGAAGCATTCAAACCAACTCCTCTTCTTGCAAAAACTTGCATAATCATGCAATAATCTGCACCTCCAGTAGTTGCTAGGTCAGCAGCAAATAAATTATCTCTACCAGCTACAATATTTGTTTGTCCTGCTGTCTCTAATTTTAAAGCATCAATAACTAATTGCATCACTTTATTGTTTCCTCCTGTACCGTTATATAGGTCTGGATCAAAACCATATTTTTCAATGTACTTCCAAGTCAAATCCCACAAACAAGAAGTCCAAAACTCACCTATCTTATAACGATATGCTGTATCGGCAGGGTCAGCAGGAATAGGAATATTTGAATCTGCAAATGTTCTTGGATCAACAGTCATATCTCTTGAATATCCAAAATCCCTAAATCCAAATCCATCTATTGGCTGATTTACCGCATATGTTCCAATTTCCTTCCTTTCAAGACCGGTGTCGGTAGCTTTGATTTGGTTAATTAAACCAAAGAAATCTGACCATCCTTCTCCCATCTGTTCATAGTTGTTCATTTGTCCTGATAATCCACCACCAACAAGTCGATTTGAAATTCCGTGACCATATTCATGTCCGACAATAACATTATCAAAACTTCCGTCAGCATATAAGTAGAGGTTATTCGGCACTTCAATTTTAACATTTACTGGGCCGTTCGCCATTTCGCCAATTAAGATATCTCCTTTTTCCTTTGAAATAAAAATTGCTGGAATTGTAATTCCTAACAACCCTGTAGAACTCATTGATAATTGCACTGGATTGTTTGCAACAGTGTCAGTAACGATTACTGCCGTTGCACCAGCATCTTGAGCCGCTTTAACTTTGTTACTAAAAAAACATCCACCTCTTCTAATTAAGGCAATTTTTCCTGAAATGTCGAAAGCGTTAGTAGCAGGATTACATGCAGAATTTGGATTATTACCTGGAACTAAAGGCTCATTTTGAAACAAAACTAAGTCAGAAGTTATACCATTTGGAGCCGCAGGCACAGGAATTCTGTCTGTTCCTTCAAACACATTTGTTGTTGCAGACATAGGACCTGCAATTGTTGAAGGTGAATTGATTTGAATGTAATCTGTTGGAGGAGCCCCTAAAGTCCACATAAACATTTGAATTCTAGGACGTACTCCGTCATTAGTAGGAGTAAAATTGGCATTGTTTAAAGTAGGTGTCGCTTGGGAATAACCGTCTTGCGAGTCTGCTTGTACAACATCTCCGGTACCTGAAGCTACACCACCTCTTCCGTAATTATTTTGTTGGAAATTACCATTTGCTTCGTCAAAACCATAATTATACCAAATGTCGTGCATGATATTAGTCATGTAAAACAAATTTGTTGTGGAAGCTGATGTGTAAGCTGTAGGCTGTTGTGTTTGAGAAATCCCGTTCACATAAGGAAAATCAAAAAGCAACGAGGCTCCTCCGTCTGGACGAATTCCTGTTCCATTATCCCCGTTAGCGTCTTCTTGTGCCCATACGTTATTTCCTCTAGTAATAGTAAAAATAAGCCCAGCCGTTGTACCTGTTAATGAATTAGCATTATGCCAACCACGAGGCGAAGCAACTGCATCAGCATATGGAGTTACTAATTCGAATGGACTATGGTTTGGACTCTCAAAGTTGAAAGGTATTACCTTGTAAGTTCCTGGAACCTCCATTGGCGCAGAAGTCAACTTTGGCACAGCAAACGCCGCATCGTGAAAGTTAAATTTAGTTTTTTTGTTGCTTGCGTTTTCATTGTGCGCATGCGAATGGTGTCTGTCACCAAATGTACAGTTGATAGTTAAATCTCTTTTGTCTAAGGTGTTCCCATTAACTGCATCAATTTTGACATCCCAATAGTGTTTCCCATCTGGCGAATAAAATTGATAACCCCAAGCTAATTTCAATTTAGAATCAGCGGTTGGTAGATAGGCTAACTTAGCCACAATTGGGTCTTCATGAACTCCGTCCGTAATAGAAAATTTCTTTCCGTCTGTAGACTCAATAATAGAAAAATTAGCTGCGCCATATCCCAAAGAAGTATACGCTTTGTTCAACGCGTCTATTACAGATAAAGAAGGTGTTGATGTATTAACTCTTTGAGCCATGTTAGCTTGAAAGTTACTTCCAACTTTAACAACGTTTCCGTCTTTGATAGCAATGGTAGATTGCCCGTTGAAAATTTCAATTCCCTGGTGTCTTTGAACCACATAACAACTTGTTATTTTAGTTCCTTTACCATAGAATTCATTTTGAATACTCAAATCCGAAAGGTCTTGGTTTGAAAGACCGTATTGAGCACGATTTGTTTCCAAATAAGATTGGATAATTGTCTTGTTCGCTTGGGAAAATCCAACAAACGAAACAAGCAATGCGATTAATAATGTAATTTTTTTCATAGTTTTTATTTTTAGAGAAAACAAACTTAAATTATTTTTTTTGATTTGTCAAGCAATCCATTAAAACATTAACAATCTACTACTTCAAACCTGCAATATTTTGATAATACAGCAATGCATTGCCATCTGTAAGCAAAGAAATAAATTGACAAATATGCAACAAGCGTTCGTACAAAGTTTCCTTTTCAAGATGGTGCTTCTCCGGTAGAATTTTTAGCAGCAGCTTGTCATAACTTGTCGCTTTGCCATCAAATTGATTATTGTATGCATTGATGAACTTATCTAAAAGCGTGTTAATAATTTGATAGCCTTTAATTTCTTTGTCAATAACTTCACGGCTTTGATAAATGTTCTTCACGCTCAACTTGATAATGTCGTCCATTTGGGCTTTGTATTTACTTTTGTCGGTTAAGGCATAAGGAAAATTACCTTGCAAGATTGCCTCTTCATTTTCAATGAAAACCCGAACTGCATCATTAATGAGATTGCCGATGGCCAATGCTCTCAAATAACTAATTCGATCTTCTCGTGTAGATAAGGTTTTATATTTGGCAGTATCAATGGTGTCTTGGACTAATTTGATAAGATATTCTAAAGCGTAATCTTCGGAAACGAGTCCCAAATTGATTCCGTCTTCAAAGTCGATAATCGTGTAACAAATATCATCAGCTGCTTCTACCAAATAAGCTAATGGATGGCGCTCGAAGCCGATATCATTGCCGGATTTATTTGCAATTAATCCCAATTCCGCCGCCACTTCTTGAAAGAAATCTTTGTCGGTCTGAAAGAAACCGTATTTCTTATCTGCAATGTTCTTGGTGGGTTTTTTAGGCAAACTTTCTTTGGGATATTTCATAAAGGCACCCAAAGTAGCATACGAAATTCGCAATCCGCCTTCTATCCCTGGTCGGCTCGCAGTTAGTACTGAAAAACCATTGGCATTGCCTTCAAAATCGATGAGATCTTGCCATTGTTTGTCGGTCAAATGCTCTTTATATTGTTTCCCATTTCCGATAGAGAAATATTCGCCAATGGCTTTTTCTCCCGAATGACCAAAAGGTGGATTCCCGATATCATGCGCCAAAGAAGCTGCTGCGACAATGGCGCCAAAATCATTCATTTGAAAACCGTGCACTTCCTGCAAATAGGGATATTTTTCGATGATCTTTTTTCCGACCAAACGTCCGAGAGACCTTCCCACTACCGACACTTCCAAACTATGGGTAAGTCTGGTGTGAACAAAATCTGTTTTTGATAACGGAATAACTTGTGTTTTGTCTTGCAAACTGCGAAAAGCGGCAGAAAAAATAATACGATCATAATCGACTTCAAATCCTAAACGCGTGTCATCTTGTTCTTTGCGCAAACGTTTGCTCGTGTCGCCTTGACGTTTTAGCGATAAAAGTTGTTCCCAGTTCATTTTTAGATTGTTAGATTGATTTCTGCATGCAAATACTATTCTCCACTCCTTGATATTGGCCATAATTTGAAATTATTGTATATCCCGCTTTTTGGTATAGACCAATAGCTTCGACTTGTTTTATTCCAGTTTCTAAAATACAATTATTATAATCCAGTTCTTTAGCCCACTTTTCTAGTTCATTCAAGATTTGGTGTGCGATTCCTTTTCCTCTTTGCTCTGGCAAAACATACATTCTTTTGATTTCTACGGTTTTGTTTTCATAGAACTTGAAGGCGCCACAACCCAAAGGATCATTTTTCTCATAAAAGACGACGACATTTTTTATAGCGTCCGATTTATTGTATTGGGCGTAAAAATCATGATCATCTCCGTCCAAGATCTTTAGCGTCGCATCGAGCAGGACAACCAATTTTTGGTAATCGGGATTTTCGGAGGTGGTTCTTAGTAAAAGGCATTACTTTTTGTTTTACGATTTTAGCCCTGATGGAAGCGGCATCCTTTTTTGCGCTCCTTTAGCGCGGAAAAGATATAGCGTACAGCAGGAATAGCTTCTAAAAAACAAAACAGCTACCCAAAGATAGCTGTTTTTTGATGGGATAGTAACCGTCTCAAGAATTACGATCCACACATTTCGCAATCATCGGGTCCGGCATTTCGTGCCAGTTCGATCATAGCTTTAAAATCTTCTGCAGACATTTCACCCGTTTCATTTGGCTCAGCTACTTCTACTGCGGCTGCAACTTCTTGCGTTGGTTCTGCTTTTTTATCATTGTTCAACGTAAACTTGATGGCGTCTACAGCTGATTTTGTTCTTAAGTAATACATTCCGGTTTTTAGTCCAGATTGCCAAGCGTAGAAATGCATCGATGTTAGTTTGGCATAATTCGCATCTTGCATAAACAAGTTAAGCGATTGTGATTGGTCGATAAAATACCCTCTATGACGTGACATATCGATAATATCTTTCATCGACATTTCCCAAACGGTTTTATACAATTCTTTCAAATCTTCTGGAACCGCTTCGATGTTTTGCACCGAACCATTGTGTCGCATGATTTCTTGTTTCAAATCTTCGTTCCACAAACCTCTTTTTACCAGGTCTTCTAATAAATGTTTGTTGACTACGATAAATTCCCCAGACAATACACGACGCGTATAAATGTTAGAAGTATATGGTTCGAAAGCTTCGTTGTTTCCTAAGATTTGTGATGTAGAAGCCGTTGGCATTGGCGCTACCAATAGTGAATTTCTCACGCCATTTTTCATCACTTCTTTTCTCAATGCTGCCCAATCCCAACGTCCGGATAATTCCTCGTCTTTCATTCCCCAAAGATTGTGTTGGAATTCACCTTGTGAAATAGGTGAACCTTTGAAAGAAGAATACGGTCCTTCTTCTACTGCCATTTCCATCGAAGCGGTCACCGCTGCAAAATATAAAGTTTCGAAAATTTCTTGGTTTAGTTTTTTTGCTTCGTCGCTGGTAAAAGGCATTCTCAACAAAATGAAAGCATCTGCCAAACCTTGTACGCCCAATCCACCGGACGGTGGCGCATATTGGAGTTTTCTGCTTCTTTTACTGGATAGTAATTTCTATCAATGACTTTGTTCAAGTTTCGGGTTACTCTTTTGGTAACATTGAAAAGCAATTCGTGGTTAAAAGCTCCATTTTCTACAAACATTGGCAACGAAATCGAAGCTAAATTACAAACTGCAATTTCATCTTCCGAAGTATATTCCATAATCTCGGTACACAAGTTCGACGAACGAATCGTACCTAGATTTTTCTGATTTGATTTGCGGTTTGCAGCATCTTTATAAAGCATGTATGGTGTTCCAGTCTCAATTTGAGATTCAAGGATTTTCTCCCACAACTCACGCGCTTTGATGGTTTTTCTTCCTTTGCCTCTTTCTTCGTAGGAAATATATAAAGCTTCGAACTCATCTCCATAAACATCGTACAAACCTGGACATTCATTCGGACACATCAATGTCCAAGTGCTGTCTTCTTGTACGCGTTTCATAAACAAATCTGACGTCCACATCGCGAAGAACAAATCTCTCGCACGCATTTCTTCTTTTCCGGTATTCTTTTTCAAGTCTAAGAATTCAAAAATATCGGCATGCCAAGTTTCTAAATAAATAGCGAAACTTCCTTTTCTTTTTCCGCCTCCTTGATCTACATATCTTGCAGTGTCATTAAATACACGCAACATCGGCACAATTCCGTTGGATGTTCCGTTCGTTCCTCTAATATAAGAACCTGTCGCTCTCACATTGTGAATAGACAAACCAATTCCACCAGCCGATTGTGAGATTTTCGCCGTGTTTTTCAACGTATCGTAAATCCCATCAATACTATCATCACGCATCGACAACAAGAAACAAGATGACATTTGAGGTTTTGGCGTTCCAGCGTTGAATAACGTTGGTGTCGCGTGTGTAAAGAACTTCTTCGACATCAAGTCGTAGGTTTCAATTACAGCCTCTAAATCATTTAAGTGAATTCCAACAGCAACACGCATCAACATATGTTGCGGACGCTCTACGATTTTACCGTTGATTTTCAATAAATATGAACGCTCTAATGTTTTAAATCCAAAGTAATCGTAATTAAAATCGCGGTTGTAAATCACATGCGAATCTAAAAACTCCGCGTTCTTTTGAATCACGTCATGTACTTCTTCCGAAAGCAAAGGCGCTTTTTGATTGGTTCTCGGATTCACGTAATGATACATTTCATTCATGGTTTCCGAAAACGATTTGGTTGTATTTTTATGCAAATTTGAAATCGCGATTCTCGCTGCCAACTGCGCGTAATCTGGGTGCGCAATGGTCATTGAAGCGGCGGTTTCTGCTGCAAGATTGTCTAATTCAGAAGTGGTCACGCCGTCATATAATCCCTCAATAACGCGCATTGCCACTTTCACGGCGTCAACTAAATCGTTGAGTCCGTAGCATAATTTCTTAATTCTGTCGGTAATCTTGTCGAACATTACTGGCTCTTTGTGGCCATCTCTCTTAACTACATACATAGGTTTGTTTGTTTTGCGAACTAGAAAATCCCTTCTCTACTTCTGGTTATTTGTGTGTGTTTTTGGAAGCTAATCCCGCTATTCGCTGCAATCTTTTGTGCTTTAAGAAACGCACAAAAGGATTTCCGCTACTATCGGGGCTAGGGCAATCCGGCAAAAAAGGCATGTAATTAAAAATCGGCGTCGAAAGATATTTTTGAGATTCAGAGTCTATGCTCATCACTCCTGCTTTTGGTATTCTGCCACGCGTTTTTCAAAGAAATTGGTTTTCCCTTGCAATGAAATCATATCCATAAAATCAAACGGATTCGACGAATTGTATTCTCTGGTGCAACCCAATTCAACTAATAAACGATCCGCTACAAATTCAAGATATTGTGTCATCAAAACGGCATTCATTCCAATCAAACTCACAGGAAGCGACTCGGTAATAAATTCACGTTCGATGTTCAAAGCGTCTACAATAATTTCCTTGATTCTTTTCTTCGGAACTTTATGTACCAAGTGATGATTGTGCAAATGCACAGCGAAATCACAATGCACGCCTTCATCACGTGAAATCAATTCGTTAGAGAATGTCAATCCTGGCATCAATCCGCGTTTTTTCAACCAGAAAATCGCACAAAAGGCACCCGAAAAGAAAATACCTTCCACAGCAGCAAACGCAATAAGTCTTTCTGCAAACGAATCAGACTCAATCCATTTTAAAGCCCAGTCGGCTTTCTTCTTGATGGCTGGAAAAATTCAAGTGCTGTAAATAATTGGTTTTTCTCGACCTCATCTTTCACATAGGTATCAATCAACAGCGAGTAGGTTTCGCTGTGGATGTTCTCCATCATGATTTGAAAACCATAGAAAAATTTAGCTTCTGCATATTGCACTTCATTGACGAAATTTTCTGCTAAATTCTCATTGACGATACCATCTGACGCGGCAAAAAAGGCGAGAATATGTTTGACAAAATATTTTTCATCCGCATTGAGTTTGTTTTCCCAATCTGATAAATCTTGGTGTAAGTCTATTTCTTCAGCGGTCCAAAAACTAGCTTCCATTTTCTTATACCATTCCCAAATATCGTGGTGTTTAATTGGGAAAATAACAAAACGGTTTTTGTTTTCTTGTAGAATAGGTTCTATCGCTGACATCTTTTGTGTTTGAATTGAGTGAATTTGTATCAAAAAGAGAGTGCTTTTTGACTGCTACAAAGATTACCTTTTGTAACGGAAAATGAAAGCCAAACTTATTCACAATCGAAGATAGTTTTTAACAAATTGATTTTTGACAAGAAACTATTTGATATTTTGTAAAAACCTCAAAATCAAGGTTGTAAAATTATACAAAAATAAAAAAACGCCTATTTACAAGCGTTCAAGAGTACTCAACACGATACGATTTTTAACAAATTTGCTAATACATTTGACTTAGCAAATACACAGATTTTCTACTTTGTTTTTAACTCCGCAGCGACCTTCTCCAACTCAGCGTACCAATCTTCACCAAAACGACGGATGAGCGCTTCTTTTACAAATTTATAAACTGGAACTTCGAGTTCTTTTCCGAGTGAACAGGCGTCGTCACAAATTTCCCATCGATCGTAATTGACGGCAGCAAATTCCGTAAAATCCTTCACTCGAATCGGGTACAAATGACAAGAAACAGGTTTCTTCCAATCGACTGCGCCTTGATTGTAAGCTTGTTCAATACCGCAAAGCGCGGTTTTGCCATCGTAAATGACGTAAGCACAATCTTTTTCGTCTACCAATGGAGTTTCTAAATCTCCATCGGTTCCTTTTCGCCAAGTACCTTGCGCTTCTATGGCAGCGATCCCTTCTGGTCGTAAGAACGGTTTTACTTTGGTGTAAATGTCTTCTAAAATTTTGGTTTCTGCTTCAGACAAAGGCGCTCCGGCATCTCCGTCAACGCAACAAGCACCTTTGCATGCGGAAAGATTGCACACAAATTCTTTTTCTAAAATATCTTCTGAAACGATGGTTTTGCCAAGTTGAAACATGGGGCAAAGATACTTTAACTTTCAATAAATTAAAGTAGGAAATGTAAAATTAACAACGCCTTCAAAACTTAATGTGAAACGATAATTTTATGAGTAGATTTTTGCTTGTTCGCATCCACTAAATCCAACAGATATATTCCAGAGGGAAGATTTTCGACAGGTACCGATTTGATGTCTAACCCGCTTGCGCGCTTAATGGCAACACCTCGCATATCAAGTAGATTTGCTTCAATAATCGCCGATGCTGACTGAATGTTAACTATGTTTTTTGCAGGATTAGGTGCAATAGTGCTTCCGTTCTTTTGAAATTCACTAACCAGCATTAATGGATCAACCAAGTAGACATTTGTCTCAACATTTACTGTACTGGGGTCGAGCTGATTTGTCACATTTTCGACTAGTTTGGTTCCCAAATTGGGGAACTCGCTTAGCGTATATTCTTGTGCTCCGACTGTGTTCAAGTACACTTGACCGTTTTCATTTATGACCCAGCCATTCCATTCATATTGTTCTCCGTCAAAAGACCTTGCGCAATAACCTATTTCAAGTAACGGGTCTGCAGCGATTTTGGTTTCTGAAACGAAATAAATATAAACATTCCATGTTACAGGATTAACAGGTAAAGAAATATCTTTCCAAAGTGTGTGATCAGAATTGTAAAATTTCACATTCCCATCAATTGGAAATTTATCTCCATAAGACTGCCATTGGTAGTATTTCTCTCCGGAATTCTCTAAAACGGTTCTATTTGCAGTACCATAGTAAGTATGCTCTAGTGTCAGCGATGGGGTCGAGTAAATCTTGGTAGTAGCGCTAGAACCGTCCCAACCGATATACCACGTAGACGCTATTAATTTAGTAGCAAGCCCGTCAATAACGCTAAGATACATGTAGTTACATCGCGGAATAGTAATGATCTCGACACCGTTCTCATTGACAATCACTCCGACATAGTTCGTCGATATCGGCGTATAGTAGTAATAATTGAAACCAACTTTCAGCAAGGAATCGCCATTAAGCTCTGTTTCTGTCAGCATCAAATAATCCGAAACGTTATTCCAATCGGGAGGTCCTACTAGGTCAATCGACTTCCAAAGTGTATGATCGGGATTGTAGACTTTTGCGGCATGAGCGACTTTATCCAAAAGATAATACTTTTCTCCAGAATTTTCCAATTGTTTTCTCCTTACTAATCCTTCGCTATAATTATGCTCAAGGACCAAAGAAGGTACTGAATAAACATTACTAGTTCCATCTTGCAAATTTGCAACTAGTTTATTCGCAAGTCCCGGAAGTTCATCTAGATATAGATTTCGACAATTTGGCACGTTCAGAAGTACTGTTCCGTCTTCCGAAATAACCTTTCCTTCAAATGGCGATGTGCCGCTGATCAAGATGATTTCCAAATTTGCATCAACATTTATTTTAGATTCAGAAACATGAACGATACTAAGTCCATAAATCTCCGTTAGAATTGGCACAGGTAATACTATCATTTTCCAAAAACTGTGATCTGCATTAAAAAGCACTAATTCGTTTGTGGCACTTCTAAATTCATAATACTTTTCGCCTGAATATTCGAGATTGATTCTAGTAACCTTGGCGTCATTATAAGTGTGATCCAATTCAAATTGTGCATAAGACAAAATTGAACAAATCAAAAACAAGAAAAGCAGTCTCTTTTTCATATTGTTTAATTTTAGTAAATATAAGACAATTAGCAAACTAAACTTTAAATCATTAGAAAAAAGACGGATTAAATTAAATACTTTTGTACTCAAATTTAACTATCATGAACTTTGACTTTAAAGAAATAGCAACCATTGGCATGGTGCTTTTTGCCGTTATTGATATTGTGGGTTCTATTCCCATTATCGTCGACCTGCGAAACAAACACGGTCACATCGAATCGGAAAAAGCTTCACTAGTTGCTGCTATTATCATGATTGTTTTTCTGTTTATAGGTGAAGAATTTCTTAAACTAATCGGAATTGATGTCCATTCATTCGCAGTAGCCGGTTCCTTCGTGTTGTTTTTTATTGCGTTAGAAATGATCCTCGGCATTCGAATTTATCGAGATGCCGAAGCCAGTTCTGCTTCTATTGTTCCGCTTGCTTTTCCTCTGATTGCCGGAGCGGGGACTATGACCACTTTACTTTCTTTGCGATCGCAGTATTACGTTGAAAACATTGTAGTGGCCATCATCCTCAATATTATTGTGGTTTATGGCGTCTTAAAATCGTCGTCGAAAATTGAAAAAATGCTAGGAAAAACCGGTCTAGGTGTCGTACGAAAAACCTTTGGTGTCGTGCTATTAGCCATCGCTGTTAAATTATTTGCTTCGAATGTTAAAGGTTTGTTCGTTTAATTCAATTGTATTACTTTCACCTCAAATTATAGTATTCACATGAAGATTTTTACTACTGTTTTGGTTGTGATAGCATTAGCGCTCATCATTTTCAACATTACACTTCTCGATTTTGACCACTTGTTTGAAGGCAACAGCATTGTCGCGTTAATTGGTATTGCAGCTGCTTTTTGCGCGGTTTGTATTCTATTGATTTTCAGAATGTCGAAAATGATTATCGAAAAAACCAAAGATCAATAATTGATGCTTGATGTTTTAATCATTGGTGGTGGCGTTTCAGGTGTTTCCTGCGCTTTGGTTTTAGGTTCTGCTCACAAAAAGCCTTTTGTTTCTGACAAAAAAATCGGAATTATTACCCATCAAAAAACTTCCTCTCTACAAGAAGCGTTGTTCAACAATGCTTACGGAATTCCACCAGGAACTTTAGGTTCTGATTTATTAGAATCAAGTCTTGAAAATTTATCACAATTGTATCCGCATGTGCAACAAATCGCAGGAGAAAAGGTTCTCAGCATTGAAGGCACTTCTCCAAACTTCATTGTTGAAACCAATAAAAATCGCTACGAAACCAAAGCAATTGTAGTTGCCATTGGTTATTCCAACACTTTCGCTATCGAGGGTTTAATGCAATTTGTTCAACCTCATCCAAAAGCTGTTGCTGAAAAGCAGCGGATTTTCTTAGTCAACGAGGATCATAAAGTAACTGAAGGAATTTACGTCGCTGGTACTTTAGCCGGTTGGCGCAGTCAATTGTCAATCGCGGCAGGAAGTGGTGCTGCGGTAGCAACCGATATTCTAACCTTGTGGAATAATGGCATTGACTCCCAAAGTCACGATAGCATCAAGAAAAATTAAGATTTTGGATTCAAAACGGCTTGAATCATCGGGTCTTGCTTCAAAACAATTTCATAGTACTTTTGTTCATCAAAAAGTTGACGCGCAAATTCTGCAGACAAATACCGTTTAACCAGCGGTTTGTTCTTAGATAAATTAACCTCAATCCCATTCTGCAAAAGATAATTTTGAAAATTGGTAAAATACATTTCGTTTCGATTCATTTCCACCAGGAATTTTTCAAAAGTCAAACCTTTAAAATTCAATCGATGCTTGTCTAATTGTTCAAAAACAAACTGACCAACAAATCCCGATTGTTGCATCAGATAAGCTATACTGCCTTCTCCCTGTTTGCCTTCTAAAGAAATAAAGACATCCGGAACAATCCCGCCGCCACCATATACCATTTTGCCTTTTGGCGTTTTAAATTTTAATGTGTCGGCTACTTTAATACTATCTTTTTCATACAATTCGCCACTTTGAAATCGTTTATAAAAATCGTTGACGTATGCTTCGTCATTGCCCTTTAAATATGGCTTCTGAATGGATCTGCCTGTTGGCGTATAATATCTTGCAATGGTTAATCGCACTGCGGAACCATCCTCAAAATTCATTTCCTGCTGCACCAAGCCTTTTCCAAAAGAACGACGACCTACGATGATTCCTCGATCATTATCCTGAATGGCACCCGCCAAAATTTCGCTCGCAGAAGCGCTGTTTTCATTAATTAAGATGAAAACTTTCCCTCTTCAAAATCACCGACATCTGTCGCGATTGATTTTTGAATTTCATTTCTTTTGTTTTTGGTAAAAACAATAAGCTTTTTATTCACCAGCAATTCATCGGCAATTTTGACCGCAGTTTCAACATAACCGCCGCCATTATCGCGCAAGTCAATAACAAAAGTCTTCATGCCTGCATTCCTTAACTTGGTCATGCCATGTTGAAATTCGTCGTACGTCGATTCGGCAAAACGATTGATTTTAAGATATCCAGTCGTTGGATTAAGCATCAAAGCCGCATCAACACTTTTGATTGGCACTACATCTCGTTGCAACTTAACTTTGAATTTTTTATTCGCGCTTTTTCTAAAAACCGTGAGCACCACTTCAGAACCGGGCTCTCCTTTTAATTTAGAAAACAAACTATCCGATGGTAATTTCCTTCCGTAAAGTCTCATGTTGTCCGCATATAAAATGCGATCTCCGGCTAGGATTCCCGCCTTTTCAGAAGGTCCGTTTTCAAGCGGTTTTATTACTGCAACGGAATCATTATACATATAAAAATTGATTCCGATTCCAACAAAATCTCCTTTCATACTTTCCGCTTCGTCAGATTGCAGACTTGGCGGTAAATAAACAGAATGCGGATCGAGTTGTGCTAGAATGTTTGTAACTGTTAGATCTACAATAGAATCAGTATTTACTTTATCGACGTATTCGCCGTCAATAAACTCAAGTAATCTATTGAGCTTATTTTTTGGATTATTCTTAGAAGAAAATGGTCGGTGAACGGGAAAATTCAAAACACTGCCAAGCAGAACGCCAAATGCAAGTGCAAATGAAATTATAATCGGCAGGTATATTTTGCTTTTTTTCACTTAGTCTAAATCTTCAATTTGTTCGACCATAACGCCCGCTTGTAACAAAAAATCTACTCCTGTAGTATCGCGATATCCATGTTGATACACCACGCGTTTAATCCCAGATTGATGTATTAATTTGCTACATTCCTGGCAAGGAGAAAGCGTGATATATAGCGTTGCACCGTCGCAAGTTTGTGTAGAGCGAGCTACTTTTAGAATAGCATTTGCTTCGGCATGCAATACATACCAATTCGTTAGACCTGATTCGTCTTCACAACAATTTTCAAATCCGGTTGGTGTTCCGTTGTAACCGTCTGAAATAATCATCCGGTCTCTTACGATGATTGCGCCGACTTGTTTTCGCTTGCAATACGACAGTTGACTCCATTCTTTGGCGATTCTAAGATATGCTTTGTCGTATTTATTTAATTTCTTTAGTTCCATAATGGTTTGTTCCAAATTTCGTTTTCAATAATCATCGGCGTAACAACCCCGACAATAAAGGCCGATACAACTATAGTAAAGTCCCTTTTTGATGCTCTAAAAAATGATTGTGCGACAAATGATAGTAATAAAATTGTTAAAACCACTATCATTTGTGCCGCCTCAATTCCTATTGAAAATTCACATAGCGGCAAAATCTTAGCTGAGCTTTTTCCTGGTAATATGGTCTTAAAGTAATTCGAAAATCCCAATCCGTGAATCATACCAAAAAACATTGTCATCACTATTGTTGCATTTATAGATCTATTCATCAATGATTTTTCAGTGCAACAAAGTTAAAAACTGCGGCTACTAAAATGGTTAAAGGAATTAGAAACTCGACCAAATTTTCATCAATCCGAAGCAAATCAAAAACAGAAAGCACCAATGCTAAAGTGTGACCTACGGTAAATACCGAAATCAGTAAGAGCAGTCGTTTCCATTCTTTAATCGAATGGGAAACCGTCAAAGCCATCAAAAACAAAACGTGATCGTACGCTTTAATATTCAACACGTGCTTTAAACCAATTTCAACATAAATCCAAAAATCTGACATGGCCATTCTTTTATAGATTTGGGCATGTAAACTTACAATTAATTTTAAAAAGCAAATCCAATAAAATCACAAAACTATCGCACAAAAAATTAAATAAATTCATGACAAAATAGTTTCGAATAAAAACGAAATAAATATATCTTTGCAACAGAATCTAAACCCTAATATATGTCATTTTCCGATTTATTTGATAGCGAATTTAAGAACCGCAACAAAGGTCATTTTTCATCTATTGTACGTGTTGCTGTGCACGACGGAGAATTTTCTCCTGAAGAAAAAAAATTCCTAGACAAACTAGCTTTACATCTAGAAATTACACCCGCAGAGTATGAAGAAATCCTTGAGAACCCACTCAAATATCCGATTAATCCACCCTACTTATACACGCAGCGATTAGAGCGACTGTATGATTTAGCGCGCATGGTATACGTAGACCATCATTTAGGAGAAGCACAAATAAAGTTATTGCGCAAGTTCGGAATCTCATTAGGTTTCACGCCAGCAAATAACAATTATATCGTCGACAAAGCAATGGCTTTGATTGGCGCCAATGTTGACTTAGATACTTTTATCTACGAGATGCAACATATGAATAAATAAAAATTTCCAAAAAAATAAAATTCCAAATTCCAAGGTTTAAAACTTTTGGAATTTGGAATTTTATTTTTTTGGAATTTCTAATATTTGCTCAGCTTGGCCAAATGCATAAATTCTTCTGCTTTCTGCACCATATTGAAACTTCCGCAGAAAAACGGTACGCGTTGGTGGAGTTCTGTCGGTTCGATTTCCATGATTCTTCCAAAACCGTCTGATGCTTTTCCTCCGGCTTGCTCGGTGATAAAAGCCATCGGATTGCATTCGTATAACAATCGCAATTTCCCTTTGGGTGCTTTTGAACTGGTTGGATAAATATAAATTCCGCCTTTGATCATGTTTCTGTGGATGTCGGACACCAAACTTCCGATATATCGCGACGTATAAGGACGATCGCCTTCTTCTAATTGGCAATATTTGATATAATCTTTAACGCCTTGCGGGAAATGCACATAATTCCCCTCGTTGATAGAATAAATCGACCCATCTTCCGAGAATTGCATATTGGGATGCGACAAATAGAAAGTTCCAATGGCAGGATTAAGCGTAAATCCGTTAACACCATGACCAGTTGTGTAAACCAACATGGTCGAAGTTCCGTAAATCACATAACCAGCAGCCACTTGATTGATTCCCGGTTGCAGGAAATCTTCCAAGGTAACTGGCGTTCCAACTGGTGTAATACGTCGGAAAACCGAAAAAATAGTTCCCACTGAAACATTGACATCGATATTGGAAGAACCATCAAGCGGATCCATCAAGACGACATATTTGTTATTGTGACTTTTATCTGAACCTGAAACAGTAATAAAATCGTCGTTTTCTTCCGACGCTATTCCGCACACAATTTCACGATTGATTAAGGTTTGGATAAAAATCTCGTTGGCATATACATCAAGCTTTTGCTGATCTTCACCTTGTATATTTTGTTCTCCAGCTGCCCCAACAATATCGACCAAACCGGCTTTGTTTACCTTATAGTTGACCACTTTTGCAGCGAGTCGAATGGAGTTGATAATTCGAGATAATTCTCCAGAGGAATACTGAAAGGCATTTTGGTTTTCAATAATAAATTCACCGAGTGTTTTGTTGCGTTCTTCCATTACGAAATCGTTGTAGTTAGTGGTGCAAATATAGGTGTAAAATCCAATATTCAAATTACAAACTTCAAGTTTTACTGCATATTATTGGAATTTGGAATTTCATCATTCGAATTTTATACTTTGGATTTGTATATTTGTTTTTGAAACCGAAAACCCTAGCCCCGATAGTAGTGGAAATCCTTTTGCTTTTTTCTTTTGAAAGCAAAAGATTGGAACGAATAGCGGGATCAAGCTCCTAAAAATGAATATCAGAAAAGGCCAAAAAGAAGACATGCCCGCCGTTTTGAGTTTGATTCAAGAACTCGCCACTTTTGAAAAAGAACCCGACGCTGTCGTTGTAACAGTCGCCGACCTCGAGCGTGATGGCTTTGGAAAAAATCCTTTGTTTTATACTTTTGTCGCGGAAATCGATAGTCAAATTGTGGGCATGGCGCTTTACTATTATCGTTATTCTACTTGGAAAGGTAAAACCATTCACTTAGAAGATTTGATTGTAAAAGAAAAAATGCGAGGCTCAGGCTTGGGATATCAACTGTACGCTGCCGTTATAGCGCAAGGCCAAAAAGAACAAGTTCGAAGAATTGAATGGGCTGTCTTGGATTGGAATACACCTGCGATTGACTTTTACGTTAAGTCGGGCGCAAGAGTGCTAGACGATTGGCGTGTCGCTCAGATGGATGAGCAGGGAATTAAGAACTTTGGAAAATAGAACCAAGGGCAAAGAACCAAGACTATAAAGACTTTCTTGCCTCTTGATTCTTGTCTATATAATAAAATTTTTATGAGAATATTTAAGTTTGGTGGCGCGTCGGTTAAAGATGCCGCGGGAATTAAAAATGTTTACGACGTTTTGCAGAAAGTGGGTTTCGACGATGTGTTGCTCGTTGTTTCTGCGATGGGAAAAACAACGAATGCCTTGGAGGTAGTAGTGAAAGATTACTTTGACAAATCGGCGTCGTTGCAATCTTCTATTCAAGATGTAAAAAAGTATCACAATCAGATTTTATTGGATTTATTTGAAGACGATAAAAATTCGGTTTTTAAAGCGGTTTCTGATTTGTTTGGAGAATTAGAGCATTTTTTAAGTCATAACAAATCGCCGAATTATAATTTTGTGTACGATCAAATTGTAAGTTTTGGAGAGCTGCTATCGACGACGATTCTTTCTCATTATATGAATTATCGAGATCTTAAAACCACGTGGATTGATGTTCGGAATTATATCAAAACCGATGCAACGTACCGGGACGCTGAAGTAGATTGGGAGCGGACACAAAAGAATATTTCGAAGATTGCAAAGAAAAAAGTGCTGCATATTACACAAGGGTTTTTGGGTTCAGACGACAATGGATTTACAACCACTTTAGGCAGAGAAGGTTCGGATTATACTGCTGCGATTTTTGCCTATTGCCTCAATGCGCAAAGTGTAACGATTTGGAAAGATGTACCAGGCGTCATGAATGCGGATCCGCGTTATTTTGAAAATGCAATTTTGTTGAACCAAATTTCCTACCGTGAAGCGATTGAGTTGGCTTTTTATGGCGCGAGCGTTATACATCCGAAAACACTTCAGCCTTTGCAAAAAAAGGAAATTCCACTTTATGTGAAGTCTTTTATTGAGCCACTATTATCGGGAACTAGCGTTTCAAAAGGTGTCGATTTAGAACCATATTTGCCTTGTTTTATTGTAAAGAAAAACCAACTCTTAATGTCGCTTTCGTCTATTGATTTTTCTTTTATTATGGAAGAAAATATTAGCGAAATCTTTGCTTTGCTGCATGAATACAAGATAAAAGTAAATTTGATTCAAAATTCAGCAATCAGTTTTTCTGTTTGCATTGAAGACAAGTTTGGCAATTTTCAAAGTCTCAAAAACATCTTATCGAAGAAATTTAAAGTTTCTTATAATGAAAATGTTTCATTGTATACGATACGTCATTTTAATGACCAAGCGGCGAAAATCGTGGAGGAAAATAAAGTGGTTGTGTTGAAACAAATCAGCCGAGAAACGATGCAGATTGTGACGAAAGAATAAAAAAATATAAATACATATTAAAATTGTGACTTAACAAGTCATAAAAAAGAAATAATATTTTTTTTATCAACAATTATTTGTATACTTGCTAGCTATTTAATTAACTATAATTCAACCTATTAAAACCCTATTTTTATGAAAAAAATTACTTTATTTTTTGCCCTCGTTTTACTTTCTTTTCAAAGTAACGCGCAAATTGCAGATGGAAGCGTAGCTCCAGATTTTACTGTAACAGACATTAATGGCGTAACACACAGTTTGTCAACTTACTTAGCAGCTGGAAAAACTGTTCTTATGGATGTTTCTGCTACTTGGTGTGGACCATGTTGGAACCTGCATAACTCAAAAGCATTAGAGGACTTGACTATCGCTTACGGTCCTGAAGGATCTGATGAAGTGGTTGTCCTATTTATCGAAGGTGATGCTGCAACAACAAGCGCTGACTTGAATGGAACAACTGCTGCTACACAAGGAAATTGGGTTGCGGGCACAAACTATCCAATTATTGATGGTAGTAATGTAGGATCATTATACCAAATTACTTATTTCCCAACCGTTTTCAGAATTTGTCCAAATGGATTAGTTTATGAAGTGGGAGGCCGCACCGCAAGTGCAATTAGAACTGACCTTAACGCCAATTGTGTTCCTTTGATTGGAACTCAAAATAATGTTGGCGCTTTAGAAAATGCTAATTCATTCTGTACTTCTGCAGGAAGTGCGGTAACGAAAATGAGAAATTACGGTGAAAACACAATTACTACTGCTACTGTAAACTTATTAGAAAATGGTACTGTGGTTGCAACAAAAAATTATACAGGCTCAATGCCAAGATTTACCACTAGAAATGTAACTTTTGACAGCTATTCGTTTGATGCAACTGCCAACTATTCGGTAGAAGTTGCTACTGCAAATTCAAATCCAGTTTTAAATCCAACTCTTGCCTCTGCCGCTATGGATGTTGATGTAGCTAGTCAAGCTACAACAGATGTTGTTGTGAAGGTTTACACAGATAATTATCCGTCAGAAATCTCTTGGAACATCAAAAATAGCGCAGGTACCATTGTAGCGACTGCTGGCCCTTATGCTGGTACTGCTTCTGGAGGTGGCGTTGATGCTAATACGACAAAAATTCACAATGTTACTTTACTTACAAATGATTGCTATTCTATAAATCTATTGGATTCATATGGTGATGGATGGGGTTATGGAAGTACGCCACATGGTTTGGAAGTTTTTAACAGCTCAGACCTTTCAATTGTAAGCATTGACGGAGATAATTTCACAACTACTTTAGCAAAACCTAATGCAATGACTACAACGCAACTTTCTGTTAGTGCGTTTGAAGTGAACAACTTAAAATTATATCCGAATCCAACTACTGGAATCATTTCTATCAACACTGAAACTTCTGTAAATGTTAGCGTTGTTGACGTAACAGGTAAAGTTGTATTTGTTGCTACAAATGTTACTAAAGACAAAAACATTGACTTGTCTGGATTACAAAAAGGTGTTTATCTTGCGAAAATTTCTAGCGAAAACGCAACTACAACAGAAAAAATTATCCTAAACTAACAATAAAATGAAAAAGATTTTCATAGCTACTGTAGCTCTTTTTTCACTTGTCGCTTCGGCACAAATGTCATTGAAAAAATTAGATGGAACACCTATCAATAATGGTGACGTCTTTACTTTTGATGTGGCGGAAGAACCAGGGTCTTACCTTGGGATTAAGATTTATAATGATTCAAGTGAGCCAATTAATGTAAAGGCTCAGGTAGTTGGTTTTACGAATGCAGATGGGACAAATGTTCAGTTGTGTTTAGGGGATGTTTGCTTGGCAACTATTGTTGCAGGTAATTCTTATCCGCCAAATTTTCCAGCGATAATTGAGGGAAACAGTGAAAATGGAAATTTTGACCATTTCTTGAATTTGAACACAGGAATTGACACGAATCTTCCTGTAACTTATTCGCTAAGGTTCTATCAATTGGATGGTTCTGGTGCTGAAATTGGAAATTCTGTTTCATTTTCTTATCACTATGTATCTCCGTTGGGAATATCTGATTTTGCACAATTAGCGCAATCAGGGGTTAGCTTGAAGTCTAACATTGTTGCAAACGAATTGGAAATGACTGTTACAAAGAACATTCAATATTCGTTATATGATGTTACTGGTAAATCAGTGCTATCGCAAAATGCTGCAATTGGAAATCATACTGCAGATCTTTCTAATTTGAGCTCTGGAACTTATATCCTTTCTTATCAGAATAAAGAAGGGCAAACGGGTTCTATTAGAATCATCAAGAAATAGTGTGACAATCACCTTTTCATAATTACAAAACCGCCTAAAGTTTTAGGCGGTTTTTTTTATTTCTAGATTCATAAATGGAATCTTTAGCAACGTTTAATAAATCTTTGATTCCGGCTGCTGTTATTCAATATTTACAATAAAACACACTACTTTTGAAGTCATTACGTTTTATACTCTATGCTTAAATCTCTTCTTTTTGGTCTCACTTTTTTTTGTCTTGGTCTACAAGCCCAGCAAGTCGAAACGCCATATAAATCGAAGAAAATTGTTGCTACACGAGACACAATTCGGATTGACTCTACAAGCGTTAATTCGAGTTTCTTTAAACTATTAGACGCCAAAAATGAAGAAGTAGATACTACTGCGTACCGCATGAATTTCCAAAAAGGGACTTTGGTGTTTAAAGAGAATTATGCTTTCAATTCAGACACCTTGACCGTTCGATTTCTAAAATTCCCCGCCTTTCTAACCAAAGAATACAGCATCTACGACTCAAGTCGTGTAGTAAAAAGTGAGAATGGGCTGTACGATTTGTATAAAGTATCGCGCGATCCATTTAAGAAATTTGTTCCTTTTGAAGGTTTGAACACATCTGGTAGTATTACTCGTGGCATTAGCATTGGTAACAATCAAAATGCCGTTGTGAATTCGAATTTGGACTTGCAGATTACCGGAAAAATATCGGATAAGGTGAGTCTTCGCGCATCAATTCAAGATAGCAATATTCCTTTGCAAAGTAGCGGTTACTCACAAAAATTGGATGAATTTGATCAAATATTTATAGAGCTATTTAGCAATAAATGGAGTATTCGTGCGGGCGATTTATTTCTCGAAAATCGAAAACTCAGATTTCTAAATTTCAATAAGAAAGTACAAGGACTGTCTACCAATTTTAATTTTGGCAAAGCGGGAAACGCCACTAATATTTTTGCGTCAGCAGCTCTAGTTCGAGGTCAGTATGCCAAGAGTACTTTTGTCGGACAAGAAGGAAATCAAGGTCCATATAAATTGCAAGGTTCGAATGGAGAGCTCTTTATTTTGGTCGTTTCTGGTTCAGAAAGAGTATATGTCAATGGTATACTTTTAAAAAGAGGCGAAAACAATGATTATATGATCGACTACAATGCAGGCGAGATCATTTTTACCTCGTTGTTTCCAATTACTTCGGAGATGCGGATCAATGTTGAGTATCAGTTTTCCGATCGAAATTACAGTCGATTAGTAACTTATTTTGGAGGCTCTCACGAAAGAGAAAAGTGGAGTATTGGCGCAAATGTTTATTCTGAAAGTGACATTAAGAATCAATCTTTGCAACAAAATCTATCACCAGAGCAAGCGCAAATACTCGTTGATGCTGGGGATGATAATAGCTTAATGACCTCAGAGTCAGCATTTGTTGACGATTTTTCACCCAACAAAATTCTCTACAAAAAAACCATCATCAATTTGGTTGAAGTCTTTGAATATTCTACAAATTCAACCGACGTTTTGTACAATGTTAGGTTTACTTTGGTCGGCAACAACCAAGGAAATTATATCTTATCAAATGCAGCTGCGATTGGCAAGATTTACCAATATGTCGAACCCATCGATGGAATAAAGCAAGGAAACTATGAGCCCGTTATTCGATTAATTGCGCCAACAAAAATTCAAATCGCTACGGTATTTGGGAAAGTAAATCCTTCTGAGAAAACCAATATAGATTTTGAAGGTGCTATTAGCAACAATGACTTAAACCTTTTTTCTTCATTAGACGACAGTGACAATCAAGGCGTGGCTGGTAAAATCAATGCTAAGCAGCGTTTGTTTACCAAAAGCTGGCAATTAGATGCGTTTGCAAACTATCAATATGTGCAAAAAGAATTTAGAACCATTGAGCGTTTGTACACCATTGAATTTGATCGTGACTGGAACTTAAGTGCACCTGTGGGAAATCAAAGTTTCATCACAACAGGTTTAGAATTTATAATGCCAAAAAAAGGAATTGCTACTTATCAATTTGAAAATCTCGCTTTTAGTAAAAACTTTAATGGAAACCGACACAGTTTGAATACCTCTTTTCAACTGAGTCAATGGAATTTTCAAAATAAAGGTAGCTTTTTGAGTAGTAATGGGTCAACTTCGAGTTCAAAATTCCTGAGAAATCAGGCCCAAGTCAAATATCATTTCAAGAAGAATTGGGTAGGTTCTTCTATTCGTTTGGAAGATAATCAAGAAAAATTAAAGCCAACACAAGTACTGACTTCCTTAAGTCAGCGATTTTTTGAATATGGCGCACTTTTGGGACGTGGCGATAGCACAAAGGTCTACGTAGAGCTAGGCTACTTGCATCGTGCAAATGACAGTTTACAAAACAGTGTTTTGAAAAGAGTAAACACTTCTCAATCCTATTTTTTGAAATCAAGATTGATTCAAAATGAAAAAAGCGATCTGACAGTTTTCGTAAATTATCGAAATCTAAGATACGTTGAAAATACGAGAGAAAACGAACCTTCTTTAAACTCAAGAATCTTATATAATGACCGCTTTTTTAATCAGTTGATTCAAAGCACCACGGCATATGAAACCGCATCAGGGACTATTCCACAGCAAGAATTTACCTATTTAGAAGTAGAACCTGGACAAGGAGTTTATGCATGGAATGATTACAATGGCAATGGCACCCAAGAACTACAAGAGTTTGAAATTGCACCTTTCCCAGATCAAGCGAAGTACATCCGTGTATTCTTACCCAATCAAATATTTGTCAAAACCCATCAAAACAAATTTTCAGAATCGATTACCTTAAATCCAAATCAATGGCAAAATGAGAAAGGACTCAAGAAATTACTATCCTACTTTTACAATCAAACTTCTTTTTTGATTGATCGAAAAATAGGACGCAATGGCGATAATTTTGATTTGAATCCCTTTTCAACTTCTGCGGATAATCTACTGGGGCTGAGTACTAGCTTTCGAAATAGCTTTTTTTATAATCGTGGAAAACAGAAACATTCAGTCACTTACACCTATATAAAGAACGAGGCAAAAAACTTATTATCGTTTGGCTCGCAAGAAAGCGACAATAGTTCGCATCAATTGCAATATGACTATCTACTTCTAAAATATTGGCTCTTTGCCTTTTCCGGAAAAACCGTAAAAACAAATTCTTTCGTAGAGAACTTTGAATCAAGAAATTTCAAAATTGACGGGTACCAATTGGCTCCTAAAATTTCCTATTTGTTTTCTCAAAACGCTAGTTGGGACGTTTTTTATGAATTTTACAATAAGTCAAACCAAATTGGACAGGTAGAACTTCTCAAGCAAACACGAATGGGGACTTCATTCTCTTATGCTAGCGAAAAAAAACTTACTGTGAATGGCGAATTTTCTTTATATGAAAACAACTTTCACTGAGATCCTAATTCACCTGTTGCTTTTCAAATGCTAGAAGGTTTGCAGCCTGGCAGAAATATGACTTGGCGACTGTTATTACAAAAAAATCTAACCCAATATTTAGATATTAATATAAACTACCAAGCACGTAAAAGCGAAACTAGCCAAACGATTCACAATGGTAATATTCAATTGCGCGCCTATTTTTAAATTTTTCTGTTTTGCGAATCATTTATTTGTAACTTTATTCTTTGTTTAACTAAAAAATCAATCCATGAAAAAAATTCTTTTATTGTGCTTATTGTTTGTTTTCTCTAGCAGTTTTTATGCACAGGAAACAAAATCAAAGAAAACTTCGAAAGCAAAAACAGAAAAAGCTGCTACTAAAAAAGAAGCTGCTGCTGAAAAGAAAGAAAAAGCTGCCGCTAAAAAAGAAGCTGCTGCTGAGAAGAAAGAAAAAGCTGCCGCTAAAAAAGAAGCTGCTGCTGAGAAGAAAGAAAAAGCTGCCTCTAAAAAAGAAGCTGCTGCTATGAAGAAAGAAAAAGTTGCTGAAAATGCTAAAAAAGTCGCAGGAAAAGAAACGAAAGAAGCAAAGGAAGTAGCTGAAAAAACAGAAAAGAAAGCAAAAAAATCTACTGAAGCCGTTAAAAAAGAAAGTAAAGAAGTAACAGAAAAAGTAAGAAAAGAAGCTAAAAAGATTGCCCCAAAAGTGAGAGAAACTTCAGAGAAAGCGCCAAAGGTAGCTGATAAAGTAACTGGTACATACAATGGGAAAAAAGTGTATACCGGTCCACGTGGTGGAAGGTACTACATCAACTCCAACGGAAATAAGACTTACATTTCTGATGATAAGTAAAAAACGGCGATAGTAAAAAAAGCGACACCAATTAGTGTCGCTTTTTTTGTGGAGAATACCGGATTCGAACCGGTCACCTCTTGCCTGCCAGGCAAGCGCTCTAGCCAAATGAGCTAATCCCCCAATCGAAAGCAAATATATAAATTAAAACGTTGTATTCAATGACAAAGATACTCCTGAACTTTCTGGAACAAAACGACAAACACCACCGACACAAACTAAGCCGCCTCTTTGTCTACCATAACTTAAAGCGATTCTAGTAGATTTTTGCCTAAAAGCACCACCAACATTATAATAGTGATTTCTTGCTTCCGGATCATCGTTACCGTAATTATACATATCGGCTGTGAAGAAAGAAAGTTTGGAATTTAAGTTAAACTCAACGGTTGATGCTGCCCAATTTTTTTTATCATAATCTGCCCACATATGCTCTCCCAAGACTCGAATTGATTTTGAATCATTAAATTTATAAGTTGCTTCGGCGCCCAAAATATTCGTTCGGACTAAGCCATCTGTTTCCTCGATAAGCTTTTTGTTATAATACTGATTTATGTACGTAAAAATAGTCTGCAATTTTGAATTCCATTTTTTAGTGAATTCGATATTATAATCAGAAAAGTACTTCTTACCAAAACTCAAGAACTCCGTTGAATAGTCTTTCTTTGGAAGGTAAAATGTACCTGCTAAAGCATGCCAATTAGAAAGATTTATGGCCAACTTACTTCCATATTTACCGCCAAAAAAAAGTATTTTTCTTAAAATTGTAGAATACATCCACCTGACCTCCTATTTCTCCCGTCTTTAATAAGGTTTCATCTCCCAGTAGTACATTCGGTTGTGCTTGATAAACATAGATGTTCGCTAAATTGTAGTGATGTTGCTTGGTTAAACTTGGAACAAAATTCATAATCCTGTCATTAAACGCATTCCCTTTGGCGTCTCTTTCAGAGAAAAATCCCATATTTTCAAGGCGTCTGAAAGTCCCATCGATTCCGAATCCTTTTTTTGAGAAGCCCACATTCATCAGCAATGCACTTCCTGGTTTGATAAAATCGTTTTCTATTTGTTCACGTACTTCTACTATGGCGTCGTTTGATTTATAATTATACTCTGTTGAGAAATATAATCCACTATGGGAAAAGTCTATCCTTGCAGCATATCCATTGGTTAAGCTATTAAAATTTGGATCAACAATAGACTCGACAATTTCTTCACGCCCAACATATGTTAATCCCAATGACAACTCGGACGATTTCATTTTAAAAATGTCTGAAAGCACAATTTCCGTATCCACACCGTAAATTTCGCTACGAGAAATATCAAATCCTGTGCGTTGTCGTCCGTAGATACTCTTTAGCGTGAAATAACTGGTAGGTTTAAAAATAACTCTCCCACCTCGTAACGAATTATTAATACCTAGCGCCCGGTCTTCCCAGCTTCTATATAACAATCCGCTACCAAACTGCTCATAAAAATACCCTGCAGTAAGGTCTATTTTATCATTTTTGAACTGCAAAAAATAGGTTGCTACATCTGTCTTGTCGTATCGCGGATTAAAATTTAGCAACGCTTGATCTTCATAAGATTCGCCTTGAACTCCAGCAATCCATTCTTTGTACTTGAGATTCACAAATAAATAACTGTTGGCACGCAAAGGCGTTTCTGGATGTACGACTTTAAGCCCTTTGTCGTTCAAGTACCATTGCGAATTGGACTCAAAACCTCCGTAAAAATTTATTTTTTCAGTATTCGCAGTGTCTTGGGCATTTGCGCATAGAACGCCGAACACCATGAAAAGAAGTAGTTTGAATTTCATAGCTTAAAGCGTTTTCATTTTCTCTACCAATACCTTTTCATTTCCTGGAACGTAACCATTTTGAATATGAACAATTTCGCCGTTTTTAACGACAATAGTATAAGGAATATTTACAATTGATAAGGCTCTTTTAAAATCCTGATTTGTATCTAACAACACTTTAAAATCCCATCCCTTTCCGTTTATTAATGGTTTAACTCTTTTCTGAGTTCTCGAATCGTCTGTAGAAACCGCTATTATTTCAAAATTTAGACTTTTCTTCCATTCTTCTTGCAGATCATTCATTTCGTCTAATTCACTAATGCAGGGAGTGCACCATGTTGCCCAGAAAGAAAAAACATATAATTTGTCTTTTTCTGTAAAATCTGTTTTGAGTGAAATTGACTTACCTTCAAGGTTTGCTAAATTTAAGTTTGGAAGTTGTTTTTGGGCAAAAACAGTGAAATTAGCAAATAACAACAGCAGATAAAATTTCTTCATGATAGTATAGATTTAGCTACAAATAAATAAATTATTATCATGAAAATAAAATAAAATTTGTTTTATTTGTATTTTAAAATTTTAATTTTTTTGCTATGAAAAATTATTACTTTATTGGCGTGTTTTTTTTCACGCTTTCTCTTTTGTCCTGTGGTGAAAACTCACTGATTTATAGTCCGATTAAAGTCGACGACAATGTAGATGCAGCGCCAATTACTGGCCTTTTTCAGAAACAAGTATTGATAGAAGACTATACCGGCACCTGGTGTGGGAATTGTGCCCGTGTTGCTTATGCCATTGAAAGAACAAAGGAAGCGTCTGACCGAGTTGTTTCGGTTGCCATACATCATGGTAACGATCCTTATGACTTTGAAGGCATTGGTCCTCTCAAGAATTTGATTTCTCCTAATAGTGAATTGGCTTTACCACAATCTCGATTAAACCGAATCACAACGTGGACATTCCCTGAAGTCAATAATGTTCAACAAGCGCTAAATTTGACAAGTAATAATTGTGGTCTGGGTCTAGCATTAAACTCCACCGTAGCTGACGGAAACATTAATCTCGATGTGAAAGTTAAATTTGCTCAGAATTATTCAAATTTGAAATTGGTTGTTTATGTCTTAGAAGACAAGTTAATTTACAGACAAACCAATTATTCTACCTTTTATGGAGGAGTAAATCCAATTCCTAGTTTTGAACACAATCATGTGCTTCGGGCTTCATTGACAAATCTAATGGGGGATTCACTTACAAACACCAATTATAATCAGACAGTAACCACCAATTTTTCGGTTCCCATACCTTCAGATGTAGCTAATGCTGAGAACATCAATTTTGTAGCATTTGTAATTGAAGAAAATAACAATGTCATTAATGTTAGAGCGGCGAAGAAAAATGAAAACCAAGAATTTCAGGAAAATCTATAGTGCAAAACGAAACTTAAATGAAGTCGCTTATGGCGACTTTTTTATTTTATAGTCGCTGCAAATTCTAGCTACTGTTATTTCAAAAGTAATTACCTTTGCTTCAAATTTTGTTAAATGAGTAAGATTAGAATAACCAAAGAATTTAGTTTTGAAACTGGTCACGCTCTGTATGGTTATGACGGTAAATGTAAGAACGTCCATGGCCATAGTTATAAGTTATCTGTAACGGTAATTGGAGTGCCTATTTCAGACCGAAGCAATGTTAAATTCGGAATGGTAATCGATTTTTCAGACTTAAAGAAAATTGTAAAGGAAGAAATAGTCGATCATTTTGATCACGCAACGGTTTTCAATCAAACGACACCACATATTGAATTGGCGAACGAATTAATAGATCGCGGGCATCATGTTATTTTGGTCGATTACCAACCCACAAGCGAAAACATGGTCATCGATTTTGCACAAAAAATTAAAGACCGATTACCAAATAACATCGAACTACACTCGTTGAAATTGCAGGAAACTGAAACTTCCTATGCGCAATGGTTTGCCTCTGACAACTCATAATCTGAACTTCGTCATGACTCCAAATAAAAAAATCTACTTTGCTTCTGACCAACATTTTGGTGCGCCTACAGCAGAACTAAGTTTCCCTCGCGAACAAAAATTCGTGGCTTGGCTAGACGAAATTAAAAAAGACGCGGAAGCCATTTTTTTGTTAGGAGATTTGTTTGATTTTTGGTTTGAATACAAGAAAGTTGTTCCTAAAGGCTTTATTCGCGTTCTAGGAAAACTAGCTGAAATTAGAGATAGTGGCATTCCAATTTACTTCTTTGTGGGTAATCACGATTTATGGATGACAGATTATTTTGAGAATGAACTGAATATATCAGTCTATCACGATAACCAAGTATACACTTTTGGAAACAAAACCTTCTTGATTGGTCATGGCGACGGGAAAGGTCCTGGTGACAAAGGCTACAAACGAATGAAAAAAGTGTTTGTGCATCCACTTTCAAAATGGATATTCCGATGGTTGCATCCTGACATTGGTGTTTCGTTGGCGCATTATCTTTCGGTCAAAAACAAGCTGATTTCGGGTGATGCAGACGTTAAATTTCTTGGAGAAGACAACGAATGGCTAGTACAATACTCGAAACGGAAATTAGAAACAAAGCACTACGATTACCTTATTTTCGGCCATCGCCATTTGCCCATGATGATTAAGGTGGGAGAAAATTCTGAATATGTGAACTTAGGCGACTGGATCGGCTATTTTACTTACGGTGTTTTCGATGGAACTTCATTTGAATTGAAAAAATTCGAGTGACATTATTTCAGATCTTTCAATCGCAATTGTACTGAAACCATTCCATTCCACTCGTTTTCCTCGATACAATAAACCGCTTCAAAAGGTTTTTTGTTTTGAATTATATCTAACTTATCTGCTAAACCAAACCCTACTGCTGAAAAACCAGGTGAATTGTTTTGTTTCAGGGTTAGCTTCAAATGGGTATTATCGGATCCTATCGTTTTTCCGTAGCCGGTATCAACGACATTTTTACTCCAGAAGACAGGCGTCCGATTCTGCGGACCAAAAGGTTCGAACTGCTTTAGAATTCGAGTTAATTTTGGTGTAATTTCAGCAAAATCAATTTCGGCATCCACTTCAATTTCAGGAGTCAACATTTCTGGCGCAATGGTTTCTTGCACTACTTTCTCGAATGCGTCTTTAAATTTTTGATAGTTTTCAGGTTTCAAAGTCATCCCCGCCGCGTACATATGACCTCCGAACTGCTCCAGATGTTCGGCGCAAGCTTCCAGCGCATTATAAACATCAAATCCAACAACAGAGCGCGCAGACGCCGCGTATTTGTCGCCACTTTTGGTAAATACAATTGTGGGTCTGTAATAGACTTCTATCAATCGAGACGCTACAATTCCGATGACGCCTTTATGCCAATCTTCTTGAAACACGACGGTCGTAAATCGTTCCTTTTCATTGTAATCTTCAATTTGTTGCAACGCCATTTTGGTAATTGACTTATCCAAATCTTTACGATCTGAATTGTATTGTTCTATTTCAGAAGCAAATTGTTGCGCTTGCTCCAAATTGAATTCCGTTAATAATTCCACTGCGTGATTACCATGCTTAATTCGACCTGCCGCATTTATCCGCGGAGCAACTATAAAAACCACATCTGTAATGGTGAGTTCCTTCTTCTTTACTTGTTGAATCAAGGCGTGAATTCCGGGACGGGGTTCGCTGTTGATGACCTGCAATCCAAAATAAGCCAAGATTCGATTTTCGCCCGTTATGGGAACAATATCTGCCGCAATGGCTGTTGCCACCAAATCTAAGTACGGAACAAAATCATCAATCGTTTGATTTCTGTTTTGGCCCAACGCTTGAATCAACTTGAATCCAACGCCACAGCCACAAAGTTCATCGTAAGGATACTCGCAATCTTCTCGTTTTGGATCTAAGACCGCGACTGCCTTCGGTAAAACATCTCCAGGACGATGGTGATCACAAATAATAAAATCGATGTTTTTTTCTTGCGCATAATCGATATGATCTATCGACTTGATGCCGCAATCTAAAGCAATGATCAGCGAAAAACCGTTATCATCAGCAAAGTCAATTCCTTTATAAGATATTCCGTAACCTTCGTCATATCGATCAGGAATGTAAGTCGCAATGTTCGGATAAATAGTTTTTAGATAGGAAGAAACCAGCGATACAGCTGTTGTTCCGTCTACATCATAATCTCCGAAGACTAAGATATTTTCTTGATTTAGTATTGCCTTTTCGATCCGATCAACAGCCAAATCCATATCTTTCATCAAATACGGATCATGCAAATCATCTAAATTGGGTCGAAAAAATGCTTTGGCTTGTTCGAAGGTCGTGATGCCTCGGTGAATTAAAAGTGTTGCCGTTACTGCATCAATATTCAAAACATCCATCAGATGTTTCAATTGGTCGGGTTCGGGTTGTGGTTTGATTGTCCAGCGCATAAGATAAAATTTGTTTGGTGTATACTTAATGAATTGTTTTCCAAATTTAGAAAAAAAACAAATAGAACCAACTTTAGCATCGACATGAAAATTCATTTCAAAAAAATTTCGTTATTTGTTTAAAATTAGAATCTCATGCAAATCCAAGGTCAAATCGTAGATATCAAAAACAGGCGTATTTATTCTGGTGAAATTACGGTCGAAAACGGAAAAATCACTTCCATTGCAGCAAAAGAACACAGCGTAAAAACATATATTCTACCTGGCTTTATAGACGCACACATTCATATTGAAAGTTCTATGCTTGTACCTTCTGAATTTGCCAAACTTGCCGTGCTTCACGGAACCGTCGCTACTATTTCTGATCCGCATGAAATCGCGAATGTACTCGGAAAAGAAGGCGTGTATTATATGATTGAAAACAGTAAGAAAGTGCCGTTGAAGTTTCATTTTGGCGCTCCTTCTTGTGTTCCTGCTACTGCTTTTGAAACTGCTGGAGCCGTCATAGATTCGGAAGACATCAAAGAATTGATGGCCCATCCTGATATTTTTTATTTGTCAGAAATGATGAACTATCCTGGTGTTCTTTTCGACGATCCAGAAGTTTTGAAGAAAATTGACTGGGCAAAACACTTCGGCAAACCTGTGGACGGCCATGCGCCTGGGCTGCGCGGCGAACCCATAAAAAAATATATCGCTGCCGGCATCACCACCGATCATGAGTGTTTTACGTTTGATGAAGCGCAAGAAAAATTGTCTTTGGGTATGAAAGTGCTGATTCGTGAGGGAAGCGCCGCCAAAAACTTCGAAGCTTTGATCGATTTGCTGCCAGAGCATTTTGAAAACATGATGTTTTGTTCCGATGACAAGCATCCTGACGATTTGATTATCAATCATATCAATGCGCTTTGTGCTCGCGCTGTTGCGAAAGGAATGGATGTATTTAAAGTATTGCAAGTGGCTTGTATTAATCCTGTTCATCACTATAAAATGAATGTGGGTTTACTACAAACCAATGATGCTGCAGACTTTATAGTGGTGGAAGATTTGATTAACTTTAGAGTGATTCAAACCTATATCGCTGGGGAATTGGTCGCGGAAAATGGTCAATCTTTTGTGGCACATGTGCCATTTGAAACGCCCAACAATTTTAATACATCTAAAAAGGAAATTTCAGACTTTAGCGTCGCTGGAACCGCTTCAAAAATTAGAGTAATTGAAGCTTTGGAAGGACAATTAATTACCAATGAAATTCACTGCCACGCATTGTTATCAGAGGGAAAAATTTTAGTTGACACATCAAATGATGTTTTAAAAATGGCTGTTGTCAATCGATATCGAGACACCAAGCCAGCCATTGCATTTATCAAGAATTTTGGTTTGAAAAAAGGTGCTATTGCCAGTTCAGTGGCACACGATTGTCATAATATTGTGGTGGTCGGAACATCGGATGAAGAAATTTGCAAAGCGGTCAACCTCATCATTGAAAATCGAGGTGGCATTTGCGCCGTTGATGGAAACAATTCCAAATCACTTGCCCTTCCTGTTGCTGGAATCATGAGCGACACTAATGGCTGGGACACCGGAAAACGCTATCAAGAAATTGATGCGATGGCGAAGGAATTAGGAAGTAAATTAAAGGCGCCCTTTATGACCCTTTCGTTCATGGCACTTTTAGTTATCCCAGATTTGAAATTATCGGACAAAGGTTTGTTTAGCGGGAAATCTTTTTCGTTTGTTGATTTGGAAATTTAAAGTGGAGACAACCATTTTTGCAGCTCAGCCACAACATCATTAGCCACCATTCTGGAAACTATTTTGCCCTGCTTATCAATCAGGACAAAAGAAGGCAGAGAATTAATGGAATACTTACCAAAACTACTATTGGTCTGGTCTTCCATAACGTTTGTCCAACCTATTCCCGTATGTTTCTTAATGAAATCAATCCACATTGCATTGTCATTTTTTGCCGCAACCGTGTAGATTTTTAATCCTTTAGATTGGTATTTTTCCCAAATTGGAATTAACTTCGGTAATGTTTCTATACAGTGTGAGCAATCCGGATTGTATATCGTCAATAAGGTGTACTTTGAAGCAGTGACAACGTCTTTTAATTCGCGTGTATTTCCGAGTGTGTCTTTCAGGGAAATGTTGATGAACTGCGCGTCGACCATACTTTTGGAAAGTCCCTCTAACTTAAATTTTGTAATCTCATTGACCATCTTATCTGGATGCGCCTTTGCCCAATAAATATAACTGCGCATCACATCTTTTCGTTTGCTTTTGTTGATTGCTTCATATAAAACGTCTTGTAGGCGTTGGGAAGCGGTCTTGTTTTTCGAGGCGACATTTAACACCCATTCAAATGCGGTAAAAGAACTGTCATCTTTATCCATTATGAAATTGAGATAATTTTCCAATATTAGTGACGGAAGCATCGTATTGTAGAATTTATGGTCAGCAAAAGCTTGTCTTTTTAGGTACCCATTTCTAAGTTTTTCAATAGAAGACAAATCAACTTCACTTAAGCGGTCGGCAGTCACCAGGCGATTGGCGACATAGGAATTGGTGTACTTTTTCGCTAAAGCGGCAGATCTCTTTTGATAATCGCGCAACTTGCCACTGAACTCCTTGAATATTAGTGTCATTTAAATTTTTGCCGTTGAAATTCTCAAAATCTGCGGTGAGCCCTTTTCTAGGGTCATAAATTCTTGATATGCTTTGTTTTCAGAAGAGCTAAAAACCTGTAATGGCTCGAGCTCATTTTTGCTACAACTTAAACCAATTTTATACATTTTCTCTTTCGGACTGACCAAGAAATATTGGGCAACGCTACCTTTCCTGAAGAAAAACAAGCCTGGTTCTCTAATCCAATAACTCGCCGTAAATTCTCCTTTTGCATTGGGTTTCATTTTTTGTACTTCGGCATCCGAACCATGAAATTCACCGAATGCGATGTCCGATGTCTTCGAGCAATTGTCGAGCACAATCCCTTGGATTTGAATGTTGAACTTAGTGTCTGCAGTTTTAGCCTTTGGTTTTGGCTTTGTTTGTGAAAAAGCAAACGGGCCAACAACAATAAAAAGAAATAGGAGTAAATTTTTCAAAACTATCTAATTTATGGTTAACAAAATAGGCTTAGCATCTAAGAAGAGATGCAATTTGCTTGACAAAAATAAGAAAAAATACATCTGTTTAATGTTACGAAACACGATGAGTTAGATGGAATCTTCCGCGTTAGGGATTGGAGCGGTTATCCTTTTGTGAGGCACGAACAAAAGATAGTAGCGAAAAGCCCGACCCGCCCTTTTCGGCGAGGGAACGCCCAAAAAAAATTACTACTGTTTCTCTTTTGACTCTTGCTTTTTATGATCTGAATTCTTTCCAGCAACGACCACGACGATTTCTCCTTTCGGCGGTTTGTTTTCGAAATGATTCAATACTTCTTTGGTCGTGCCTCGAACGTTTTCTTCATGAAGTTTAGATAGTTCACGGGAAACGCAAACTTGACGATCTTCTCCAAAATAGGTGACAAATTCAGCTAAAGTCTTGACCAACTTATGAGGAGAAACGTAGAAAATCATGGTTCTGGTTTCTTCTGCCAAGATTAAATAACGCGTTTGTCGTCCTTTTTTTTCTGGCAAAAGCCTTCAAAAACAAATTTGTCGTTTGGCAAACCACTGTTTACGAGCGCTGGAACAAAAGCGGTAGCGCCAGGAAGACATTCCACCGTAATGTTGTTTTCGACGCAAGCGCGCGTGAGTAAAAATCCAGGGTCAGATATTGCCGGCGTGCCCGCGTCAGAAATTAAGGCAATTGTTTCACCAGCTTTCAATCTAGCAATTAGATTTTCAACTGTTTTGTGTTCGTTATGCATATGATGGCTATGCATGTGCGTGCCTATGTCAAAGTGTTTTAGCAATTTCCCACTCGTTCTCGTGTCTTCTGCAAGAATCAAGTCGACTTCCTTTAAGATTCGAATGGCACGAATGGTCATGTCTTCTAGATTGCCAATTGGCGTAGGAACAATATATAATTTCGACATCTTAATTAAACTTGGTTTGTATTTGAAAGCCACGAACTCACGAATTTTAATTGGTATAATTCGTGACCCGAGACTGAAAGTCGAACAGACGAAGTAATTCGTGGCTTTACTTTGTACTCTAATTCAAGTGTTTATGAGAATTTTTTCTCTACGATTTCCATGAAACGCTGCGCATATTCGTCTTTTCCTTCCCAATTGTTGTAATCGGGTTTGACCATGTTTTCTATAAAATCTTGGGCTTCCTGAAAAGTATCGAAAGTCATCAATTGCGATAAAACGCGGTTGTAATCTTCACTGCTATTGGCGAACAAATGGTTCATAAAAGCAATTCTATCATTGAGGCCGATAATGATTCCTTTGGCCATTCTGTCATTTAATGAAATGGTATTTGACCCAAAATCATTTTTCATCGAGATCACTGGTGCATCATCGTTATAACTTCTTCCTATCGGAATAACCTGGTTTGGATCTTGTCCTTTTTCATTATGCACCAGGTCTTCCGGTTTTACAAAAACGGGGTCAACATAATCCGGACCCAACAAATCATCAAAAGCAATTTGAGATGAGGCAGGTTTTACCTCCTCTTTTATTTCAACTTCCTCCTCTTTAGCATCATGAGCGTCAAACGACAATTCAAATGCGGGCTTGAAGGATGTTTCTTCTTGAATAACTTCTTCTTCTATTTCGTCTTCCAAAGTTGCTACTTCTTCTTTTCAATTTCCTCTTCATCCACTATTTGTGGCGCATCTTCTTCAGAAACTTCTTCAGCCATTTCTTCAACAACTTCTTCGACAACCGCCGCTACTATTTCTTCTTCTTTTGCTACAACTGGTTCGTTTTCCTCAACTGCAGCAACTTCTGGTTCAGTTTCAAAAGCAATTTCGATTTTTCTTCTATTTCGGAAAGTCCAATGGTAGGTTTTGCATCGGCAAAATTATCTTCGACAAAACGCAAAACAGACAGTTTTTCATAGAGTTTTTGCGTTTCTTGATGCAGTTGAATTAAGTCTGATTTATTTTGAGTTTTAAAATTCGATGAGCGATACTAATTAATTCGGCTTCCAATTTTTTCTTCATAACTTTTAAAATTACCTTGGGTGGGTTTGTTTTTAATAATTATCTTCTTTACAGTTTATTTCATCAAAGGAAGAAGTAACCTTAAGTAAAATTTTTCTACTTTTGACAACGGCGTAAATATAGAAATTTTATATCGGTTTATTTACCCTACAAAGTAATAAAATCTATTCATCTTTAGCACAAGAAAAGTACAAAATGTTTCTCGAAAATACAGTCAATCATAAAGAACAATTTGGATGGATAGAAGTAATCTGCGGCTCTATGTTTTCGGGAAAAACAGAAGAATTAATACGACGATTAAAGCGCGCACAATTTGCTAAACAAAAAGTTGAAATCTTCAAACCTACTATAGACACGCGTTACCATGACGAAATGGTGGTTTCTCATGACAGTAATGAAATTCGTTCAACACCTGTTCCTGCTGCTGCGAATATTGCTATTTTAGCGCAAGGTTGCGACGTTGTAGGGATTGATGAAGCGCAGTTCTTTGATGATGAGATTGTAAAAATTTGCAACGACTTGGCCAATTCAGGAATTCGTGTCATTGTTGCAGGATTAGATATGGATTTTAAAGGAAATCCATTTGGCCCAATGCCAGCATTAATGGCGACGGCTGAATATGTGACCAAAGTGCATGCGGTTTGCACTCGAACCGGAAATCTAGCCAATTATAGTTTCAGAAAAACCAACAACGACAAACTAGTTTTTCTAGGAGAAACAGAAGAGTATGAACCTTTGAGTCGCGCTGCTTATTTTCAAGCCATGCGGAAAGTGCAAGAGTTTGATTCAGAAAAAACCCAAAAAAATCAAGATTAGTTTTGATTTTATCCATCAAAAATATCGTCCCGATTCTTCATGCCCAATGGGTTGGGAATCATCCCAATACTTTGGTTGAAAACATTGCAATCGACAGCCGATCGCTGCAAAACGGTGCTCAAACTTTATTTTTTGCTATTGCAGGGCCTAATCATGACGCGCATATTTATATCGCAGAATTGATTGAAAAAGGAGTGCGGAACTTTGTTGTGACGCATGTTCCAGAAGCAATGTCAGATCAAGCCAATTTTCTTGTCGTCGAAAACACGCTCGATGCGCTTCAGGCATTTGCCAGTTATCACCGCAGTTTATTTGACTTCCCAATCATAGGCGTTACTGGAAGCAATGGAAAAACAATTGTCAAGGAATGGTTGAATTTCTTATTGAGTCCAGATTTCAATATTATTAGAAGCCCTAAAAGCTATAACTCTCAAGTAGGTGTCCCGCTTTCTGTGATTGCCATCAATGAAAAACACAATTTAGGAATTTTTGAAGCAGGTATTTCCACGGTGAACGAGATGGAAAAACTGGAACGAATTCTAAAACCAACGATTGGAATTTTGACCAACATCGGATCAGCTCACGATGAAGGGTTTGACAATATTGGTCAGAAAATGAAAGAGAAATTAAAACTTTTCGCTCGTGTGAAAGTTCTGATTTATAACAAAAACAAATCGATTGACGCCTTTATTAATCCCAATCTAAAAACTTTTTCCTGGAGTTTTAAAGATGAAAATGCTGATGTTTTTATTACGAAGAAATTCATTTTAGATAAAACCATTTTAAAAATTCGATATACTCCGACGGTTTTCGAAATAAAAATTCCATTTCAAGATGATGCGGCCATCGAAAACGCGATTCAATGCATCATGACCATGCTGTATTTCGGCTATAAACACGAAGTAATTGAAAGCCGAGTCGAGCTATTGTATCCAGTAGAAATGCGACTAAAAGTCAAAAATGGCATCGCTAACACAACGATAATCGACGATAGTTATAGCTCCGATTTTCAATCGCTGAAGATTGCTTTAGATTTCTTAGAAAGTCAAAAACAGTACAAAAAGAAAACGTTGATTTTGTCTGATATTTTCGAAAGCGGATTGTCGGATGAAGAATTGTATTCGACGGTTTCTCAAATGATCATTACGAATAAAATCAACCGACTCATTGGTATTGGAGTAACCATTTCAAAATTTAAAAATAAATTTTTGAATTGTATTTGTTTTCCTGACACTGAAACTTTTATTACTGCAATTGACCGATTAAATTTTGGTAACGAAACCATTCTGGTTAAAGGCGCGAGAACCTTCCACTTTGAAAAAATAGTCAGCGCACTTGAAGAGAAAACACATGAAACTGTTCTTGAAATAAACCTCAATGCACTAAGTCACAATTTGAGTTTCTACAAATCGAAACTCAAGCCCAAAACCAAATTAATGGTAATGGTGAAAGCTTTTGGTTATGGTAATGGTGGATTTGAAATAGCAAAATTGCTTGAACACCACAAGGTAGATTATTTGGGCGTTGCCTTTGCAGATGAGGGAATTTCATTAAAAAATGACGGCATTCATTTGCCGATTATGGTTTTGAACCCTGAAACGACAAGCTTTTCTGCCATAATTCAACATCAATTGGAGCCAGAAATATATAGCCTCAAAGGACTGAGAGCATTTTTAAAAATAGCGGAACAAAAAAAACTGAAGAAATATCCGATTCATATCAAACTGGACACGGGCATGCATCGTTTGGGATTTGAAGAAGAGCAACTTTCGGAATTGATTGCAACTTTGAAAGAAAACCAATCTGTTTTAGTCAAAAGTATCTTGTCTCATATGGCGACCAGCGATGACTTAGAACATCACGAATTTGCTTTGTATCAAATTGCTTTATTTGAAAAGATGTCTTCGTTAATAATGAGTGAACTCAAAATAAAACCGATTCGTCATATCTTAAACACTTCGGGCATAAGTAATTTCCCGAAAGCACAATACGATATGGTTCGACTTGGCATTGGATTATATGGTATATCCAACGATCCTGAAGAACAACCCAATTTAGAAAATGTCGGTACATTAAAATCTATTATTTCTCAAATCCGTACCATCGATGCGGGAGAAAGCGTTGGCTATGGTCGCCGATTTATGGCAACTAAAACGACGAAAGTGGCCACAATCCCCATTGGATATGCCGATGGAATTTCGAGACATTGGGGCAATGGCGTTGGGTTTGTGACCATTCATGATCAAAAAGCGCCGATAATTGGGAGTATTTGTATGGATATGCTGATGGTGGATGTAACAGATATTTCATGCACGGAAGGCGATTCTGTAATTATTTTCGGTGAAAGTCCAACAGTGATTGAAATGTCCGAAAAACTACAAACTATTCCGTACGAAATTCTTACCGGGATTTCTCAAAGAGTAAAAAGAGTTTTTTACAGAGAATGACAAAACTTGCTAGAATCATGTCGTAAATGTTAATTTATTATATAAATTAGCGGCGTAAACAAATCAAATATTAACCAATCTCAATTAATTATGTTAAAAGAATTCAAGAGTTTTATTATGACGGGCAATGTGATCGAATTTGCCGTTGCTGTAATTATGGCTGGTGCTGTTGGCGCTGTAGTAAATGGTTTTGTAGCCGATATTGCGATGCCGATTGTAGGAATGTTAACAGGCGGAATGGACTTTGCAGCTCTAAAGTACGTCTTGTCACCAGAAGTTAAAGACGCAGCTGGAGTTGTTACTAGTCCAGAAAATGCAGTTCGTTACGGCGCGTGGATTAACACTATTGTTAGTTTACTTGTTGTAGGTTTTGTGATGTTTATGATCATCAAAGCTTATGGAAAAATGAAAAAACCTGCTCCTGCTCCTGCTCCATCTGGACCAACTCAAGAGGAATTGCTTACTCAAATTAGAGATTTATTGAAAAAATAATACCGTTACATTACTTATTCTAACTAAACCATTCGTTAATTCGGATGGTTTTTCTTTTTATAAAAAGATGTTTTCAAATGAATTTCTATCTATTTTTGTGCTTCAAAATTTAAACTTAAATTAAAAAGATATGAAAGTTGCTGTTGTTGGCGCAACCGGAATGGTTGGAGAAGTGATGCTTAAGGTTTTAGCGGAAAGAAATTTCCCGGTTACAGAATTAATCCCTGTTGCCTCAGAAAAATCAATAGGAAAAGAAATCGAATATAACGGGAAAAAATACAAAGTGGTGGGCATGCAAACTGCCGTGGATATGAAGGCTGACATTGCCTTATTTTCTGCAGGTGGGCAAACATCATTAGATTGGGCTCCAAAATTTGCCGCAGCAGGAACAACGGTCATCGATAATTCCTCTGCTTGGAGAATGGACCCGACGAAAAAATTGGTCGTTCCAGAAATTAATGCTTCTTTATTAACCAAAGAAGATAAAATCATCGCCAACCCGAATTGCTCAACCATTCAAATGGTTTTGGTTTTGGCGCCTTTGCACAAGAAGTACAACATCAAACGTGTCATTGTTTCGACTTACCAATCTATTACAGGAACAGGTGTGAAAGCAGTGAAACAACTGGAAAATGAATACGCTGGAATACAAGGTGAAATGGCTTATAAATATCCAATTCACCGAAACGCGATTCCGCAATGTGATGTCTTTGAAGAAAACGGTTATACGAAAGAGGAAATGAAATTGGTTCGTGAAACTCAAAAAATTATTGGAGACAAAACCATCGCAGTAACTGCCACTGCGGTTCGTGTTCCACTTGTAGGCGGACATAGCGAAGCGGTGAATATTGAGTTTTCAAATGATTTTGATGTCAATGAAGTCCGTTCCATATTACACAATACGCCAGGCGTTGTTGTACAAGACAACACCGATACATATACTTATCCGATGCCGATGTATGCGCAAGGAAAGGATGACGTTTTCGTAGGAAGAATTCGCCGTGATGAAAGCCAACCCAACACGATAAACATGTGGATAGTTGCGGATAATTTGCGCAAAGGAGCCGCTACAAATACAATTCAAATTGCAGAATACTTGGTAGCGAATCATTTGGTATAAATTATTCTAAAAACAAAACGATCCGCTTGAAATGACAAATCTTAATTTTTGTTAAATCAAGCGGATTTTTTTTTGGACTTAGCTACATTTGTTCTTGATGAAGAAAAAATACATTTTTATCAATTTGACTTTAATGGCCGCGGTGTTGTTTACAATGCTGGGACAGTCCATTCATTCATTTAGTCATCTTCATCAACTTTTTAGCGAAAAGGAATGCCATCATAAATACACTGGGCAAACTGAGATTTCCCACCAGCATCATCCTTTTGATCATTGTTTTGTTTGTGAATTTACATTTGGAACATTCCTATCTCCAAATTATTTTCGACTACAATTACATCCAGATTTTACCCCAACATTTCAGCTGTTTGGTAAATTCGATCTTGTAATTGTCTTACTTAATAACCAGAATTTTCTTCGCGGACCTCCACAGTTTATTGCTTAAACAAATTTATTGATTCTTCTTTCAAAGAGAAGAAAGTGATTTTTTAACAATAAACTTTTCTACTGTGAAAAATATATTTCTAGCCTTTCTTATAGGCTTTTCTGCTGTTGTCGCTGCACAAAATTCGATTACTGGTATCGTTATGGACAACAAAAACCAACCCTTAAAAAACGTTTCTGTTTATGCGCCAGAATTGCATAAAGGAACAACCACTGACGAAAACGGAAAATACAATTTGAATCGAATTCCATCTGGAACGTTTAAGTTGACTTTTGTTATGGTCGGTTATGCTACACAAAACAATACGCTCGTGATCAAGCAATCTGAGAACACCTTAAATGTAATCATGGAAGAAATGATCTTTCAGATGGACGAAGTAATTGTTTCTACTGCTTTCAATAAATTGCAATCGCAAAATGTGATGAAAGTCGATCATGCAAGTATCCGATCTTTGCAAGAAAATGGAAACGCAACACTCATAGAAGGAATTGCCACTTTGCCTGGAGTTTCACAAATATCGACTGGAACTTCTATAGGAAAACCTGTTATTCGTGGACTTAGCGGAAATCGTGTCCTGGTATATTCTCAAGGCGTTCGGATTGAAAACCAACAATTTGGTGAGGAACACGGTCTAGGATTGAATGATTCAGGAATCGAGAGTGTCGAGGTTATCAAAGGACCTGCGTCTTTGTTATATGGCTCTGACGCACTTGGTGGCGTATTGTATTTTAATCCCGAAAAATTTGCCAACGCCCACTCGAGCTCCGCAAATTTCAGTCAACGTGTTTTTTCGAATACTTTAGGAAGCGCCACTAATTTAGGTTTTAAGACCTCTACGGACAATTGGAAATTTTTAGGGCGAGGCAGCTACACAACGCATTCCGACTATCAAATTCCAGACGGAAAAAGAGTAACGAATACGAGATTCAACGAAAACGACTTTAAGACAGGGATTGGCTATAGTGACGGCAAATTTTCAACTGTATTTCGATACAATTACAATAGTTTAGACATTGGAATTCCTGAAACTGGAGTGAGCGAGCAAACAAGTTCAAAAAAAACAGACTTCCCTAAACAAGGAATTGAAAACCATTTGTTGAGTCTCAATTCGATTTTCTTTCTAGAAAACTCAAAGTTGGATGTCAATTTGGGTTTTATTGAAAACGACAGAAAAGAATTTGAAGATAGCGAAAGCGCGAGTCTTTACATGATACTGAAGACCTTTAATTACGACGTAAAGTACCATTTACCCAGCATAGGAAAGTTGGAGTCTATTGTTGGCGTGCAAGGAATGATTCAAAACAATGCTAACTACGGTAGCGAGTACTTGATTCCAGATGCAACTACTTCTGATATTGGTGTTTTTGGTACATTTAATTACCAATGGAATTCGAGTGCTTTACAAACCGGGTTGCGCTATGACACGCGAAACATCACGACGCAGAACTATGGTGAGTTAGGAGAAGAAGGTTCATTTACCGCCATTACAAAAAACTACGAAAGCTTTAATGCCTCTGCGGGATTCAAGACAAAATTTGGAGAACAAATAACATTACGATTGAATGTAGCTTCTGGATTTCGCGCACCTAATTTAGCAGAATTGACTTCAAACGGCGTTCATGAGGGTACCAATCGATATGAAGTTGGAAATCCAAATTTAAAGACAGAGCAAAACCTCCAAACCGATATTAATCTCGAATATAATAACAGCCACTTCGAGTTTTTTGTAAATGGATTTTATAACAAGATCAACAATTATATTTATAGTTCCCCAACTGGCGACATTTGGGACGACAACGTAGTTTATGAATATATCCAAAACAATGCGTACTTATTCGGAGGTGAAATAGGGCTTCATTTTCATCCGCATCCATTAGATTGGTTGCATTTTAACAGCAGCTTTGAATTGGTTACGGGAAAAAGGGACAATGGCGACTACCTACCGTTTATCCCAGCGAACAATTGGAATAATGCGATTAGAATAGATTTCCAACAGGATAAATGGCTCAGCGATGTATATGCTAGCTTTGACGTAGCATACACTTTTGACCAAAGAAATGTGAGCGGATTTGAAACACAAACGAATGACTATACACTACTGGGAATTGGATTAGGAGGTAAAGTCACTATCGGAAAAACCAAATTTGTCGTCAACCTCAATGGAAACAATCTACTTGACAAGAAGTATATTGCCCATCTTTCGCGCTTGAAAACCGACGGCATTCCAAATATCGGAAGAAATGTAGTTGTTGGCGTGTCTTTTTCAATTTGATTTTCTAACTTGAAGATGATTTAGAACGTCACAATTTGTTGTATTTGACAATCAAAAGATTACGCTTTTTTTAAGAAAAATATTTTGATTTTCGTTAATAATTGAATCAACTATAAACAATAATTTATTAATTTGGGACTTTGTTTACTGTTTAACCAATTAATTTATCGATGAATTCAAAATTTACTTTACTCGTTCGAATAGTCTTAGGGATTTTACTAATCGTTTTTGGAAGCAACAAGTTTCTGCACTTTATTCCTTTGCCTCCTCCAATAGGTTCAGCAGCAGATTTTATGAATTCACTCGGAGCAACGGGCTACATTTTCCCAGTTGTAGGGATTTTAGAAGTAATTATTGGAGCCATGTTATTGTTTAAGAAATGGATTGCCTTTGCGCTAATCCTTTTGGCTCCCATTTCTATAAACATCTTACTTTTCCATTTGTTTTTAGATATTCCTGGATTAAGCGCTGCCTTGTTGGTCGCCATCTTGAATGGAATTCTGATTTATAAACATTGGAAACAATATATTCCTTTATTTACTTAAAGTAAAAGAAGAAAGAGCTCAATTAGAGCTCTTTCTTCTTTTAATAATCTAATCTACCAACATAATTCATCAGCTTTACGATGCGACCTTTCTTTCTGTTGATATAGGACGAAGAGTTTGTCGCTGTAAACTTTCTTGGATTTGGCAGTATTGCAGCAATTCCAGCGGCTTCTCTTTTAGTTAAATCGGTGGCGTTTTTCCTATACCAATACTGAGCGGCGGCTTCTGCGCCATATACTCCGTCACCCATCTCGATGCTGTTGAGATAGACTTCCATGATACGTTCTTTGCCCCAAATTAATTCAATTAAAACGGTAAAATAAGCCTCTAATCCTTTTCTCACATAACTTCTCCCTTGCCAAAGAAAAACATTCTTAGCCGTTTGCTGTGAAATGGTGCTTCCGCCTTTGAGCTTTTTCCCTTTTTCGTTGTCTTTCATCGCTTTTTGAATGGCGTCAAAATCAAATCCATGATGCGTCAAAAAATTACCGTCTTCACTAGCTATAACTGCTTTTTGCATATTTGTCGAGATATTCTCAAGTGATTCCCAGTCATGGCTGCATACCATATCTTTTCCATCTAGTTTATGCTCAACAGCACGAGTGATCATCAACGGAGTTATGGGAACCGGCAGCCATTTGAAGATAATGACAGAGAAGATTGAAAGCCCAGCAAACCACAAAAACAATGTCCACAACAATCGAATAATTCTTCTAATCATACTTTCTATATTAAATCTGCTAATTCTTTTCCGACTAAACTTCCAATAGCAACGCCCATTCCGCCCAAACGAACGCCGCAATAAACGTGCTCTGACACTTGTGAAACAATGGGATTTTTCGAGGAGCCCAATCCCATAATGCCGCTCCAACGATGTTCAATTTTGATTTCCTGATTTGGTAAAATTACTTCTTTTAACAGTTGCTCCAATCGATTTTGTATTCGTTCTGTCTGTCCGAATTCGGTAGTAGTTTCCCCTTGAAAATCCAGGTTCCTTCCTCCACCAAATAAAATTCTATTTTCAAAGTTTCTAAAATAATAATAGCCTTTATCAATATGAAAAGTGCCTTTAATATCAAAATTTGGAATTGGCTCGGTAATTAAGACTTGCGCTCGTGCGGGAGTAACCTCTGCTTTTGTGAGTTGATTTGCAAATCCGTTGGTAGCAAAAAGCAATTTTTTTGTTTTAAAACTAAAATCACCCAAAACAACTTCAACCTGATCGTTTTTCTCATTAAAAGCAGTTACGGTTTGCTGATTCAAAATTAGGATATCGTTTGCAATTGCCTTCTTTAGCAATGCTTGCATCATATTACCTGTGTCTATTTGAGCTTCAAACGGATTAAAAATAAGGTATTCCTGAATTCCTCTAAAATTAAATCGATCGATTTCCTTACAAAAAACGTCAGTTTTAAAAAGAGGTTTCAGAATCTCATTAATAAATGACATCCTCGACAAACAGTCATTATACGACGCGTCATCTTCTTTTAAAAACAACTCATAACCACCATAGGGTCTGAAATCTAGTGCTTCGTCACCCAAATTTCGACGCAGTAATTGCAAGCCATCCCAGCGTTTTTTGATGAGTTGAACAACTTCCTCTTCGGAGTGAAACTTTAAATCATCAATAATTTCTGAAACACTGCCAAAACATGCAAAACCAGCATTTTTAGTGCTGGCACCTTGCGGCAGCGCTCCTTTTTCGAGAACTAAAATTTTACTTTTAGGGAAACGCTCTCTAAGTTGCAAAGCTGCGTGCAAACCTACAATACCGCTTCCAACTACTGTATAATCTATGTAGGAAAACCAGTTCTTTAGCTCCCAATAACTCAAGTTCATAGTACTACATATTTATGAATCAACTTTATTCAAAATCTAAATGTAAGAAAACCTCATAACTAATTTATATAAAATCTATGTTTCTAATTAAATATTTACGCATTCCTCAAAAGAAGTTCATTATTCTTGTTTAATAGTTGATTAATTTAGTTCTTTAATTAACAATCAATTAAAAAATAATTTTACATTTGAAAACTTTTAAAACCTAAACTAGAATTTAAATTATGAAAAACAAATTACTTTCGATTGCGATGATTGCAATCACAAGTTTTTCCGTTGCCCAATCAGGAAAAGCTTTATGGAAAGCAACTGCAAAAAGATCTGATGCGGTTACTTTTGCAAACAAACAAACCATACAGAATCCACAGTTATTTGAATTGGATGTATTTCAATTGAAGCAAGAATTAATGACAGCTCCGAAACGTTTTGCTGGAAACAATAATTCAAATGTAGTTGTGAAATTTCCAAATGTAAGTGGACAAATGGAACAATTTAGAATTCAAGAGTCCTCTAATATGGATCCGCAATTGGCGGCTCGTTATGCAGACATTAAATCGTATATCGGGCAAGGAATTGATAATCCATCGTCTACAATTTACTTTAGTTTGTCTCCATTAGGTTTGCAAACTATGGTGATTAGAGCGGATCAATCTGCCGAGTTTATTGAACCATATACTACAGACTTGAGTTCTTATGCGGTTTATAGAAAATCCGACAAAACGGCAAATCTAAATCGCTTTGAGTGCAAAGTAATCTCTGACAACATTGACGCCGTAACCACTTCAGCAGCAAGACCCAACGCAGACGACGCTATTTTACGTACTTTCCGTTTAGCAATGTCGTGCACAGGAGAATACACTGCCTATTTCGGCGGTACAAAAGCACTGGCATTAGCTGCAATTAATAATACAATGACTCGTGTTAATGGTGTTTTTGAGAAAGACTTTGGTGTTCGCATGAGTCTAATAGCAAACACAGATTTAGTAATTTACACAAGTGCATCAACAGACCCTTATTCGGCTGCTTCTGGCATGTCTAGTTGGAACTCTCAGTTGCAATCCACATTAACTTCAGTAATTGGAGAAGCAAATTATGATGTTGGTCATTTATTTGGTGCTTCTGGCGGTGGCGGGAACGCCGGTTGTATAGGCTGTGTTTGTGTCAATGGTTCAAAAGGCAGTGGAATTACTTCACCAGCAGACAACATTCCTCAAGGAGATAATTTTGATATTGATTATGTAGCACATGAATTAGGTCACCAATTTGGAGCTAATCATACATGGACACATGGAGGAAACGAAGGAACTAGCGTTCAAATGGAGCCAGGTTCTGGATCTACAATTATGGGTTATGCGGGAATTACTTCATTAGACGTACAGCCTCATTCCGACGCTTATTTTCATGCCGTTAGTATTCAACAAGTAACTAATAATATCAAAGCAAAAACTTGTCAAACGAACACAGCGACTGGAAATGCTGTTCCAACTGCGAATGCGGGATTAGATTATACTGTTCCTAAGAGCACCCCTTTTATGCTTACGGGTACTGCAACTGACGCCAATGGAGATGCATTGACTTACAATTGGGAGCAAATGAATTCTCAAACAAACGCAACAGTTCCGAGTGCTACAAAAACTTCTGGAGTAAACTTTAGATCTTACAGTTCATCAACTTCTCCTACAAGATATTTCCCAAGAATGGCTTCTGTCTTAACTGGAGCAACAACTACTGCTGGAACTGAATTGACTGTAGAAGCATTGCCTTCTGTAGCAAGAACATTAAATTTCAGAATGACTGTTAGAGACAATAGAGCTGGCGGACCTGCAAACAACAGTGATGATATGATTGTAACTGTAAATGCAACTGCAGGACCTTTTTCAGTTACCTCTCCTAACACTGCAGTTTCTTATGTTGGAGGCTCATCACAAACCATAACTTGGGCTGTGGCAGGAACTACTACAAATGGAGTAAATTGCGCAAATGTAGATATCTTAATTTCTACAAATGGCGGAACTTCTTGGTCGACATTGCTTGCTGCTACACCAAATGATGGAACACAAGCTGTAACAATTCCTAATACTGCAGGAACAACAAATAGAATTATGGTGAAAGGAAGTAATCATATTTTCTTTGATGTTTCTAACACTAATTTTACTATTACTGCTGGATCTACGGATACCGTTGCTCCAACAGCGCCAACTTTGGCCGCTTCTGGAACAACACAAACTACAACAAATTTATCTTGGTCAGGCGCTACAGACAATGTTGCTGTAACTGGTTATGACGTATATAGAGGAACAACACTGCTAGGTTCAACAAGTAGTTTAACATATTCAGTTACTGGATTGGTTGCATCTACCGCTTATACTTTTAAAGTGAAAGCTAAAGATTCTGCTGGAAATGTTTCGCTAGATAGCAATATTGTAAATGTAACAACTTTAGCTCCTGCTCCTGACACAACTGCTCCAACAGCACCGACTTTAGTAGCTTCTGGCACGACAACTACATCAACTAATTTATCTTGGTCAGGCGCTACAGATAACGTGGCTGTAACTGGTTATGATGTATTTAGAAATGGAATTTTATTGGGATCGACTACAACTGCTACGAGCTATGCCGTAACTGGATTAACTTCTTCAACAACTTTTGCTTTTACAGTGAAAGCCAAAGATGCTGCCGGAAATAGTTCACTTGCCAGTAACACAGTTAATGTAACTACACTAACTCCTGATACAACAGCGCCTTCCGCGCCAACATTATCAGCTTCGGGAACAACTTCTTCGGGAACAACTTTATCTTGGACAGCAGCTACGGATAATGTCGCTGTTACTGGATATAATGTATACAGAGGAACAACGTTACTAGGTTCAACCACTACTGCAAGAACTTATACCGTAACTGGATTAACTGCTTCTACTGCATATACATTTTATGTTCAAGCTAGAGATGCCGCAGGAAATGTTTCTCTTGCAAGCAATACGGTTAGTTTAACGACTTTAGCTAATACAGTAACTTATTGCACTTCTTCAGCAACAAACACTGCAGATGAGAGAATTGGAAGAGTTCAATTTGGAACTATAAACAACGCATCAACAGGAACAGCTGGATATGAAAATTTTACAGCAATTTCAGCAAACGCAGTTCGAGGAACGGCATACTCAATAACTGTTACTCCTTTCTGGACTAGTACCATTTATGCCGAAGGATATGCTGTTTGGATTGATTACAATAACAATGGTGTATTTACTGATGCTGGAGAACTTGTTTTCTCAAGAGCAGCCACCACTGTGACACCTGTGACTGGTACGATTACTATTCCTGTAGGGACTTCTTTAGGATCAAAAAGAATGAGAGTTTCAATGAGGTATAATGCGATTCCAACATCTTCTTGTGGTACATTCACTTATGGACAAGTAGAAGACTATACGGTAAATATTACTTCTGTAGCCAGAGAAATTGCGTCGTCTGAGCCACTATCAATTAGTGTATATCCAAACCCAGTAAATGGCGAAGTTTTATTTATTTCACCTATTGAGAATGCGACTTATAAAGTAATAAACATGGTTGGGCAAGAAATTGCTAAAGGCAGCATAATCAATAACGAAATTCCTGTTGCCAATATAAGTGCCGGAACGTATTTACTAGAAGTTACAACTAATGAAAAATCAGCAGTGAAACGTTTTATCAAACAATAATACACTATACAATAAAAAAAAAGCCATCTCGTTGAGATGGCTTTTTTTATTTAATCAAATAACTAATTATTATTCTGGGTCATTCATTTGAAAGGTCTCCATAAATGCTGTTGTATAATTACCCGCAACATAATCAGGCTCATCCATAAGTTGTCTGTGGAAAGGAATAGTCGTTTTGATTCCTTCGATGACGAACTCATCCAAAGCACGTTTCATCTTATTTATTGCTTCTTCACGAGTTTGTGCCGTTGTAATCAACTTAGCAATCATAGAATCATAATTTGGCGGAATAGTATAGCCTGCGTAAACGTGTGTGTCTAGACGAACTCCATGGCCGCCTGGTGCATGAAGCGTTGTAATTTTTCCTGGTGAAGGACGAAAATCGTTGTATGGATCTTCTGCATTAATACGGCATTCAATTGCGTGCAAATTTGGGAAATAATTCTTTCCTGAAATTGGAATTCCTGCTGCCACCATAATTTGTTCACGAATCAAATCATAATCGATTACTTGTTCTGTGATCGGATGTTCAACTTGAATACGGGTATTCATTTCCATGAAATAAAAATTTCGGTGCTTATCAACCAAAAACTCTACCGTCCCTGCACCTTCATATTTAATATATTCCGCTGCTTTTACTGCAGCTTCACCCATTTTATTTCTCAATTCATCAGTCATAAAAGGAGAAGGTGTTTCCTCAGTCAATTTTTGATGACGACGTTGCACTGAACAATCTCTTTCTGACAGGTGACATGCTTTTCCATAAGAATCACCTACAACTTGAATTTCAATGTGTCGCGGCTCTTCAATTAATTTCTCCAAGTACATTCCATCATTCCCAAACGCTGCAGCAGATTCTTGACGTGCGCTTTCCCATGCCTTCAGAAGATCTTCTTCTTTCCATACAGCTCTCATTCCCTTTCCACCACCACCTGCAGTTGCTTTCAACATTACTGGGTATCCAAATTCTTTCGCAATGGATGCAGCTTGTTCGTATGATTCAAGAATTCCTTCGGAACCAGGGACACATGGAACGCCAGCGGCTTTCATAGTTGCTTTTGCTGAAGCCTTATCTCCCATTCGGTCAATCATTTCTGGTGAGGCCCCAATAAATTTTATTCCATGTTCTTGACAAATCTTTGAAAACTTAGCGTTTTCAGATAGAAATCCATATCCGGGATGAATAGCGTCTGCATTCGTTATCTCAGCAGCAGCTATAATATTTGACATTTTCAAATATGACAGATTGCTTGGAGGTGGGCCAATACAAACTGCTTCATCTGCAAATTTAACGTGCAAACTTTCTGCATCAGCTGTTGAATAAACGGCAACTGTCTTAATTCCCATTTCTCTACAAGTACGAATGACACGTAGTGCAATTTCACCTCTATTGGCTATTAATATTTTTTTAAACATAGTTAGAAATTTTAATGATGACACAAGCGTCAGCGAACTGGCGCAGCAATTCTAAATTTTAAATTATTTTAAACAACGATAACTCATCATTCAAAACTTATAATTTATAATTTATAATTTCTTAAGATGGATCTACTAAAAATAGAGGCTGGTCAAATTCAACTGGAGACATATCGTCAACCAATATCTTTACTATCTTACCCGAAACTTCGGATTCAATCTCGTTGAAAAGTTTCATTGCTTCAATTACACATAGTACATCCCCTTTTGCAATTGTATTTCCAACTTCTGTAAACATTGGCTTATCAGGTGCTGGTTTTCTATAAAATGTTCCAATAATCGGGGATTTGATTGTGACATATTTTGAACTTTCATCTGCCGGTGCCGCATCAATAGGAGCTGCTGGCGAAGAAGCTACGGCAATAGGAGCTGCTTGAGGTAAAGCTTGTTGCATTGGAGCTTGTTGCACGTAAGTAATATCTGGGGTATTCCCTTCTAAAGTGGTTCTAATTGTGATCTTTATATCGCCAGTTTCTAATTTTACTTCAGCAACACCTGAGTTTGATACAAATTTGATTAGGTTTTGAATTTCTTTTAAATCCATAATTATTTGTTTTAAGTTATTGTTTGTTATACGCCCATTTCAAATATATAGATCCCCAAGTGAATCCACCACCGAAAGCAGCAAAAATAATATTATCTCCTTTTTTAAATAAATGCTCAAAATCGTTGAGCAATAATGGTAAGGTAGCGGAAGTTGTATTCCCATATTTTTCAATATTTACTAATACTTTACTTTCGTCCAATTCCATTCTGCTAGCTGTAGCATCAATAATTCGTCGATTAGCCTGGTGTGCAACCAACCAATTTACGGAATCTTTAGTCAAATTATTTCTCTCCATTATTTTTGCACTTACATCTGCCATACCTGTAACCGCATATTTAAAGACTGTTTTTCCATCTTGGAAAACGTAGTGCTGTCTGTTTTCAACTGTTTCTTTCGAAGCGGGAAGAATAGATCCTCCAGCATCAATTTTTAGATACTCTCTTCCGACACCATCACTTTTTAGAAACTCATCTTGAAAACCAAGGCCTTCATGATTTGGCTCAAATAAAACAGCACCTGCTCCGTCACCGAATATGATGCAGGTTGCTCGATCTGTATAATCAATTATTGAAGACATTTTATCGGCACCAATAAGCAAGACTTTTTTATATCGTCCTGACTCAATGTAGGCTGAGGCAGATGACATTCCATACAAAAACCCTGAACATGCAGCTTGGATATCAAAAGCAAAAGCATTTACTGCTCCAATTTGAGTCGCTACAAAAACAGAAGTCGCAGCAACAGGCATGTCTGGAGTTGTGGTGGCGACAAGTACCAAATCGATTTCAGCTGGATTTACTCCACTTTTTTTTATTAAATCTTCGGCAGCTTTTATACAAAGGAACGAAGTTCCTAATTTTTCCCCTTTTAAAATTCGCCGTTCCTTAATTCCAGTCCTAGTTGTAATCCATTCGTCGTTGGTTTCGACCATAGTTTCTAGAATCTTGTTACTTAGTATAAATTCCGGCACGTATGCCCCGACAGCTGTGATGGCGGCAGTAATTTTATTCATGTTTTTTTATTAAATTTCTATTAGATCCGCGAATCCAATAAAGGGTTGGAAATTACAAAAAAATTCTAAAACAAATTTGTTTCAATCTACATATTTATACAAAAACACTAACAACAAAAAACTCCCACAACTGTGAGAGTTTATATATCATTTAGTAGAATTTATTATGCTAGTGCAACAGGAGATTTGTCAATCACGACTTGTCCTCTGTAGTACATTTTGCCTTCATGCCAATAGGCTCTGTGATACAAATACGCTTCTCCAGTTATTGGACAAGTAGCGATTTGTGCAACCGTCGCTTTATAATGTGTTCTTCTCTTGTCTCTTCTCGTTTTGGAGACTTTTCTTTTAGGATGTGCCATTTTACTATATTATTTATCCGTTAATAGTTTTTTTAATTTGTCCCAACGCGGGTCATTTTCTTCTTCTTGTTTGCCTTGATTTTGATCCTTAACACTCAATTCCTTCAACTTATCAAGAGTGGGCGTTTTTAGCGTCCCGTCTTTTATTCCAGGATGGACTTTCTTTAGAGGAACAGACAAAACAATCATTTCGTAAATATACTGTTTGATGTCTATTTGATGCTCGCCGTGAGGCAAAATCAAAAGCTCTTCATTATCATTATTAAATTGTTCTCCGAATTGAACAACGACATTTATTTTCCCTTTGACTGGTAAGTCAAAAAATTCTCCTGTCAAATCACACGGAACATTAACTGTTCCTTTATGTTTAAAAGTAAGCTCCATGAAGGTGCTTTTCTTTTCCAAAACAACAGTGACTTTTACTGATGCATCTTCAAATTCGTCAAAACCAAAATCTGTAAAGAACGTATTACTTACTTGATATTCAAACTGGTGTTTTCCTAACTTTAACCCAATAAATGGAATTAAAAATTCATTTAACTGTTTCATTTCAACAACAATTTGTCCGAATGATTCGGGAGCGCAAAGATATAAAATAATTGCACAAACAAAACTCTTGCTAGTTTTTTTTTACCTATTATTTTTTTCTAGTTGCTTTTCCCTTATTTTCATAGGGTTTTTACTGATTTCTTGATGCTGAATTCTAGAATTATAAATGTCTAAACCGAGATAAACTGCCTCTTTAAATGAGTTGTGATCCGCTATTCCTTTGCCAGCAATATCAAAAGCAGTTCCGTGGTCTGGAGAAGTTCTTATTTTGCTTAAGCCAGCAGTAAAGTTTACGCCTCTTCCAAATGAAAGTGTTTTAAAAGGAATTAACCCTTGATCATGATAAACCGCAAACAACAGCATCATAGGATTCATATTGATTACTGCCAAAAAAACCATCTGCAGGGAAAGGTCCAAATACCATTGTCCCTTTTTCGTAAATGCTTTTAATGGTCGGTTTCATGATTTCAAGCTCTTCTTTTCCAATGACACCATTATCTCCGCTATGCGGATTGAATCCTAACACAGCAATCTTAGGTCTTCGAATGCCAAAATCTTGGATTAGGGAATTCTTGATTGTTTCAATTTTTTGAATCATCAAAGCTGGAGTTAGGTGCTTTGCAATTTCATTTACAGGGACGTGATCGGTCAAAAGTCCCACTCGCAATTTGTCTTGCACCATCAACATTAATGCATTGCCTTCTAGTTCTTTGTTCAAGTAGTCTGTATGTCCTGGAAACTTAAAGTTCTCCGATTGAATATTATACTTATTTATAGGAGCAGTAACTAAAACATCTATCAAATCTTCTTTCAACGCTTTAGTTGCGGCAACAAAAGAATCAATTGCATATTTACCAATTGCATCGTCATTGACCCCAAACTTTAGATCAACACTTTCTTTCCAAACGTTCAAAACATTTATCTTGCCAGGTAGAATTTGATTCAAATGGTCAATTCCATGAAGAATCGAGGCAGATTCAAATGTTTTTTTTACAAAGGACAAAATCTTAACGTTGGCAAAAATGACAGGAGTACACAATTCTAACATTCTAGAATCCTCAAATGTTTTTAACACCACTTCGCTTCCAATACCGTTTAAATCTCCTATTGAAATTCCAACGATTATATTTTCTGCTTTTTTCATTCTGCTACACGTTATTTATTGCTAATTTTGAAGTGCAAATTTAGTAAATTAAAACAAGAATGTTTACAGGAATTATCGAAACACTTGGTGTAATAGAAAATATTAAGAAATCAGACACCAATCTTCAAATTACAATTAAGTCCTCTATTACTCCCGAACTCAAAATAGACCAAAGTGTTTCACATAATGGCATTTGTCTAACGGTAGTTGCTCTCGAAGCAAATTCTTACACCGTAACCGCAATAGACGAGACCATTCAGAAAACAAATATGGCTTCTTGGAAAATAGGTGACGTTGTAAATCTGGAGCGAGCAATGAAACTTGGGGATCGCCTAGACGGCCACATTGTGCAGGGCCACGTTGATCAAATTGGAATTTGCAGCAATATTGAAGATTTAAACGGAAGCTGGCGATTCACATTCAAATATGACCAAGACTTAAACAACCTCACCATCGAAAAAGGCTCGATAACCATAAACGGAGTGAGCTTAACAGTTGTAAATTCAAAAACGAACGAATTTAGTGTAGCAATTATACCATACACTTTTGAGAATACTAATTTTAGAACCTTCGAGATTGGCACTTTAGTCAACCTAGAGTTTGATGTAATTGGAAAATACGTCACGCGACTTCAATCTCTGAGGCAGTAAGAAAGATGCTAAAAAAAAGAAAAACTCCAATTTACATTGGAGTTTTTTTATTCAATTGCAGTTTGTATAATTTATAAACACCGAAAAGTATTGCCGCAAAAGCCAAATACCATACCCCAGCATCAATCGGCAGCCCCGGAGGCGGAACTCCTGGTGGAGGCGGACCAGTTGGGGCAGCGTATGCACTTGCTGTAAACAAGGCGAAAACACTTATAATTTTACTTGGCGTAATTTTCATAGGTCGTAAAAGTAAATAAAAATTCCTTTCATCAAAATATTTTTCAAATTATAATTTTATTTGACAAGGAAAACAAAAATACAACTTTAATAAATACCATCTCAAACTTTACAAGTTATATTAACGTAAATTAACTCCGTTTAGTTTTATCGTCAATAAAAAAAAGACTTTCCTGTTGAAAGTCTTGGTTGTGGTCCCACTTGGAATCGAACCAAGCACCTACTGATTATGAGTCAGTTGCTCTAACCGAATGAGCTATAGGACCTTTTATGAGGTTGCAATATTACTACTAATTTTACTTCATTCCAAATGTTTATGGCATTTGTACTTCAAAAAAATAGGCAATATCATTCACTTTTAACATTTTTGACAACATTCCAAAAAATCCTATTGAATTTCCTGACATAATTCAATCAAGACGCCGTTTGTAAACTTAGGATGTAAAAAAACCACTAGTTTATTATCCGCTCCTTTCTTTGGAATTTCATTTAAGACTACAAAACCTTCCTCTTGCAATCGTTTGGTCTCCGCAACAATATCCGCTACATCAAAAGCGATATGATGAATTCCTTCTCCTTTTTTTTCAATAAACTTAGCAATTGGACTATCCGCATTCGTCGCTTCTAACAACTCAATCTTGTTGGGTCCGTTTTGAAAAAAGGACGTCTTTACGCCTTCACTGGCTACTTCTTCAGATTTGTAGGGTGGCGCACCGAAGAGTTTTTCAAAAATAAGATTTGAAACCTCTAAGTCTTTCACGGCAATCCCTATGTGTTCTATTTTTCTCATCGCGTGTATTTTATTACAAAGTTCGCAAAGTTTTTCACAAAGACCGTAAAGTTGATGAGAAATCTACTGTCCTAGCCCTGATAGCAGCGGCATCCTTTTGCGCTGGCGTTTACTTCGTCAGTTCGCTTTGCTCGGGTGGCGCAAAAGATATAGCGAATAGCAGGAAGTAGCTCCTAAAAATTATCAATTATCAATTGTTAATTATCAATTGCTTATTGTATTTTTGCCCCATGGAAACAAATAGACAGAAAAAGATTGGTGGCGTTATTCAAAAAGATCTCGTAGATATTTTGCAGGGTGAAATACGCAAAAACGGCATTTCAAATCTGATTATATCTGTTTCCAAAGTGAGCGTAACTACCGACCTATCTGTGGCGACTGTACATTTGAGTATTTTCCCTCAAGACAAAGCAAAAGAAACTCTTGCTGCAATTAAAACGAATGCTGTTTTGATTAAGCATGATTTATCGCAACGGGTGCGATTGCAACTGCGAAAAGTTCCCAATCTTACCTTCTTTATTGATGACTCTCTGGACTACATCGAAAAAATAGACAACGCTTTGGCATCGAAAGAAAATCCGATTGAAAATCGCGACTTACTAGAACGACGTAGAAAATCATAACTTGAATTTTCCGCTCTACATAGCCAAACGATACCTAAGAAGCGCTAGTAAAAACAATGCGATCAACATCATTAATGGCATTGCTTCAGTTGGAATTGTCGTTGGAGCCATGGCTTTATTTGTCGTGCTTTCTGTCTTTACCGGTCTCAAAGACTTTAGCCTTTCCTTCAGTAATGATTTTGATCCTGACTTAAAAATATTCAATACTACAGGAAAAACATTGCGAGCAACTCCGCAACAATTCTCCAAAATATCAAGTATCAATGGTGTTTCCGCTGCAAGTAGAATCATCGAAGAACGTGTTTTATTCCTTTTCGACGGAAAAGAACAAGTGACCTATATTAAAGGAGTAGACTCGCTTTTCTCTAAAGTAAATCCAGTAAAGAAAAACATTTACCAAGGCGAATGGTTCGAACCGCTTACCAACCAAGTAGTTGTAGGTTACGGAATTTGTCAAAAATTGTCACTCGGATTATTCGACTTCAATCACCCTTTTGAAGTATTTGTTCCCAAAGCAGGAAAAGGTACTATAGAAAATCCCGAAAGCGCTTTTAATAAATGCAAATTAGCGCCAGTGGGAATTTACGCTATTAGCGAAGATCTCGACTCCAAATTTGTATTTGCAGACTTAACCTTAACACAATCTTTACTAGAATTTCAATCCAATCAAATTTCCGCGATTGAAATAAAAGTAAAACCTGAGTCGAATGAAAAAGAGATTATTTCTCAAATTCAAACCATCTTCAACAACAACGTAACCGTCAAAAACAGAGCGCAACTCAACGACAGTTTATACAAAATGCTCAACACCGAAAATATTGCCGTTTATCTCATCTTTACTTTAGTGATTATCATTGCGCTTTTCAACTTAATTGGCGCGCTCATCATGATGATTCTCGACAAGAAAAAAAATCTAAAAACACTTTTTAATCTCGGTACTGAAGTCAAAGACTTGAGAAGAATATTCTTCTTACAAGGTACTTTACTCAGCGTCTTTGGCGGCATTTTCGGTTTGATTTTAGGAATTGGAATTGTACTGTTACAGCAACAATTTCAACTAATCATGATCACGCCAACTTTAGCCTATCCCGTAATTTTCTCTTTCTTAAATGTAGTTATTGTTTTAGCAACCATTATTTCCTTGGGCGTCGTTGCCTCGTGGATTGCTTCGAGTCGGGTGACCAAAAAGTTGTTGGAAGATATTTAATTGTTGGGCGTTCCCTTCGGGTCGGGCTTTCGCACTCGCTTTTTTTGCTCCTTTGCACTACGCAAAAAAGAGCTCAAACAATTACTCAATCCCTAACGCGGTTCCCGTATAGTACAACTATTGTATTTCTATGCCGCTGAATTTCTCCAACACGTCATCAAAAGTTTCGAAAATAACATTCGGATCTTCACTCGTCACCATGCGGGTTCTGAACTCCTTAAAGTTCGGCAAGCCTTTAAAGTAATTGGTGTAATGTCTACGGGTTTCTACAATTCCCAAATGTTGCCCTTTCCAGTCCATCGCCCATTGCAGATGATTCTTCGCAGCTTCAACTCGATCTTCAATCGTAGGTTTTGGCAAATGCTCGCCAGTAGCAAAATAATGCTTCACTTCATTAAAAAACCAAGGATAACCAATTGCAGCGCGACCAATCATAATGCCGTCTACGCCGTATCTGTTTTTATATTCTAAAGCTTTCTCGACGGCAGTTATATCTCCATTTCCGAAAATCGGAATGGTAATTCTTGGATTGTTTTTTACTCTTGCAATGTGTGACCAATCGGCATCGCCTTTATACAATTGCGCTCGCGTTCTCCCATGAATCGATAGTGCTTGCACACCAATATCTTGAAGCCTTTCGGCAACCTCATCAATATTAATCGAATTCTCGTCCCAACCCAAACGCGTTTTTACAGTTACTGGTAAATCGGTGCTTCGGATTACGGCTTTAGTCAAGCGCACCATCAAATCGACGTCTTTTAAAACTGCAGCGCCAGCACCTTTGCACACTACTTTTTTTACCGGACATCCAAAATTGATGTCAATCAAATCGGGGTTTACCGTAGATACAATTTTAGATGACATTGCCATAGCTTCTTCGTCTCCCCCAAAAATCTGAATGCCAACTGGTCTTTCATAATCGAAGATGTCTAACTTTTGACGACTCTTAATCGCATCACGGATTAATCCTTCGGAAGAAATGAATTCGCTAAACATCAAATCAGCGCCATGCAGTTTGCACAAACGGCGAAATGGCGGATCGCTCACGTCTTCCATCGGGGCGAGAAGCAAGGGAAAATCTGGTAATTCGATGTTGCCGATTTTAATCATGCGACAAAAGTAAGTAATTTGAAGGAAAAGGCATTGGGAAAAAGAAACAAGAGATAAGAAGCAAGACGTCGTTCGTTTATATTGTAATTCGGTTCTTTTGTTTGATTAGTGCTTTGAGGCTGACGAAGTTTGGATTATATTTGCAGCCTATTGTGGATGTGCGTTAAGGATAGAGCAATTGTCTGAGCTCTTTTTTCGCAGTGCAACGGAGAAAAAAAGCGAGTGCGAAAGCCTGACCCGCAGGGGAACGCCCAAATGAAAGAGATAAGACAAAAGAGACAAGATAAAAGAGATGACAGAAAAAATGAAACATATTCGAAATTTTTGCATAATTGCCCATATTGACCACGGGAAAAGTACGTTGGCGGATCGACTTTTGGGTGCGACGCAAACCGTAACTGCCCGTGAGGAAAAGGCGCAATTGCTTGACAATATGGACCTGGAACGCGAGCGTGGGATTACGATTAAGAGTCACGCGATTCAGATGGAATATACCTATAAAGGCGAAGAATATATTTTGAATTTGATTGATACGCCGGGACACGTTGACTTTTCCTATGAAGTTTCGCGATCGATTGCTGCCTGTGAAGGCGCGCTTTTGATTGTAGATGCGGCGCAGAGCATTCAAGCACAAACCATTTCGAATTTGTATTTGGCTTTGGAAAACGACTTGGAAATTATTCCGGTTTTGAATAAAGTGGATTTGCCAAGCGCTAATCCAGAGGAAGTGAGCGATGATATTGTGGATTTGTTGGGATGTAAATTGGAGGAAATTATTCATGCATCGGGAAAAACTGGTTTTGGTGTGGAGAATATATTAGCCGCCATCATTGATCGCATTCCGCCACCTAAAGGCAATCCCGACGAACCATTACAAGCTTTGATTTTTGATAGTGTTTACAATCCGTTTCGCGGTATTGAAGTTATTTTTCGAGTGAAAAATGGCGAAATCAGAAAAGGACAGAAAATCAAATTCATGGCGACGGGCAATGAATATTTTGCGGATGAAATTGGCACTTTAAAATTGAACCAAGTTCCGAAACAAGTCATTTCTGCTGGTGATGTTGGATACTTGATTTCGGGAATTAAAGAAGCGAAAGAAGTCAAAGTGGGTGATACGCTAACCGATGCGAAAACGCCAACTACCAATATGATTACCGGATTTGAGGATGTGAAGCCGATGGTTTTCGCCGGAATTTATCCCGTAGACACAGAAGATTATGAAGAGTTGCGCAACTCGATGGAAAAACTGCAATTGAACGATGCGTCGTTGGTGTTTTTACCTGAAAGTTCTGCGGCATTAGGATTTGGTTTCCGTTGCGGATTCTTGGGAATGTTGCACATGGAAATTATCCAGGAACGTTTAGAGCGTGAGTTCAACATGACGGTGATCACAACGGTTCCGAACGTTTCGTATTTGGCTTATACTAAGAAAGATCCAGAAAAAGGGCAAGTAGTAAACAATCCGAGTGATTTGCCAGAACCATCTAAATTAGCGCGTCGAAGAACCATATATTAAAGCAACTATCATTACAAAATCTGATTTTGTGGGGAATGTGATGAGTTTGTGTATTGAAAAAAGAGGTTTGATTACCAATCAGACATACTTGACAACGGAACGCGTTGAATTGACTTTCGACATGCCGTTGGCGGAAATCGTATTTGATTTTTACGATCGTTTGAAAACAGTTTCTAAAGGTTATGCTTCGTTTGATTATTCTCCGATTGGAATGCGTACTTCGAATTTAGTTAAGGTTGATATTTTATTAAACGGAACCATTGTTGATGCTTTGTCTTCCCTAATTCACGTTGATAACGCATACAGTATTGGTAAAAAGATGTGTGAAAAATTGAAAGAATTGATTCCACGTCAGCAGTTTGATATTCCGATTCAAGCGGCCATTGGGGTGAAAGTTATTTCGAGAGAAACCATCAAAGCATTACGTAAAGACGTTACCGCAAAATGTTATGGTGGAGATATTTCTCGTAAACGAAAACTGTTGGAGAAACAGAAAAAAGGAAAGAAAAGAATGCGTCAAGTTGGGAATGTAGAAATTCCACAAGAAGCGTTTATGGCGGTTTTGAAGTTGAACGATTAAATAGAAAAAAGAGCCAAGAAAATAGAAGAAAGATAGCCCGATTGCGAAAGTGGTCGGGTTTTTTATTTGGTTTGCAACCATTGGAACAAACGTTGGGCGTCTTCTATTTTGAAAAGCTGCGTGCCTTCGTTCATGGTGGCTGCCGATCCGCAAGCAACACCCCATTGGACTACTTCTTTTAAAGATTTGTTTTGCGACAAAGCCCAAACCATGGCGCCGACCATGCTGTCTCCTGCTCCTACAGTGCTTTTTCGAACTACATTGGGTGCTGGGACAAATTCTGTTTGGTCTTTTGTTATCAAGACTGCGCCTTGAGGTCCGAGAGAAACTACTACAATTTCGGCACTTCCTTTTGCGATCAGTTTCTTCGCTGCATGGGCGACTTCGTCCATTTCTAGTTTTTCTACTCCGATGAGTTTCGCCAGTTCACCAACATTTGGCTTGACTAAATAGACTCCAGATTCCAATGCTTTTTCGAGCGCTGTTCCTGAAGTATCTAGGATTATTTTAGTGCTTGATTCTTTAGTTAATTGTACTATTTTTTGATAGAAATCGGCAGGCAATCCTTGGTTTAAACTCCCGCTTAGCACCAAATATTTTGCATTTGTTTTACCAATTATTGAAAATATTTGTTGCTGTTCTTCTTCAGACAAAGTAGCTCCTGGAAAACCAAAACGGTATTGCGATTTGGTATGTTCATCAAAGGCTACAAAGTTTTCCCTTGTCCAATTTTGTACTGGAATAACTTGAGTTGGAATGGTTTCCTTATCGAGACATTCTTCTAGCATTTTGCCAATAGGTCCACCTGATGTGAAAACGCTTAAAGATTCTCCGCCTAATCGATGAATGGATTTGGAAACATTGATTCCACCGCCACCAGCGTCATACCGTGGTTCTTCACAGCGAATTTTTTGTTCGGCGATTAAACCTGAGAACGAAGCGCTTTTGTCCAATGCTGGATTTACAGTTAAAGTAACTATATCGTAGGTTTTCATAATGCTTATTTTCATTGAAAGGTCGGAAAAATTTTGGAAGCAACAGCAGTCCATTTCACAATTCTGCAAAACTTTAGCCTTTAAAAACCTTTGCATCTTTGTACCTTTGCGCCTTAGAAAATAAAAAAATGATAGAAGACAAAACTCCTCAACGAACAAGTATTGCGCAATTGGGCGAATTTGGATTGATAACACATCTCACCAAAAACTTCGAAATTAATCAAACTTCAACACTAAAAGGAATTGGAGACGATGCTGCTGTGTTGGACTTTAAAGACAAGAAAGTAGTCGTTTCGACTGATTTGTTGATTGAAGGCGTTCACTTTGACTTAGCGTATATGCCCTTGAAGCATTTAGGATACAAAGCCGTTGTTGTCAACGTTTCTGACATCTGCGCCATGAATGCAAAAGCGACACAGATCACTGTTTCTGTGGCGGTTTCCAATCGATTTCCTTTAGAAGCTTTAGAGGAATTGTTTGCTGGAATTACATTGGCGGCTCAAGAATATAAAGTTGATGTGATTGGCGGCGACACGACTTCTTCGCAAAAAGGATTAATCATCAGCATTACGGCTATTGGCGAAGCGGATGAAAGTGAAATTGTATACCGAAATGGTGCGAACCAGACGGATTTACTGGTGATTACTGGTGATCTTGGCGCCGCCTACATGGGATTGCAAGTTTTGGAACGCGAGAAACAAGTATTTCAAGTGAATCCGAATTCACAACCCGATTTGGATGCGTATACCTATCTAATAGAACGACAACTTAAGCCTGAAGCTCGAAAAGATGTGCGGACTTTGTTGCATGCATTAGAAATAAAACCCACTTCAATGATTGACATCTCTGATGGATTGTCTTCGGAGATTATTCATTTATGCAAGCAATCGGGCGTTGGTTGTAATTTGTATGAAGACAAATTGCCGATTGATCCTCAGTTTATATCGACCTGTGAAGAATTTAACATCGATAGTACCACGGTTGCCATTAATGGAGGTGAAGATTATGAATTGCTATTTACTATAGACATGGGTGACTTTGACAAGATAAAAGGCAATCCGAATTTTACGATTATTGGACACATGGTCGCGGAAAACGAAGGAATTCATTTGATAACTCGTGCCGATACAAAAATTCCTTTGAAAGCTAGAGGTTGGAATGCTTATTGCCTGAGGAATACATTTGAGTCAATGATTCATAACAAAAAAAGCGACACTCCCTAATTTGTCGCTTTTTTTATACTAGTAGTAAGTTAATAAGTATTTTTTTGATTGGGCCAAAAAGGATTTTAAATTCCATACTAACTACTTTGTAATTTATTTTTTTCTATGTTATGACTACTACCTCAATAACATACTGCTAAATTACTTCGAAAGTTCTGATCGATGGTTGAGGTTTCCCTCAAAACCCAATGTGGTTTCCCTCATTTTTTACTACGGTTTCCCGTAAAACCCTACAACATTCCTTTGTTTTTGGCCTCTCGGATTAAATCGATGTCGCTACCTCCTTTGATATCGAGGATCTCTTTTAGATTTAATTTTCGCTTTTCAACTGCACTTAAAGACAGCGGAACATACTGCGGAATGTCTTTGGTTTTAGTTCCTTTAGAGAGATGAAATAGAATTTGTTTGTCGAAGGCATCTATTTCGATATTGTCGTATTGAATTTGACTTACCAATTTTACAACCGTTTGGCTATAATAGTTTTCTTCTTTTAAAATCTTATCGAAGGCCAAAAGCAATTCATCGAAAGTCAAATCGTTTTTGATTACCAAACCATTCGGGTTGATGTTCTTGATGAGCGTATTGATTTTTAACAATTCGGTATGCATGGTTAGCAAAATTATTTTGCAATCCGGCATTTCTTTTTTGATGAGTTGCGCTAAGTCTTCGCCAGAAAAAATTCCTTTCTCTTCATAGATTGGCATACTCAAATCGAAGAAAGCGATTCCGAAAGGAGCGGGCGCTTCAGTGATTGCTTCATAACCTGTTTTGCAATCTTTAGCTTGTGTGATTGAAAACTCGTATTCGCCCTTGGAATTGTAGCCTTTTATGGCATTTTTGTATGCTTCGATGATAAATGGATGATCATCTACGATTAGGATATTTACTGGTATCGCCATGGTTTTCTCTTTTATAATTTGGGACTTAATGGAATGGTAATTCGGATGGTTGTTCCGGTGCCGACTTCGGAATTGATTTCGGCTTTCCCATTACACTGTTTTGCTCTAGAAAATATATTTTGCAAACCTATACCTTTTTTCTTTTGTTTTAAAGAAAAACCAACGCCATCATCAAAAATTTCCAACAAAAGTTGATTTTCGTTCTTCAAAATACTAATGATGATATTTTTGGCTTGAGCATGCTTCACAATATTTTGAAACGCTTCTTGCAACATTCTAAAGATATGAATTTTTTGGAAAGTAGAGAGCCATTCCCAGTTGATGTTACGCTCTATTTCTAAATGACATTTCCCCGTAAAAAAAGGTTTTTGTTCCTCAATAAAAGCCTCTAGTACCGCCACAAAACTCACTTTGTTGAAAATAGCGTCTTTATTCAGATCATGCGATATGTTTCGAATTTCTTTTTCAATATCTTGGATTCCAGCGATAAAAGGCAAACATTTTTTAATGATTTCTGGTGTTGCATTTTCATTGAGAATATGCAAATTTAAACGGGTTGAAGACAGGCGGTTCATGATGCCATCGTGCAAATCTTGTGCAATGCGTTTTTTTTCTTTTTGTCGTGCTTCATCTATTTTGGTTTGCTGATTTTGTATGAGTTGATAGATTTCTTCGTTGGTTTTTTGCTGTTCTTGAAGAAAACGCAACTCTTTTTGCTTAGCTCTTTGTATAAGTAATAGGATCACCAAACCTCCAATAATAAAAACCATAACCGCAACACCAAAGAATATCCACTTTTGTTGAACGGCACGGTCTTTTTCGGTGGTAATTTCTTCGGTTTCGTAGGCGATTGTTGCAAACTTGTTTCTAGCAATTCTGTGCTTTTGTATAAACTGTCAGAAAGACTAATATATTCTTTCATATACAATTGGTAGTTTTCCACTTTCAACAACAGACATTTGTTTTAATGACTGTAAAACATCATTAATCTTTTGTTTTTCTTGATAATAGTAAGGCATCTTTTGCAAAGTAGCGATTTTACTTTTGTTTTCTTTATGCCAATAATATTTTGATAAGTGATCCTTAATGGAAACAATTCCAGAGTGAAGTTTCATGCTATCCTTTATCCTCAAAGATTCTAAAACAAATTGAGCGATTCGTCATTGTTGGGGTTGATTTCAATTTACATTTACCTAGATTATCAATAATAGTTGAGTATAATCTAGGATGTTGTTTCCTTATATTTTTGTTTCTTAGAGCTTTTTAAAAAATTCTATTGCCTCTCCATATTCTCTATTGTATAAATAATTATTCCCTTTGTTATTTAATAAGATTTCTTTTTAGAAAATACTGTTCTGCAAAAGAATTATTCTCTACTACTTGTAAAGCTTTATCATAATAATAGTTTGATTTTAGTATAATCCTCGGCGGAATTTGAAGCAATTCCCAAGTTAACCAACGCATCATACTCCCCCAACTTATCACTTTCTTTTTGCAATACTTCAACGATTTTATTGCAGATTTTTCTGCTCCGAATATATCAAAAACATCAATTTGAACAGATGACTTATTTAGATATAAGACTCCTAATTGCCTACTCCTTTTGATCTCAAAAATTGCTTTTCAGCTTTTAAATAAAAGTAAAATGCACTATCATTTAATCTAATTTCTTTATAGTAGTTACCCAAATATAAATAAGATGTTGCAACCTGATAAACATTTCGCTGTTCCTGACTCTTTTGAAGCCCAATAATTAATGCTTTTTTAAATTTTCTAAACTATTTAGTTTTTGAAAATTTAGCGCTACGACATGTAACTGTTCTATAACTAGAGAATCATCGTCTTCTCTAATCAAAAGTTCTTGCGCTTTTTGGTTATACATCAGCCTTATCTTATAAGGAATTCTAATATCTGAAGCCTTATTGATGTAATAACTAATGCTGTCCTTTTTCCGTGCCTGTTTGACTGCCTTTCTGTGATTTGGTGCAACTCAAAATAGAGATCAACAGTATTAGCGCTAGACGAGATAAATATTTTAAAGTCATTTCTCCTAATTTGATTGACTTTAAAAATACGATAAATTTTGGGGTTTGAAGTTCTAGATTTTCTGCAGCAATTGTTAAATCAAATAAGCCCTCGGTGCTTTGCTTCTCTAATAATGTCCTCGTCCGTTCCTTTTTGAATCCCAAACACCTCTTTGATATGTGCTTTTCTTTTGTCGATTGCGCTAATTGTAATGTTTAGATGCTGCGGCAGGTTTTTGGTCTTAATGCCTTTTGCCAGCAAAGAAATGATCCGGCGGTTATAAGAGTCAAGATATTGATTTTCTTGATGAACTTCTTTAATGCTTAATTTTGCGGTGGCGCTAAAATACTTTTCGCCTTCTAGAATTTTCTGAATCGCTAACAAGAATTCTTCCGGATTGTAATCGCTTTTGACCAATACACCGGAAGGATTCACTTTCTTAATCAAATTGTATAAAACGAAGGCTTCGGTATGAGAAGTCGACATAATAATCTTGCAATGCGGCATCTTTTGCTGAAGCAGCACGGCTAGATCATCTCCTGAATACAATTTCATTGCTTCAAAAGGTGGAATAATCATATCTAATAAAGCAATATCGTAGGGAACTATCGCAGCGGAAATTTTTTGATAAGCCATTTCGCAATTGAAGGCGGTCGTGATGATCACTTCTTCATCCAACTTGTACCGTGCCGACAAAATACTCTTATATCCTTCAATCATGGTAGGATGATCTTCGACAATGAGTATGTTTAGGGCAGCATTCATTTTACACTTCTTCTAACTTTTTTTCAATAGGAACAAAAACTACGGTGGTCGTTCCTTTTCCTTTTTTAGACTTAATTTCAAACGTTCCGTCACATTCCTGCACGCGCGACTGCATGTTTTGAAGACCGATTCCTTTCTTCTTGGTATTGACATCAAAGCCAATTCCGTCATCGGTAATCTTAAACATAATTTGGTCGTTTTCCTTTTTAAACTCTACAGCAATATGTTGCGCATTTGCATATTTGTTGATGTTTTGCAAAGATTCTTGCAGGATACGATACAAGTTGATTTTGACGGCATTCGACACTTTATCCCATTGTATGCTTTCGTCTAGCGAAGACGTCAAATCTGCCTCAAAAGAGTTGGCTTGTTCTTCTAATAAATTACTAACAATCGCAACAAAATTATTGATGAGCACATATTTCTCTCGGTTTAGGTCATGCGAAATTTCACGGATATCTTGTTCAATATTTTTGAGCTCGGCCAAATAATTAAAACGACTGGTAACGGATTCATCATCGCTAAAACGATTCAAACTATCTAGATTGAGTCTTGCACCAAACAATCTTCCTAAAACCCCGTCGTGCAATTCTTGCGCGATGCGTTTTTTTTCTTTAACTCGGTTTTCTTCAATGGTTGCCTGCTGGGTAATCATCAGATTGTAAATTTCTTCATTGACTTTTTGTTGCTGTTGCTTGAGCAATAACTCCCGATTTTTAGCACGTTGCGTTCGAATGACAAAAAGCAATAGCCCTACGAATAAAGTAGCTAAAAAGAAGTACAGTAGGTTTCGGTTTTGCTCCGCGAGTTTGTCTTTCTCTTGAATAATTTCGTCTGTTTCAAAGGCGATACGGGCGATTTGTCTTTGGCTTTGCGTTCTTCTTGTTGAACGCTATCGTTAATTTTTATATATTCTTTTGAATACTTGGCAGCATTCTTATGCTCTACTGAAGATAATTGTTGTAGGGAAGCCAAAATATCAGAGGAAACGTTAGTTTCTCTAGAAAACTGCAAGGCCTCTTTTGCAAATTTTTGAGATTCCAGCGTATCGCCTTTTGCAGCAGAAAGTTCAGAAAGGTGGATCTTGTTTAAAATAATTCCGGACAAATCAATTTTGAGACTATCTCTGAATTCTTAACGACTCGTAAAAACAACTTTGAATCTGGCTAAAATCTCTAGTTTAAATTGAGAATATGCTAAATTATCTATCAACATTGCATACAAACTAGGATTGTCAATATATAAATTCCTGTCAGCTAAAGCAAGATTGAAACTCTTTATAGCTTCTTTATGCTTATTAATATTCTGATAGACGTATCCAATATTATTTAATGAACTTGCGTCCAAATGGTATTTGTTCTTTAAATTATTTTCCTTTAGATAATTTAATGCCTTATTATGATACTCAATTGCCCTATTATAATTTCTTAATTGATTAGAATTTATCCCAATTAAGTTATAAGCATCATAAATTTTCAATTTGTTTTGAGCTTTGCCCTAGAAACTTAATGCTTTGAAGCTGAAATTTCACTACCATTAAAATCGGCCTCGTACATTTGGATAAAAGCCTTATCAACATATATTTCACCTAAGTTTAAGCTTCTATCTTTATACTTTATACAAATCTTTTCGGCTTTAGGTAAGAAATAAGACTGTCATTTTGATTATTATCGTGTAATAACGACCTAAATTGTGTTTTCAGCCCCAATATTAAAAGTATCACTTTGCTTTTATCGAAAGATCAAGTAGCAGATTAGTGGACGTTTTATAATTAATGTCGTCTTTTCCATGAATAGAAGTTATTCCCAATTTCTTAAATTTTGCTTCGTTGTTGTAGACTTGCTTGTCTGCTCTCTTTAAATCAAAAGCCTTTTTTTTATAGCTATTGACCTCATGCCGCCATTAACAGTCTTGTCTTTAATAGGGTAAGATAAACTCAGTGCTATCTGTGTCAAGTCCAGACAACATTTTTCCTTGATTTAGAACAAGCTACAAAAAGAAAGAAAAAAATTAATATGAATTTTATATTTCTCAAATATCCTTAAATTGAATAAATCAAAAATACCAAAAAAAAGGCTATCATTTAACAAATGATAGCCTTGTATTATAAAAAAAGATTTTCTACTTCTTGCGCCTTAAACTAATTTCTTGGTGCGCTTTGTCCTCCAATATTTCTTGAATTTCTTGGAGCACTTTGACCTCCTATTTCACTTAAGTTTCTTGGTGCACTTTGTCCTCCAATTTCGCTGAAATTTCTAGGAGCACTTTGTCCTCCAATTTCATTAACGTTTCTTGGAGCACTTTGTCCTCCAATCTCTGGGCTCGTAAACGATGTCAATACCATCATCAACGAAAATAATCCGAATGTTAAAATTGTTTTTTTCATAATTTGAGACTTTATATGTTGTTGTTTAATTCGTTTTTGTGAGAACCTTATTCACAGTTCACGATGTAAAAGTATATAGCATGTCTCGTTACACCTATTGTTTACAGGCGTTTATGGTGAATGACATTCGTTTGATAGTGAATAGTTGTCAAATCTGTGTGGATGAATTTGACGATTTAGGCTAAATCTCTAAATAATTGCCTTTTGTGATGCTATTGATAATCGCATCCACGTTTTCTTTATAGGATTTTGAGAACGGTAATTTAGTTGTAGTATTCTTTATGTAGCATACCGAGTTACCGGTATGAATTCTGGATACATAATCAATATTGACGATATAACTGTTATGAATTCGAATAAAAGGAAAGGAAAGGACGTTTTCGAAATGTTTTAGTGTTTTAAAAGCAGTAATCATTTCTCCATTGAATAAATGAATATCCGTAGAGTTATTGTCCGCCTGCAAATAGCAAATGTCTTTGGCTTCAATAAAACGATAGTCCCCGTAAGATTTAACGCAAATGATCAAAGGTTTCTCTTCTTTGTTGGCATCAACTTGAACCGGCAATGCTTTTGTTGCTTCTATCGCTTCTTGAGAATCGCTTGTCGGATTTTGTTCTTCATTAATAACCGCAGACACGAGTTCTGACTGGTCTTCTGATTCAGCTTCTTGAATCGCTTCTGGCTTCTCTGAAACTACTTGCACTTCGTCTGGTGCACTAACATAAGGCGCACTTTGCACATTTACAATATGATTTTCCGCAATTGGCCTAGGAACATCCACAGTAACCACTGCTGCTGAACGAAGAAAAGACTTTTCATAAAGCATAACCAATTTTCTAATGTCATTGGCATCGACTGGCTTTGGGAGATAATCAAAAGCACCATGCTTTATTGCATCATAGGCTAAGCTTTTATCGCTTGACGTTACAATGATTTTTGGAACAACATCGAGATAACGATACAATTCGCTAATGAGTTGCAAAGACAGATTGCTTTCTTTCTTTGTGGGATTGATTTCCAAAAACACCAACGAGGGCTGATGCTCCAATATTAAATTCACTCCTTCCTCATAGGAATTAGCCGAACCAACGAAATGCAAATTCTGAAAGCGAGCCGCAACCGACAACGTCTTTAGAATACTTTCCGTTTCATCGTCAATAATGATGAAAGAATGTCTCATGTAAGCTTATACTAAATTGGGTTTAGCAAGCATACGTAGGTTTAATTTTTAATTTTTGAGCAGGTTGGGGAAACTCCAAATAAATAAGAACTCTTAAATATTTAAAATCGATTGCTAATTTACTGCTTTTGCTCAATTCGTAAACGTTTTGTTAATAGAATTCCATCGATTGTTAACATTATTTGTTTAAAGGTAAAAAATCGTCGTTGAACTGCAGTCTGGCTGAAGAAATCTATTAAGCAATTTCTGATAAAAAAAATTATTATATATTTATTTACACAAAAAGTACTATTTTTGTTCTATAATATTTGATTATGCTACAAATCGAATTTGAAAACAAAGAAGCACTTGTTGAAGCTTTTAGCACTGAGCAAAAATGCATCGACCATTTAGAAACTTTACGTTGGAATGGAGTTGTAATCAGTCCATTTGATTCGGATTCGAAAGTATACTATTGCTCAAAAAACACCTATAAATGCAGAAATTCTGGAAAGTACTTTAATGTAAAGACTGGAACTTTATTACACAACACAAAAATTGATTTACAAAAGTGGTTTGTTGCCATCTGGATTGTTTCGACGCAAAACAAAAAAATAAACTCGGTTGCTTTAGGCCATGAACTTGGAATTACTCAGAAGTCCGCGTGGTATATGATCAAAAGAATCAAGCAATACATGAAAACTAATTCCGATACTTTTGAAAAGAAGAAGAAACTTCCATCAAATCCTAAAACCAAGGTTTCTCACAAAATAGCCGCTATAGAAGTAGTTGAAGAAAAAGAAAAACTTCCACTTCTTCAATGGCTTCAGTTGTTAAAAAAGTAAATCTTCAAATTACAGAAATAAAAAGCCCGCTAATTAGCGAGCTTTACCTATTTTATGAAAATTGAACTAATTGGTTTTCATTAACCAATTTTTCATCGATACTTCATGATCGATGATGGACTTCACGTCTGAAATTGCTACGCGATCTTGCTTCATTGAATCTCTATGTCGAATGGTTACCGTATGGTCTTCGAGCGTTTGGTGGTCTACGGTGATACAAAATGGTGTTCCTAGAGCATCTTGTCTTCGGTAGCGTCTTCCAACTGCATCCTTTTCGTCATAGGCTACATTAAAATCCCATTTTAGATCTTCAATGATTCCCTTTGCTACCTCAGGCAATCCGTCTTTCTTAACTAGCGGCAATACTGCGGCTTTTGTTGGCGCTAAAACGGCAGGTAATTGCAACACAGTTCTTGTAGAACCATCCTCTAATGTCTCTTCTTTCAATGAATTCGAAAAAACAGCCAAGAACATTCTGTCTAATCCCACAGATGTTTCCACTACATATGGCGTATAGTTGGTATTCGTTTCCGTATCAAAATATTGCATTTTCTTTCCAGAAAACTGTTCATGAGCCTTCAAATCAAAATCGGTTCTTGAATGAATTCCCTCCAATTCTTTAAATCCAAAAGGGAAATTGAACTCAATATCTGCTGCCGCATTGGCATAATGCGCTAATTTTTCATGGTCGTGAAAGCGGTAATTCTCCTTTCCTAATCCAAGCGACAAATGCCAGTTTAGTCGAGTTTTTTTCCAGTACTCATACCATTTCATTTCCTCGCCTGGCTTTACAAAAAACTGCATTTCCATTTGTTCAAACTCACGCATTCGGAAAATAAATTGTCTTGCTACAATCTCATTTCTAAAGGCTTTTCCAGTCTGAGCAATTCCGAATGGAATCTTCATTCTGCCTGATTTTTGAACATTCAAGAAGTTGACGAAAATTCCCTGTGCTGTTTCTGGACGCAGGTACAAATCCATTGCGTTGTCAGCTGAAGCTCCGAGTTTAGTGCCGAACATTAGGTTAAACTGCTTTACATCTGTCCAGTTTCTAGAACCAGTTTCTGGATCTGCAATCTCTAATTCTTCGATTAACGCCTTAACGTCTTCGAGATTCTCATCACCTAACGATTTGGCCATTCTTTCTAGAATCTCTTTTTTTCGAGAGAGGTATTCTACAACACGTGCATTGGTTGACACAAATTCTTCTCTATTGAATGCATCTCCGAAACGAGCACTAGCTTTTTCAATTTCCTTTTCTGCCTTTTGATTTAACTTCTCAGCATAATCCTCAATGAGAACGTCGGCGCGATATCTTTTCTTTGAATCTTTATTGTCAATTAAAGGGTCGTTAAAAGCATCTACGTGACCTGATGCCTTCCAAGTCGTCGGGTGCATTAAGATAGCAGCGTCTAAACCCACAATATTTTCATGCATTTGGACCATGGCTTTCCACCAATATTCTCTAATGTTTTTCTTTAATTCAACACCGTTTTGAGCATAGTCATATACTGCGCTCAAGCCATCGTATATTTCGCTTGACGGAAAAATAAATCCATACTCCTTTGCGTGCGAAACTACATTCTTAAATAAATCTTCTTGTTTTGCCATAGTGGTGCAAAAATATAAAAAGCCACGTAAAATAAAAGAAAATTGTTGAAGATTAAAGAATTGATTCCCATTTTCTTTTAAGGAATGTAAATTCGTATGTCAAACGGATTAGTATTCTTTTTTAATTCTGTTTCTTCAGCAAATTGAAACGTCTACACAGTATTGATTGAGCAAATGACTTGCGCAATCTTCTGAAACGTGATTCCGTTTAAACCTAAAAATGTGGGCTTTTCAATTATTCCGATCTATTAGTCACAAACACAAAAAAGCATGAAGGTGTCGTCATCGTCTGAATGACTGTTCTACAAACAGAAATACGTAATTGACCTTTTTTTAACAGAAAGAGATTTCCAATTACGTGTCAAATTTATTCCTATTTTACCTCCATAACGCTCTGTATTCATTATAAAAATCGAATAAGAACTAGCTCGCCCTTATATACTTTCCTATTTGAAATGCCTTTAAACCGATTCTACAGGTATGACACTTTCAAAGTCTATAAAAACAGTCCATTATTTTCTAAATAAATGGAAAATAATTCGCTTTTAGTACTTAAATGACGTAACTTTAATATGGATTTTTAATCAATTTAAACTTTAAAACAAAAGTCATGAAAAATTTATTAATTCTTTTATTGTTTTTGAATTTGGCGGTGCTAAATTTGTCTTGTAGCGATTCAGATAAGACGGAGGATTCAAATGTATTGACTGGTGAACAGTCTGAAATGGGTAAGGTTGGAGTTACAGTAACATCGAGCTCCGAGGAAATTGCTGGCGTGAGCAATGCTTCTGCTGAAGTTACGGGTTTGGTGAATGGCGTTTCTAATTATACTGCTCAGGCGACTGTGACCAATTCTGTTTTTAAAAATATGATTGCCAATTACCCTGGAGTAACTATTGAAGGTGATAATGTTTCTGTCCAAGATTTCAAAGTACAGCAAACAACAGACGGTATAAAAGGTCTAACTGGTCCGGATGCTGGTATCGTGGTTAAATACAATTCAAACGTGGGAGATACTTATCCGATTGGCTCAACTGGTAGGGTGAGAACAGTTGTAAGTAAAACGGGTGTTGACGATTATCCATATGGTTTTTATTTTATTAAGACAATACAGGTTGAGTCAAACAGACAAGGATTGAGAAGTGCAGGTGTTGTAGATAAAATCACTTACATTGCCAATCATAGATTTGGATTAGTAGGGGTAAAAGTAACGCTCACTGACGGAACAAGTACGACGTTTCCGATATACTCGAGCGCTGAAAATTAGTTTCTTACCATTACTAGTTGAAAATGAATCTGTTGGGTGTAATTACTAAGAATAATTGCACCCAACAATTTATAAGAATTAAGATAAATTAATTTAGAGAAATACTTTAATGAAAAATTTCCTATTGCCCTACCGTTATAAATTATTTGGGACTTTTTAGCAAGTGTTGGAATAGTACTTGCCGTATTCTACCTGTTTTTGATTTTAGCATAATAATCCCTGTTTTTGCTATTTGCTCGGTATTTATGGAAACAAAGTTTTTTACATCATTTCAGACCAATTTTGCCGATGAATTAATACTCTTATTTCTTATTTTTGGTTTGAGTCTTGTCGTTTTCTCTAAAGAAAAAAACGAATCCGATAAACTTGATGAGTTAAGATTCTATTCACTGGTAAAATCCATTATTGTAAATACCTTTTTGCTATTGTTTTCAATTCTATTTTCTTATGGCGGAGGTTTTTTGGCAGTTATGGTTTGTAATCTCTTTTCTTTTTTTCTTTTTTACCTTTTCTTTTTTCACTTAGCCTCAAGAAAAAGAAATTGATATAGGTGAATAACACAAATGTACCTTTGGATAAAATTTATTGCAAAAAACAATTGATTTTTCTAAATTAGTGAAGAACATTTTTATAATAATAAACCATAAACGCCATACAGATGCTCGAAAACGTATTAAATCTATTCTATCCAAAAGTTTGCTTTGGATGTAGTGCTCTTTTAATTTCCAACGAAAGTGTCATTTGCACTCGCTGTCGACATGAAATTCCCTTTACTCTTCATCATCAAAATCCAAACAACGAAGCTTTTAAAAAATTCTACGGAAAAATACCAATAGAATTTGCCGCAACATTTGTTTACTTTCATAAGAAAGGAATTGTGCAACAGTTGATTCATAATTTAAAATATAGAGGACATGAGGAAATTGGATCCGCTTTCGCTGATTGTTGTGCAGCTGATTTAAGCAGTCTTGAAATACTGAGCGATATTGACGAAATTATCCCCGTTCCAATTCATAAAAAGAAACTGAAAGAGAGAGGATATAATCAAGTAACTACTTTTGGAAAATCATTGTCCTTCCATTTGAAGCGATCATACAATGAGCACTTACTTATTCGAACAAAATACTCCAAGACGCAAACGAGAAAGAACCTATTAAACAGGATTGAAGTCAATAACAACGAAATTTTTGACGTCCTATATGACTCGAAAGATTACAACAAACACTATTTGCTTATTGACGATGTACTAACTACTGGCTCTACACTTGAGGCATGTGGAAAAGCACTTTTAAAGATACCTGGAGCGAAAATAAGTATATATTGCATGGCTATGTCACATTAATAATTAGTGTAAACTACTACTTATTTTAATTTAACTCCTTGTTTTAATGTGATTTAGCAAGCAATATTCAAAATAGCAACCACAGAAGCATCCTAATTAATTATTGCAATTATTTCAATTCCATAAAATATAATTGTTATTTTGTCTTCTCAAAAAATCGAAATTGAAAAAAATACAAATCTTCATTTATTCTTTTCTTCTTATATCAATCGTTGGATGCGCTAAAAGAGGGTCAATAACTGGCGGGTCAAAGGATACGATTCCTCCTGTACTTACCATAAGTTTCCCACGAAACTTCAGCACGGAATTCTCTAGTAAATCTATAAAACTTACTTTCGACGAATACGTCAAACTAAAAAATGTCGATAAGCAGTTAATTATTTCACCCCCTTTATCAAAAAAACCTCAGATTTTACCATTAACTGCAAGTAAATCAATTACTATTAATTTCCTAGACTCACTGCGAACCAATACAACTTATAGTTTAAATTTTGGGCAATCTATTGAGGATAATAACGAAGGAAACCCTTATCCACAATTTAAATATATTTTTTCTACTGGAAAATTTATAGATTCACTATCGATTCAAGGGACAATTAAGGATGCAATAGAAAAAAAACCGAGTTCATCTGCGACCGTTATGCTATATGAAATGAACGAAAAATTCACAGACTCTGCTGTTTATAATAACAACCCTAACTACATTGCGTCTTCTCTCGAAAAAGATTCCTCTTTTAAAATAGAAAATATCAAAGCCGGTAAATATTTCATAATTGCTTTAGAAGACAAGTCATCTAATTATCGATTTGATCCAAAAATTGAGAAAATTGGTTTTATAAAGAACTACATAACAATTCCGAATGATTCCTTATTTGAAATCAAGCTATTTAAGGAAGCGAACAAGACCAAGTTCTATAAACCTATTCAGTCATCTGACTGTTCAGCAATCGTAGGATATGAAGGAGACATCACAAACTCTAAACTAACTTTAAAAAGAGGTCAAGAAGAAATTCCTTCTATGATTACAAAAATTCCTAAAAAAGATTCCTTACAAATCTGGTTTAAGCCCTTTAAAATAGAAAAATCTGCAGTCGATTCTTTACATTTGACCTGCTCGACGATTGATTATACCAAAGATTTTACCTTTAAAATAAAAGCCCAAAAACACGATAGTTTGAGTATTTCTGCTATTTCAAGCAAAATACTTCCACTAAATGAGGATTTTATGTTGCGAACAAATTTACCGCTTTCAAAAATCAATGAGACGAAGTTCAAGTTGATTAAAAAAGATTCGACTGCGGTTCCCTTCAAAATAGAATATGACGAGTTAAATCTATCGTTAAAATTGATTTTTAAAAAAGAACCTTTAGAGAAGTATACTCTCACTGTTCCTGCGGATGCTATCTTTGACTTTATCGGACAAACAACTTCAAAAATCCTCAACTTCGATTGCGAAACCAAGAGCAACTCTGACTACGGAAATCTGCTCCTAAATCTACAAATTCTACTGCTATCGAATTTAATTTAATAGAACCCGACTTATACCTTACGTCTAATTTATGACGACAATAGAAATAAGATATGGGATTCAGGGAGTTATATAAACAAAAAGCAACCCGAAAGAGTTGTATATTTTCCAACGGATATAGATGTTCGAGCCAACTGGGATGTTCAGCAAACCTTTATTCTAAAAGAGTAAAGGCATCCTTATCACTCAAAAAGCCAAGGCTTTTCCTGGAAGAAATCATCTGATTTTTGTCTAATTCAAAGATAAACACTCCTTCCTTTTCTTGTGGTTCTAGAAGATAATTACCTAAAAAATCGATTGCCTGAGAATGACCGTTATATGAAAGTTGATTGTGGTCCTCTCCAATTCTATTCACGCCAATCGTAAAGCACTGATTCTCAATTGCCCGAGCTCTTAGCAGGATATCCCAAGCATTAATCCTAGTTTCTGGCCAGTTGGCAACATAGAGAAGTATATCGTAATCCTCTACATTTCTAGAAAAAACCGGAAAACGCAAATCATAGCAAATTAAAGGGCAGATCCGAAATCCTCGATAGTCTACAATGATTTTACTTTTACCTGCTTTATACTTTTTATCTTCTCCAGCTAGGGAAAACAGATGCTTTTTATCATAGATTTCTATTTCTCCTGTAGGGAAAACAAAAAGCAATCGGTTAAAGTAATCGCCATTTTCTTCAATTACAACACTTCCAGTAATAGCACAATTTCGCTGTTTGGCTATGTCTTTCAACCAGACAACGGATTCGCCATTCATTGGTTCTGCTACTTGATTGGGATTCATTGTAAAACCTGAAGTAAACATTTCGGGAAGAACAATCAAATCGACTTCTCCTTTTACTTCAGTGATTTTCTTGTAAAAAAGAGCCCTATTAGTATTAGGCTCTTCCCATGAGAGATTTGATTGAATTACGGCTATTTTCATTTTTCCGTATGATAAAAATTCTTAAACTACATTTAAATACAGATAAAAACTTCCTTGCCTTCTCCTTTACTTCACTACTATTGAACAATAATCTTCTTTACTTTCCCAAATTGCTCGTTTCCTAATCTAACTAGATAAACTCCTGCAGAGGCGTAACTAAGATCTAAGCCATAAGAATACTTGCCATTACTTTTTTCCACTCTATGATACACTAATCTTTGTCCTGTGATATTATATACGGTAAGAGTTAAAGGTTCGTTGAATTCGGCATGTTCGAGAGAGATCTCAAATAAGTTATTTTTCAAATTAATAATATTCAATTGTGAGTTACTTAATGAAATATCCTCTGTGCCCAAAGCTGGACTAATTATCGTAACACTATAATCTTCAGTCTCTCCATAAGTTGTGTCGGCACAAGAATCATCTGGAACCAAATTATTCCAATTAGATTTAGCCCTCATTAGATGTTCGCCGAGTGCTGCTGTTAAAGGAATTGACAAACTTGTAGTTTCAGTATAGCTACCAGATCCTTGTCCGCTGGCAATTTCATAGTTATTTACCACTTTTTCATCATTAGAAAATACAAAGTCATCATTAAAATCTATCCATACAGTAAAAATCTGGTCTCCATATCCTGTGCTCATTGTTAAATCATTGGTGCTTCCTTGATTAAGAATGGTCGATAAATTTGTAAAGTCACTATAGCCATTCGATCCACAGCCCGATACGTTATTTATTGTTCCCAATTGAAATAACCTAAAACCATCCCCTAAAGTACAATTTGCACTCGCTTGACAATTGCTTTTGATAATATTTACCGTTACGCTATCATTTGCAGCGTTACTATCAGCGCTTAAAGTAGTATAGCAAGTTAGCTGATAATTCCCGATGGCAGTAAAATCTCCAGTTTGAGTAAACGTATAATTGGCATTACTATTTGGGCCTAAAATACCTGTGTAAATTTCATTTACAATTGTTCCATTTAAGTTATAGGAAATCGGAAAGTTAGATTGTGCTTGTCCCCCATAATTGTTGACTACTACGGTAATACTTTCACTTGCGGATAAACCTGTTCCAGAAACAGGAGCGATAACTGCGCTAACTCCGAGGTCTCTTGGATCGAGATGAATTACATTCTTAGTAAATGAGTCATTGGATGTGTCCTCATCTAAAGAAAGTGACGTATTAGAAGTAATGATGTAGGTCTGTCCAACTGTGGATAAATTAGCAGTAGCGGTAAAAGTAAATTGCGCACTTGCACCAGATGCAATACTCCCTGTAAAAATCTCAGTAATTATGCTTCCCCCATCAATTTGGTATGAAACAGGAAAATTGGATGCTACATTTTGACCATAGTTAAATATTGAAACAGTTATAGCCTCATTGTTTGACAATGTTCCATCATTAGGATTCGTAATATTCACTATCCCAATATCATTATTAAAGTCAGGCGCAATTTTAATACTCCCACTACATCTTTCCTTCCCGAATTCATATATTCACCAACAAACCAAAAAGATTTATCATCAGACGGGTCAATTGACATTTGACCATAGTCTCCGTAACGGGTTCCTGGGATGTTTGCATTACCATTTGCAATTAGAGTCTCTGTAATTGTCATTGATCCAAGTGGGTCATTGGCATATCTCCCAGTATAATACGTGCTTACAACTTGGTTATTAAGCCCTCCCATTCCTGTATATCCCATCGCAATGTTTCCTTGAACATCTATTCCCATACTAGCCATCCAAGCATGCCTTTGATTCGGGGCACTATAAGTACCTTCTTGATAAATCGACCAAGGCAAACCGTCACCATCTTGACGAAGTTCATACCATCTAACTGCCGCTAACTTCGCAGCAGTACCGTCTATATCAACAACAAAATTTAGAACTGCGGCATTATGAGAAGGGAATTTTCGGAACTGCACCTGATTCATAATTGTTGCTTGTAAAGCATCTATCAAGGCTCCTCCCGAAGGCTGAGGAAGGTTCACGAAACTACCGCCATCAAAAACTGAAGTAAAAGGTGTCGTAACTAAAGTTTGCCCCGTAGAAATATTAGAATTCGCAGGAACAGTCCAATTCACATTGATTGTCCACAATTTCAAATGATCTTCCGATACTCCGCCCCAAGCATCATCTTGCATATAAACAATAGGCACATTCCCTGCCGCAGGAAAATTTGAGCTTGTTACATTGAATGCCTGTGGGCTATAAAAACCACTTGTAACAATACCCGGCAAAGGAAATCCAATGATTTGTGCCGAGGGATCGCCAGACAACATTTTTGTTCTTTCTAAAGCGTAAACCACTTCCGAGGTATCTGCTTGTCCAGAATCTTTATTTGCAGTCAAATAATAGCCATCACTCCAAACAGATAATTTTTGATAATCTGTGTTCATTGGGAAATCATAAACATTCCAGCCATCATTCAACGGGTCAGATGTCTGACTTACTGCTACTTGAACGCCATTTCCCAAGAAAGTCATAATAAACCGCTGAGCTTGCGTGTCATATGTACATGTTAAATCACAACATCCTGAGGAAGGAAAAATATTACTGGTATCCAATTGTCCAGTTAAAGGATTTCCTAATTTATCGAAAATTCTAAAGCCGGTATTGAAAACGAGAACATAATGATTCGGTCCAACTGCCCCAGCAGGATCTGTTGGTTGTGAATTAGAGGAGGCGCCATCAAATACAATTGATGGCGTTCTACCGTTAATCTTATTGGTAGATTTATTTCTTGCAATCAATGGGTCATCACCATTTGGCAATCCCTTTCCGTAGACGACAATATTTTTTCCCGACTTCTTGTCCTTAGCTTCGCCTAAATTTTCTTGTGCCGGAATTAGCGACGATCTCGAAGCTAAACTAGGAACTATAGTCATCTTTGTCGCCCTATTAATCGAAGTTGGGCCTTGCTTTTCTTGAGCATTAATATTCAATTGAAACAATTGAATTAACAAAATAGATAAGAGAATTTTTAGTTTCATGGGATAATTTTTGTACATTAAATATTAAATTCAAGAAGATACTGTCCTATTTCTTAAAAAGTGATAATTCAATAGCTCGTTCAAATATAACTTATTTAAAAGCAATAAATATAATGGCTTCTCAAAATAAAAGAATATTAAGATTTTACTACATTAAACAAAAACGCATCTAGTACTATAGATGCGTTTTCAGGTTTAATACTTATTATTAATCTATAAAACACTAGCTTTTAAATACTCTCTATTCATTCGAGCAATGTTTTCTAATGAAATTCCTTTTGGACATTCTACCTCACAAGCTCCTGTATTCGTGCAATTTCCAAATCCTTCTTCATCCATTTGACGCACCATGTTTAAAACACGCTGAGAAGCTTCTACTTTTCCTTGAGGCAACAAAGCATATTGAGAAACTTTAGCTCCTACAAAAAGCATAGCAGAACCATTTTTGCAAGTAGCAACGCAGGCACCGCAACCTATGCAAGCAGCGGCTTCAAAAGCCTTGTCGGCATCCGCTTTTGGAATTGGAGTCGCATTGGCGTCAATCGTGTTTCCAGAGGTGTTCACAGAAACAAATCCACCAGCTTGTTGAATACGGTCAAATGCGCTTCTGTCAACAACCAAATCTTTTACAACTGGAAATGCTTTTGATCTCCACGGTTCAATGTAGATTGTGTCTCCATCTTTAAACTTGCGCATGTGCAACTGACAGGTAGTTGTCCCGGTATCTGGTCCATGAGCTCGACCATTGATATAAAGTGAGCACATGCCACAAATTCCCTCACGACAGTCGTGATCGAATGCAACGGGCTCTTTTTGATCATTAATTAATTGCTCGTTCAATTGATCTAGCATTTCTAAAAATGAACTAGCGGTAGAAACATTATCTAATTGATACGTTTCCATGCTTCCTTTAGCTTGAGCGTTTCTTTGTCGCCAAATTTTAAGGGATATATTGATGTTTTTTGCTGTAGACATACTGTATCTTATTTATAATTTCTAGCTGCAATTTTGATAAACTCGTATTTCAATTCTTCTTTGTTTAGCTTTTCTTTGCTAATATCATCACCTTGATATTCCCAAGCACCTACAAAAGAGAAGTTAGTATCATCGCGCAAAGTTTCACCTTCAGCATCTTGATATTCTTCGCGGAAATGTCCTCCGCAGGATTCGTTGCGCTGCAAAGCATCCATTGCCATCAATTGACCTAAATCAATGAAATCTGCCACTCTAAGTGCTTTTTCCAACTCTGGATTTAATTCGTCTGCTGAACCAGGAACTTTTACCTCTTTATAAAATTCTTCTTTCAACGCAGCAATTTCTTCGATTGCTTGCTTCAAACCGCTTTCGTTTCTCGCCATTCCAACCTTATTCCACATAATCAAACCTAATCTTTTGTGGAAATGATCTACAGATTTTGTCCCATTATTGTTGAGGAACTTTTCTATCGATGCTCGAACACTATTTTCTGCTTCGACAAATTCAGGGCTTTCTGTAGAAATTTTCCCTGTACGAATTTCATCCGCCAAATAATTAGAAACGGTATAAGGCAATACAAAATAACCATCTGCCAAACCTTGCATCAATGCTGATGCTCCCAAACGATTTGCTCCGTGGTCAGAGAAATTGGCTTCTCCAGCTACGAAACATCCAGGAATTGTAGATTGTAGATTATAATCAACCCAAACGCCTCCCATAGTGTAATGCACTGCTGGATAAATTTTCATTGGTGTTTCATATGGGTTTTCGTCTGTAATTTTTTGATACACCAAATAAATTACCATACTTTTCTTCCAACCATTGCTTACCTAAAGCTGTAATTTCTTCGGCGGAAGGATTGTGATTCCCTTTTGCATAAGCCGCTTGCTTTCCTTTACTTTGAATTTCAGTTGAGAAATCTAGATAAACCCCTTCATTTGTTGCGTTGGCTTCAATTCCGTGACCTTCATCACAACGCTCTTTTGCCGCTCTTGAGGCCACATCTCTTGGAACCAAATTGCCAAAAGCAGGATATCTTCTCTCTAAGAAATAATCTCTATCGTCCTCTGCAATTTGCGTAGGTTTCAATTGACCTGCTCTAATCGCTTCAGCATCTTCTTTTTTCTTAGGAACCCAAATTCGTCCTGAGTTTCTCAAAGATTCTGACATCAACGTTAATTTTGATTGATTGACACCATGAACAGGAATACATGTTGGATGAATTTGTACAAAACACGGATTTGCGAACAAAGCTCCTTTTTTATGCACTTTCCAACCAGCTGTTACGTTGCTTCCCATCGCATTTGTAGAAAGGAAATAAACATTTCCATAACCTCCTGACGCGATTACAACGGCATGTGCCGAATGTCTTTCTAATTCACCTGTAACCAAATTACGAGCGATAATTCCACGTGCCTTTCCGTCAACTTTAACTAAATCAAGCATTTCATGACGGTTAAACATTTGAACGCGACCTAAGCCTATTTGGCGCGATATAGCAGAATAAGCCCCTAACAAAAGCTGCTGTCCTGTTTGACCTGCTGCATAAAAGGTTCTTTGTACTTGTGTTCCTCCAAAAGAACGATTGTCTAATAAACCTCCGTATTCACGAGCAAATGGAACTCCTTGAGCCACACATTGGTCTATGATATTTCCTGACACTTCCGCTAATCGGTGCACGTTTGCTTCTCGCGCTCTATAATCTCCACCTTTGATGGTATCGTAGAACAATCTGTAAATACTATCTCCGTCGTTTTGATAATTCTTGGCTGCATTAATTCCGCCTTGAGCTGCAATCGAGTGCGCTCTTCTTGGTGAATCTTGATAGCAAAATGCTTTGACATTATAGCCCATTTCAGCAAAAGATGCCGCTGCGGACGCTCCAGCCAAACCAGTTCCAACAACAATAATGTCGATTTTTGGTCTGTTATTCGGAGCAACTAATTTTAAATGATTTTTGTGATTGGTCCATTTGTCTGAAATGAAACCTTCAGGTATTTTTGAATCTAACGCCATAATGTTAAGCTTTTAGAAAAAAATGAATGTAAATTGGAATAATAGCAAACAACAAAGGAACCACTATCGCGAACCCTTTTCCGAATGCTTTGATAATTGGAGTATATTTTGGATTGTTGAACCCAATGGATTGGAAGGCACTACTGAAACCATGTAATAAATGAAATGATAAAACAATCATTGACAAAACATACAGTAACGTATATAACAAGCCATATTGCGGCTCCTTAAAGAACTCAATCGTAATTTTGTACAAATCTTTGTATCCTTCTTTAATTTTGACATTGGCGCCAGCATCATAAAAATCTGTGCGGTCTTTAATCACAATCATTTTTTGATCGACTTGCGTTTTAGGCAAATAACCTCCATCTGTTGTAAGGTAAAACTCTTGTGATTGACCTTGAGCGGTAATAGTCATTGTTTGTAGCGGCATTTTTTCATCAAAATGCATTCTGGCCCAAAAACTAACCATGTGTGTTACGATAAAAACTAAGATAACAGTACCTAATACCGCCATATTTCTAGAAGCCCAAGGACTATTCGCTGACGGATTGTTTTTTGCATAGCCAATAGGACGCGCCGCTTTATTTTGAAAGCCAACATAATCCCATCAATAGCATGGAAAAGAATTGAAATGTACGTTAAGTACGAAAGAATTTTAACCGCTGGATTAGAGGTCATAAATAATGCGTATTTATTAAAATTCAACGCATTGTTAGGAACCAATAACTGAAGGTTCCCCGCCAAGTGACCGCTCAAAAACAAGCATAAAAACAAGCCCGTTAAGGCCATCCAATACTTCTTTGCCAGCGATGACTTCATTAATGCAGATTTTGCCATAAGATGTGAAATTTGTTATAAAAAGCACACAAAAATAGCGCTATTTGCTTTTAACTACAACCTTTTCGATGTAATTTATAATGATTTTAAAATGTTTATCTGAAATCAACTTGAATTCTTGTCAACATTAGGATTTATGGGCACTTTAATGATTTCCACTTAAACACATTTTTGCACTGAGTTACTTAAATCCGCCAAAACTGTCCAATGATCAATTCAATGGCATTTCAATTCTCTTACTTTTGTCAAAACTTTATGCTTTATGCAATCAAAAAAGCTTCCGAGCGACTTTTCAAATTATATACAATCTATCACAGTAACTGCAATAGACGTTGAAGCGCGGAAACAATTTGAATCAAGCTTTGCATTACATGAACTGAAGAAGAATCAATTTCTGGTCAAAGAAGATCAAATCTGTCCCTATTTCTGCTATTTAGAAAGTGGCATCTTGCAACACAGTATCAATGTTGACGACCAAGAGAAGACAACCTACTTGGCACTGAGAAACACTTTTACATCTTCTTTATTTAGTTTCCTATTTCAAACTCCATCAAGAAAAAGCATAAAGGCTATTTTCGATTGCAAATTGTGGGTTTTAGACTTAAAAACTTTTGAAGAATTAAAAGAAAAAAACGAGGTTTTTCGACAATTCTACTACAACTTAATTGAAAAACAAATTTGCTTGATAGATGATTACCGCATCGATTTGCTTACACTAACTCCCGAAGAACGTTATAACAAACTCATTTTGACAGAACCTCACCTAATCAAACAGGTGCCTTTGCACTATTTGGCATCTTTCTTAGGGATTTCTTCCAGACATATGAGCCGCATTCGCAAGAATATAAATTAATGCCATTTGGCTGGTTGATAAGAAAATAGTTTCCTTAATTTTGATTCGTATTCAAACTCAAAATTAATCTTATGAAATACCACCAAATTGACCGAAACTTATTTATAAAAAACCGCGCAAAATTTACTGCACACATGAAGCCGAATAGTGTCGCGATTTTTAATTCGAATGACATTTATCCAGTATCTGCAGACAGCAGCTTGCCATTTGCGCAACATCGTGACATTTTCTATTTATCTGGTGTCGATCAAGAAGAAAGCGTGCTGTTGCTTTTTCCAGACGCTCCTTATGAGCACCAACGCGAAATCCTGTTTTTGAAAGAAACCAGCGAACACATTGCAATTTGGGAAGGAGAAAAACTCACCAAAGAGCGTGCTTTTGAAGTGTCTGGAATTCGAACTGTTTATTGGTTGCAAGATTTTCATAAAATTCTCAATGAAATGATGACTTATTCTGACACGATGTATATTAATACGAATGAACATTACCGCGCAGCAGTAGAAACGGAAACTAGAGAAGATCGTTTTGTAAAATGGTGGAAAGGAAAATATCCTGCTCATCAAGTGGCAAAAAGCAACCCGATTTTACAGCGTTTGCGTTCTGTGAAAGAAAGTGAAGAATTAGATTTGATTCAAAACGCTTGTAACATCACAGAATTAGGTTTTAGACGTTTATTGCCATTTGTAAAGCCAAACGTTACTGAATACGAAATTGAAGCGGAGCTGATTCACGAATTCATTCGAAATCGCTCCAAAGGATTTGCCTACACCCCAATTATTGCGTCTGGGAATAACGCCAATGTGCTGCACTATATTGAAAACAACCAACAATGCAAAGCTGGCGATTTGATTTTGCTAGATGTAGCAGCAGAGTATGCCAATTATTCTAGCGATTTGTCGAGAACAATACCTGTTTCTGGAAAATATACAGATCGTCAAAAAGCAGTTTACAATGCTGTTCTACGCGTAAAAAATGAAGCAACACAAATGCTGACGCCAGGAACACTGTGGAAGCAATATCATGTAGAAGTCGGAAAATTGATGACGTCTGAATTACTAGGACTAGGATTAATTGACAAAGCAGATGTGGCAAATGAAAATCCGGATTGGCCAGCGTACAAAAAATACTTTATGCACGGCACTTCGCATCATTTGGGCTTAGATACTCATGATTATGGCCTATTGCACGAACCAATGAAAGCCAATATGGTTTTTACTGTTGAACCGGGAATCTATATCCCTGCAGAAGGATTTGGAATTCGATTGGAAGATAATGTTGTTGTACAAGAAAAAGGCGAGCCACTTAATTTGATGAAAAATATTCCTATCGAAGTGGATGAAATTGAAAGTTTGATGAATTCCTAGCCAAAATTATCAATTTAAAAATAGGTCTCTAATTTGTTTCACCAAAATACTAATTGTTGAAAGTACTATTTTATAAAAACACAGCGGTTACTTATGCTGACAACGGCAAAGGAGCCGCTGTTGTTTTGTTACATGGTTTTTTGGAAAACCAATCGATGTGGAATAATTTTATTCCTGAATTATCAAAAAGGAACCGTGTCATTACGATTGATTTGCTAGGGCATGGCGCAACAGAATGTTTGGGTTATGTTCACTCTATGGAAGATCAGGCTGATATGATTCATGCTGTTTTAGTGGAATTGAAAATTAGGAAAGCTGTTTTTATTGGACATTCTATGGGCGGCTACGTAGCTTTGGCTTTTGCAGAGTTATTCCCGGAATATGTAAAAGGTCTAGTTTTGATGAATTCAACTTCAAGAGCTGATAGTCAGGACCGAAAAACAAACAGAGACCGGGCCGTCAAAGCGGTAAAAAAAGATTACACTTCATTCGTTCGCCTTTCTATTGCTAATTTGTTTAGCGAAGAAAATCGAACAAAATTAGTAGACGAAATTGAAAAAGTTAAACTTGAAGCACTAAAAACCCCTTTACAAGGAATAATCGCTGCATTGGAAGGCATGAAAATGAGAAAGGACCGTGAAGTTCTATTGCACGTGACTGCATTTCCAAAAATATTGATTCTCGGCAAGAAAGATGGCGTTTTAAACTATGCAGAAAATGTAAATCAAATCGAAAATACGGATGTACAGTTACTTTCTTTTCCGGATGGGCATATGAGTCATATTGAAAATAAAGCAGAAACTTTGACAGCAATTATTGATTTTATCAAGAAAATTTAAATTTTTCTATTGTAGCTTCTCCTCAAAAGGAATTTCAGTGTTGAAAATTTCCTTCAGTAGTATTACGATTTCATTGATAAAGTTACTGATTGTTTCGGCATTAATTGTTGAACTTTCATCATTTTCTCCCTTGAAAGTAAACGGTAAGAAACCTGATTTTAAGTTCTTGAAAGAAATAATCCCTGCTTCGATTTCCTTGCCATTTGCCTCTTCAAAAAACATATAGGCATAAGATAGAATTTGAATTATTTTATCGTTTTTAAGTTCAAGCGTGAGTCCATCCCACGCTTTTAATTTTACATTGCTTTTTTCTACTTTGCCTGTTTTATAGTCAATAATTCTAATAACGCCATCGCGTTCATCGATGCGATCTACATTCCCTTTGATTAATATTGGACTAGGTAAATCTGGATGTTCAAGTAGACGTTCATATGTTTTTTCAATAGCAAGAATCTTAATTGCAATTCCATCCTTAATGTCTTCCAGTTCATGTCGAACAAAATTTTGGACATGGCGCTTTGCCACTTCGAAAGCCAATAAATTACGCCCTTTTTTTATTTCGCCCTCTTTGTATATTAATTTGAACTGCCTCAATACTTCATCATCACTTTCTTTCAAAAAGGATTGCAGAATAAACTCACTTAAAAATTTACCTTCATATGGTTTATACAATGTTTTTAGGGTTTCGTGTATAATGGTTCCGAGCGTGTTGACTGCAATACTTTCTTCTACTTCTTCTACTTCTCTGATACGTAAGATCTTTTGAAAGTAGAAATCAATTGGATTTCTGATGTAACTGGTCAGAGATGAAGGCGAAAAACCTTTAGTTGCTATCTCATTTAACCGAGCCATTACAGATGCCGATTTTGCTATCACCTTTGTTTGATAGGCAACTTCTGGTAAAATTGCAGTATAAATTTCATGAGTCAAAATATGATTTGGTCGCTTTTCTATTTCTAGTTGAGTAATTAACCTACTTTTTTCGCCCGCATCCAACCCTTCGCTTTCTGTATTATAAATCAAAAATATGTTCTTCGCTCTTTGCAAAATGTGATAAAAATGATAGGAATAGATTGCGTCTTTTTCTTTAAATGTAGGCAATCCATATTCTTTTTTGACGTCATATGGAATGAAAGAATTATTAGATTTCCCGGCAGGAAACTTCCCTTCATTCATAAAAGTAATGATTACCGTTTCAAAATCTAATACACGACTTTCTAAAATACCCATTACCTGAAGTCCATTCAAAGGTTTGCCTTCAAAGGAAACCTCTGCTAAATCTATAATTTGCTTGTAGACAGAAAAAAGAACAGGCAAGGAATTCATATGTTGATATTGACTCGAATAAGTAATCAACTTATTTATTGTTTTGAATATGGAGTACAAGAATGTCTTCGCAATTTTTTCTTCCTCATTATCACTATTAAATCCCTCTTTGATCTCTTGCAGAAGCCGAACTATTTTGTTTAAAGCACCATTAACGTCGCCTTCCCATTTTTCAAATATTAGATTGAATACTTCTGTTCGAACTTTTTGCAATTCAAATAACTTATCATGAGAAATAAAAGAATAGTTGTACGTATTAATAGTCCTAACCAGATTCTTACCATCAACATAAGGTTCAATCAGCGGATGATTTAATACATCCAACACATCTTTAAAGTAGAAAACGTAACTACTGCCTTTGCGATTTATTGCGTTGATGTGCATTCGAAATAACTTCTCTACAAGAATTTGTGCTGGGTTGTTTTTACTCGAATAGCCCATAGTGACATTTAAGCTTTGGACACTATCTGGCAGGGAATATAGTAATGGAGCTAATAAATTCTCTTCTGCAAGAATTATGACTACTTCACTTAAGTCATTTAAGGGCTTGTCAAGATTAATCTTCTCAATCACACTTGCGGTGATCTTGGCTTGCCCCACCGATTTTGGAGTACCAATAATGTTGATTTTTTTTGATTTCGAAAAATCATCGCTTACCCATTCAAATGGGTTGCTTTTATAGTATTTCCAATTGTTTTTGTATTTTCTGATAAATAATCCGGCATCATGTGAAGCGTCTTGCAGCAAGGATTCATCAATATCCCAATAGATTTTCGCCTGTTTTGAAGCTAAAAGATGTTGAATAATGATTTCTTCTGCTGCATTCAGCGCATTAAATCCCGCAAACACAATATTCTCGTTACTGTACAAGTCCCGATCTTGCTCAATTCTGAGGACCGCTTCGCGATATATCATCCTGGTATCCCTTCTTTTCTTCTAATAAATAATTGTATAAAGAGGAATAATAATTGGGCAATAATTTCCAAAATTCTAGATGTTTTGCAATAAGCTCTGTTCTCGCTTCAGCATTCAAAGACCAATGTTCTATTTCCTTTATGTTATCTAGATAGGTAAGTATCTTAGTTGGGTCTAATAAATATCGATCTATTTCATTAAAATCTTGGAGGAGTGTTTTTCCCCAATTGGCAAATACTTCGAACGATTGTGCTTCTGAATTTTTGGTTAATTTCAGATATACTTCATAAAATTCGAAAATTAATTCAATTGGATCGACAAGACGGAGGCCCGATATTTTTTGAACAAGATCCTCAATACTTACTATCTCGGGTAAGAAAACCGGCGTATTTATTTGTTTCTTTAACGCATCAATCAAAAAGACTTTTGCTCTCTTGTTGGGCAGAACAATAATAGTACTTGATAATGAATCACTGTAATTGTGAATCACTGTTTTTGCAATCTTTTCAAGAAATGAGGGATCTACCATTTTATAAAAATAAAAAAAACGTCTCGAAATATCGAGACGTTTTTAGAAAATATTATGGTGAATATTACTTCACTAAGTTTACTTCAACTCTTCTGTTGTTAGCTTTACCAGCTTTAGTCTTGTTGCTATCGATAGGTTTAGTTTCACCAAAACCTGTAGAAGTTAATCTTCCTTCAACAATTCCATTAGTTACTAAATAATCTTTAACTGCTTTAGCTCTATCTTCCGATAATTTTTGGTTTGCAGCATCTTTACCATCACTATCTGTATGACCCTCTATACTAAATTTAGAATCTGGATATTCTTTCAAAATAGCAGCAATAGATTGCAATACAGGAAATGTTTGTTGTTGGAAAGTTGACTTACCAGAGTTAAACAAGATTGTTTTTGCGTAAGCATTCAATTTGTTTACTTGTTCTTCAGAAATTTCTGGACAACCTTTATTAGCAACAGTACCTTTTACATCAACACATTTGTCATCTTTATCTAACACTCCATCTCCATCAGTATCAGGCCATGGGCAACCACCATTTTCTTTTGGTCCTTTTACTTGAGGACATTTGTCATCTTTATCTGCAATACCATCACCGTCTGCATCAGGGCAACCATTCAAAGATTTTGGACCTGCAACATCTGGACAAGCATCATCTTTATCAGCAATTCCGTCTGCATCAGTATCTGGACATCCTTGGAATTCTGCTAAACCAGGAACATCTGGGCAAGTATCACTTCCGTCAATTATACCATCTCCATCAGTATCAGGACAGCCTTTAAATTGCTTAAGACCAGCCACTTCTGGACAAGCATCGTCTTTATCATATATTCCGTCACCGTCTGTATCTTTACCGCCAAATTTAAAGGTTAAACCTGCAAAATGTTGCATATGAGAAGAACATTTTGTTCTGGGATTCTAGCATCAGTATCAAAGGAGTACTTGTATGTTGATTGAAAGGATAAACCTACCATTTCAGTAAACCAGAAAGTCAATCCAAATCCACCATTAGCAGTTCCAAAACTTGCTTTCCCCATTGACGCATAACCTCCACCAATGTTAATAGAAGGATCGATAACTTTCCATCCAAACATATTTGCAAAACTATATTTGATAACTCCATCGGCTGCATAGTAGCTTAAATCTCCAGGGTTAATAACTGGATAATCTCCAGGGATAGTTAATCTAGGCTCTACCCATCTTTTAATTCTATTAACAGATCCAGTAATACCAAATGAAAAACTTCCGCCAACATTTCTAGAAACGTTAATATACGACACAGAAGGAAGAATATTCCAATTGTCATTTACGTTGAAATACTGAGAAAACTGATCTTCCACTTTAGTAGCTGCACTAACTCTAGTGTCTACGGCGTTTGTCCCGAAGGAAATCGCCCATGGGTTGTTACTATCTTGTGCTTGTGAACTTAGTCCAGTAAACATTAACACAGCAGCAAATAATTTGTTAAGATGTTTCATACTTTGATTTTGTTAGATTACAATATTTTGTTAGGCAAAAGTAATGCGTAATTTTATAACTACAAAATGAAATGTTAAAAAAAAAGCAACTAATAACCTAGTGAACTGCCGTTTACAGCACATTTAACATTTTCCCGACTTCAGAAAATGCTGTGATTGCATGATCAATCTGTTCTTTGGTATGGGCTGCGGAGAGCTGAACCCTGATTCTTGCCTTGTCTTTTGGGACGACTGGGAAAAAGAAACCTATTACATATATACCTCTTTTCAGCAGTTCATTAGCCATTTCTTGTGACAATTTAGCATCATACAACATTACAGGAACGATGGCAGAATCACCATCAATAATGTCAAATCCCACTTTCTTAATTTCCTTTTTGAAGTACTTTGTATTCCACTCTAGTCGATCTCGCAAAGTGGTTTCCTTTTCTAATAATTCGAAAATTTTTATCGACGCCCCCACTATTGCCGGAGCTAATGAATTTGAAAACAAGTAAGGCCTTGATCTTTGTCTTAAGATTTCAATAATTTCCTTTTTTGCTGTGGTATATCCTCCCATTGCTCCCCCAAGAGCTTTTCCCAGCGTACCGGTAATAATATCAACTCTCCCCATTACACCTTTAGCTTCTAGGGTTCCTTTTCCTGTTGCTCCAATAAAACCTGCGGCATGGCATTCATCAACCATAACCAAAGCATCATACTTGTCTGCTAAATCGCAAATTTTGTCTAATGGGGCGACAACTCCATCCATAGAAAACACCCCGTCGGTAACAATTAGCTTAAATCGTGAACCCTGCAAATTTGCTTGAATCAACTGCTCCTCCAAGTCTTGCATATCACAATTATTATATCGGTATCTTTTTGCTTTACATAATCTAACGCCATCAATAATTGAGGCATGGTTCAAACTGTCAGAAATTATAGCATCATTTTCATTAAATAATGGCTCAAAGACACCTCCGTTTGCATCAAATGCAGCAGCATAAAGTATGGTGTCTTCTGTTCCATAAAATTGTGCTATTCTTTTCTCAAGCGCCTTATGAATATCTTGCGTCCCGCATATAAAACGAACTGAAGACATTCCAAAACCATGCGAGTCTAGAGCGTCTTTGGCTGCTTGAATAACTTCTGGATGAGAAGATAAACCTAAATAATTATTTGCACAAAAATTAAGCACTGTTTCGCCTGTTTCAATTCTTATTTCTGCACCTTGAGGTGAAGTAATAATTCGTTCTTTTTTGAAGATCCCGTTTTTTTCAATTGTTTCGAGCTCTAATTCAAGGTATTCTTTTATTTTTCCGTACATTTTTGATGTTTTAAAATTGAACTATTTCTATTTTTTCTCCAATATAAATTAAAGTTCTTGCTACCACTTTAAAATTCATTTTTTTCAAAACATTCTGATAATTCTCCAATTGCATTTTATGCTTATCAGAATGAATTCCTGTTTTATAATCTAATAGAAAGACCTCATTATTAGATGTAATAACTATTCTATCAGGTTGTACTGTCTTACCTTCATTCTGTATAATTGTTTGTTCATTATACACTTTATTCTCAAGTGAGTAATACATACTTAAATCATCATGATTAATTATGTCGGAGATGGTTTTCTGCACCACTTCTTTTTGATTTATTTGTATCAAACCTGTTTCTAGAGCTTTTGTAATGGCAAAATTAAGATCGTCTGTATAAAAAATTCCTGACAGTATTTCGTGTATCACATTTCCATACTCAATGGCTGATTTCTGAGAAGTTCCCCATAACAATGCTTCATTTTGTGCAATCTTGACTCTTCTTGGATCAAATCTACTAGAAACAGAAACTATTTCATTTTTGTTTGAAGGCAATACTTCATCTTTCGATCTCTTTTCATTATGTCCAAAATAATACTGCAATTTTTGCTCATCAAAAACATTTATATCATGTAAGAATTTCACAAAAAAGGAAGCCATGTTGTATGGATAATTGCCATCTTTCTTAGGTTGAACAAATGTAGAAATAATATATAACTGCTCCTCAGCTCTTGTCAATGCAACATAAAGTATATTGATGTTATCAAGTAATTCCTCTTCTCTTTGTTTCTCGTAGACACTTATCGCTTCCTTTCCAAAATTCTCAATCGCTTTACTATTGTCAACTAAAACTCTAGGAATTCCAAAATCATCAGCTAAATCCTTTATCCAAATCTTATCTTTTGGTTTTCTTTCGTAGTCTTCATCTGCAAATGGAATTATTACAACGGGGAATTCGAGTCCTTTTGATTTATGAATAGTCAGAATTCTAACGGCATTATCCCCCTCAGGAGACGGAATACTAAATTTACTGCAGTTCTTTTCCCAAAAAGCAAGAAAGTCGGAAATACCTGCTTGTCGATGATAATCTCGCTCTAAAACCAGATCGAGAAAACATTGTAGATAAATATTGCAATTATTATCGGGAATAAGTCGATACAAAATAAGTTCCACAACCTCGTACAAGGATTTTCTTCTCAACTCCTTGAATATAATTGATATGTCAAATTCAAGCAGCCACGCCTCAAGGTCGCTTTCTCTTTGATGTTCCATTCCTTTCAAAATAAAATCATGTCTTGAATGCTCTTCTTGGTTTTTAGATGCAAGGTAATAGAGAAAGTTAGCCTTGGCTTCGAGGTTATCTTGATTGTATAGATACCCTAAGATGTTCACAATAAACTGAACATCTTCCGAATTTGAAACCAATAATGTTTCTGATGAAATAATAGGCACATTACTCCTCGATAAATAATGGGCAAGTTGAACCCCTTGAGATCTTTTCCTTGTAAGAATAGCAATGTCACTATACTGGAATCCATTTGAAATAACTTCCTCGATCTTGTTTAAAGTAATTTTACAAAACAACGCATCTCGATCTAATTCTTCTTCAGCATCAAAATTCAAGTCCTCTTCAATTTTTGCGTTAAGAAAAGTCAAATCAACATAGCCACCCTTCCTGCTATTGGCGAATTGATGGCTATGGTTTTCATATAAGTCTTTATAGTCGGCGTTTCTAAACTCCTTTGATAAAAATCGAAAAAAATTGTTATTAAAATCAACAATCTGAGAACAACTCCTGTAGTTAGTATCTAAATGAAAAACTGCCTTGTCTGGATTATGAAAAGGATTTTCATTCTTGCAAAGTGCAATAAATTGCTCTGCTTTTCCTCCACGCCATCGATATATCGACTGCTTTGGATCTCCCACTATTAATAAAGTGCCCTTTTCTCCTGATGAAAACTCTGTGGCTAGCGCATTGTCTATAAGTGGAATCAGATTTTTCCATTGCATTTCGGAGGTGTCTTGAAATTCATCAATAAAAAAGTGATGGTACTTCTCTCCTAATTTTTCATATATAAATGGCGCTGGTTGATTTTGAATCTCGTTATAAATTAACGTGTTGAATTCAGAAATTGACAACACGTTTTGTTCGCTTTGAATTCTCGCCAGCTCCTTTGAAATTGTATTTAATAAAGATAAAGGTGTAATGTTTTTCAGAAATGCCTCATAAAATTCAATTTTTTCAAAATTAGAATACACTTCTTTTAAAAGTAAAAGTAATTCTGGTAGTATTGCTTCTATTGCTTCTCGATCGGTGGCCGACTTATTAATTTGCACATCGCTTTCTTGATAAAATTTCTTGTTTCCCAATCTATATTTACCTTCATTAATGGCAATCAAATGATTCGGGAAAGTTCCTCTAGAAAATGATTTTAAATCAATATTATTTGAAACTATTAATTCTATTGCAGATGCACCAAGAACTTTGTTTTGAGATTCTAAATCCCTTTTTGCACTCTTGATTTTTTGTCTTACTTCGACAAAATCCTGAATAGATTTGTCCTTAAGTTCGTTGATAGGCTCCTTATTATTTTCATTATAAACAAGTTTACTTATTTCAAGTATTTCCCTCGTTACATCCCACGATTTATCATCATCTATTTTTCCTAATGTGAAATCAATTAATAGATTGGTTATCGTTTCGTTTTCACCAACCTGTGAGACTATAGCATCTACTGCTTCTGACAACAATATATCGGTATCTAAAGTGACTTCAAAAGTGCTTGACAGGTTGAGGTCATGGGCAAATGCTCGAATAACTTTGTGAGTAAACTTGTCAATCGTCAAAATATCAAATGCCGCATAATTATGAACTAAGTGCTTTATTGTTTGCTTGGATTTTAGCTTAAGTTGAGTAGTTGAAATCTTAGTCTCTAAAGATATTTCGTTCAATAAGCGCAAAGGTTTCTCCGCAGTATTTTCCTTAGAGAATTCATACAAATTATGAATAATTCGGCTTTTCATTTCATGAACCGCTTTATTCGTGAAAGTTATCGCCAGAATATTTCTGTAAGCATCATTTTTTTTTGAAGTAAGAACAATCTTAAGGTATTCCTTAACAAGCGTGTATGTTTTTCCAGAACCTGCAGAGGCATCAAAAATGGAGAACGAAGGTTTTTGATTTACATGTATATTCCCCATTTATTACTGCTTATTATGATGCCTTGCCATTTGATTTAGAAACGATGCTTATCGCGTAAAATTATACAAGTGTATTATTTCATTTCCAAAGTTAAATGTTTAATTTTGAATAAAATATTTATAAATCATTAAAACAATATATCATGGCTTTTGAATTACCAAATTTACCTTACGCATATAATGCTTTAGAACCTCACATTGATGCACGCACGATGGAGATTCATCATACAAAACATCATAATGCATACACAACCAACTTAAATGCCGCTATAGCAGGCACGGAGCTCGACGGTAAGACTATCGAAAATATTCTATCTAACATTGATATGAAAAATGCAGCAGTTAGAAATAATGGCGGTGGCTTTTATAATCATAATCTCTTTTGGGTAGTGATGTCACCAAATGGCGGAGGACTTCCTTCTGGTGAACTAATGATTGCAATAGAAAACGAGTTTGGCAGTTTTGATGAGTTTAAATCGCGCTTTTCAAAAGCTGGAATTACGCAGTTTGGCTCTGGTTGGGCTTGGCTTTGCGTTCATAAAGGCGGAAAATTAGATATTTGTGGAACTCCCAATCAGGACAACCCACTAATGCCTAATGTTGGTTGCGGAGGAACCCCTATTTTAGGAATGGATGTTTGGGAACATGCATACTATCTAAATTATCAAAATCGTCGACCGGATTATATTGAGGCTTTCTTCAATGTAATTAATTGGGATGAAGTATCACGAAGATATACCTTGGAGAAATAGTCTACAACGTTTTAGAAACAAAAAAGACCAGATTCCTAATTGGAATCTGGTCTTTTTTGTTTTACTACTTTTATAAAATAAAAAAGGTGAAATTGCTTTCACCCTTTTTGCCCCAAATCTACCATAAGCTTAAACCTACTAAATTATGGTGAGGTAAATTTAACCACAATTTGCTCGTTTGATATTTTAACTTGCATAATTAATTGGAATGATAGGCAAATAAGAGTCTATATACCTTTTATATGGGTTTTTTATCAATTATCATAAAATAAAAAAGGTGAAATTTCTTTCACCCTTTTTGCCCCAAATCTACCATAAACTTAACCTACTAATGCTATGGTTCACCAAAAGTATAGTGGTAGATTGTTATTAACAAATATTTTAGATGAACTACACCAAAACTCGATAAAGTGTTAACAAATATCCGTTTCTAGTAGGCTCTTGCGTCTTTTCCTTCATAAAAATTCATAAATGCCCTGTTAACAACTCTGTTACCTCCGGGTGTTGGATAATTTCCTGTGAAATACCAATCCCCTAAATTTTTAGGACAAGCAAGGTGAAGGTTCTCTATTGATTGAAAAATAATCTTAACTTCCGCATTAAGTTCTTTGGTACTTAACATACTTGCAATCTTGTCTGATATTTCTTGCGGAAGAAAGGGCTTGTAAATCTCCGTAACAACATTTGCTATTTCAAGATCCTTCATGTTCTCTTGTTCCTTACATTTTTTGTATACCTCGTCTACGAGGTGATATAAATCCCTTTCTTTTAATAGCTCCAGCGCTGCCTGAAATGCAATCAAACCTTCCAATTTAGCCATGTCGATTCCGTAACAATCTGGATATCTAATTTGAGGTGCAGAAGAAACAATGACAATTCTCTTCGGCCTTAAGCGATCCATCATTTTCAAAATACTCATCTTAAGCGTAGTTCCTCTTACAATACTATCATCTATGATTACCAAATTATCCGTTGGTTTGATAACTCCATAAGTTACATCATAAACATGTGCAACAAGATCGTCTCTACTGCTATCTTCCGTAATGAATGTTCTTAGTTTCGCATCTTTTATGGCTATTTTTCAGTTCGGATTTTTACCGACAAAATCTCTTCTAGTTTTTCTTTAGTTAAGGTCTTTCTATTGTCTAGGATGAACTTGTTCTTCCTCTGATTTAGAAAATCTTGAGCAGCTTCTATCATGCCATAAAATGATGTTTCAGCAGTATTAGGAATATATGAAAACACAGTATTATCGGTGTCTTTATCAATGGCAGAAAGAACCGCTGGCAAGACTAGCTTTCCTAGTGCTTTCCTTTCGTGGTATATCTCTGCATCGCTACCTCTTGAGAAGTAAATCCTCTCAAATGAACATGCTTTTTTTATTGTAGCCGGAATAATTTCTTCTTCTGTTACTACTCCGTTTTTTTTAATGATGAGTGCTTTCCCAGGCTGCAGTTCTTGGACGTTTTCAAAATCAACATTAAAAACAGTTTGAATTACTGGTCTTTCCGAAGCTACCACAACAATTTCTTCATCTTCGTAGTAATACGCTGGACGAATTCCCGCAGGGTCTCGAAAGACAAAAGCATCTCCATGACCAAATAGCCCTGCCATTGCATATCCTCCATCCCATCCTCGAGAAGCTTTTTTTAGAATCTTTGCTACATTTAAGCGATCTGCAATAACTGGAGAAGCTTCTCTTTTTGAAAGTCCATTGTTCTTGCAGTCCTGATACAATTCGGTAACTTCTTCATCTAAGAAGTGACCTATTTTTTCCATTACCGTCACCGTGTCAGTCATTTCCTTAGGATGCTGGCCTAATTCGACCAAACTATTAAATAGTTCGGTAACATTTGTCATATTGAAATTACCAGCAACTATAAGATTTCTATGCATCCAATTATTTTGACGCAAAAATGGGTGAACACTTTCGATACTGTTTTTTCCAAAAGTCCCATAGCGCACATGTCCTAAAAAAAGTTCACCCACATAAGGTAGATTCCTTTTTTGCAGGCTAACATTGTTCGAATATTCCGGATGTAATTCCATTTCTTCATTGATCCGTGCATTGATTTGTGCAAAAACGTCTTGAATGGCTTGTGACTCATTTGATCGAACCCTACTAATATATCTTTCCCCAGGAGCTACATCTAATTTAATGGAGGCAAATCCAGCTCCATCCTGACCGCGATTGTGCTGCTTTTCCATCAATAAATACATCTTCTGTATTCCATAAAATGCGGAACCATACTTTTCCTTATAAAATTCTAATGGCTTCTTTAGTCTCAATAAGGCAATCCCACATTCGTGTTTAATCGCGTCGCTCATTATGTTTAGTTATTCGTTTTTTTAAATAAAAATGCCCCGAAATTTCGAGGCATAAAGTTAATTACAATTCAATATCAAAATGTGTTAAAGCTTTGAATTGTTTCAATCGCTCTTGCACTTCTTCTTTTTTGAGTTGGAGCATTCTTTCGGTTCCAAATTTTTCGACACAAAAAGAAGCTAAATTGGAGCCTTGTATGATGGCTTGCTTCATATTGCTGAAGGAAATGTTTTCGCTTTGTGTAATAAATCCAGTGAATCCTCCTGCAAAAGTGTCGCCTGCTCCTGTTGGATCAAATACTTCTTCCAAAGGCAGCGCCGGTGCGAAAAAGATTTCCTTATTGTGAAACAAAAGTGCGCCATGCTCTCCTTTCTTTATCACCACATACTTTGGCCCCATAGTATGGATTTTTGCTGCCGCTTTCACCAAAGAATATTCTCCAGACAATTGACGAGCCTCTTCATCATTGATCGTTATAACGTCAACACGCTTGATTACGCTCAACAATTCAGTTAGTGCACAATCCATCCAAAAATTCATGGTATCTAATACTACTAGTTTTGGTTGTTTTGTCATTTGATCCAAGACACTACTCTGCACCAAAGGATGAAGGTTTCCTAACATGACAACATCTGCATCTTTAAAGGTCTCTGGCACTTTAGGTTGAAAGTCTGCGAGTGTATTGAGCTCTGTTACGAGTGTATCACGTGAATTTAAGTCGTTATGATATCTTCCGCTCCAGAAAAATGTTTTTCCTCCTTTAACTACTTCAAGTCCTGAAATATCAATATTTCTTGCAATTAATAAATCTAAATACTCTTGAGGAAAGTCATCTCCAACGACCGAAACAATTGCAGATTGTAAGTTGAAATGGGAGGCAGACAAACCGATAAAAGTTCCAGCACCACCTAATATTTTATCTGTTTTTCCAAAAGGAGTTTCAATAGCGTCGAAAGCAACCGTTCCAACAATCAATAATTTATTCATTTGAAGAGTTTCGAATTAAGGTGCAAAGGTAGTTGATAAGTTTGAAAGTTGCAAAGCGGGAAAAACAATGTTTTTACAAAAGTTTTGCTTCTACTTTTTCATAAAATTCATCAATTGAAAGTTCTTTTTGTAACGATGCCATCACCGCTAATTCGTCACATCTTTCATTTTGACGGTGGTTGTTATGGCCTTTAATCCATTTGAAATCAACTTGATGCTGACGATAAATCTTAAGGAACCGTTTCCATAAATCCGGATTCTTCTTTCCAGCATATCCTTTTTTCTCCCAGCCGAAAACCCACTTCTTTTCTACAGAATCTACTACGTATTTAGAATCAGAAACAATGAGAACTTTGGTATTTGGATTTTTTAATTTCTCCAAACCTACTATTACCGCCAACAACTCCATTCGATTGTTGGTCGTCAATCGAAACCCTTCGAAAAATTCCTTTTGATATGGTTTTCCGACCCACTCCATTACAACGCCATAGCCTCCATTCCCGGGATTTCCCTTGGCGGCTCCGTCGGTGTAAATATGTACTTCGTGAGGTGTAGACAACTGAATATTAATGTGTTAAAATCTGTTCAATTACCTTCGGATAAAACTCGTGCTCGAGCGCGTGAACTTTAGTTGCAATTTCTTCTGCCGTTGTACAATCATCTACTGCAATAGATTTTTGAAAAATCACTTCTCCTTCGTCATAATGATCATTAACAAAATGAATTGTAATTCCAGTCTCTTTTCATCGTTATCTAAAACGGCTTGATGCACAAATTGGCCATACATTCCCTTTCCCCCATATTTTGGCAATAATGCAGGGTGAATATTGACAATCTTGTTTGGAAAAGCTTCTATTAGAGCTGCCGGCAATTGAAGCAAAAAGCCCGCTAATACAATTAAATCAGGATTCAATGATTGCAATTTATTGATAAGTACTCCCGAGTTCAAATCATCTTTAGAAAAAATTACTGTAGGAACATTATTTTGTAAAGCACGTTCTAATACCATTGCTTTCGGATTATTGCAAAAAACACTCATTACTTTGAATGTAGAGTTAGTAATTCCATACTGCATGATTTTCTCTGCATTAGAACCCGAACCCGAAGCAAATAGCACAATTTTTTTCATGTTTGAATCGATAGACGTCACAAAAAAAAGAATAATAAATGATAAATAAAGGAATTAAATCCCCTTTGTGAAATTATTTTTTTAAATTCGTTTGCACATTTATTAACTAAATCGTGGTTTTAAAATAAAGTTTTTTATTTTTGCCAACAAATTAAATTCTAAAATTAAAGATTATGTCAGACATTGCATCAAGAGTTAAAGCGATTATCGTAGACAAATTAGGCGTTGACGAAAACGAAGTTGTAACAGAAGCTAGCTTCACTAATGATTTAGGGGCTGATTCGTTAGACACTGTTGAGCTTATTATGGAGTTCGAAAAAGAATTTGATATTCAAATTCCAGACGACCAAGCAGAAAACATCGCTACTGTTGGTCAAGCTATTTCTTACATCGAAGAAGCTAAAAAATAATAACTATTACACCCGTATCTTTTTTACGGGTGTTATTGTTTTTTAACGTAAATCATTGATTGATATTCAATCAAAAAGTATAGAAAATACCCATGTCTCTTTTATGATTTATACATGAAGAAATATTTGGGTATTCTTTGTTTAAAACAAAATCAACAAAATCAACATTATGGTGTTAAAACGAGTTGTAGTAACAGGTTTAGGCGCACTTACCCCAATTGGAAATAACATTCAGGAATACTGGGACGCTCTAGTAAGTGGTAAAAGCGGTGCTGCTCCCATTACTTACTATGATACCGAAAAACATAAAACTAAATTTGCGTGCGAAATAAAGAACTTCAATATAGAAGATTTTATGGACCGCAAAGAAGCTCGAAGAATGGATAAATTCGCACAGTACGCTGTAGCTGCTAGTGAAGAAGCCATAAACGACGCAGGTATAACTGCAGACAATGTCAATAAACATAGAGTAGGTGTTATTTGGGGAGCCGGAATTGGTGGGTTAGAAACTTTTCAAGAAGAGGTCATCAGTTATGCTAGTGGTGATGGAACTCCAAGATTTAACCCTTTCTTTATCCCTAAAATGATTGCCGATATTGCACCAGCTCATATTTCGATGAGAAATGGCTTTATGGGTCCTAATTATACAACCGTTTCTGCTTGCGCTTCATCTGCAAATGCTTTGATTGATGCTTTTAATTATATCCGTCTTGGAATGTGTGATGTTATCATTTCTGGTGGTTCAGAAGCAGCTGTGACTATTGCAGGTATGGGAGGATTCAATTCTATGCAAGCATTATCAACAAGAAATGAAAGTCCAGAAAGTGCCTCAAGACCTTTTGATGCAACACGCGATGGTTTTGTACTTGGCGAAGGCGCTGGTGCATTAGTCCTTGAAGAATACGAACATGCTAAAGCACGCGGTGCTAAAATATATTGTGAAATAGGCGGTGGAGGAATGTCTTCAGACGCTTATCACTTAACTGCTCCACATCCAGAAGGCATTGGAGTCATAGCCGTTATGGAAAACACTTTACGTGACGCTGGAATGAAACCAGAGCAAGTAGATCATATTAATACACACGGAACTTCAACACCTTTGGGAGATGTTGCCGAATTAAAAGCAATTACAGCTGTATTTGGAGATCATGCGAAAAACATAAATATAAATTCTACAAAATCAATGACTGGTCATCTTTTAGGTGCAGCTGGCGCCATCGAGGCTATTGCTTCTATTTTAGCGATGAAGCATGGAATTGTTCCTCCAACTATCAATCATACTGTTGTCGACGAAAATATTGACCCAAGTCTGAACTTAACGCTAAACAAAGCTCAAAAAAGAGAAGTAAATGTAGCGATGAGCAATACCTTTGGCTTTGGCGGACACAACGCATGTGTTTTATTTAAAAAATTAGAAAACTAATCTTGAGAAATATTCTTCATAAACTTTTTAAAAATTCCCGTTCTACTGATGACGGGATTTTTTTTACGGCAATTGAGAAAATATTGGGGTTTCCTCCGAAAGACATTTATGTTTACGAGAAGGCTTTTACCCATCGATCATCAAACAAATTAGATTCCCAAGGAAACGCAATTAACTACGAGAGATTGGAATTTTTGGGCGATGCCATGTTGAGCGCTGTCATCGCAGCACATTTATATAACAAAGCGCCAGCAGGAGACGAAGGATACCTGACTAAAATGCGCTCAAAAATTGTCAGTCGCGAACACTTAAATGAGTTGGGCAGGGATTTCAATTTGATTGACTTTATAGAAAGTAAAGTTCCTTCCGCCCATTTTGGAGAAAATATTCACGGCAATGTTTTCGAGGCACTAATTGGCGCAATTTATCTGGATCTGGGTTATGATTTTTGTGAGAAATTTATTCAAAAGAAAGTAATCATCCCGTACGTTGATATTGCCAAATTAGAAGGCAAAGTAATCAGCTATAAGAGTTTAGTAATCGAATGGTGTCAAAAAGAGAAAAAATCCTTCAATTATGACGTTTTTGAAGATAACGGAATAACTGGAGAGCGGTTATTTGGCGTAAGACTAAGCATTGATAATAAAATTATAGCAAAGGCTAGAGCAACATCAAAAAAGAAAGCGGAAGAAAAAGCGTCTCAGCGAACTTATTTTGCACTTCAAAACAAAATAGACGCAAAATAAAAATTTCGTTAAACTATATCGATTTCGTTATTAAATTAGTACCAAGAAGCCGCTTTTGAATGATTTTTATCAATAAGAAGTGCTATATTTACGACTTAATTTGTTTCATAAATGGCAGTCTTAAAATTGCATTTGGAAGAATTTGATGAAGTTGATTATGAACTAATCGCGATCCACAGTCCTTTAGATGATTTCCGACTGGCCTATTTTATTAATCAGAATTTGCCAATTATATTAAGTAAAAATAAGGATGAAGTAGCCGTATCCGTAAAGGAGGGCGATGCTTTTTTTTCGAAATATACTTTTGAAGAGGAAAATACAGAACGTAAATGGTGTCTGATTCAAAATAAAAACGACATCTATTTAACTCAAAAAAACACCAAGCAAAATCTCTTCTTGAATAGCTCCGATGTGATTTCTAGGAAAGTTTATCTCATCTCAGAACATAAAAAAGCGGATTATTTTTTGAAGATTGAAAATAATTGCAATGAGTTACACGTTGAAAAAATAGTTGAACAATTGAAACAAATAGAACGAATTTCGGCTGTCTATTCCTTAATTCCTGAAAATATTAAATCAAAAAACAATTTAATTTTTTAAATAAAATGCCAACAAACAAGAAAACTAAAATTGTAGCCACGCTCGGACCAGCATGTAGTACAAGAGAAGTAATGAAGAGCATGATTGATGCTGGAGTTAACGTGTTTCGTGTCAATTTTTCACATGCTGACTATGAAGATGTAAAAGAAAAAATCAATTTGATTAGAGGGTTGAATGATGAATTTGGATATACTACAGCAATTTTAGGGGACTTACAAGGTCCAAAACTTCGCGTAGGCGTGATGAAGGAAGATGTTGTTGTAAACGATGGCGACCTGATTACTTTTCAAACTGCCGAAGACGTTCCTGGAACTGCACAACGAGTTTATATGAACTACAAAGAGTTTCCAAAAGACGTTAACCCTGGAGAAAGAATCCTTTTAGACGACGGAAAATTAATTTTTGAAGCGGTGGAAACCGATAAGAAAACTGAAGTTGTTTGCCGTGTAATTCAAGGCGGACCATTAAAATCTAAGAAAGGAGTAAATCTACCAAACACAAAAGTGTCTTTGCCGGCATTAACGAAGAAAGATATCAAGGATGCGATTTTTGCGATCGAACAAAAAGTAGATTGGATTGCTCTTTCGTTTGTAAGAACTTCTGAAGATTTGATGGAATTACAGGAATTAATTTCTAAACATTCTGATCACAAAATTCCAATTATTGCTAAGATTGAGAAGCCAGAAGGAGTGGCAAATATTGACAAAATCGTTGCTTATTGCGACGGATTGATGGTCGCTAGAGGTGACTTAGGAGTAGAAGTTCCTGCCCATGAGGTGCCACTTATTCAGAAAAAATTAGTAAACAGAGCTAAAACAGCGCGTATCCCAGTAATTATAGCTACTCAAATGATGGAAACGATGATTACGAGTCTAACGCCAACTAGAGCAGAGGTAAACGATGTTGCTAACTCCGTGATGGATGGTGCAGATGCGGTTATGCTTTCCGGAGAAACTTCTGTTGGAAATTATCCTGTTCAAGTAATCGAAAAAATGACCCAAATTATCTCAGCTGTTGAAGATTCTCCTTTAATTCAAGTGCCACAAAATACCCCGCAAGTAAGAACCAAGAGATTTATTACAAAATCAATTTGTCATCACGCCGCGATGATGGCAAATGTTATCAAGGCAAAAGCAATCTGCACATTGACCAATAGTGGCTATACGGCATTTCAAATTTCGGCTTGGAGACCGTCGGCGCACATACTAGTTTTTACTTCTAACAAGAGAATTTTAACACAATTGAACTTACTTTGGGGAGTTCGGTCGTTTTACTATGACAAACACGTGAGCACTGATGACACGGTTACTGACGTCAACCAAATGGCTCGTGACAGAGGGTTTGTAGATAAAGGAGATTTTCTTATCAATTTAGCAGCGATGCCTGTTGCTGAAAGAGGAATGGTGAATACTTTACGAGTTTCCGAAATAGAAAAATAGAAACAAATGTTTTTAGTTCAAAGCCTTCAATATCAAAAAATGAAGGCTTTCGTATTTTAACTAAAAGTCAAATCGCAATTGTACCACAACTGCCTTCTTGATTTCTGTATTTAGATTATTTAGTGAGATTCCTAGTAATCTTACAGATTCTTTCATACGCTCTTGAAATAACAATTCTTTGCTTGTTTCTAGTAATAACACTTTGTCTGCGATGAAATATGGTAAGGTTTTACTTCTTGTTTGCAATGTAAAATCACTGTATTTAATCTTCAAAGTCACCGTTTTCCCAGCTATATTATACTTTTTTAATCTGCGTTCCAATTCCCCTGCAATTTTCTCGAGTTTCTCCAACATAAAAATCTCCGACGATAAATTTTCATCAAAAGTATGCTCTGCAGCAACAGATTTTGCAACACGTTCAGATTTAACTTCACCATGATGAATTCCTCTCACAACATCATAGTAAAAAGCACCCGATTTTCCAAAATGATTTTCCAAAAAATCAAGCGATTTACTCTTTAAATCCAAACCTGTAAAAATCCCTAACTGGTACATTTTTTCAGTGGTAACCTTTCCAACTCCATAGAACTTTCGAATTGGCAACTCCTCTAAAAACGATAAAACTTCGTCTGGATTTACCGTTGTTTGTCCATTCGGCTTATTGTAATCGGACGCTATTTTAGCCACGAATTTATTCACTGAAATTCCAGCAGACGCAGTTAGTCCCACCTCGTTATAGATCCGCTTTCTGATCTCTTGTGCAATAAGGGTGGCGCTTGGATTCCCTTTTTTATTCTGAGTCACATCCAAATAAGCTTCGTCTAATGAAAGTGGCTCAACCAAATCCGTATAGTCGTAAAATATACTTCGAATCTTATTTGAAATCTCTTTGTAACGATCAAAGCGCGGTTTTACAAAGATTAGTTCAGGACAATTCTTTTTAGCCAAATAACCACTAATTGCGCTTCGCACTCCAAATTTTCTAGCTTCATAACTAGCCGCCGCAACAACACCTCGACGCTCTCCGCCTCCGACAGCAATGGGTTTTCCACGAAGCAACGGATTGTCCATTTGCTCGACCGAAGCATAAAACGCATCCATATCAACATGGATGATTTTTCTGTTTTGGAGTATTTGTGTCATTAAACAAATTTAGCTAGAGTTCCGTTATAATGTACTTCATCTAACTAAAATAATACTGTATCTTTGGTTCAATAGATAAATAACTATGGTTGAAATTGAAAGAAAATTTTTAGTGTTGAATGACGATTTTAAAACATTGGCGTCGCACAAACATCAAATTGCTCAAGGTTATCTCAATTCACACCCAGAAAGGACTGTCCGCATTAGAATTAAAGGAGAAAGTGGTTTCTTGACTATTAAGGGCAAAGGAAACAAAACGGGAACTACGCGTTTTGAATGGGAAACAGAAATTTCACTTTTGGAAGCAAAACCATTGCTTGCCTTGTGCGAAGAAAACATCATTATAAAAACACGCTATGAAGTTATATTTGCAAAACACACTTTTGAAGTCGATGTGTTTTCTGGAGAAAATGACGGGTTAGTCGTAGCAGAAATCGAGCTTACTAACGAGAACGAGCACTTTGAAAAACCCCATTGGCTAGGAGAAGAAGTTACCAATGACAAAAGATACTATAATGCTTATTTAAGCAAAAGACCTTTTTCAAAATGGTAGGGATTTAGTTGTCTACTTCAATTTTAACCAACATACTTCCGCTATTCTTATTGCTAGCGATTTCCATAAATGCGCGTTTTGAAAGATCAATTTCCCGTCCTCTAGAGAAAGGTCCACGGTCAGTAATTTCGACTAAAACACACTGACCGTTGGCTTCATTGGTAACTCTTACGATTGTACCAAAAGGCAATTTCCGGTGTGCGGCAGTATATTTTTTGTTGCTGAATTTTTTTCCACTAGCGGTCTTTCTACCGTTGAATTTATCTGCATAATATGAAGCATGTGCGCTTTTTTTGTATATTCTAAATTTGCCTTTGACAGCAATTACGGTATCATTAAAAATAATCTCTGGTTGCACTGTCGCAGGATTTTCGATTGAAATTGTATCCTTTAGTACTGGTGCCTTACCCTTTTTCTTGGGACTAGATTGTGCACTGCCAAGAGTTACAAAACCCAATATTAAGAACATATATAATGCTTTTCTCATGTAAGACTGATTTAATACTCTTAGAGTATTGATAAGGATTAATGTTAAAATTATGCGCTATTAAAACCACAATGCCCATGGTATTCTGGACAATATTAAAAGTAATCCAATACCATAAAAAATGGCTATTGCTTTGAATTTGGCGTGATTTTCTTCGCCCTTTTTGTGCTTTGACCAACCAACTGTAATTAGAGCGATTGCAATAAGGTTGACTAAAGGATGCTCTAATGATGTTAAACGTAGTGCGCTATCACCCATTTGTCCAAAAGAAGCTAATCCGAGCGGTGAAACTAGATACAATATCAGCCCGAAAACCAATTGTAAATGTGTTGCAATCAATGCTAAAAGCGCAAATCTTTTATCTTTCGGCTCAAATTCTTTCTTGGAGTTCATTCCAATAATGGAATTCAATATTGCAATAAATAAAGCTATTAACACTAAATACGCCCATCCTGAATGCGCTTTCTGAAGAATTTCGTACATTTCTTTTATTTTTAGGAATTCAAATATACATAAAAACCGTAAAAAAATACTTGACCTTCCTACGGATTTTTATATCAACGACTGCGGATTTTTTACTTATTTAAAAAATGCTCTAATAAAAACGTGGTCGAAGAATCATGCTGGTTTATTGTCTTGGAATTGATTTCCTCTAGAATGGAATTTGCTAATTGTTTTCCTAGTTCAACTCCCCATTGGTCGTAACTAAAAATGTTCCATACAACTCCTTGCACAAAGATCTTATGTTCATAAAGCGCAACTAAACAGCCTAGCGACTCCGGTGTTAGTTTATTGATCAAAATGGTGTTTGTTGGTTTATTACCCTCAAAAACTTTGAAAGGCAATAAATACTGTGCTTTTTCTTTTGAAATACCTTGCTTATCAAACTCCGCTTGGACTTGCTCTGCAGTTTTGCCATTAAGAAGTGCTTCTGTTTGTGCGAAAAAATTCGACATCAATTTATCATGATGGTCTTTATCTCCATATAATGGCTCCATAAAACCGATGAAATCGGTTGGAATTAGTTTCGTGCCTTGATGAATTAACTGAAAAAACGCATGCTGTGAATTGGTTCCTGGTTCGCCCCAAATAATGGTTCCTGTTTGATAGTTTACGCGTTGCCCATCTCGCCCAATACTTTTGCCATTACTTTCCATAATCCCTTGTTGGAGGTACGGAGCTAGTTTTTGCAAATATTGCGTGTATGGAATTAGAGCCTCACTTTCAGCTCCAAAAAAGTTATTGTACCAAATGCTTAAGAGCGCAAGAATAACAGGAATATTCTCTTCAAAAGTAGTTGTTTTGAAATGCTCATCCATTTTATTTGCGCCTTTCAATAACGCCTCAAAATTATCAAATCCAACCGCCAAACTTATCGATAGTCCAACAGCACTCCACAATGAAAATCGACCGCCAACCCAATCCCACATTGGGAAAACATTGTTGGCATCGATACCAAATTCGGTTACATTCTTAATGTTCGTAGATACTGCAACAAAGTGATTCGCAATATCTCCTTGTTTTGCCGATTGCAAAAACCATTTTCGGATGGTTTCTGAATTGGTCAAGGTTTCTTGCGTAGTAAACGTTTTTGAAACAATCACGAAAAGCGTCGTTTCAGGATTTATTTTCTTAAGAATTTCATGAACGTGGTCGCCATCAACATTAGAGACAAAATGAACATTAAGATGGTTCTTATAAAACTGCAACGCTTCTACAACCATCGCTGGTCCTAAATCAGAGCCTCCAATTCCAATGTTTACAATGTCTGTAAAAGGCTTACCTGTATAACCTTTTCGGGCTCCGCTAATAACTTCGTCGGTGAATTTTCTGATGTTTTTTTTGACTTCAAAAATCTCAGGAATCACATTCATACCATCAACCTTAATTATGGCGGTGTCAGGTGAACGCAAAGCAGTGTGAAGTACCGCTCTATTTTCTGTTTGATTGATGATATCGCCATCAAAATATTTAGAGATTGCCTCTTTTAGCTGCATTTCATGAGCTAACTCCAGCAACAAACTAACTGTTTCCTTTGTGATATTATTTTTTGAAAAATCAACTAAGAAATCATTCCATTGAATATGAAATTGTTTTGTTCTTGTCGTATCATTTTGAAACATTTCTTTCATAGAATTGTGTTCCATGGTTTCAAAATGTGCTTTTAACTTTTGCCAAGCGGGCGTAGATGTTGGATTAATTTGGTTTAATGCCATTTTTCTTTTGTTTTATTTGACGTGCAAATTTACAATTATGTTTGTAAATAAACGGTTAACAATTAGCCCAGATAGTAATGGAAACTTTGCTGGAAAAAACAAATTTATTTTTGGAGTTAAAAGAGTGACCATAGGAACTCCTTTTACACCCAAAAAATAACTTGTTTTGACAAAAAGTTGGAATGGATAGCTGGAAATAGCTGCCTAAAATCAATTCTTTACTTTCATTCGCGCCACACTATCCAATTCTCTTTTTAACGGTTTCATTTGGCTAAGAAAACGAGGTAAATTTCGTTTGTCCATAGGTTCTGAATTGGGTAATTTTAATCGCAAAGCATCGACTTGTGCTCCATTTTTCCAAAATCGATAGCAAACATGAGGTCCTGTAGCTAAACCAGTACTTCCGACTTTCCCAATGACATCTCCTTGATTTACTCTTTGTCCACGTCGCACTAGTATTTTCGACATATGTAGATATTGTGTCGAATAGGTGCGGTCGTGTTTGACTTTGACGAAATTCCCATTTCCTGCGGTAAATCCGGTTTGTTCAACAACTCCAGATGCTGTCGTCATGATAGGCGTTCCTGTTGGTGCAGCGTAATCCGTTCCCTTGTGAGCTTTCCAAATCATCTGAACAGGGTGAAAACGTGTTTTTGCAAAGCGAGACGTTATATTGACATACTTCAAAGGCGCTTTAAGGAAAAAGTTTTTGAGTGCTTTTCCTTCATCGTCGAAATATTCTAATTTCCCTGAGCCTTCATTTTGTTCGAAAGGGAAGGCATAAATTGTTTTTCCTTTGTATTCGAAAAAGGCTGCTTTTAAACTGTCAACACCATCGTAGATCGTGTCGTCAATAAATCTTTCCGTGAAGGTGATTCCAAATTTGTCACCTCTTTTGAGTTTAAAGAAATCTATTGACCACGCGTATATCTTGGTAATTCTACTCGCTAAAGCTGGGTCAACTCCTTCTTTTTCAATAGCTTCCGACAAAGAACCGTTAAGGCTGCCTGCAATAGTTTTTCTTTTAAATGTAACCGGTCTAGTTCTCTTATACACCTTAACAGAATCTCTGAAGTCGATGACATAATAACTTCCTTTGTCAGGTTGATAAACAAAAGCTTGCAATTTTTTATTTCGGTCCTTAGATCTGAAAAGTGTAAATGGCTTTCCGATTCTCATAATTCTGACATCAAAACTGTCTTTCACTTTTTCGATGATATCATATACTTTTTGATCACTCAAGTTCTGCTGATCTAAGATGCTTCCGAATGTATCGCCACTTTGAATGGTATCATTGGAGACATTAAAATCATTGTATTTGAATCCAAATTTTTCTACAATTGGAATAGGTTTACTTTCTTCAAATACAACTTCATCTCCCGACCTTTTGCAGGAAAACAATGTTATTATTAGAAAACCTAGAAGAAATATTCTTGTCAAAATATTAATTTTGTGTGATTTAAGATTCAGCGCCCCAGTTTTTCAATTCCTCCTCAGACCATAATTCTGGAAAGAAAATTCTTCTTTGATATTTTGGGTGCATGTATTTTTTCCAGTCACTTCCACCTGTCGCTTCGCCAGTTCCTTGGCCATTATCAATGTATTTCTTTGCAGCGTTGAGGTGACCCATTACCCAAGTAATATTTACGGTGTGATCATAATGTCGCATTGCTTTGATAAGAGCAGGATTCTCTTGATCTAATTCAGGAAGCTGTTTAAACTTCTGCCACAAATTGATTGTGTTGAAATGCTCCATTTCTCTTAGAAATAAGCTTTTATACTTTCTTTCAAATTCTAAAATTAAGAATGATTTTTCTCCTGTTTCATGATCTTTCCCCGCCGCTTGCCAATATAGATGTTCAAAGGCATGTTCATAAGGTGTATTTCGATCAATTGTAGCACGGAAGCGGTAATCGATAAGGTTTATCAATTCCGTAGATGCAAATTCTATTAAGCGATATTGTGCACTTTGAAAACCACTTGCTGGTGTTAAGGTATTTCTAAACTTCATGTATTGTTCTACTTCCATTCCGTCACCCATAATGTCAAAAGAAGTGGTAAGCATATCAAAATAGCGACTAATACGCATGAGTCTTTCAGTAAAAAACGCTGTTTGGGGCTTTTGATAGTTAGATATTTGGTTTATTTCCCAAAGAATCATTTTGAAAAGTAATTCATTAACTTGATGATACATGATGAATACCATTTCATCGGGTAATGTCGTTCTTTGAATTTGAAGATTTAGCAGTGCATCTGTTTGTATGTAATCCCAATAAGTTATTGGTTTTGCCCACAGCAACCCCTCGAGATGTGTTGCTGTCTTTTGATTGATTGCATCAAATTTATCTTCTAGATTATCTAAGATTTCTTGAGTAGTGTCGTTAATCTCCATTAGGGTTTTGCTTTTACTTTAAATGTGTATTTCAGTCCTTTGAAGCCATCTAAATCTGCTTTAATTGAACCAACTGCTAGGCTTGCTTTTATACGTAGTGGTAATTTATTGTCGTCGTTTGAAATCCAAACCGTTAAACTTTCTTCTTCTTTAAAGACTCTTCCAGACTGAACCAAAGGTCTAAAAATCATTGTCGAAACTATCCCGAATTTAGTTTCGATGTCTTCATAACCTAAACATTTTAATTTGAATTTTGTAGATTCATTATCAAAAAACATATCAACTGCAATCGATTCGCCGATTCTTAATTTATCGACCGACGGATAATTTCTCAGGTAATAAAAAGTAGAAACAATATCTTGCGTACGAGGCGGAAAGGGAAAGGTTTTTTCTGTTCTATTTTTGTAGTCTTTAACAAGAATTCTATTTGTTTCTTGATTGACAAAACCTTCTTGATTTTTTGTATAGCCACCTTCGTTTATCTTTCGTAAAAATTGATACGAATTACCAGTTTCCTTGTCGAAAAAACTTTCGTAAAGATCGTCAACCCTGAAAAAAAACCTAGATAAGCCAGTGGTGTATCCTTTTCCGATTGCGTGATACACTTTTTTATTATTTATGGTCGCTTCTTTTACTTCTAATGTGGCATATCCAGCATTTACAAGACCGTAGTGAATCCTGAATTTGAACCATTCGCCAACATCAAAAGCTCTTTCTTTCTGCGAACTAAAACCGAAGGTTGTTGCTACAAGAACTAATACTAGAATTTTCTTCATTTTATTTTGGAGAATTGATTTCGTCCCGAAATACAATATCTGTTCCAAATGTATTAAAACAAAAAAACTCAGTCAAATAATGACCGAGTTTTTATGCTATTAACCAACCAAAAAATATAAATTATGAATAATCTATATAAAAAAATCCGGAAACCACTCCATCATTTTTGTTGGCACAAAGATAGTTTGTTTTTGTAGTATCCCTATAAAAAAACAGACTTTAACAAGATATGTTTAATAACGGCATCACTACATCGTTGTATTTTGTCGATAATTCAAAAAAAGCGACGAAACACTACAGAGTTCCTCTTTTTTCTTGCTCTCTTTCAATAGATTCGAAAAGTGCTTTAAAATTTCCTGCCCCGAATCCTTTCGCTCCCATTCTCTGAATAATTTCGAAAAACAAAGTTGGTCTATCTTCTACGGGTTTGGTAAAAATTTGAAGTAAATACCCATCTTCATCTGCATCGACCATAATCGCCAGCTTTTCGATCATGTTTAAATCTTCGTGCATCATTTTCATGTGTTCACCAAGTCGATTAGGTATATCTTCATAGTATGCTCGTGGCGGAGCCGACAAGAACTCGATTCCTCTCGCTCTCAATTCGGTTACAGTTGCAATGATATCATCTGTAGCAATGGCAATATGCTGCACACCCGAACCTTCATAAAAATCTAAATACTCTTCAATTTGCGACCGTTTATTTCCTTTTGCTGGTTCGTTTATAGGAAATTTTATTCTGCCATTTCCATTACTCATTACTTTACTCATCAAAGCGGAATATTCTGTGTGAATTTGCTTGTCATCGAAAGAAAGAAAATTGACAAATCCCATCACTTCTTCATACCATTTTACCCAAGTATTCATTTGGTTCCATCCGACATTTCCTACCATGTGATCTACATACTTAAGTCCAACAGCAGTTGGATTATAGTCCGATTTCCATTCTACATAACCCGGTAGAAAAGTTCCCTTATAGTTCTTGCGTTCGACAAACATGTGGACAGTTTCTCCGTATGTGTAGATTCCTGCTCGAACCACTTCACCATATTCGTCTTTTTCAACTACTGGTTCCATATAAACCTTTGCCCCGCGTTTGGTGGTTTCTTCAAATGATTTTCTAGCATCTTCCACCCACAAAGCAATAATTTTTACACCATCTCCGTGCTTTTTAACATGCTCGCCAATGTAAGAATCACTAGTTAAAGCAGTTGTTAGTACAAGTCGGATTTTATCTTGCTTCAATACATACGAAGCTCGATCTCGAACTCCTGTTTCCAATCCAGCATAGGCTAACGATTGAAAACCAAATGCTGTTTTGTAAAAATGTGCTGCTTGTTTGGCGTTTCCTACATAAAATTCTACGTAATCTGTTCCCATCAAAGGAAGAAAGTCTTGCGCTCCTTCGAATATTTTTTCGAGTCCGTACTCAACGGAAGTTACTTGTTTTGACATTTTTTCTATTTTTTTAAAGCTTCTTTTGTTCAGAATTTAATTCTACTAAAACACTAACGAAGCGAAATTCAATTAATTAAAAAAGTTGTTGTTATTTAGGACGTCTAGCCCTGATGGCAACGGCATCCTTTTGTGCGGTTGTTCAGCACAAAAGATATAGTGAACAGCAGGAAGTTGCTCCTTTTAATTATTCCACCCAAGATTTATAATATTTCCCATCGTCTATTCCCATTGCTTCTTCTGTTACCATTAAAGGACGGAATGTATCAACCATTACGGCTAATTCTTGCGTTTCGGTTTGACCGATACTGCGTTCCATAGCTCCTGGTGCTGGACCATGAGGAATGCCTTTGGGGTGCAATGTAATATGACCTTGTTCGATGTTGTTTCGCGACATGAAATCGCCATCCACATAATATAAAACCTCATCACTGTCGATGTTGCTATGGTTATAGGGCGCTGGGATTGCCTTTGGATGGTAATCGTACAATCGAGGCACAAAAGAGCACACGACGAAAGTCGCTGTTTCAAAAGTTTGATGCACTGGTGGCGGTTGGTGAACACGTCCGGTAATTGGTTCAAAATTATGAATTGAGAATCCGTAAGGAAAATTATAGCCATCCCAACCAACAACGTCAAAAGGGTGCGTTGCATAGACTACTTCGTGAATCATTCCCTCTTTCTTGATCTTGATGAGAAAATCACCTTTTTCGTCATATGTCTCTAGTTCTGTAGGCAACTTAAAATCTCGCTCGCAAAACGGCGCATGTTCAAGGTGTTGTCCAGATTCGTTTTTATAGCGTTTCGGTGTATAAAACGGCGCGAAAGACTCTACATAAAACAAGCGGTTTTCGACAGAATCAAATTCAATCTGGTAAATCATCCCACGAGGAATAATTAGGTAATCTCCGTACTCAAATGGAATATTCCCCATCATCGTTCGTAATTTCCCTTTGCCTTTATGAATGAAAATCATTTCGTCTGCATCTGCATTCTTATAGAAATAATTGGTAAGCGATTGTTGTGGAGCCGCTAATCCGATTGTACAATCACCATTGACCAACATCGGCTTTCTGCTTTCAAGAAAATCAGCATTTGGTTTTAATTCAAATCCTTTTAGCAATAATGATTTTATGTTTTTATTTATGGCGATTTTTGGCTCAACAGAATACGATTTTACTATTTCCTTGACTTGAGTTGGGCGGTGAACATGATATAGGTTAGAAGAATGTCCGTTAAACCCCTCTGTCCCGAATAGTTGTTCGTAGTAAAAACCTCCGTTTGGCTTTTCGAACTGTACGTGTCTCTTGCTGGGAAAATTGCCGAGTTTATGATATATAGGCATGATTTAAAATTTTATAGTTATGATGAGTTAATTAACTGCTTTAACGCTATCCATCATTCTGGATTTCTCTTCATAAGAAAATGCAGATACTCTTTTAAACCAATCCAATTTGTTTTCATAAGTGTGAGCTTTATTTGTTATAGGTCACTTATGGCATCGCCTTTTTCTTAAATGAAACTTAAACTTAAGGCAATTTCACAGTAACAAATATCGTAAAAAAACCTTTTTTAATGATAATATCGAAAGGATATTTTTTGTGTAATAAAAAAAGGCACTTTTAGTAATAATGTACTAAAAGTGCCTTTTGCCACGTTCTAAAAATTCTATTCTTCAGGATTGTTTAATTTACTGTGTTTCTTGCCATAAAAAAAGTAGATTACTAATCCAATTGCAAGCCAAAGCAACAATCTTAGCCAGTTGGTCCAACCTAGGCCATAAATCATTGCCAAACAAACAACAATACCAAGAATTGGAACTAAAGGAACGAATGGCGTCTTAAATTCACGTTTCATGTCCGGTTCTGTTTTTCGTAAAACAATAACAGAAAAACAAACTAGTATGAAAGCGAATAGTGTTCCAATACTTGTCATATCTCCCACAATATCTCCAGGAATAAATGCTGCGAATAGTCCGACAATTACAAGAATTGCTAAATTAGCTTTATATGGTGTTTTATATTTTGGATGTAAATCTCCGAAGGCTTTTGGCAACAAACCGTCTTTCCCCATTGCGTAAAAAACACGTGATTGACCTAACAACATCACTAAAATTACAGAAGAAAATCCTGCAAGAATGGCTACAGTTACAAACTGTGCCAACCACTCATATCCAATCATATACTTATTAATTGCAAATGCAACAGAAGCTTCTTTACCACCTGTTCTAAAATCTTCAACAGTTGCTACTCCAGTTAAAACATGGGCAAACAAAATATAAAGAATGGTACAAATCGCAAGTGATCCTAATATCCCTATCGGCATGTCACGTTTCGGATTTTTGGTTTCTTGAGCTGCAGTGCTCACGGCGTCGAAACCAATAAATGCAAAAAACACCGTTCCTGCGGCACCAAGTATCCCCATAATTCCGCCGTAATGATGGCCAATCCCTTGATCATCAGTATAAGTTCCAACTTCTGGAATATATGGTGTGTGATTAACCGGATTGATAAAATGCCAACCCAAAACGATAATTAAAACTACAATTGTTACTTTGACGACAACTATTAATCCGTTGACAAAAGCTGATTCTTGTGTTCCCTTTATAAGGAGTAAGCTTATAACTCCTACTATAAAGAGTGCAGGCAAATTAATAATCCCTTGTTGTAGTATCTCTTGTGTGTTTGGATCTATGATTTTTTGAAAAGGGGAATGACATAAGGAATATGGGATTGGACTCATATGAAGCACATTGGTCAACAGATTGTTGAGATATTCACTCCACGCAATTCCAACCGTGGCGGCTCCGACAGCATATTCTAAAATTAAATCCCAACCGATTATCCATGCTAAAAGTTCACCCATCGTAGCATAAGTATACGTATACGCACTACCTGAAATGGGAATTGAAGAGGAAAGTTCAGCATAACATAATCCTGCTAAAGCACAACCAACAGCAGCCACAATAAAACCGATTGTAACTGACGGACCCGCATTTTGAGCTGCGGCAGTTGCTGTTCGTACAAATAATCCAGCACCAATAATAGCACCTATTCCTAAAGCGACTAACGACCAAGCTGTCAATGTTCTTTTTAATCCTTTTTCAGATTCTGTGGCTTCAGCAAGCAAAAGCGAGATAGATTTTTTCTTCCAAATAGACATAGTTACTATTTTAATAATTTATAGAATTTCAAATATATTATTTTTTCGACAACATCAAACATAAATTTTGAATGTTGCTAATCCTTAAAACCAAAATCCTACACTAAACCACGCAAATCCTTTGTTCGTTTCTGGTGACCAAGAATATTTAAATTCGACTGGGCCTAGTAGTGACTCCAATCCATAACCAGCGGCATATCCTGAATAACTAATTCTTGAAATCCAATCAGAGGTTTCGAAAAGATTATTTTTGATATTGGCAAAATTTGCTGAAAAATTGATGTGGTTCTTCCTGTAAAATTCATAGTCAATAGTGACGTCGTTTTTTATATAACTATCTCCTGAAAGGCTTAAAAAATCATAACCATAAAATGGTTTGAAATTATTTATCGGAGTAAAGCCGTAACCTCCCAAAACAAAATCAAAAAAATGAACGCTTTCGTTTCCAAAGGTAAACCCCATTTCAGTCTGCATTTTTAAAGTTGTTTTTTCGAAAATAGTTCTTGCAAATCCAATATCTCCTTTAGCTATAGAGAATTCATTAAATTGCTTTGTATAATCAGAAGAATACAAATAAGATTGTACATCACCGAAAAAATACCAACCTCGTTTTGGAAAGAACTTATTATCTAATGCATCATATTTTAAGTAGCCAACAAAACTTAAGTAATTACTCCTTTCAAAATCCGAATTAGTTGCGTTAAGCGTTGCAGAACTAATGTCTACGTGTTTATGCTCAATTCCACCGCCAACGAGAAATTTCTGTATAAAAATGGTTTGCATGTAGAATTGGTTTGTGAATTCTGCATAATCTAAATTTAAACTTCTAATCCCGAGTTGTCTAAGCAACTCACCATCGTTAAAGTCTGTTTCAACATTTCGATTAAATCGATTATACTTTGATTTAACACCAAAGCTCCAATAAAAACCATTGTCAACGTAATAATCAAAATTATAGCGCACATTATCCCCAATGACAAAATCCAATGAAGTGATGTCGTTTCTGAAAACACTGTTCTTTTGTGTAAAGTTGACTAGTGCTCCTGTTTTGAACAAATCGTCATAATGGAGCGCAAATTTTAGAAATGTCTTTGTTGAATTTTCCGTTAAGTTTAACACCAAATCATCTTGATCATTGTTTTTTTCAAATTGATAACTAATCGCACTGAAATTTTGAGTTGAGGACAAGTTATCAATTCCTTGTTGAATGTCATGATAGGTAGCTTTAGAGTTTTGTTTCATTCTAAGCTTTCCAAGAACATATGCTCTGGTATACTTTTGTAGTGGATTAATTACAATATTCTGAAGTCTTAAAGTATCTGTCTTAACCTTAATTCCAGTCGATTTATCCATTCTTGTAGAGTCAACTAATTTTTTGATTGCTTCATACTGAGCAAATGCTGCTTCTTCGCCTTTCTTGATTATTTCTTGACCATCGTCAAACGAAATAACACCATAATCGTTAATGTCAGGTTTAATGTATATATCAGTAAGCGCAATCTTTTGCTTCATTTTTTCAATCATCTGCAGATTGGTTATTTGCACTAAAATTCGTGTCGCTTCTTTCAATGATTTTCTGTCTTTCAGGTCATCTTGAACATCAACCCGATAATAACATCTGCTCCTAGTTTTTTAATTCCTCCACTGGAAAATTATTTGTTACGCCTCCGTCAACTAAGAGCTTCCCGTCGATTTCGATCGGAGAAAACAACGTCGGAAATGCGCCACTAGCCAACATGGCTCGAGCTAAATAACCTTTATTCAACAACACTTCTTCACCGGTTTCAATGTCGGTTGCGATACATAAGAATGGAATTGGTAATTGATTGAAGTCGCGAACGTGTCGAACACTATAAGTGAGTTTATTTAATAAATTGTAGTTATATAGTCCTTTTGAGAGTGATGTTGGAACGCCAATCTTCAACTTTTTGAAAGGTAAAGTAAACGCATACATTTCATCATTTCTCTTTTCATAGAAGTTCTTAGATGATCTAGCAACATAATCGCTGAGCAAGGCATCAAAATCGGTAGCCCTAAATATAGAGTCTATTTGCCGTGCCTTATAACCAGAAGCATACAATCCGCCAATAACCGCACCCATGCTAGTTCCTCCAATATAGTCGATTTTTACACCCGCCTGTTCTAGCACTTTCAAAACGCCAATATGAGCGAATCCTTTCGCTCCGCCACCACTAAGAACCAAACCAATTTTTGGTTTCTTCGTTTCGAGCTCTTGCGAAAACAAATTCACTATCGTAAAAAATGCCATAAAGAGGACAGCAATTTTTTTCATGAAACGTCTACTAGTTAGTTGTTTTGTAAAAGTCGGTAATTTTTTTTGCTTTTGATGCGCCCACAACGGCAGAAATTTGAATTTCAGTTGCTAATTTTAATCTTTTAACACTTTTGAAATGTTTAATTAATACCAACATGGTTTTTTCTCCAATTCCAGGAATGCTTTCTATTGAAGAATTTAAAGCCGTCTGACTTCGTTTGTCTCTGTGAAAGGTGATTCCAAAGCGATGCGCCTCGTTTCGTAAATATTGAATAACCTTGAGTGTTTCCGACTTCTTATCCAAATACAAAGGCGCAGAATCTCCTGGATAAAACAACTCTTCTAAACGTTTTGCTATTCCGACAATGGCTATTTTACCGCGCAACTCCAATGCGTCAATACTTTTTAGGGCCGATGACAATTGCCCTTTTCCACCATCAATAATAATCAGTTGAGGCAAAGGTTGGTTTTCGTCGAGCATTCTTTTATAACGTCGGTAAACCACTTCTTCCATCGATGCAAAATCGTTCGGTCCTTCAACGGATTTGATATTAAAATGGCGATAGTCTTTTTTACTTGGTTTTCCGTCTTTAAAAACCACACATGCTGCTACTGGGTTTGTTCCTTGAATGTTTGAGTTGTCAAAGCACTCAATATGGCGTGGTTCTATTTGTAATCTCAAATCTTTTTGCATTTGCGCCATAATGCGATTGGTGTGACGATCCGGATCAACGATTTGCAATTGCTTGAGTTGCTCTATTCTGTAATACTTGGCATTTCGGATAGACAATTCGAGTAATTCTTTCTTATCGCCTAATTGCGGCACGGTCACTTTTAGCATTTCACCGACCTCAACTTCAAAAGGAGCAATAATTTCTTTAGAAAGCAATTGGAACCTTTCCCGCAATTCAATAATCGCCAAAGTCAACAATTCTTGATCTGTTTCTTCTAACTTCTTCTTGATTTCCATGGTATGTGAACGGATAATCGAACCATGGGCAATCTGAAGAAAATTGATGTATGCGGCACCTTCATCCGAAACAATGGAGAACACATCGATGTTGGTGATTTTTGGACTGACAATCGTAGAGCGCGATTGGTAATTCTCAAGCACTTCTATCTTTTCTTTTATTTTGTGCGCTTCTTCAAACTGCATTTTCGATGCAAAATCCTTCATTTTTGTTTTGAAATCTCGCATGCTTTCTTTGAAGTTTCCCTTTCAAAATTTCACGAATGGCATTGACCTGTGTTTGGTAATTTTCGAATGACTCATGGCCTTCGCACGGCCCTTTACAATTGCCGATGTGGTATTCTAAACAAACTTTAAACTTCCCGTTTTTGATATTCGTTGCACTTAAATCGAAATTGCAATTGCGTAAAGGATACAATTCTTTAATCATATCTAAAATTGTAGAAACTGTTTTAAAACTAGTATAGGGTCCGAAATACTCTGATCCGTCCTTGACCATTCTTCTGGTAGAAAAAACTCGAGGAAACGGTTCGTTCTTGATGCATATCCATGGGTAACTTTTGTCGTCACGCAACATGACATTATAACGCGGCTGCAATTTTTTGATGAGATTATTCTCGAGCAAAAGTGCATCTGATTCGGTGGCAACCACAATATGTTTTATGGTTACAATTTTTCTAACCAAAACGTTTGTTTTAGCTGTGTCGTGGATTTTGTTGAAGTAGGACGAGACTCTTTTCTTAAGATTTTTCGCCTTGCCCACATATAAAATCTTGTCTTCTTTGTCGTAATACTGATACACTCCCGGATTGTCTGGAAGTGATTGTATTTGAAGTCCGAGCGATGGATTATTCATTTAATGAAGTGGCGTTTGCAGTACAAAAATAGTGTATTAATTGATAATTAATAATGAACAATTAATAATGAATAGTTGGCGATTAATTACTTTTACATCATGACCAAAAAAGAACTCAGAATCAAATACCAGCAATTGAGAAACTTACTTTCTAACAATGATGTTGAGGGAATGAGTTTGGAAATTGCAAACCAATTGGTAAAAATGCCGATTTGGGAGAAAAAATATTTCCATGTTTTTTTGCCGATTGTCGAAAAGAAAGAAATTGATACGGAATTTATACTACATGTATTGGCAGGCAAAGACAAAGAAATTGTGGTTTCAAAAAGCGATTTTGATTGTATTGGCATGACACATTTTTTGTTGACCGATGCTACAAAATTTAAAAAAAATCATTATGGTGTTTCGGAACCTGTTGATGGATTGATAGTTCCTGTTGAAAAAATTGATGTGGTTTTCGTTCCGCTTTTGGCATTTGACAAATTTGGAAATCGGGTCGGTTACGGCAAAGGGTTTTATGATATTTTCTTGCGTGAATGCCGTCCAGATGCACTAAAGATTGGTTTCTCTTTTTTTGAAGCGGAAGAAGAAATTGAAGACGTTTTTGAAAAAGACATTAAATTGGATTATTGTATTACCCCAAAAGCTGTTTACAAATTCTGATGCCTAGCCCTGATGGCAATGGCATCCTTTTGTGGCGGCGTTCGACACAAAAGATAGAATGGACAGCAGGAAGTTGCTCCTAAAAATTAGTCTTTGTGAAACGCTTTTTTATTGAAGACAATTAAAATTCCTACTCCAGTAGAGATTGCCATGTCTGCCACATTAAAAATCGCATTAAAGAAAGTGAAAGGTTTTCCGCCTAAAAACGGCACCCATTCTGGCATGGGATAATCTTGTATGAAAGGGAAATACAGCATGTCGACCACTTTTCCGTGGAAAACTTTACCATAAGGTTTTTCTGAAAATAATGTCGCTAAATGATTGTGACTGTCGTCGAAAACAATGCCGTAAAAAACCGAATCGATAATGTTTCCAAATGCACCAGCTAAGATCAAAGCAATGGCAACGATAAGATACGTTGAGCTATTCTTTTGTACCGAATCCCACAACCAGTAACCAATTGCGGTCACGGCAAAAAGCCTAAAAACGGTTAGAAATAATTTTCCGTAAGTTCCGGGAATTTCTGTTCCCCACGCCATGCCTTCGTTTTCGATAAACAAAATTTTAAACCAACTAAAAACGTTGACTTCTTCTCCCAATACAAAATTGGTTTTGATGTAAATTTTGGAAAGTTGATCTACTAATAAAATAATGAAAATCAGAAGATAGGCGTTTCGTAATGACATTTTTAGATTTTTATTGGCGCAAAAATAGATTATTTTCTAAAAAAAACGCTCCCAATGGAGCGTTAATTTATCGTATCATTTTGCTATTAGCGTTGCATGTTTTTAGCTTCGATACTCATCGTAGCGTGAGGCACAATCATCAAGCGTTCTTTGCTGATTAATTTACCGGTTACTTTGCAAACACCATACGTTTTGTTCTCTACACGGAAAAGTGCATTTTTCAAATCGCGTATGAATTTTTCTTGGCGAATAGCCAATTGTGAGTTTGCTTCTTTCGACATGGTTTCGCTTCCTTCTTCGAATGCTTTAAAGGTCGGTGACGTATCGTCGGTTCCGTTGTTTAAGTCATTCATATACGCACTCTTTATTAAATCTAAATCGGATTGTGCTTTGCTAATTTTTTTTAAAATCAATTCTTTGAACTCTGCTAAGTCAGCGTCTGAGTATCTTGCAATTTCATCTACCATGTTCTTCTTATTTTGTAATTAATATTCTTGTTTTTATATCATCGAATTCTATTTCAAATCCGTTTTGTATAGTTGTTTCAAAAACTAAAGATTCGGTCAGTGTTTCCGACTTGATATAGTTTTCGTTGGCTTTTACCGCTTTTTCTAATGCTGTGTTGCTTTGCAAGTGAACTTGAATCTTATCAGTAACTTCAAAACCAGAATCTTTACGAATGTTTTGAATTCTATTGACCAATTCTCTTGCGATGCCTTCCTCTTTCAATTCTGGAGAAATCGTAATATCGAGCGCTACTGTAATTCCGTTTGAATTGGCAACTAACCAACCTTCAATATCTTGCGAGGAAATCTCTACATCCTCTTGTGATAAAGTTATAGTATTTCCTGAAACTTCAATATTCAATACTCCAAGCGAATCCAATTGGTTGATTTGTTCCGCCGTAAAGGACTGTATCTGTTTGGAAATCAATCCCATATCTTTCCCAAAACGAGGTCCAAGTGTCTTGAAATTAGGCTTGATTTGCTTGATTAAAATACCCGATGCATCGTCTAAAAGTTCAATTTCCTTGACGTTTACTTCAGCTTTTATGAGGTCAGAAACCGCTTCAATTTCGTGTCGCTGATTCTCGTCAAGTATTGGTATCATTACCTTTTGCAAAGGTTGACGCACCTTGATCATTTCCTTCTTGCGAAGCGATAAAACGAGTGATGAAATGGTCTGTGCTTTTTGCATTTTACTCTCTAAAGATTTATCAACAAAGTTTTCAACGTAATTCGGAAATTCGGCCAAATGTACGCTGTCAAAATTTTCTGACTTTGTCCTTTGTGTTAAGTCTCTGTAAAGTTGATCCATAAAGAACGGCGCGATTGGAGCGCTTAATTTACTGATGGTCACAAGACAAGTGTATAGCGTTTGATAGGCGGCAATTTTATCTTGTGCATACTCGCCTTTCCAGAAACGACGACGGCACAAACGCACGTACCAATTGCTCAGATTTTCTTGAACAAAATCGGAAATCGCACGAGCCGCTTTTGTAGGTTCATAATCCGCGTAGTAACTGTCGACATCTTTTATTAAAGTGTTTAATTCAGAGATAATCCAACGATCAATTTCTGGTCGGTCTTGTAATGGAATCTCCGCCTCTTCATTTTTAAAATTATCGATGTTCGCATAAAGCGCAAAAAACGAATACGTATTATAAAGCGTTCCGAAGAATTTTCGGCGCACCTCAGCAATTCCTTCTATATCGAACTTTAAGTTGTCCCATGGGTTTGCGTTAGATATCATATACCAACGCGTTGCATCTGGACCGTATTCTGACAAGGTCGTAAACGGATCGACTGCGTTGCCCAAACGCTTGGACATTTTTTGTCCGTTTTTGTCTAAAACTAAACCATTGGACACGACATTTTTGTAGGCAATTTTATCAAAAACCAAAGTGCCGATGGCATGTAAAGTATAGAACCAACCTCTAGTTTGGTCGACACCTTCTGCAATAAAATCTGCTGGAAAGTCCTGATTTTGATCGATTTTATCTTTGTTTTCAAATGGATAATGCCACTGTGCATAAGGCATCGCGCCCGAATCAAACCAAACATCTATTAAGTCGGCTTCGCGTTTCATGGGTTTTCCAGAATTGGACACCAACACAATTTCATCGACGACATTCTTGTGCAAATCGATCAAATCATAGTTACTTTCTGTCATGTTGCCGATTTCAAAACCTTTGAACGGGTTGGTTGCTTGAACGCCAGCTCCGATTGACTTTTCAATTTCTTTATATAATTCTTCGACTGAACCTACTAAAATCTCTTCGGTTCCGTCTTCTGTTCTCCAGATGGGCAGAGGAATTCCCCAATAGCGTGAACGTGACAAATTCCAATCGTTGGCGTTTTTTCAACCAATTACCAAAACGTCCTTCTCCGGTGGCTTTTGGCTTCCAGTTGATGGTTTCATTGAGGTCGAACATGCGGTCTCTGATTTCGGTTACTTTGATAAACCAAGAATCGAGTGGGTAATATAAAATGGGTGTGTCTGTTCTCCAACAATGTGGGTAACTGTGCACGTATTTTTCTACTTTGAATGCTTTGTTTTCTTCTTTTAATTGGATGGCGATTTCCACATCGATGGATCGTTCTGGCGCATCACCGTCGGTATAGTATTCATTCTTAACATATTTTCCGGCGTATTCGCCCATATGTGAGGTGAATTTTCCTTGTAAATTAACCAATGGTACAGGATTCCCGTTTTCGTCTAACACCAACATTGGCGGCACTTCCGGAACCGCTTCCTTAGCTACTTTGGCGTCATCCGCTCCGAAAGTTGGCGCAGTATGCACGATTCCGGTTCCGTCTTCTGTGGTTACGAAATCTCCTGAGATAACGCGGAATGCATTCTCCGGATTTTGATATGGCAATACGAATGGCAACAATTGTTCATAACGAATTCCAACTAGATCCAAACCTTTGCATTCGGCTAGAATTTGATAGGGAATCTTCTTGTCACCTTCTTTGAAATTTTCAAAATCATGTGGTTCGTTGCTTTCGAAAAACGTCTTTCCGAACTGTTTTCCGACTAAGTTTTTAGCCAAAATCACATGGACTGGGCGGAATGTATATTGATTAAAAGTACTTACAACTACATAATCGATTTTTGGTCCAACGGTTAATGCAGTGTTGGAAGGCAACGTCCATGGCGTGGTCGTCCAGGCAAGAATGTGAATCTCACCAAAGCTCTTTAAGAAATCTGGCAACGAATCGTTTTTGGCTTTGAATTGTGCCACGACAGTGGTATCTGTTACATCACGGTAACTTCCCGGTTGATTCACTTCATGCGAACTCAATCCCGTTCCAGCTTTTGGAGAATACGGTTGGATGGTGTAGCCTTTGTACATCAAATCTTTGTCGTAGATTTGTTTTAGGAGCCACCAAACGCTTTCCATATATTTGGATTTGTAGGTCACGTACGGATCTTCCATATCGACCCAATAGCCCATTTTTTCGGTTAGGTCATTCCACACGTCGGTGTAACGCATGACCGTTCTTTTGCAGGCTTCGTTATATTCTTCGATGGAAATTTTCTTTCCTATATCTTCTTTGGTAATTCCTAATTCTTTTTCAGTTCCGAGTTCAACCGGTAAACCGTGCGTATCCCAACCCGCTTTTCTTTTGACTTGAAAGCCTTTTTGGGTTTTGTATCGACAAAAAATATCTTTGATGGCACGCGCCATAACGTGATGAATTCCAGGTAAACCGTTGGCTGAAGGTGGTCCTTCGAAAAAGACGAATGGTGTATTGCCTTCGCGTGTCGAAATGCTCTTTTCGAATATGGTTTCTTTTTCCAAAAATCAAGAACTTCTGAGGCAACTGTGGGTAAGTCAAGTCCTTTGTATTCAGTAAATTTAGTGCTCATAATATCCTTTTCTAAAATCGAGATGCGAAAGTAATAAATTGTTGTGAGTTAAAAGATGTTAGGCGTGAGTTTTTGCGTGAGCGGTTGCAGCGGCATCCTTTTTTGAGGCACGAAAAAAAGATAGAGCGAAAGACGCGACCTGCCCTTTTCGGCAGGGCACGCCCAAATTATGGAGAAAAGACCTCTTTCAAAACCTCGAGTGACTTCGGCTTTTTGAATCCATCAAGATGCATACTATAATAATCGATTAGGATTCTCAGTACAATTTGGCGCTCGGAAACATGAAATATTTTTTGATTGTTATCAAATTCTAGATCAATCAATTTTTTAAAAAGTTGTGTTTCGTTTTGGTTGAGCGAGGTCAAGCTATGAAAAGGAGCAAAGACACCATCTTTCATTTCGAAATAAGGAAGTTGAGCCTCGGTGATATCTGGATAGAATCCCAAGTACTTTGTAATTTCTAGAAGAAAGATTAGGTGAAAATTGGCGATTTCGTCGTGGTGATCAAACCAATGTAAGGCTGATTCAATAAAGTGGAAAAGCGCTTCGTTTTTTTCTTCCTCATGGATGGAATGATGCAACATTTCGGAGAGAAATAAAGTCAAAGTGCTTTTGACAATATTGGAATGAATGGTTTGAAATGGGCTGTCAATCTTGATTTCTTTGATTTGTTCTAACGTTCCTTTGTTTTTGTGAATTGCTTCAATTTCTACAACCGTTAAGGGTTGGAAATACGCTATTTTTTGATTTCCTTTTCGAGAAGAGAAGGCATCACGAACAAAATAAGACTTCAGTCCATCAGACAATGTGAAGCATTTTACAATCAGGCTTTTTTCTTGAAATTTGAGCGAAGAGATTACAATTGCTTTGGTTTTGACTAACATGGGAAGTTTTCGTAGGTTAGTTTGGCGCCTTGCTGTTCTAAACTAGTACTATTTTAGCGAATTATCATCACTTTTTTGACCTTCGTTTCTGATCCGTCTTCAGCTGAAATAAAAATCATATAAACTCCAGAAGCGACTTTATATTTGCCAAAAGCGGTTGTATCCCATTCGATGGTTCCTCCTTCTGCAATAACTTCGTGTACTAAGTTGCCTTCAATATCCGAGATTTTTACGTTGGCTTTGTCTATCAAACCACTAATTTTTACTGTGCCTGCAAATTCTGGACGTACCGGATTAGGATAAACGTATACGTTGCTCAAATTATCTTGTGCTGTTGTAGAAGTTCCTTTAAAAGATACCAGTCCTTTGTCTGTTGCGAAGAATACTTCTCCAGTAGTTCCATTGATATCAATATCATTGATGGTATTACTTGGTAGTGGAGAATTGCTGGTTGTAAAATGATAGATGGTTTTTTGACCGTCTTGCGAAACGTAAAATACTCCTGAATCGATAGTGCCAATCCACTTGTTATTCGCGCCGTCGACAAATATGTCAGAAATTGATTGTTCGTAAAGCAACTCTTGGGCTAAATTATCTTCAATAATAATGATTGGGTTGGTTCTTAGTGTTTCGTCAGAACTAAAACTATCAACATTAGAAAGAACACGAAGCCCAGCAAGTGTTCCAATCCATAATTGATTGCGATTGTCAACTGCCACGGCTCTCGCATCAAATGACGGTAAATTACCACCTTCTGCTGCACTGCTAATTACTCTAAAACGATTATTTAATGCTTCGTTAAATCCAATAACGCCATCTCTCCATGTTCCCATCCACTTGGTGCCGTTCTTATCAATTACCATTCGTCCAAAACGAAGTTTTCCAAGATTTGCATATACATTCTGCATGTCGAATGACTGCCATTGACCATTTGACTTAAAAACTTTCAACCCTTTTCTAACGATGCTGTTGGTCACCCATAAATTGCCTGACTTATCGAAAGCAGCGCCGTTTATTCTGATATCGTCGGGAACTTGACCAACAATGGTCTGCAAACCGTCTGACCCTGTATTGGTTGCGTTATATAATGTTGTTACTTCATTATTTTCTATCTTTAAGAGGCCTGAATAATAGGAACTTAAAAAAACTTGATTTTCATTATTAGGATTAACGGTTATCCTTGAGAGCGACTTAGCTTCCAAAAGATCGTTATAGGGAATATTGAGCCATCCGTTCTTATTGAATTTACTAACTCCAAACCTAGCAAGACCTTCCGGTGTATAAGCGTATGGATTATAATCAAGGTCATATCCTCCAAAAACAGCCCAAAGATTTGAGGAAGATGCGTCTATTGCAAATATGTCATTCCGAAATGGACCTTGAGGTGTCTTATTCTCTATTGTTGAATCTGTTATACCCTTACTAAAAATTCCGTCTTCGGTAGTTCCGAAGAAAACAATATTATTGATCATGGTTGCACAAGTAAATTCAACCGTGACATCTTGAATCTGATTACTTGAAATATCGGCAATCTGAACAATCACGTCGTTATAAATATACACGTGGTTCTTGGTTGTAACTAATAAATAAGATCCGCTGCTTCTGAGATCATTTACAGGTTCTGGCAATTGAATCACTGGTACAAATGTACTCCCATTAAATTTTTGCAAACTTCCATTACTAGTCGTCGCAACCAGATTGTTTCCAATTTTCTCCACACCGCTCCATCCAAATCCGGCAACTGAATTCCATTGATTAAAATCATTGAGGAACGGACTTGCAATATTCGCGGCTAAAATCCCATCGTTTTTCGAGGCTGCGTATATGATCCCGTCAAATACGGCAGTTTGGGCAATAGCAATTTGTGATCCGTTAGTTCCAATAAAAAATGTGTCCCCAAATTGTAAAGTACCAAGGTTGTATTGCACGATTCCAAAGTCGCAAGAAACATAAATCACTCCATTGTATTCCATAAAATGATTCACTCTTTTTACGTTTTGAGGGATTGCCTTATTGATGATATCGACGACATTCAAAATCGAACCATCGACCTGATTATAAACGATGATTAGTCCATTTTCGTAACCAATTATTGTTTTCTTTAGTGAAGGACTATCGTAAATTGCTGTAATTGTTAAACCTGAAAGGCCGTCAACAGTATTTATAGTTTTGATATCCCCAGAAATAATGTCTTGCGAAAAAATTGCATTTTCAGTTGCTGCAAAAATTTTGGTTTCGTCTTGCGAGATATCGTTTATCCGCATATAGGAAAAATAACCTTTCCACAACTTATTGTTATTGTTTTGAGAGTGACAAAAGTAAACACTAAAAAATGCAACAAGAGTCAAAAAAAATATTTTCATTAAAAAAAGTTCTAGATTGAAGACAAATATAGTACAAAACGAAAAAAATCTTGTTTTAATATTTGAACAAATAAAAAAGCCTTTAAGCTATCGTACTTAAAGGCTTCTTTTATTCTTATGCTGAAAATTATACTACTCCTTGTCCGAGCATTGCATCCGCAACTTTTACAAAACCAGCAATGTTTGCTCCTTTTACATAATCTACGTATCCAGTTCCATCCGAACCGTATTGCACGCATGAGCTATGAATATTTAGCATAATGTTTTTTAATCGATCATCTACTTCTTCGCTTGTCCAACTCAAACGCAAAGAGTTTTGTGACATTTCTAAACCTGAGGTTGCAACACCTCCTGCATTAGATGCTTTTCCTGGAGCGAATAATATTTTTGCATTTTGGAAAACTTCTACTGCTTCTGGCGTCGATGGCATATTGGCGCCTTCCGCTACACAAATACAACCATTAGCAACAAGTGTTTTTGCTTCTTCTGCGTTCAATTCATTTTGCGTTGCACAAGGCAAAGCCACATCACATTTCACTTCCCATGGTCTTTTACCCGCAACATATTTAGCATTTGGATATTTCTTTAAGTAATCACTAATTCTACCATAGTTTACGTTTTTGATTTCCATAACGTGCGCCAATTTTTCAGCATCGATACCATCTGCATCATATATATAACCTGCAGAATCAGACATAGTTACCACTTTACCTCCAAGCTGCGTCGCTTTTTCAGCTGCATATTGCGCTACATTTCCAGAACCAGAGATTACAACTGTTTTCCCTTTAAAACTGTCGCCTTTTGTTGCTAACATACTTTGCGCAAAGTAAACGTCGCCATATCCTGTCGCTTCCGGACGTATTAATGACCCTCCAAAAGAGATTCCTTTACCAGTTAAAACTCCTGTAAATTCATTTCTCAATTTCTTGTACTGACCAAACATATAACCCACTTCTCTTCCTCCAACGCCAATATCCCCTGCAGGAACATCAGTATCAGCACCAATATGTTTTGATAATTCAGTCATAAATGCTTGACAAAAACGCATAATTTCTATGTCAGATTTTCCTTTGGGATCAAAATCAGCACCTCCTTTTCCACCGCCCATTGGCAATGTGGTCAAACTGTTTTTAAAAGTTTGTTCAAAAGCTAAGAATTTCAGAATGCTCAAATTTACTGAGGGATGAAAGCGAATTCCTCCCTTATAAGGTCCAATTGCTGAATTCATTTGAATTCTGTATCCTCTGTTTACTTGAGTAGTTCCAGAATCATCGATCCACGTTACCCGGAACATAATGATACGCTCTGCTTCGACCATTCTTTCCAAAAGCATTTTGTTCTGATACTTTTTGTTTTCTTCAATAAAAGGGATTACAGTTTCAGCAACTTCCTTTACAGCCTGCATAAATTCAGGTTCGTTTGGATTTCTTTTTGAAACTGTTTCAATAAAAGTTGTAATACTTTGTGACATGATTTATAGATTAGTAGCGTTTAAGAAAACGTTTTCGTTAATTGGCGACAAATATACATTTTTATCAAAATATGTATTATTATTTTTTTTGCAAAATGAATTTTTAAAATATTCCTCTACTTTAGTATAATAATTTTAGCATTTCAATGACTAATGAAACAATTTTCTTGCTTTTACGTTATTAAAAATGTATTTTTTTTATTTTATTTTAGAAGTGAATGATGTTTTTATATATTTGTCGAGAATTGATTTAATTAGTATGCAAACACCGAAGTATTTTATCGCAATTATCTTGTTTTTATTTGGTTACTCAAGTGAGATAAATGCCCAATATGGTTTTTCACACGAGGTTGGTGTAATTGCTGGTCCTGTGGCATTTCAATCAGATTATGGCGAAAGACATAATTACGACACCAATTTTGGAAATACAGGGTATGGCATTGGTCTTATACATTACTTAAATTTTTCTTACAAAGCGGATTGTAATTGCTACACTCCTGAAACTTATTTCAACGACCACTTCAAGCTAAGAAGCGAATTATCTTACAATAAAACCAATCTCAGACATTACGGAGAATATGTTGAAGGTGATAAAAAGAAATTATTTAATCGCCAATTAAGAGGTATGAGAGGAAGTACTGCAGTAACGAATATTGGAATGCAATTAGAGTATTTCCCATTAAGTATTCGCGATTTTACTTCAACAGTTGGAGCCTTAGCGCCTTTTATAAGTTTAGGAGGTCAGTTTAGTTTTTATGATCCTGAGGCTTATTCCACTCTAGGAAGGTTAGACACTCCAGCGACAACTCCTGTTAAGTATTTCGGCGCAACACAAAATAGCAGCGGCACCGTTTGGTCTGTTGTAGGCAGCGTCGGAACAAGATATAAGTTGGCTCCTTTGTCTGATTTGATGGTAGATTTTAGATTACAATACTACTTCTCTAATTGGGTAGATGGTCTAAATCCAAATCCTAGCAGATATCCAGAAAACAAAGCGAACGATTGGTTGGTTTGGTTCAATGTAGGATACATTTATTATATTCAATAAAATTTAGAAAAACATCAAAAAAAAAGCCCAACTACAAATTGGGCTTTTTTTTATTTGGTATTCCTATGCAAGTGCTTGTTGTAAGTCGGCAATCAAATCTTCTGCATCTTCAATTCCGACACTAAGACGAACCAAATCATCTGTGATTCCAATTTCCTTTCTCTTATCTTCCGGAATCGATGCATGCGTCATCAATGCTGGATGATTGGCAAGTGATTCTACGCCGCCAAGAGATTCTGCTAAAGTAAAAACCTTCACTTTCTCCAAAAAAGAAATCGCATCTTGTTTCCTTCCAGAAGCAAACGTAAAAGAAACCATTCCGCCAAATCCGCTCATTTGCTTCTTCGCAATTTCATGATGGGGATGGCTGCTTAATCCAGGATAATATACTGTTTTTATTTTGGGATGATTACTTAAAAATGCCACTACTTTTTCCCCATTCTCACAATGTCTTTGCACTCTTAAATGTAACGTCTTTATTCCTCGCAACACCAAAAAACTATCCATCGGCCCTAAAGTGGCACCTGTCGCAAATTGTTGAAAATGCAATTGTTCACCCAGCGCTTCGTCTTTCACAATCAGAGCTCCTGCAATAACATCTGAGTGACCACCAAGATATTTTGTTGCTGAATGCATCACGATATCCGCACCTAAATCTAATGGTCTTTGCAAATAAGGGGTTGCAAACGTATTGTCTACCGCAAATAATATCTTTTTGGCTTTGGTAATCTTTGCAATTTCGGCGATATCCGCCAATTTCATCAACGGATTTGTTGGCGTCTCTACCCAAACCAATTTCGTGTTTTCATTAATTAATGAATTGACTTTCTCCAAATCAGTCATGTCCACAAAATGAAATTTGATCCCTGAATCTTTATAAATCCGCGTAAACATTCGATAGGTTCCGCCATACAAATCATCCATGGCAATGACCTCATCTCCAGCTTTAAAGGATCGCAAAAGACAATCTGTTGCCGCTAAACCGGAAGAAAATGCCAATCCGCGTGACCCGTTTTCTATACTTGCTAACGCCAACTCCAATGCAGTTCTTGTAGGATTGGCAGCTCTGCTGTATTCGTAATCGGGATTAACTGGTTGCCCTGGACTAATTTGAGCGAAAGTAGAAGTTTGATAAACCGGAGGCATCACCGCTCCTGTACTTGGGTCATGGTGTTGTCCGCCATGAATCGTTTTAGTATTAAATTTCATGCTGATTTTTTTGCAAATGTATTAAATAAACTTTCTAATATTCATCATAAAACCAAGATGCAAAGCTTCGTGGTAATTATTAAATTCTAACGCTTCCTCAGTAGATTTAAGATTAAAACCTGTTGAAGTATTGTACTCTTGGTAAGACTTAAATTTATCTGCGATATAATCTGACTTTGTTTTCTCCATTAATGAAATCAAAAGGGATTTTAATTGATCAACTTCTGCTGCTGTTGTGCTCCCTGTTGGTTTTGAACCGTTTTTATAGGTTTCAACCAAACTTTCCTCAATATAACTTGGCAAACCAGAAAGTCGATACACCAAACCTTGTTGCGAAACTATTATATGTCCGATATTCCAAATCAGATTGTTGCTAAACCCATCTGGAATCCTATTAAGTTGCTCCAAAGTATAACTATTCAAAAATTTTAAATACAATTGCCTATTGGTTTCCCAGATTTTGAAGGTCGTTCCCATAAAATATTTTTGATAAAAATACTGCTTTTAAGTCTCAAATGAATTTCCTTTGCGCTTAGAATCTCGAAATTTATGAACAAAATATACTATCTCGCCTCTTGTGATACTTGTCGAAAAATTATCAAATCGCTGCCTAATAATAACAATTTGGTGTTTCACGATATCAAACAAAATCCAATCACAGTTGAAGAATTAGAAGAAATGAAACGGCTTTCTGGAACTTACGAAGCTTTGTTTAGCCGAAAAGCACAACTGTATAAGTCCTTAGATTTAAAAAACAAATCGCTAACCGAAAACGATTACCGCGATTATATTTTACAGCATTATACTTTTCTCAGTCGACCCGTTTTTATTATTAATGATAAAATATATGTTGGCAATAATTCCAAAGTAATTCAAGAAGTACAAAAAGCCTTGTCATAAGGTCAAAAAGAAATTTGACTATGTTTTCTGCAACTATGGTGTCTGTTATTTATGGACTCACTTTTACCATTGCAAAAGATGTTATGCCTAGTTACATTCTTCCTTTTGGATTTATTTTATTGCGCGTAAGTGGTGCTGTCGCTCTTTTTTGGGCAGTGTCTTTTTTAGGTCCAAAAGAAAAAGTAGCGTTAGAAGATTTTCCGCGAATTGTCGCCGCGGCTTTCTTTGGAGTGGCGCTCAACATGCTGACATTTTTTAAAGGACTGAGTCTTACTTCGCCTATTTCGGCAGCGGTTATAATGGTTACAACTCCGATAATCGTGCTCATTTTGTCATCAATATTGATGAAAGAAAAAATGAAAAAAAGAAAAATCATTGGAATCGTCATTGGTCTTATCGGCACTGTTTTTCTGATTGTTTTTGGAAAATCAGTCGGATATGCCACGCATGCGGAATTAGGCAATTTACTGGTGTTTATCAATGCGGTTTCTTACGGTTGCTATTTGATTTTGGTCAAGAAGCTCATGGACAAATACAACGCCTTCACTTTTGTAAAATGGATTTACACCTTCGGATTTCTCATGGTGCTACCTTTTGGATGGAATGAATTTCTAGCCATCGACTGGTACCACATTCCAACAAACTTATATTGGAAAATTGGATTTGTAATTCTATTCTCCACCTTTTTTACCTATCTTCTCAATTTATTGTCGATGCGAGAACTTAAACCAACGACCGTCGCGGTTTTTATATACTTGCAACCGTTGTTTGCCGCCATCATTGCTATTGGATTAGGGAAAGATGTATTAACTTGGGTAAAGATTTCAGCTGCTTTTCTGATTTTCGTAGGCGTTTATTTAGTAACGCAAAAGAATCCCTCTGAAATCGAATCATAAACAATCCGCATTTTACTTATCTTTGAGGTCTTTTTAGTACAATTTATATGATACAATCAATGACGGGTTTTGGTAAAGCCTCTTTACAACTACCCTCCAAAAAAATTACCGTCGAAGTAAAATCACTTAATAGCAAAGGGCTCGATCTAAATGTACGAATGCCCTCTGTGTATCGCGAATTAGAGTTGGGATTGCGAAACGAAATAGCGGCGCGACTAGAACGAGGAAAAGTAGATTTTTCTGTTTATGTTGAAATGACCGGCGAACAAACTTCTACAAAAATAAATGTTCCAATTGTTAAGGCATATATTCAACAAATGAGAGCGGTAATTGCAGATGCCGATGAAACCGAGTTAATGAAAATGGCGGTAAGAATGCCAGACGCACTCAAAACAGAACGTGACGAAATTGATGAAAATGATTGGGTCGAAATCAAAAAAGTTATTGAAGAAGCCCTTAACAATATTGCACAATTTAGAGTTGATGAAGGGAAATCTTTAGAAAACGAATTTCAATTGCGTATCGGCAATATTCGGCAGTATATGACTGAGGCGCTGGCGTTAGATCCTGAAAGAATGCAAGCTATTAAAGATCGTTTGCAAACCGCTATCGACGAGATGAAAGTCAATGTAGACGAAAACAGGTTCGAGCAAGAGCTCATTTTTTACCTCGAAAAATTAGACATTACCGAAGAAAAAGTGCGTCTTACAACACACCTCGACTACTTTTTGGAAACCATCAAAGGAACAGAAGCCAACGGTAGAAAATTGGGGTTTATTACCCAAGAAATGGGTCGAGAAATCAACACTATGGGTTCGAAAGCCAATCACGCCCAAATGCAAAAATTAGTAGTGATGATGAAAGATGAATTGGAAAAAATTAAAGAGCAAGTTTTGAATGTACTTTAAAAAGAAGTAAAGTCATGGGAAAAGGAAAATTAATTGTGTTTTCGGCGCCATCTGGCTCAGGGAAAACTACGATCGTACGACATTTGTTGGGTATTCCTGAATTGAATTTAGAGTTTTCCATTTCTGCGACTTCTCGCGAACCTCGTGGGGAAGAAATTAATGGAAAAGACTATTATTTTATTTCTTTATCTGAATTCAAAAATCATATCAAAGCCCACGATTTCCTAGAATGGGAGGAAGTCTATCGCGATAACTTTTACGGCACATTAAAAAGTGAAATCGAACGCATATGGGCGCTGGGAAAAAATGTGATTTTCGATATTGATGTGGCTGGCGGACTGCGAATTAAGTCAAAATTCCCCGAAGAAACTTTGGCCGTTTTTGTGAAACCACCAAGTATTGATGAGTTGAAAATTCGGCTCAAAAAACGCTCTACAGAAAGCGAGGATAAGATTAATATGCGTATTGCAAAAGCTTCGGTTGAATTGGCAACTGCGCCTCAATTCGATAAGATTATCAAAAACTATGACTTAGATGTTGCTAAAGAAGAAGCGTATCAATTGGTGAAAAACTTCATATATAGCGAAAACGAATTGAATTAGAAATCGCAGCAATGAAAATTGGACTCTACTTCGGAACTTTTAATCCCATTCATATTGGGCATCTCATTATTGCCAATCACATGGCGGAATATTCTGATTTGAATCAAATTTGGATGGTGGTAACGCCGCACAATCCGCTGAAAAAGAAAGAGCATCTACTCGACGATTACAAACGCCTCAATTTGGTTGCGCTAGCCACGGAAGATTTCCCGAAAATAAAACCTTCCGACATTGAATTTAAATTACCTCAACCCAATTACACCGTTCATACTTTAGCCCATTTACAAGATAAATTCCCACAACACGAATTTTCTTTAATTATGGGGGAAGACAATCTAAAGTCGCTTCATAAATGGAAAAATTATGAAGTCATTCTTCAAAATCATGATATTTATGTCTATCCTAGAATTTCTTCTGACATAGCAACGCTTGATCTCAAGAACCATCCGAGAATTCATCATGTTGATGCGCCAATTGTAGAGATTTCTTCCACCTTTATTCGAGAAAGCATCAAAAACAAAAAGAACATTCAACCACTGATTCCCTATAAAGTTTGGGAATATATCGATTATAACAATTTGTATAAAAAGTAAATCGTCGAAATTTCTTATTGTCTTTTACTTAACATCAATTTACGAAATCCCTATTTTTCTTTGCGTAAATTTACAAACCACAATTTAAAACCCGCTATCCATGCTCAACTTCGAACTTTACAATCCGACAAACCTTATTTTTGGTAAAAATCAAATCGAAAAATTAGCTTCTCTGCTACCACAAAATGCTAAAATCCTGCTCGCTTATGGCGGTGGAAGTATTTTTAAAAATGGCATCTACGATCAAGTAATGACACAACTCAAAGGCTTTGAAGTAGTCGAATTTGGCGGCATCGAACCCAACCCACATTTCGAAACTTTAATGAAAGCCGTCGAAATTATTCGGGAACAAAAACTAAATTTCATTTTAGCTGTTGGCGGCGGAAGCGTCATTGATGGCGTAAAATTTATCTCTGCTGCAGTAAACTTCACCGAAGATCCGATAGACATCCTAAAAAAGAGACTATTGTTTAAAGATTCTAGTACTGTAATTCCATTCGGAACGATTTTGACCTTGCCCGCTACCGGAAGCGAAATGAACTCCGGAGCAGTAGTGACCATCGCCGCTACTCAAGAGAAACTGGTTTTGGGCGGCAGCGCATTGTTCCCACAATTCTCGATTTGCGATCCAACGGTAATTGCTTCTTTGCCGAAAAGACAATTGCAAAATGGGGTGGTGGATGCTTATACACATGTATTGGAGCAATATCTCACTTTTCAACACGATGCACCACTTCAAGACCGCATTGCAGAAGGTATTTTGCAAACTTTAGTCGAAATTGGTCCAGCAGTGGTCGAAAATCCAACCGACTATAAATTAGCATCTAACTTTATGTGGTGTTGTACCATGGCGCTCAATGGTTTGTTAAACAAAGGTGTTCCTGTAGATTGGGCAACCCATATGATTGGCCATGAACTCACAGCGCTTTACAACATCGATCATGCAAGAACTTTAGCCATCATCGGCCCCAATTTATATCGTGCACTTTTCGAAACCAAAAAAGAAAAATTGGCACAATACGGCGAAAGAGTTTGGCACGTAGACGGAAAAACCATCGATGAAAAAGCCACACAAGCCATCGACAAAACAGTTGGTTTTCTCCACATGATGGGTATGCAAACCAAACTGTCCGAATATACTTCGGACTATGAAAATACTGCAAATTTTATTGTACAGCGATTTGATGAAAGAGGATGGCACGCTCTAGGTGAAAAACAAAATGTCACTTTAGAAAAAGTAAAAGAAATTGTCGAAATGAGCTATTAGTTTCAAAGGACAAAAATTCAAAAGGCGTTCAAAATAATATATTTTGAACGCCTTTTTCTAACATAAAACAAAACGTAACTAACCCGATAATATAGTATTCTAACTAATTAACCTTTGAATAACGCGACACATTCAAAAGTATTGTATTGTATTTCAAAAGAATACGTTAAAATTTACATTTTGCCTAAAACTCCATTTGTTCCAATACGTTTCTAATTCACTTTTTTTTGGTTACTTTTGAAAGCGTATTATTTCCTGTTTTCTAATTCACTCCATTAATTGAATTAAAATTAGGAGCTATTTCCCGCTATCCGTTTCAATCTTTTCTTGCTTGAGCAGACCAATCACAATTGAGGTGCCTGTAAATGCAAGAAAAGGATTTTCACTGCATACACGAAGTGTTCACCGAACACCTCTGAAAGTGAAATTCAAGAGAGGTAATCGGGGCTAAACCATACAATCTAATGACAGAATATCCAAAATTTGCCGTAATCGGTGGTGGTAGTTGGGCAACCGCCATCGCTAAGATGCTATGTGTAAATCTTCCGGAAATTGCGTGGTATATGCGTAATGAAGAAGCAATAGAACACCTCAAAACACACCATCATAATCCAAATTATTTGAGCTCTGTTGAATTTAAAACTACGCAATTAAGACTGACTAGCAATATCAATGAAGCGATCAAGTATGCCGATTATATCATTTTTGCTATTCCGTCTGCTTTCTTAAGTTCAGAATTATCAAAGCTGACAGAGAGCATAAAAGACAAAGTAATTTTTTCTGCTATCAAAGGAATTGTTCCAGAAACCAGTCTCATCGTCGGAGAACATTTTAATAAAGAATACGGAATTCCCTTTGAAAACATCGGCGTCATTACAGGGCCATGTCACGCAGAGGAAGTCGCGCTCGAACGTCTGTCGTACTTAACGATTGCTTGTGGAGATTCTGCAAAAGCCAGAATTGTAGCCAAATGTTTGTCTGGAAATTACATCAAAGCAAAGATTTCTGATGACATCATCGGAACCGAATACGCAGCGATGCTTAAAAACATCTACGCTATTGCGGCAGGAATCGCCCATGGAATTGGTTATGGAGATAACTTCCAGTCAGTGTTGATGAGTAACGGCATTCGTGAGATGAAAAAGTTCATACGCAAAGTGCATAAAATGAAGCGTAATATTAATAATTCCGCGTATTTGGGAGATTTACTAGTAACCGGTTATTCCGTGTTTTCTAGAAATAGGATGTTCGGGAATATGATTGGGAAAGGCTATACGGTGCAATCTGCCATGATGGAAATGAGCATGGTTGCTGAAGGATATTATGCGACCAAAAGTGCATGGGAACTCAATCAAACCTATGGCGCGAAAACCCCAATAATTGACGCTGTTCACGCTATTTTATACGAAGGAAAAGAGGCGAAGAAAGTGTTTAAGAAGCTTACCGAGAAACTAGACTAACTTTTTAGGGAAAAGAATCAAGAAACAAAAGCCAAGCTACGGTTTTTATATATTCAAATCATTGCTTTTTGATCTCCAACTGTAAGAGTGGTTTTTTTATATGAAGGATTGTTTTTTAGGTCAGGGGGCCACCTTGCGGGTGCCTAGCTTATTTTGTACACTTGGAATAAAAGCAACTGACTTTGAAAAGACAATAGCCAAGAAGTAATATCTTCAATCTTATTTCTTGGCTATTGCTTCTTGATTCTTTTCGCTTTCTATCAGACGATCACACCATCTACAAACAAAATCGGCACTTCTTCTACTGCTTTTCGTGAATTGAATTGGCTATAAAAGTATATTTCTTGTCATACAAAGTACTTCCAATAAAAAAGGTTACCATAAACTCGTTGTTCAAAGCGAGTACACTGTTTTCAATCATTTCAATTTTTACGACCGAAACCGCTGGAACCTCAACAAAAGCGTGTCGCAACAGTGAAGTTTTCTTCATTTCTCCATCAATGGTTCCAAACGCTTTGGATACTACCATAACGCTGTCTAAAGTATAATCGCTATCGTTCACAAGGTAAACATACCAAACCTTGTCCATGAAGTCGTCGTTCCATTCTTGGACGGCGGCAAGAAATACGTTTTCTACGGTGGGGATAATGATGTCTTTTTTCATGGATGAACTAATTGCAAGATTTTAAGACTGAAAGTTGTTGTTTGATGTTTCCCCTCCTTTGGAGGGGTGCCCGCCGCGGCGGGTGGGGTGGCTTAGCCCGGATAGGAATGGCATCCTTTTGTTCTGTCGTTCAGAACAAAAGATAGAATGGATAGCCGGAATAGCTCCTGAAAAATTAAATACTTGATTTGAATTGCTCTAGGAATCGCACATCGTTTTCGTAAAACATTCTGATGTCGCCGATTTGATAGAGCAACATCGCGATTCTTTCGATTCCCATTCCAAAGGCAAAACCGTTATACTCATCTGGATTGATGCCGCAATTTTTTAATACATTCGGATCGACCATACCGCAGCCCATTATTTCTAACCAGCCGGTTCCTTTGGTGATGCGGTAATCGGTTTCTGTTTTGAGTCCCCAATAAATATCAACCTCAGCGCTTGGCTCTGTAAAAGGAAAATACGACGGTCTTAAACGTATTTTTGATTTGCCAAACATTTCTTTTGTAAAATATAAAAGCGTCTGCTTTAAGTCGGCAAACGAAACGTCTTTGTCAATGTACAATCCTTCAACTTGGTGGAAAATGCAATGGGATCGCGACGAAATGGCTTCGTTTCTGAACACTCTTCCTGGAGAAATCGTGCGGATGGGCGGTTTGTTATTTTCCATGTAGCGCACTTGTACTGAAGAAGTGTGCGTTCGCAACAAAATATCTGGATTCGTTTGGATAAAGAACGTGTCTTGCATATCACGCGCCGGATGGTATTCTGGTAAGTTCAATGCGGTAAAATTGTGCCAATCGTCTTCTATTTCTGGACCTTCAGAAACGTTGAATCCAATGTTTGAAAAGATATCTATAATTTGGTTTTTTACAATCGAAATAGGATGTCTAGATCCTATGATGATTGGCTCACTTGGTCGCGTTAAATCGCCATAGAAACCTTTAGTTTCTTCTTTGCTTTCTAGAGATTCCTGAATAGTTTTTACTTTTTCTTCCGCAGAAGTTTTAAGCAAATTGATGACTTGACCGAATTCTTTTTTTTGATCGTTAGGAACATTTTTGAATTCGGCAAAGAAGTCCTTCAGCAAACCTTTGCTTCCTAGGTATTGTATTCTGAATGCTTCAAGTTCAGCGGCGTCTTCCGTTGTGAATGCTTGAACTGAAGTGATGTGTTCTTTGATTTTATCTATCATGGTCGTGCTGTAAATGAAAGCGCAAATTTAATTAAAAGTTGTCAGTATTTAATCAATGACTTCTCTTTCTATAAAGTAATTGACAATGGCTTCTTTCATCAAGACCGATTGTTCACCAGCTTTGAGTGGTGGCAAACTTTCTTTGACGGTATAATGTGGCCAACCTTCATCGTCAAAATAGTCAAATTCGTAGAAACCATAAGGCTCTAGTAAGCGACAAATAGCGATATGCATGAGGTTAAGTTTCTCGTCTTTCTTGTATTTCTGGTGGACTTTCCCGAGTTCTTGAACGCCAATTAAATAGATGATCGCATCCAGGTCGAGGTCTTCGCCTTGCGAAAATTGATTGGAAAGCAAGTTCACAAGCTTTTCCCAGCGTTCTTTGAGTTGTTGGTCTCTCGACATGACTTGGATTTTAAATTTAGGATTCTAGACTTAAGATTTGGGAATGCTTACCAAAATCGAGGGCAAAGATAAGAAGTTGCCTGCTGATTAGACGACCAATTCGTTTATATTTGTTCGTTTTTAAAGCGTAGCAATGGAGTTGATTGATATCATTTTGGCGGTTGTTCTTATCTTCGGAATAATCAAGGGATTTCTCAACGGTTTTTTCGTAGAACTAGCTTCTTTGATATCGATTATGCTGGGAATTTACCTCGCAATCCGTTTTCTTTTGTTGCTAAATATTATTTAGAAAAGGAAGTCTCTTGGGATGCTACGACCATTCAAGTTGCGGCATTTGCAATTACTTTTATTATTGTCATTATTGTAGTTTCAAGTTTAGCAAGAGCTTTTACATCTATTGCCAATTTTGCCAGTCTTGGCTTTATGAACAACTTTTTGGGGGCGTTTTTAGGGCTGTTGCGTACCATTTTAGTGGTAAGTGTGTTGCTTAATTTGTTTCAAAAAATAAATTTTGAAAACCGTTTTCTTTCAAAAGAAATGAAAGAAAAATCGACACTTTATCCGATAGTGCAAGAAGTGTCTAAAAACATTTATCCCGCTATTTCAGCATGGTTTGAAGTATTTCAATCTAAAGAATTTCAATTGGAAAATGATTTGCAGAAAGAATAATTATTTCACAGATTTAACGGCAGAACTTTCAAGCCAGCATTATGAACAGTAGGTCAATTCTATCTTAACCCAATTTTCTATCGATTCGTGAAGAAACACTTTTGCGCCTTCGTGTAGCATAAATATATCTGAACTTGAAGATTTTGGTTCGCTTTTTACTTGCACGATTTCTGCAAAAACAATCGCTGGTCTTTCACTTTCAAAGTGCGACTTTTCGAATATTGCTGCCAAGCCACTTAATAAAATCAGAAAAACAATCATAAACATCCCAATAAAGAAGATTCTTTTCGAAGATGTTAATTGTGAAAAGTAATATCCTATAAAAAACATCAGGAAAAATCCCGAAAATGCAACGGTAATCCAAGCCCAGGTATTGTAGTGGAAAGCGCCTGTAAAGTCTCGTAATAATTTAGCAAAGCCCACTTTAGGAACCACTTTAATTTCGTCAATCGTCAGTTTGTGGGCAAAGGCTAGGTTATTTTGGATTTCGCTATCATTGGGATTCAAAACCAGCGCTTTTTCGAAATTATAAATTGCTGGAGCCACCTTGTTGAGTTTATAGTAACAATTGGCCAAATTGAAATAAAGTTCCGCCGATTCCTTTTTAGAATCTAAAATAGTTTCATAAGCAGCAATCGCTTCTTCGTATTTCCCTTTTTGATAGAGCGCATTTCCTTTTTCAAAACCGCTTTGGGCAAAGAAAAACTGCGAGGTCAAAAGCAATATATAAAGAGTCTTTTTCATTTTCTTACACTGTCAATTATGAGATTTGCTTTTCTAATTCTGAAATAATCGTCACCGCTTTGTCGTAATCTTGTTGAATCGCTACACTTGATGCTGGCGCATAACGAGCCAATTCACAGTTCTTCGTCAAATCTATAAAGGCGGTCACCGATGCTGCATTACCATTTCTCGATAATAATAATTCTTGAATAAAATCTTTGCTCATCTCAGAGGTTTCAATTTTAAGCTTAGCTTTTAGAAAGTTATGCATTGCTTTTTCTAGCGCAACATAAAACATTTCTTTATTTTGGAGTTGTTGCTTGGCTTCTGACAAGTATTTCTTCGCTAATTTATTAGACAACCTGATTTTATTTCCAGCGACATCTCCATCGATTGCTTCTTTTTTCTTTTTCACCATAACAATGATTGGTATAATCAACAACGGAAGAAAAGTAAGCACATAAAACAAAGTCGACCCTAAGAAGTCTTTCTGGTTCATTGCGGTCAGACTCGTTTTTAATTTGATAAACTGAAATTGTTCTCCGGCACTCACTTTCATTTTTGCCACACCGGAATTGGAGGCAACTTCATTGCTATCTCCGGTTGATGGACCATCCAAAACATTGATTAAGATTTCAGGTGAAGTAATGGTTTTATACTTTCCTGTTGAAAGGTCGAAATAGCTAAATGACATCGGTTTTATCGGATACTTTCCTTTAAATTGTGGGATAATTGTATAGGAATCTGAAATACTTCCGTTCATTCCCGACAATGGTGTATTTACTTTCTCGTTATGCACAGGGTCATACATTTCAAGTGAATTGGGAACTACTGGTTTTGGGAGCGTAAATAATTTTAAGTTTCCTGTCCCTGATGCCACTACTTTTAGATCAAGTGACTCTCCATTTTTTAAGTTGGTTTTGGACGGCGTCACTGAAAAATTGAATCTTCCGACTGCACCTGAAAAATCAATTGGTTTGCCCGCTTCTGGTAGTGGTTTTACCGTAATGGTCTTGCTTCCTGCTGAGACTCTTTTGTTGTCATTCACCACTTGCACTTGCCCAAAGAAATTTCTTCTGTTTGTCGGTACTTGCACATCAATATCTAGTGAAAGTGGCTCTATTTCTAGTTTTCCTGACTTCTGTGGATATAAAACTGTTTTTCTCAGCACCACGCAACGATATTTTTCTCCGTTGTATTTTCCTTCTTCTGCGACCAATTGTTTGATGTCGATGTTTTGACTCCAAAAGTCATTGTACTTCGGCTTGTTGAGTTCGCGCCAGTTGGTGATTCCGATATTGTAACTGAAGTACAATTTATATACAACGGTAATTGGTTCATTCACGTATGGATTTCCTTTCGAAATTTCTGCGACCAAGTGAATGGCGTCATCAGCTGAGATTTGCGGCTCTTCGTTAGGATCTCGTGGTTGTTGAACTGCAGCGGTTACGTTAATCTTGATTGGATTGGTTTTATAAATCTGACCATTTATTTCAACCGCCGCTTGCTTAATGGTTAAAGTCCCTTTTTGCGTCGGTAATAGAAAATAAGAATACGATTTATTAAAAGAACTTCTGCCGTTTACCCATGATTGACTCACTTGTTGACTTGGTCCTGCTACGATTCTGAATCCTTCAAAAGAAGGTGGCGAAAAATTATCCCCATCGGCATTCATGGTGAAATCGATGCGCAATCTTTCGTTTAATCCCAACGTGTTCTTGCTCACTTTGGCTTCAAATTGCACTTGAGCCCAGAGTCCATGGAAACTAATCAAAAGCAGTATTAAATATTTTTTCATTTCGTTTAGCAATCTTAAAATCTAATAGTCTTATAATCTTGCGGTCTATCTACCAATCTTTCTCCGTTTGTACTGGTTTGCCTTTTACTTTTTTGGCATTCACTTTATCTTGAATTTTCTTTTCTTCATTATTTACAGCGTCTAGTAGATTCTGCAATCGTTCTTTAGAAATACCGCCAGGTTTTGGTTTTGGTTCGTTGGGCTGATTGTTTTGTCCTTTATCTTCTTTTTTGTCTTTATCACCCTCTTTTTTGTCGTCTTGCTTGTCTTTGTTTTCGTCTTTTTTCTCGTCCTTCTTATCCTTTTTCTCGTCTTTTTTATCTTTCTTTTTGTCTTTTTTATCCTCTTTAGGCGGATTGTCTTTCAACATCTTTTTCGCCAGAGCAAAATTATATCTAGTTTCCTCGTCACTTGGATTATTTCGCAAAGCATTCTTGAAAGCTTCAACTGCTTGACTATAATTTTTTTCTTTCATAAACACATTGCCTAAATTATGAAAGGCTTGGTGTTTTTGATCTTTCGAATTCGCACTTTCTATCGCCTTCATATAAGAGTTCTTGGCCTCACTGGCTTGATTTTGACGATAAATGGAATTCCCCAAGTTGTAACTCGCAGTAGCATTTTTCCGAGTCTTTGACAACGATATTCTATAATCCGCTTCTGCATTGGCGTATTTCTTGGCTTCAAATTCCTCGTTTGCTTTTGGCAAGTTTTTATCCACTTCCTGAGCCAAAGAAACGGAAGAAATATACAGCAGCATTAATAAAATGAATTGTCTCATGATGCTTTTTCGTTAAACAAATTCAACTTTGTAATCCAGTTGGTTCTTCTGTCAAGGAAGAAAATATCCATAAACAATAACGCAAAGGCTATCCCTAAAAACCACTGAAACTGGGATTCGAAATCTGCCATTTGAGTGGCTTCAAATTCTGTTTTTTGAATATTATCTAATGCCTTTTTTACGTATGCGAGTACTTCCTTAGTAGAATTGCCGCTGACATAACCGCCTTTGGTTGCTTTGGCAATTTCTTTTAGACTTTCTTGATTTAATTTGGTGATGACCACTTCGTTATTGTTATCTCTTTTGAAACTTTGAACAACACCGTTTTGCTTCATTGGAATCGGACCACCTTTTTCCGTTCCGACACCAATCGTAATAATTTTCATTCCATTCTTATTGGCTTCTGCCGCAGCGTCGGTTGCTCCTTCAGAATGATCTTCACCATCAGAAATTAATATTAATAATTTACTGGTTTTATTTCCTTTATCGAAATAGGTCGACGACAATTTGATGGCGTCATCTAGCGAAGTCCCTTGTGAAGATAGCATTGTAGTATTCATACTTTGCAAAAACATTTTAGACACACTGTAGTCCGTCGTAATGGGCAGAACAGGAAAAGCACTCCCAGCATACGCTACGATCCCAATTCGATCATTTCCTAACTGATTAATGATTTGCGAAACAATTTGCTTGCTTTTTTCTAATCGATTAGGAGCAACGTCTTCGGCCAGCATACTTTTGGAAACGTCGATGGCAAAAACAATATCAATGCCCTCGCGCTTGATAGTTTCCATTTTGGTTCCTATTTTTGGATTCACTAACCCAAGGATTAAACCAACAAGTGCTAAAATTAATAGAATAAATTTCAATGTAGGCTTAAACACTGACCGCTGTGGACTTAATTTTCGGACCAATTCTATATCACCAAATTCACGCTGCTTTTTTCTTTTCCAAAATTGCACGTACAAGAACAGCAACACCAATATTGGAATGATGGCCAAAAGATAGAGATACCCTTTTTCTTCTAATTCGTACATGTTAAATAAAACTTTTGAAAATAGTGTTTCGTAATCCGATTTCAATTAGCACAAGCAATCCCGCAATTAGAACTAATGGCCGGTATTTCTCGTCATAATCATAGTATTTCAACTCTTCAATTTCAGTGGTTTCTAATTTATTGATCTCATTATATATCTGAACCAATTTAGTATTGCTGGTCGCTCTAAAATATTTTCCGCCTGTTTTTCGAGCAATGCTTCTCATTAATTTCTCGTCAATCTCAACCTGCATCATGCGGAATAAGAATTGTCCGTTTGGTGCGATTGCATAAGGGAATTCTGCCATTCCATTAGTTCCAATTCCGATTGTATATACTTTTATTCCGTATTGTTCCGCAATATCTGAAGCAGTTTCTGGTTCAATAAATCCCGCATTATTCACACCGTCAGTGAGTAGAATAATCACTTTGCTTTTTGCTTTGCTATCTTTCAAACGATTGACTGCTGTGGTCAATCCCATTCCGATTCCAGTCCCATCTTGCAGCACATTGTCATATTTGATACTATTTACTGCATCAACAATAATCGCTTTGTCGCTAGTGACCGGTGTTTTGGTATAAGCTTCCGCTGCATAAACCACCAAGCCTATGCGGTCGTTTGGTCTTTGCGCTACGAAATCCGATGCCACTCTTTTTAGTGCTTCCATTCTGTTTGGCTTCAAATCTTTGGCAAGCATACTTCCGGAAACATCGACCGCAATTACAATATCAATTCCTTTTGTGGTTTTTGTTTCATTGCTAATATCAACAGTTCTAGGTCGCGCCATCGCTACAATAACTGCGCTCAAGGCAAGCAAACGCATGACGAACAATATTGGTTGTAATTTTGCCAAAATAGATGGCGTTGATTGAAATCCTTGCAATGAACTGATTTTTAAAGTCGGCGCTTGCTGCTTTCTTTTCCACAAATACCAAGTAATTGCTAGCGGAAGCAAAAGAAATAACCAAAAGAAACCTGGATTTAAAAACGTAATCTCTTTCATTATTCGCTTACTTTTTTAAGTTCTACCGAATCTAAAATTCGTGATGAAATTTGATTTGCATAGGTATCGCCCTCTTCGTGTATAATTACAATTTGCTGCAATCCACCATCCTGATGGAATAATAATACTTCATAGTAAAACTTGGTGCTACTCTTTGTTAAACCGTCTACTCTAGAAAAGCTTCCGTATGCTTTTAGACCTTTGATGCCTTGTTTGGTGTCGAATTCCTCTTGTTTGACGATCATATTTTGAGCACCTTGATTCTCCATAAATTGTAATGACCCATCGATTGATTTGACCAAATCTACCTCGCCTTCTTGCTTAAATTTGAAAGTAGAAACCGCAATTTGAAACTTTCCGATCAAACTCCCATAGAGAAAGGTCTGCATTTCTTTTATCAAAGCCATACCGTCTTTTGGCATACTTTGAGACAAATCGGTTCGCATGAGAACCATCGGTGTTTCAATCGTTACGCTTGGATTTCCATATTCGCTATAAACCCACTCACCTTCCAATAATTCTTTTGAAGCATTGCCTAAAATTACATCTTTCACATAAGTAAATCCTTTGGTAGTTATCATAAAAGCAAAGGTAAAAACAACGATTCCGAGAAGAATCCCTACAGAAAGTTGGATGCGTTTCTTTCGTTTCTTTAGCAGCTGTAACCGTATTTGTTCCTGCTTTTGCAATTCGTTGAGTAGTAATTCGTCTTCTTTTTCAACCACGACTGGAATTGATTTGTCAAGAATTACAATGGCCCGTTCAATTTTTTTACGATCTTCCGTAATTTCGAATTCAAGCGGTCTTGATTTAGCAAATTTTACCAAATCTGCTTGCTGTAAAACATTTTCAAGATTCTTTAACGTATCTGGTGACAAAGACATTTTTTTCTTTTGTGACGCCTTTCTTAATCCTTCAATTAATTCTGACGTGGTGCTTTCCATTGCAGGAACGTCGATGGCTTCTTCGATGTAGTTTCGCGCAATGTCTGTCAATTCGCTATAATAAGCCTTTACTTCTCCGCGTTGCCACAATTGCTTTTTCTCTAAAGAATTCAGCAGACTTGTTGCCTTTTCTATTGGCGTTTTATAAACTTCTTCTTCAATTTTTTTCTTCTGTCTGTTTTTGATAAACCAATAGATGAATGCGCCAATTCCAGAAAGAAGCAAAAGAATTAATGCCAATTTCCAAATCCAACTTTTGCTTGAATTGACTTCGATAATTGGTTTTATGTCGTATAGTTTCTGTTTTAATGTGTCAACAACCACATTGTTAACCTCAACGCGAAGACTGTCTGAAAAAAATGGTTTGTTGTTGATTAAAATTGTAAGTCTAGGAATACTGTACTTTCCACTATCAAATTGCGTCAAGCCATATTTCTTAATCAATTCGTAACGACTGTCTTTTTTTATGGTGTCGATGTCGTAGGACTGAATTACTTCTAATGCGCCGAGAATCTTCGGATTTGGGAAGGCTACTTTAGCAGCGGTATCGACAGTAGTTTTTATCGTAAGCTTAAATTCAGCGCCAATTTTATTCTTAGTCGTATCAATACTAGTTTGCACTTGCTTTTGCTGTGAAAAAACAACCGAAGTGGTGAGTAAAATTGATACAATAAAAAATATTTTTCTCATATTCTTACGCCTAATTTGGCAATTATCTCGATTTAAAATAACCTAATAATTTAGTCACATAGCTTTCATCAACTCTTGTACTTACGACCCCAGAACCAGATTTGCTAAAAGTTTCTTTGAAATAGTTGATTTTGTCTTGATAGTACTTTTCGTAATTCAATCGTACGGATTTGGAACCCGTATTGACCCATTGTATGGCGCCTGTTTCAGCATCTTGCATAGATACCATTCCGATGTTCGGCATTTTCTCTTCGCGATTATCGTATACTCGTATTCCCGTAATATCATGTTTTTTAGAAGCGATTTTTAGGGTATGTTCATATTCATCTGACATAAAATCAGAGATTATAAATACAATTGCTTTCTTTTTTTGCGTACTAGACAAGAATTTCAGTGCCTGTGCAATATCTGTTTTGTTGCTTTGTGGTTCAAATTCAATTAATTCTCGAATAATCCTTAAAACGTGGGATCTTCCTTTTTTAGGCGGAATATATAGCTCGATTTGGTCTGAGAATAGAATTAATCCTATTTTGTCATTGTTTTGAGTTGCGGAAAAAGCCATTGTCGCAGCAATCTCAGTCACAATATCTTTCTTAAACTGGTTTTTGGTTCCAAAACTTTCAGAGCCGCTAATATCAACCATCAGCATCATCGTAAGTTCCCGTTCTTCTTCAAAAACTTTCACATGCGCTTCATTATATCTTGCCGTTACATTCCAATCGATAGATCGAATGTCATCTCCGTATTGATAAGGTCTTACTTCAGAAAAAGTCATTCCACGACCTTTAAAAGACGTGTGATATTCTCCCGAAAAGATATGATCACTCAATCTTCGGGTTTTAATTTCTATTTTTCGTACTTTCTTGAGAAGGTCTTTTGTTTCCATATAATTAGCCACAAGGGCGCAAAGGCGCTAGGGTTTTTGGATCTAAGGTTTTTGGAAATCTTTAAGGAACTTCAACCTCGTTAACAATCTTATTGATAATATCAACTGAAGTGATGTTTTCCGCTTCTGCCTCGTAAGTAATGCCAATACGGTGACGCAGCACATCATGCACAACTGCACGGACATCTTCCGGAATAACGTAGCCACGACGCTTTATAAATGCGTAACATTTTGCCGCGTTGGCTAAGTTGATACTTCCTCGAGGGGAAGCGCCAAAGCCAATCAAAGGCTTCAAGTTTTGTAGTTTGTATTTTTCGGGATAACGTGTTGCAAAAACAATATCTAGAATATATTTCTCAATTTTCTCATCCATGTAAACTTCTCGAACTGCTTCTTGAGCACGCAGAATTTGCTCGATAGAAACCACTTGATTTACTTTTTCGTATGCGCCAGTAAGGTTTTGACGAACCACCATTCGTTCTTCTTCCATTTTGGGATAATCAATCACCGTTTTCAGCATAAAACGATCGACCTGTGCTTCTGGCAAAGGGTACGTTCCTTCTTGCTCGATCGGGTTTTGAGTAGCCAAAACTAAGAACGGCTTGTCTAAAACAAAAGTAGAATCGCCAATGGTAACTTGCTTTTCCTGCATCGCTTCAAGCAAAGCCGATTGCACTTTCGCAGGCGCTCGGTTAATCTCATCCGCTAAAACGAAATTGGCGAAAATTGGTCCTTTTTTTATCGAAAATTCGTTTTGTTTTATATTGTAAATCATAGTTCCTACAACATCGGCTGGTAATAAGTCTGGCGTAAACTGAATTCTGCTGAAAGAACCGTGTACAGCTTTAGCCAATGTGTTAATAGCAAGTGTCTTTGCTAAACCAGGAACTCCCTCAAGCAAAATGTGACCCTGACCAAGCAAACCAATAAGTAATCTTTCAATCATGTGTTTTTGTCCCACGATTACTTTGTTCATTTCCATTGTAAGTAAATCGATGAACGCGCTTTCTCTTTCAATTTTTTCATTAATCGCTCTGATGTCGAGAGTGGTTGTATTTTCTTCCATTTCCATGATTTTAGTCCTGTGAATTATGCTTGTTAATTTTGATGGTGCAAATTGAATTTTTTTTTAAAAGAAAGATGTTAAAAATTGGTTAAAACTTCTTGAAAACACTGAATTTTAAGGACGATTTGTGATTGTATTTTTATATTTTTAAGATCTAAAAAGAATCGTCTTTTAAATATCATTTTTTAACTTTTTTAATTATTTCTTTGTCCATATGAATACACATCCTTTTTCAAGAATTATAGCCGGAACAATGACTTGGGGCATTTGGGGTAAAAACCTTAACGAAAAGCAAATGATAGATTTGATGGCGTGTTGTCTTGATAGCGGAATTTCAACTTTTGATCATGCTGACATTTATGGCGGTTATACTACTGAAGCTGCTTTCGGAAGCGCATTTAAAGCGAGTAATATCAGCAGAGAAAGTATTCAATTGATTTCAAAATGTGGGATTCAGTACACTACTGAAAATCGAAATAATACCATCAAACACTATGATTATTCTAAAAAATATATTGTTTGGTCTGTAGAGCAATCACTTCAAAATTTACAAACCGATTACTTGGATCTTCTTTTGCTACATCGACCAAGCCCTTTAATGCAAGCTGATGAAATTGCTGAAGCCGTCCTTTTTCTAAAAGAAGAAGGGAAAATTAAAGATTTTGGTGTTTCAAATTTTACGCCTAAACAAACCGATTTGATTCGAACTAAAACAGAAGTAAATTACAATCAAATACAATTCTCTGTAACTGATTTGAATGCAATGTTAGATGGAAGTTTAGATCATATGCAAACACACAATATTGCTCCAATGGCATGGAATCCACTTGGTTCCGTCTTTAAGAATGATGATGAGAAATCCAAACGTGTCGCTGCTCAAGCACTAATCTTGGCCAACAAATATGAGGTTTCTGTAGATTTGATTTTGATTGCTTGGATCTTAAGACATCCGGCACAGATTTTTCCTGTTTGTGGTACAACGGACTTCAAGAGGATTTCTCAATTAACAAAAGCGGCAAATATTGAATTGGAACTCGAAGATTGGTTCGCGTTATGGGTTGCGAGTACGGGAAATAAAGTGCCATAGTTTTATTTTACAAAGGCAATGATTAACAAACGTCTTTTAATCAAGAACCTCTTAGCTCATAATGATGAGTCGAGTTTTTATGACAAAAAGCGTCAGTTAAATTTACATACAAGAGAAGGAAAAGGAAAGTTCCTGAAGCATATATGTGCGCTTTCCAATTCGAATCCAACCAATAATTCCTATATTGTGGTTGGCGTCGAAGATCACGATAACGAAATTGTTGGGGATGATTTTTTTGATGATAGTCGGATTCAGAATTTAGTCAATGCATTTCTGGAAAATCCTCCTAAGATTTCCTATGAAAATGTTCCTTTTCCGAATTTGCCCAAGGATAAAGTCGTTGGTTTGGTTACGATTAAGCCAAAAAGCAAAACTTCATTCTTCAAAAAAGGAATTCACACGATTCTACCCAACACCGTTTTTATCCGAATAGGAAGTAATACGGTGCCTATCGAACATGATTACGAAAAAAACTACCAGAATACAGAAACGGTTATTGGAATTGAGAACAGTTCGAGGAACAGTATAGGCTATACCTTAGATGGCGTCATCGACTTTATGAATTTTAGGCATAAAGACTTGTCTTCAAATTATAAAGTTTTTAAGGAACTTTTTGTGATTTGTTGGGCTGGAATTCCAAAGAAAATCCGAGATAAAACATTTCTGTCTCGCGTTGATATTGAGCTAATTAACGAGCAAATTAAGTTGTTCTATTCTGCTCAAGACGAAGTGACAATTACTTTTGATGAAGATTCATTCACGATAATTGAATACGTACCATTAGGTCTAAATGACAAGACTAGTTATTATCCTTTGGAGAAACAAACCATAAGATTTTATGATAATGGTTATTACAAAATTGACCGAGAAATCCTATTTGAACCACCTGAATTCAACAAAAAAATGCTTTTTCACATTTACAATTCAAACATGGCTTTGTTGGTTAAATTACAGAAAGGCTCTGCTTTGAGCGAAGGTGAAAATCGTGATTTGCAAAATTTACCGTCAACTTTAATGATTTGCTATCTCAACGGTTTTGAAGAAGCCAAACAGAAGTTGATCGACGCCAAACCACTTCTAAAACCGTATCCAAATATCTATTTGTCCTTTAAGGAGGCGCTCCGTATTTTGCGAAAAATGAAATATGACTTACAATAGAACCATTTAATTTTTTCTTAGAATGATTCGGGTCGTTTTATAAGTTCCATTGACAAAATAAATAAGAAAGTAAAGCCCATCTGACAAATTTGATATGTCAATTATATTTTTGCCGAGCGACTTATAAGCCATTATTTTAGAGGCTTCATCTACAATTATAAAGTCTTTTATCGCAACGTTTGAAAATAATTTTCCACTTGACGGATTAACGAATTTAAGTTCGTTTAGATTCGCTTCCTCGATTAAGTTTTCAGGCAAAAAAAGCGAATTCTCCAAAGGAGTTGTAAAAAAAACACTCTGAGAATCGGCTAAATCATCTTCTTGAGAGAATACATAATAAACGTTGACTATTAGATAAAAAGTCTGTGTTACTAAAGTGTCAAGCGGGATTTCAAAATTGTTGTTTAAAAATGCGATAGTTGAGCCGAATCCTTTAATAAAACGCGCTTCAATAACAATGGTGTTTTCGGATATTTCGTAATCCCAAGAACTAAAATAATACAATTCCTCTGCTTCAGTATTTAAGGAAATATTAATGGCTGAATCAGAAATTCGACTCACTACAATTTGCCGAATATTCAGTGCAAAGCTTTGCGAGGAAATTAAAATAAATAGGGCTATGTGGACTGTTCGTTTCATAATTCTTCTATTCTACTTTTTCAAACTCATTTAAGCCATAAAGAATTTCCTTCATCTTGGTGCCATTTATTTCTACTGGTTTGTATGCAACGTTAAATTTTTCGATAGCTACATTAATATCTGCCTTTAGTTTTTTGTACTCTAGCGGTAATTTCGTCTCACATTGCTTTTCATTTTCATAGCTATTGAGAATAATACTGAACTTCTCGTAAAACTTGCCGCCTTGGTCGATAAAGTAATTGTACTGCGAAATAAACTGTAGCAATCGATCTACCGGAAAATCAAGATTAACTTGCATCTTATACTGCGTAGATCCTGAAGTATTCTTCATCTTAGTTAAATAGTCTTCCATTTTTTGAGTAATGTCTTCCCAATCGTCGTTGGTTCTACAATTCTCTAAAGTTGCGTTATAGCCAATTGGCTTTGTATATTCTCTAAATAAGATTTCGATGTCGTGCTTTATTTTATCATTGCTGGTTTGAAGAAAAGCGGTTTCGAAAAAAATGGTATTGAGATCGTTTTGCATTCGAAGCGTAAAATCTAAAATACATTCTACCTTCCCTAACTCCTTTTCCTTTTCTTCCTTAGACAGGCTGGAAGACACCATTGAAGTTAATGTTTGAATTACCGAAGCAATCGTGTTTGTGCCCAATAAAGAGGTAAGCTCAAAAGCAGACTTCTTATCTCTTTTGTTCGTCAATAACTCTTTCAATTTATCATATTCTGGATATTGATTGGGATTGGCGATTTTACTGATTTCATTAAACGTTCTCACCGATGCAAAATGATGATCTAGACTCAATACTTTTTCATAGAGAATTTTGATAATTTGCAATCCTTTTAAATATCGAATCTTGGAAACATCGTTCAAGTTAGCGATGCGCAAATGATGTATCTCCTCTTGAATTTGGTCCTTTAGAATCAATAGATCAACTTTTTCCTGAAGTTTAGAAGCTGCAATTAAGTCACGATTAATCACCGCCAATTTTGCCTCTTTTATCAGAAAAACGGAAGTGTAATGAGCATTTATAATTCTTATGGCTTGAGAAAGCTCGATTAAAATGTCATTGGGTTCGTTTTTACTTTCGTTAAATATTGGGGCAGCGTTGATGCGGCAAAATAACAAAAGTATTGTAATGAGGATTTGAGATTTCATAATCCATAGATTTGAATGACGAGTACATTATAAAAAGTGCGACTATTTAGAAATTGAAATAACTTCCAGTTGCAAGCTATTCCAATCTTCTGTTCTATTCAGTAAATCTTGCAATTCACATTGGTTTTCGGCAGTTACTTTTTGTCCATTTACGGAAACAATTTCATCTCCTAAGTTGAATTTGGTTTGTGATTTTTCTTTGACAACAATTTCTAATTTCTCTGCTTTAACTTTGGCGTAGTACATTACTCTTCTTTTGAATGCGCTTTCAATCGAATTTTGATTGCGTTTTACATAAATTTTATTGTTGTTGTAATCGATAAGCCAATCGAAAGCTTTTATGAAATCGATTCCAATGTTTTGAGCTTTTATGGAGGTTGAAACATTTAATTTTGCTTCCAAATTGAATGATCCGAAAGTAACAGGCATCTTTTCATATAGAATTTCACTTCCGGAGGTATGAGAAGAAATTGTTTGAAAAAGCGAACCCTCAAGTTCTAACTTTTTGTCGTTTTTGAAACTCAATTTTTCATTGTAAGGCATAATAATATTTCCAGTATAGCCCGAATCCATCTTGAATAAATATTCTTTTCCTTCTATTTCTAGATAGACAAAAATCTGATTTGATTTGCATTTTGATTTCAACAATTGATACTGATTATCACTTAAATATTGTCTGAATTGTTGTGTTGTAATATTGCATACTTTGCTGTTGGAAAAATCTAGTTGCATTACTGATTGATTTTCAAAAAAAACATCCATACCTAATATTCCCGAATAGTTGGTTTTAAATTGACCGCACTTTGAATCTGGCATTTTAATGAATGATAAAACTTTGGTGTCGCTTTCAAATAGAGGAGAACTAAGTTTTACCGTCAACAATTGATTAACAATCTTTTTTTTATCTGCGCCTTTTGCCACTCCAAATGAACTTATTTTTTTATTGCTGAAATTCGGAACCGCAGTTGAATCTAGTAAAACAGATCTTGTTGCCCCTGTGTCAAAAAGAAAGTCTGAGGAGAGTCCATCAATTTTCACACTCAAAAAAGATGCCTTACTATTAAGAATTAATGACTCACAATCCATTTTGGTAGTTACCTTTTCATTTGCTAATTGCTTTATTGTTTAACAGAAAAAAGGACAAAATAAAAATAAATTAAAAATTTTCTTTTGAATATAATAAAGTGTAAAATGAAAATAAAGAGACTACTTACAATAAATAGTCTCTCTGTCCTTGTAAAATCTTATGGAAGATGTCTAATAATCACCTCTAAGATTTCTTGAAGCGCTTGTAAAATGCATTTAAAACACCATCTGTTTTGCGAGCTTGTTCCCGAATCGGAAATAATTGATTTTGAAACGGTTAACAAAACACTATTGTCTTGTTTTAGAATATCAGAATCTAGCGTCCCTAATGATAGATAACTAAACACTTTTTCCAGTAATAATGTTTCATCTTTAGTGGGACTATATGGTCCGTTTTGTTTGATCCATTCCGAAGCCGTCATTCCTTTAATATAGGTTTGTTTAGCGGCATGCACTAAAGTTATCATCTGTGCATCGATAACACTTTTCAAATCTGTAGAAATTTTCGTTTGCGCATTTCCCGCAAAACAAATCATAACTGTGGCGATTAAACCTAAAAATAATTTTTTCATGGTGTGTAAATTTTAATGAGTTAAAAATAAATTGAATTTTACAAATTGTCTCGAGTAATTTGATATGGTAAAGCTACCTTTTGAAACGGAAGTTGAACTGAAGTTTTTCTGTACTTTTTGTTAAACTTATTTATACTATTTTTGCTGCAAAGACTGAAATTGGAAATGAGAACTTTAGTGATAGGCGACATTCATGGTGGCTTGCGAGCATTGCACCAAATATTTGAACGCGCCAATATTTTGACAACTGACCGACTAATTTTTTTAGGGGATTATGTAGACGGATGGAGTCAGTCTCCTCAAGTTATTGACTTTCTGATTGATTTGAAAGAAACACACAATTGTATTTTCATACGCGGAAATCATGATGAGCTCTTATGTGAATGGCTTTCAGAATCCAAAGACAATCTTTCCTGGTATCAACATGGCGGTGAATCGACGGTGTTGGCCTATTCTGAGGTAAATGAAGCCACTAAGAGAAAACATATAGCTTTTTTACAATCGTTGGAAAACTATTACCTCGACGAGCAAAACAGATTGTTTATTCACGCTGGTTTTACCAATATGAATGGCGTTACGTTCGAACATTTCCCGAAACTTTTTTATTGGGAGCGCACCTTATGGGAAATGGCACTAGCTTTTGACAAAACCCTCTCGCGGGATTCGAAACTCTATCCCAGACGACTCAAATTATATAGCGAAATTTATATTGGGCATACGCCTGTTACGCAAATTGACAAAACCATTCCAATTCAAATGGCGAATGTATGGAATGTCGACACAGGTGCGGCGTTTACCGGACCGCTCACAGTACTTGACATTGACACCAAAGAATATTGGCAAAGTGAACCGTTGCCAGACTTATATCCCAACGAAAAAGGGAGAAATTAAATAGAACTAACTACATTTGATAAACAAAAACGAAATACTATGAAAACAAATCTGCTGTTCTTATTGCTCATTGTAAACTCTTTTTCGTCATGGTCGCAGTCAAGCGGGAGTAACAAGCATGAAATCAAATGGAATATTGCCAGCACCATCTTTTTAGGTTCTGTTGAGATTGGCTACGAGTATTTGATTGACGGAAATCAATCCGTCGGCGCTGAAATTCTGATCAACGATTCCTATAATTTCGGAATAGGTCGCGACGCAAAGGATTTTAATACCAATAGCTTTATAATCAATTACAACTATTACACTGGAGCGGAAAAAAATAATTCAGGGTTCGTAATTTCACCCATGATCAAATTCAGAACAGGAAATTATCAAAAAAGTGACTTGGACCCCAAGATTAATATGAATAGCTTTATATTAGGAATTGGCGGCGGCTATAAGTGGAACTTTAGCGACAAATTTGTCTTCGGACCCTACGCCACAATTGGAAGGAATTTTAGTTCGGAAGTAAATGATGAATTTAATACCGCAATTGAATTTAATGCAGGATTTGGAGTTGGTTACCGGTTTTAAATCTAAAATGAAATAAAAAAAGCGACTAAAATTAGTCGCTTTTTTGTGCTTTTCTATTATTTACAAATCAAATTTGATTCCTTGCGCTAATGGCAAACTAGTCGTGTAATTGATTGTATTGGTTTGTCTACGCATATAGATTTTCCATGCGTCGGATCCTGATTCGCGACCGCCGCCCGTTTCTTTCTCTCCACCAAATGCTCCGCCAATTTCAGCTCCTGAAGTTCCAATATTTACGTTGGCAATTCCGCAATCAGAACCCGCAACCGATAAGAATCTTTCCGCTTCACGAAGATTGTTGGTCATAATCGCAGATGACAATCCTTGTGCAACGCCATTTTGAAGATCGATGGCGTTTTCAACTTCTCCTGAATATTTCATTAAGTACAAGACTGAAGCAAAAGTTTCGTGTTGAACGATTTCAAAAGAATTTTTAGCTTCGGCGATGGCAGGTTTTACGTAACATCCGCTTTCGTATCCTGCTCCTGAAAGCACGCCGCCTTCCACTAGAATTTTTCCGCCTTCCTCGACAACTTTCGACAAGGCCTTGTTATACATTTCCACTGCGTGCGTGTCGATTAGTGGGCCAACATGATTGTTTTGATCCAATGGATTTCCGATACGTAATTGTTTGTATGCAGAAACCATTGCTTCTTTTACTTTGTCGTAAATACTTTCGTGAATAATCAAACGTCTGGTAGACGTGCATCTTTGTCCAGCTGTTCCAACAGCGCCGAAGACCGCTCCGATTACCGTCATTTTGATATCAGCATCTGGTGTTACGATGATTGCGTTGTTTCCTCCTAATTCTAATAATGATTTTCCTAAACGACCTGCAACAGTTTGTGCCACGATTTTCCCCATTCGGGTAGAACCGGTGGCAGAAACCAAAGGAACACGTTTGTCGGAAGTCATTAATTCTCCTATTTTATAATCGCCATTGATTAGACAAGAAATTCCTTCTGGAAGATTATTTTCCTTTAATACTTCTGCAATGATGTTTTGACAAGCAACGCCGCACAAAGGTGTTTTTTCTGATGGTTTCCAAACGCAAACATCACCGCAAATCCAAGCTAGTGCTGTATTCCAAGCCCAAACAGCGACTGGAAAGTTGAATGCTGAAATGATTCCAACAACACCCATTGGATGGTATTGTTCGTACATTCTGTGTCCAGGTCGCTCTGAATGCATGGTCAATCCGTGCAACTGACGCGAAAGTCCAACGGCAAAGTCACAGATATCAATCATTTCTTGTACTTCTCCGTAACCTTCTTGAAGTGATTTTCCCATTTCGTAGGAAACCAACTTCCCTAATGCTTCTTTATTATTACGCAATTTTTCTCCAAACTGACGAACGATTTCACCGCGTTGTGGTGCGGGCATGAGACGAAATGTCTTGAATGCTTCTGTTGCCGTTTGCATTACTTTTTCATAATCTGCAGGCGTGGTCGTTTTTACCGAACCTATTAATTGACCATCAACGGGTGAATATGATTCTAATATTTCTCCGTTGGAAAAGTTGTTTTGACCGGTTGAAGTTCCTTCGTTAATTGCCTTAATGCCCAATTGTGCTAAAGCTTCTTTCATTCCGAATTGGTCTGCTATTGTTGTCATTTATTAGTTATTTTTTGAATTATATCGATTTACAACGTCTGTTCGCAAATAAATTTGCTCGAGTGCGTGGCAAAAGTAATTATTAATTGATAATTAGTAATGTATAATTAACAATTCCTTTGCGGTAGAATGCCCTAGCCCTGATGGGAGCGGTTATCCTTTTTGTTTTTGGGAAGCAGCCTAGTCGCTACACTCAGGATGACAAAAAAAACAAAAAGATAGTAGCGCACAGCAGGTTCCCGGCTTCTAAGAAATAAGCTACTTGATATATCTCGGATCGGTTTCCATGATTGTGCCGCAATTGTTGCAGGTTCGCAAGTCGATTGAATTGTAAAAATGTTGGTAATGTGGTAAAAAGTCCTTTTCGATATCGTGAAGTTCGAAATAGACTTCATAAAGTTTGTGATTGCAATTTTCGCAATGCCACAGCAATCCATCTTTATATCTTTTTCCTGCGCGTTTGCGTTCGATAACCAAACCGATGGAGTTTTCGTAGCGTACTGGTGAATGCGGTGTTTTCGCTGGATGCAGATACATATCGCCAGCATGCAATTCCATTTCTTTGCGTTCGCCGTTTTCTTGCACAATCACTTTAATGGAACCTTCGAGTTGGTAAAACAGTTCTTCCGTTTCGTTATAGTGATAATCCTTTCTGGCATTTGGACCTGCGACGATCATCACAATATAATCTTCTGAATCTACGTAGATGTTTTTATTACCAACTGGCGGTTTCAACAAATGTTTGTTGTCTTTGATCCATTGATTAAGGTTGAAGGGTTTTGCAATTGACATAGGATATTATTTTAGAATTTGAAGGTAGTAAAAATAAAAAAGGTTAGCGTGAACTAACCTTTTAAATATTTAATTATTTTACTTCCTTAATTAAGTATATATAAGCTGGAAAGTGATCGCTGTAACCGGCTTCGAGTGAAAAATTATTTCTAAGCGGATAACCAGCATATCGTCCAGATTTTTGAACCATGAATGGCGGATTAAATATTCCTGCTTTCCAATACCTGTAAGAAGAAAAGTCTTCTCTAATTAAAGGTTCTGTGATGATGATTTGATCGAAAATATCTCCAGCGTCTCTATAGAAAAGTGTCGAATTCCCTTTTTTAAACATCGATTCAGAAGGATTATATATGCCGCCTTTTTGCACCTCTTTTTTATTTCCTTTGGCATTTAGGATCTTCTTTAAACTCTTGTTCAATGGGCCATCATTTAAATCTCCCATAGATATTACTTTTGCGTCAGGATTTATTCTCTGTAATGAATCAATAATTTTTAAATTCAGACCTGCGGCTAATTCCCTTAAATTACTGCTAATTTTTTCGCCACCTCTTCTGGATGGCCAGTGATTTACAATAAAATGCATTTCTTCGCCGTCTAGAAAACCAGACATTAAAATTTGATCCCTTGTGTAAATTCTTTTTGCAGTTTCAGTTTCTTCGACAGCGTCATCAATTTCAGTTTCTACTTGCTTTTTATCTTTTTTATCAGATGATTTCGTGTCGGCTTCGTAGATGTAAAGCGGAATGTTCTTGTAGCTAGTTGGTTTAAAGTGCTTTTTCTGATATAGAAAAGCACAGTCAATTCCTCGCCTGTCGGGAGACTCGAAATGAACTATTCCGTAATCTTTGTCTATTATTTGTGGGTTTTTGACTAATTCTTCCAATACTGCTCTGTTCTCAACTTCCGCCAATCCAATGATAGTTGGCGAATTATTTGGATTTTCGCTTTTACCCAAAAGAGACAAAACCTTGGCAATATTGTTTTGTTTATTTATGAAAAACTCTTTCTTATAAAACCCATTCATCATCTCTTGTGTTTGGGTCATTTATCGTATCGTAAAAATTTTCTATGTTATAAAAAGCTACAGTATGAACGCTAAACTTTTTTTGTTGAGAACTAACCGTTGTGACAACTAGGAAGAGAAAAAGAAGTGTAAAAAGTTTAGTACCTTTCATGTGAATTTAGTATTAATTTAAAATCAAGTTTAACATAAACTTGGCACCAAAAGTAATTAATATTAATTTAATAGGTACATTTGCATCCGTTAAGAAATAATTATTCTTACTAAAAGACGAATTAATTTACATTATTTATGAAAAAACTTATTATTAGTACATTCTTCGTAATGCAAGTGGTTTTTGTTTTCGCTCAATCAGCTACGGGAGTAACTGGAAAAGTAGTCGACTCAAAAACTCAGAAACCATTACAGAACGTTGTAATTACAATTTTAAACACGAATTTACCTGAATTGACAGATTCAGCGGAACGTTTATATTCAATGATGTCAGTCTGGGTAATCAATTATTACAAATTAAAACTCAAGGTTACGAGGATCAACTGATTCAAGTAGAAATTACTGCAGGAAAATATTAAATTTAGGAGTTGTTGTTGTTTGTGGAAGATCAAACAGAAGAGCAACAGTTGAGTTTAATTACGATTACTGAAAATGATTTGGGCGATGACAATAGTGGTTCTGAAAGTACTTCTGGTTTGCTTCAAGCCAGTAGAGATGCTTTTCAACAAGCGGCCGCTTTCAATTGGGGTCAAGCGCGTTTTAGAATTCGTGGTTTAGACAACGAATATGGTACTACCTTAATAAATGGTTTGGCCATGAATAAAATATACGATGGTCGGCCACAGTGGAGTAACTGGGGTGGTTTGAATGATGCAACTAGAAATCAGGAGTTTACTTTAGGATCTGCTGCTTCAGATTATACTTTTGGAGGCATCTTAGGAACGCAAGAAATTAATACAAGAGCTTCTATCTATAGAAAAGGATCGAGAGTTTCGTTTTCCGGAACCAACACTAACTACAGCTGGAGAACCATGGGTACACATGCTTCTGGCATGAATACAAATGGATGGGCCTTTGTCGTTTCTACTTCAAGACGTTGGGCTGAAGAAGGTTATTTTGACGGAACAGACTATAGTGCAAATTCATTATTTGCTAGTGTTGAGAAAAAATTCAATGACAAACATTCCTTAAACTTTACTTCTATTTACGCTCAAAACCGTAGAGGTAAAACATCTCCGAATACTCAGGAAGTGAATGACTTGAAAGACTTCAAATACAACTCTTACTGGGGTTGGCAAGATGGTCAAAAAAGAAATTCGAGAGTTAAAAGTATCGAAGAACCCATCAATATGTTAACGCATTACTGGAAAATTTCTGATAAAACTAATTTGAACACGACCGTTGCTTTCCAAACTGGATTTGTAGGAAACAGCCGTCTTGATTATCAATTCGCAAATAACCCAGACCCAACTTACTACAAAAATTTACCAAGTTACTTTTTGAAACTGCAATCTTCTTATGCTCAGACTGGTGTTGATGACCAAGGTAATCCTATTTACGGTAATCAAGATGCCATTGACGCAAGAAACGGATTTTTGAATGATGGGCAATTGAATTGGAATTCTATGTACTATACCAATATGGTAACCAACGGTGGTGGTAGAAGTGCCTATGTTTTATATGAAGATAGAACTGAAGACAAACAATGGAGCGCCAATTCGATCTTAAGTTCAACATTGTCTGATAATATTGTAATGAACGCTGCTGTTAACTTCAAGAAATTGAATTCAAGAAATTTCCAAAAACTATTGGATCTTTTAGGAGGAAGTTATTTCTTAGATGTTGATACATTTTACACCGATGATGCTGCAGAGTCAGACTTGAACAATCCGCAAAGAAAAGTTGTCGTTGGCGACGCTTATGGATATGATTATGATCTAAATGCAGTTGTTATTGATGGATTTACACAATTTAAATTCAACTACAAAAAGTTGATTTCTACCTTGCACAATCTTTACCAGAACGCAATATCAAAGAGACGGGAATTATAAAAATGGTATCTACGCTTCAAATTCTTACGGAAAAAGCGAAAAGATAAACTTTGAGAATTTTGGTTTCAAAGGTGGACTTACCTACAAAATTACAGGTCGTCAGATGTTGGATTTCAACGGAGCTTACATGACCAAAGCACCGAATATGAGAAACACTTTCTCTAATTCGAGAATCAACAACAACATTACTCCTGATTTGAATAGTGAGTCGGTAATGAGTGTTGATGCAAGTTATATCATCAAAACACCTAAGTTCAAGGGAAGATTGACAGGATATTATAGCAAAATCATGAACTCAAGCGAAATATCTTTCTTCTATGGAGAAGACCTTTTTGAAGAAGGAAATGATGTTGATGCTGATTCATTCATCAGCGAAATTGTTACTGGAATCAATAAAAAACAAATGGGGGTTGAGTTAGGTTTTGAATACCAATTAACATCTACCATTAAAGCTACAGGTGCTGCAGCCTACGGAGAATATACTTTTGATAACAATCCAAACTTAAAAGTAAATGATGATGCGCAAGCTTCTGACACAAATACTAATCCGGTTTTTGATTTCGGAAAAGCTTATCTAAAAAACTATCGTGTAGCGGGAATGCCGCAACAAGCTTACTCATTAGGCCTAGAATACAGAGCGCCTCAATTTTGGTGGATTGGTGCTAACGCCAATTATTTAGCAGATAGTTATATTGATGTTTCAAGTATCACTAGAACCAACAACTTTACTATTGCTCCAGGAGGCGGAAATAGCACTTTTGACGGTTTGACAGATGCTGAACTTAGAAGAGTCTTGAAACAAGAAAAGTTTGACCCAGTTACTCTAGTAAACCTTGTAGGGGGAAAATCATGGAAAATCAAAAACAATACTTTTGGTTTCTTTGCTTCAATCAACAACGTATTCGATATTACTTATAAAACAGGTGGATTCGAACAATCAAGAAAAGCTACTTATCCTGATTACTTAGCAGACAATAGTACACAGGTTTTATTAGACCCTCAGAACCCAGCTAACGGATCCTTTCAATTGGATACCGCGCAGCCTTCTTTCGGTCCAAAGTACTTTTACGGATACGGCAGAACGTATTTTGTTAATTTCTATATCAATTTCTAATACCTTATACTATGAAAAATATTTTAAACACTATTTTCCTATCGGCTTGCCTTGCTGTTGCAATGGTTGGCTGTGATGATGATACTGATATCCCATATATTGACAAACCTTTCTTTAAAGAGTCTTTCGACGATAATTTCCCTACATGGGTGACATTTAGTGAAGTTGGCGCTCAGGTTTGGGAATCGGCTCCGTATGGAAATCCTGACGGATTCTGTGCTAAGATGACGGGATTCGCGAGCACCAGTAATGCCAATGTTGATTGGCTAATTTCCCCGGCTCAGGACTTAACAAAATTTCAAAAAGCTTCGTTTGCTTTTGAAAGTGCTGTCAACTTTTCCGGACCCGATATTGAAATTTATATTTCAAAAAACTATTCCGGAGCAGGAGATCCTAATGCCGCAGGTGTGGAATGGAAGAAAGTGAACGGCGCCAAATTAGCAGTACCTACAACAAATCCTTCTTATCAATATTTCTTTTCTGGAATTGTAGACGCGCCTGGTTTTGCTGGGACGGGTTGTGAAGCCGTATATTTTGCATTTAAATACACCTCTACAACTTCTCAGTCGGCAACTTGGGAGATTGATAATTTTAAAGTGTACGGAACTAATTGATTTTAAAAAATTTGAATTATGAAAAAATATGAACTAATATTAGCATCTATATTTCTGCCAACTGCCTTCAGTTGTACCAATCCGGAAACTTATAGTGCCCCGGAAGATTTAAGCACAGAATGCGGTGAATTGACCGCTAATAAAACTGTTCAGTCTATTGCTGCCACTTCAACAACGGCGTATCAATATACTGCTGATGACATCATTGAGGCTTATGTTACTTCAAGTGATGAAGGAGGAAATTTCTACAAATCGCTTTCGTTGGTTTCTACTGACGGAACAACAGGGTTTAGTATTCCAATAGACGATTATAATCTTTACACCAAGTACGCTCCTGGCAGAAAAGTTTATTTGAATCTTAAAGATTTATATATCGTCAAAGATTTTGGAGGTTCAGTAAGTGGAACTGTAATTGGATCTTTATACAATGGAAACTCTATTGATGATCCTTCTGATGATGAAGTAGGTAGAATTTCTATAGCGAAGTACAAAAATGTAATTACGGCTTCATGTTCAGACTTTAAACCTGAATCAGAACTTGCTCAGCCTATGACCATAGCGCAAGCTAAAAGCGAACAAAACTTAAACAAACTTATCGTCTTGGATAATGTTCAGTTTACAGATGCTTCAATTGGCAACACCTATTTTGATCGGGATATGAATACTTCGGATTTTGCTACGGCGACTGATCATACGATTAAAGATATCAATGACAGCACTGTAATTGTAAGGATGAGTTCTTTCTCTACTTTTGCTACCAAACCAGTTCCAAGCACAAGCGGAAAAATATATGGTGTTATGACACGTTTCAGCGGTACCTACCAATTTATGCTTAGAACCGAAAGAGATGTGCAGTTGACCAACCCGAGATTGCTTCCTGTGCCAGCATTTTTCACTGAACCATTCACGACAAATTTTGCCGCTTGGAGAAGCTTTAGCGTGACGGGAGGTCAGAGTTGGTCTTTGCTGGCTACTGGTGGAAATCCTACCCAACATGCAAAAATGAACGGCTATGCCAGCGGCGCGAATAATGTTAATGAAGATTGGTTAATTTCACCAGCACAAAACCTTTCAACATTCACAACTGCATTTTTATCTTTTGAAACAGCAACAAATTTTGCTGGAGATCCGCTTACCGTTTTAATTTCAACCAATTATAGCGGATCGGGAGACCCAAGTGGCGCCACTTGGACACCACTTACTGGTACATTAGCTGCAACGAATGGAGGTATCAGCAATTGGGTTGCTTCAGGACCAATCAATATCAATGCCTACACTGGAGCTGGTAACAATACTGTATTTGTTGCATTCAAATACACTTCAACAGCGACTTCAGGGTCAGATTGGCGTTTAGACAATGTAAAAATAGTTGCGAATTAAAATATTTTTTACTCAGAAATACAAAAGAGGCCATTCACGGCCTCTTTTTTTATTTCAATATTTGGCCTTTTAAGGTAATTATATGCAATATGTAGCGCCTATTTTATTATTATAGCTGATTTCGCGGCTGAGAATCGAATACCGCCTTTACAATCAAAATCCCAAAAATCCTTTTGACAAAATTTGTTCAATAGAAACGTAACTGCTTATTTAGAGGATAATGAACTTTGTCTTTTTGTGACATTTTTTTTTCAAAATATTATTTTGTCACAAATCTGTGACATTTCTTTTTTTAAAATACTATTTTGTCACAAATCTGTGACAATTTTTTTTCAAGATTTTTTTTTGTCACAAATCTGTGGCAAAATTTTTCCAAATTATTATTTTGCCACAGAAAATTTACTGAAAGCTAACTAAGTTAAAAAGTGTTTGTTTGCTCAACAAATACAAACTCACTTCGTTCGACTTTGAGCAAATTGCCTGAATAAAAAAAATGAAAACTATTAATTACAATTCCCCTTTAAAAAAAAGTCTGGTAGTAATGGAAAATTTGACATTAATTACCTGAAAATTTAAATAGAACATTGGACAAGAAAATTGTTGTCTGCTCTCGTGTCGTGGCAGAAACCAGCTATAACATCCAATAAGTGCTCTTGCTAATTTTTCGGTTTCGGGAACGTTTATTTTCGTGTTTTCGTTTTGCTTTAATGGAAAGATTTCTTTCCATTAGCCGCAAATCCGCCTATTAGCGTAACGATAAGACCATCGTTGTCTAGATAACAAGAATTCAAATCCCCATGTACGATTCCTTTTCTTATCTGATTGCACTTTTGTTGTTGACAACAATTTTAGTACTAGCAAAACAATGATCAATTATAGTTCTAGCATTCTGTTTTGGACTGGCATTTTTTATCGCGGTATATTGAGACTAAGCTTAGCTTATAAATTCTCTAAAGACGACAAACTTATTACCGCTTAAATAGCAATTAAAACGTCAAAAATGCCAATATATTCATGTTTTTACGAGTATTGGACCTAGAATACTTAGTTTAGAAATAAAATCACTTTCTAATCCTAGTTAAGGTTCGACAAAAAGGACTTTAGTGGCCCATCACGCTGTCTTTGTCATAACACAGACGAATTCTTTCGCATAAAAAAAACCGAGCTTTAAAACTCGGTTTTTCAATGTTAATTTCTATTTCAAGATTTCTATTTTACAATCAAGAACTCAGAACGTCTGTTTTGTGCATGTTGCTCTTCCGTACAAGCCTCCTTGCAATCTACTTTCGGCTCTATTTCGCCCATTCCTTTACCAGAAATTCTATCTTTTGCAATTCCTTTAGATATTACATACTGAACCGTTGCTTTTGCTCTTCTGTCAGATAGCGATAAATTATAAGCATCACTTCTCTGTTGTCCGTATGTGATTTCGCCAAGATTACTAACTTATCATTGCTCTTCATTACTTGAACCAATTTGTCTAACTCAAAAGCACCTTCTTGTGTGATATTGCTTTTGTTATATTCAAAGTAAATAGGATTCAAAACAATCTCTGTATCTGTAATGATGCTCTCGATAGGTTGTGAAAGTAGCATCAACTTTTACTTGTCCGCCTTTAGTTTTAGCTACACCGAAAGAACTTCCTTCAAATCCATCTTTTTTGAAGCTTGAATACTGTATGATTTTTCATTCCACATCGTAAGAAATCTCCCTTTTCATTAGTTGTTTTGGTTGCGATAACATTTCGTTTTTCGTCAATAATTGAAACACTTGCGTTAGCTAAGACCTCTCCTGTTTTTGCATTTGTAACTTTGGTAAATACTTCTACACCACAAATAGGTGTTGCTCGAAGATATCATCATTACCATTTCTGTTACTTGCAAAAATCCAAGGTTTTAACTTATTAAATGTAAATCCAAAGTCGTCTTTCTCAGTGTTTACCGGCGTTCCAAGATTTACCGCTTCTTCCCCTTTACTTAGGTCAATTTGGAAAACATCCAAACCTCCATTCCTTGTTTGCCACTGATGCGAAATATACGTATTATTATCATCGGCAATGAATGGAAAACTTTCATTTTCCTTCGCTGTTCACTTTACTCCAAGTTCTCTGGTTTCCCAAAACTTCCATCCGCATTTACAGCAACTTTCCAAATATCAACGCCTCCTATGCTACCCGGCATATCAGAAGAAAAATACAATGTTTTCCATCACGACTTAAACTAGGATTACTGGTAGAATACTCACTACTGTTAAACGGTAAGGGAAATTATTTTACCCCACTTTCCGTTATCTTTTGTTGAAACGAATAAATTATTTCTACTCAATTTCAATTTGTTTTTCTTGTCTTTCTCAAATGATGCTTCTTTGAAACTATCGCTCGAAAAATAAACCGCGGTCCCATCAGTACTAATTGTAAGTGGTCCGTAATGGCATTAGAATTCAATTCACTTACTGTATTGGCATTGGTAATCGTACCGTCAATATTGTAATCAGCTTTGTAAATGTCAAGAAATGGTTCTTTGTTCCATCCATACTCTTCTAGATCCAGTTCTGGCACTCGTAAAATACAGTTGATTGTCGTATAAAAACAGCTCCAAAATCTGACTTATCACTACTGATTTCCAGTGATTTCACATCGTACTTCTTTTTTTGTCAAGCTTTGAATGTAATTAGATCCTTTTTAAACGCTATTGCTCTTTGGTCATTAGGCGTTAATGCAGCGAATTTCTGCATTTGGCCTATTTATCTTTTCGTACTTCCGTTTGATTTAAGCACTTGCGCATAGCGATAATATGTTTCTGCGTCCTGCGGTTTTCAGTTGCTTTGGCATACCACCGTGCCGCCTCCCGTTGTGTTGAACATATTAAAATATGTATCAGCCAATCGTTTGTAAAGATAGTCATCTGATTTACCTTGGTCAACTAATTTTAGATATTCTTCTGCAGCGGTAACGTACCCATATTTCGGCTGTACAATTTTATCTGCTTTTTTGCGGATGCGTTTTGAGCGGGTAATTGTGCTACTGGTAATCACAAAACTAAATGCTATATAGAGATTTTCATGCGATTACTTTTTATTTTGTAGAAATATCTAGGGTGATTGAGATCATTTTTTCGGGAAATTCAGGTCGAATAACAGTAGAATGATTTCGTGTGACGAGTGGTCGCAACTTTCAACCTGAAAATGATGTGATCACATGCATAACCAACTAGCCTCAAATTTGACTAATAGCATAACTAACCATAGCACCAAAACTGTCTTCTTTCTCGATAAGTAGTCTTATTTCCAAACTCTGATTAAAACAAGATGTTCGTTGAAATATCGTAAGAAAGTGAAAGTGCCAAATGCTGTCTTAATCATTGTAAGGTTTGAATTTTTACATTTTCCGATAAATCAAAATATATCCTCCAGCAGAAACAGTGTGAGTGTTTCAGAACCATATTGTCTTCCATTAAAATCTAAGTGTTTAGATTCTGTATTTATTTGGCACTGGAAAGCGACATATAGTATTTTTTGAGTGTAGTAGAAAAGTCCTGAACCTATATTCAAAAACGTATTGTTGGTGTCCTAAGTAAATGCAGGACCATCAGGATCAGAAATCAAGTACTACTAACAATCTCACAATAGTCCTACTTTGTGGAAAGTAGCGCCTGCTTTCATACCAAACGCTAATCGATGTTCACTGCCGAGGTTTAACGTGTAAGAAAAGTTCCATAGACATTGTTCTCTTCCACAGAGCGAATCTTGTCTGAAATCATAGACAAACCAACTCCCACATTTTTACCCACCGGCATAGATCCCAAGAGTGAGAATGTTGCTGGCGAACTTTAGTTCCGTATCTATTAAAAATCTCAAGTTTACTAACATTCTGACCTTCTAAGTCAAAATAGTCATTTAGGCCATCTCCTTCTCCGGTGCCTTTAGGCGAAATACCTTTTTGAATCGTGCAAGACACTGAAATAGCATTAAATGGCTCTGAGCAGCAAAGCCTTGATATGTTACTTCACAAGATATAATTACCCGCTTGAGAAACGACAACTGGAAGGTCCGTTTTGATCATTGATAACTGCATTTCATAACTCCAAACAAAGTTTGTAGTTTCAAAGATCAAAGTCGGCTGAAGTAATCGCAAGCGTACTTACCGTTCAAATAACCGCCCGTTACAGCAAACTGCGGATTAGACGAAACAGTAACGTCACAATTCTGACCAGTCGCACATTGGTTTGCATCAGGAGTAAACACATATACGCCGCTTGTGCAGTGTCAACGCACTAGGTGACCAAGAACCAGTAATTCCCATCTGAAAGTCGATTCTAATGTTGGGGCCGTACTGCCAGAGCAAATAGTCAAACTAGAATATCAAATCTGTTGTTGAACTTAATAACATTGTCACATTTAGATGTGTTTTGCAAAGCACATTGACCTGCATTTACGCGAAAGTATAAGTTGTCGTCCCCAATAGCTGTGTTTTCCATTACTGAAGGCAACCAACTTCACCAAGCTGTCTTCATAGATGTTTCGATTCTAACTCGAGGAGCCGTAGTCTCTGCGCAGATGTCATTGATTGCAGCAAATGTTGGAGTAATATTCGGAGCAGTAACATTTACTTGAGCAGTTTGAGCAACAGGCTACTCGTTAGCATCTGGTGTAAAATTATAAGTTGTTGTTCCTACTCGAATATTATTATCAATTATTGAAGGTGACCAAATTCCAGTTATGCCATTCTGTGACAGGCCTAACTGCGGTGTAGCTAAACTGAACAGAAGTCACTAATCGCAGCAAATGCCGGAGTAATATCTCTGAGCAGTAACATTTACAGTGAGTGTTTGAGCTGTAGCACATTGGTTAGCATCTGTGTAGTAATAAGTTGTTGTACCTACTGTGACATTGTCAATTGTAGAAGGTGACCAACTTCCAGTAATGCCGTTCTGTGAAACAGGCTCCAACTGCATGTAGCTGCACCTGAACAGAACGCCACCAACCGTGGCAAATGCCGGAGTATTATCCGGAGCAGCAACACTTGTAGTGATGCGTTTGAGTTGTAGTACATTGGCCTGCATCTGAGCAAAATTATAGGGTTTGTAGTTCCTATTGTAATATTATCGATTGCTGCAGAAGGTGACTAATCTCCAGTTATGCCATTCTGTGAGACAGCCTAACTGCGGTGCAGTTGTACCCGAACAGAAGCTCATTAATTGCAGCAAACGTCGGAATAATTTCTCCGATGTAATCGTTACAGTGATTGTTTGACTTGTTGCACAAGGCACCGTGTTTAGAGTGAATGAGCAAGTCATCAATTGCAAAAATCATTTCCGGCACTTGTTAGCAGTTCTATTGTAAAGACTGATTTGCGCTGAAGTACTTAGTTCCTGAATTCCACCTCGAATAAGAATATTGAACCCAATCACAAATAGTAGCTCCAGCTCGTCGCTGAGCCTACAATAGTTCCGTGAATAACCACATCAATTTGTGCCGGATTTTCAGCAACCACAGACTCCAAATAATAACTAAAAGTATAATTTTCATTTCCGCTAATGGGATTGTTTGACTCCATATTGACATATCATTTCCAGCATTTGAGTAGAACCATCTGCCACCACTTATATTTCCAGAACTCTGGATGCATGATTTCGGGTACAAGCTGAAAACCTGGAAACCAACCATTAGGGTTAGTTACAACCCATAGGTTTTTTGTTCACCCACTGGTATCGTAAATGTTAAGAATTGATAATCTGATGTAAATCCTGTATTGCCGGTCGAGAAATCACCACTTCACCACCAAGTTTGACTTGTTGCCGTGCCACCATTAGAGTAAATAAATATTCCGAAGTTCCTACTGTTGATGTTTGTATTGTCGCTGGGACCATGTTCCTGTAATCTCCATTAGAGATGTTAATTCCAAAGCAGGAGCAGTTGTTCCTACACAAAAGGTAAGGAGTTTCAAAATTTGGTTAAAATCGGATCAATAGTAATGTTAAAAGTGCTTTCTGCGGTACAAAATCCGATACGTCATAAATATAAAGCGTTTGTAGACCTGGAAAGTAGTTTCGTTTATATCCAAACCTGTATACATCGTTCCAGTTCCGCCTGGACCCGTGTAATAACTAAATGGAGCTGTTAAAGGTTGTAAATCATACTTTGACATGAAGTAACAGGTCTACATACCAGTACAACCAACTCAGGTTGAATATCTACGCTAAAACTAATTTTGTATTCACATGCAGGAACCGCTGTAGTTTCCGCATATACATAAATTGTATTTACACCTTGAGTTGTAATTGTTGGATCAATTGGTCCAACTCCTCCGGTTTGAGAAAAATAATTTCCATTGTCAAAGCTGGTAATGTGTATGACTGAAAGCTACCAACATTTCCGATCGGCTCTAGAATAACTTCGGTTATTTTAGCAATACATTTTCTGTTTTTGTAGTTGTCTGACCTCCACAGCCCGTATATACAGCTTGGCGGTCATGTTGGTGTCTTCAGAAACGCAAACGTTGATGGTAGGTTCGCTACTGTAAAATGCTCCATCTTTTAACCAAGAGAATCTACAATTGAATTTCCGTCTGGTTGTAATCTCCCTTTTCATTCTGTGCTTCCCATTGACCTGTATTTCTGATCTGGTGGAAAATGAGGATATGGTACCTCATTGTTTTGAAGTCCAACACACCTCGCCCGCCGTTCCATGCAGCTTTAAACACTGATCTTGAAAACACATACTATTTTGTTGACCGAAGTTTCCAATAAAACTATTTGACTTGTTTTGAAGAGGTGAAATTGATTGCAACTAAATTGCAATATTATAATTTAAAACAATGCTCTACACGGCGCTTCACCAAGATTTGATAATTATATGCTTTAAATCGGAGCGGGTCTACCGCATAGATTGATATCTTGATAACGCCGATAAATAACGTGATTTCAAATTGGCATTGGATCAGGCGTATTGTTGAGTATATGACCAAGGATAATTTAGTTTGTAGCTTGCGTGATAAAGGTCAATACGCCATTAGATCCAACATTTACTGTAGGATAACATGTGAAGCAGAAGTTTAAATGGCAAAGTAAGTGGACCGACCAAAAGTTGCCAAGTTGGTTACGGAAGTTTATGTTCCCTCAGTAAACAGAAACGGTGGAGCAAAACACTACCGGGAAAACGGTATAGGTTGAAGTATCTCTCGATTCCGTAAATGCCGTAAGATCCACGCATCACTTTTCCTGGCACAAATCAATAACCTGGACTTATCCTTGGTGCAATCAATCTCACACCAGCACAAACCGCTGGAAGGCCACTGAAGAAAGTTTCACATCCAGTCCAAAACCTTGTCATATCGGAATGAAAACATTGTACACAAAACTCATAGAAACCAGTGCCAAAATACCTGTATTTACTGTGTTACTATGCCAACCGCCGGTCCGCTTGTGATAATGCTTCCTGCAGGTGGTGCCCTCAGAACAAGGTCTAGAGGTGGTTGAAAAACATACTCCCATTGGGTTGCCTTACCCTCCAGTCCAAATTAAATTAGCGGTTGGCTCGTTTGGAGTTGTTGAACCAAAAGTAATTGGTTGAGGACAAGTGGTGGGTATAAAAATTGAACCAGGTCTGTCCATGTACTAAAACCTTGGCGCCTCCACAAACACTTCTTACATAGTAATCATAGTAAGTATTTGGCGTTAATCCGTTGCTATACGGATTTTGGGTAACTGTTGTCCTATTGTGTCACTGTTGGTGCTGGAGTAGAACCTGTCGCTTGAATCGAAATTTGCCACTCTCTTTCTCTGGACTTTCACGTTATTTGGCCAACCTAAACTCGCATTAAGGACTTAGTGTTGGATCAAACGCCGCTAATAATGTTGCGGTTTGGGCAGAGGTTTATAACAAGAGGTATTGCCTTTACGTTTCTCGCCTGTCAAGTGCTTTTTTCTTGTCCTAAATCCGGGTCACAATTTTCCTCTGATATAGAATAAATAACCGGTCCCGCAGTTAAACCTGGATATATAAACTGAATTAATCAAGAGCATCATGCACAAACACACGAGGATGCGTTGCCTCAATCCACCCTGGTAAGTTAGTGTCAGGTGCAGGAGACCCTTGCGGAAGTGCCAAAATATGCCACGCGGTTGTCGCTGCTACGCTGTTCCTAGGCAAGGTAACTTGAAAAAGTTGTTAAATTATTGGAAGATAATGCCGTGGGCTGAAACAAGTTGGTGTTGGTCGAAAGTTTTGGTACACTGAAGTGCTCAAACCATTTTAATACACCACAATTCGTTCTTACATAATAAACGTGAGTTGGTTTCTGGTAAATGATTAGTTGGTATGTCCAACTCCAAGTAGTCGGGGACCAGCTTCACCGGGATTTACTGGAATCCACCTGTGGGCTGATGTTGGGGTGCAGGAGGATCCTGCTGGCAACACCTAAAACTTGCCATGCGGTCTTGGATGTCCACCCAAAGTTCCCAAAAAGACGTTAGGGGGTTATTGTCAGAAGCTGTTGGTTTCGGACAAGCAATACCTGTCGTAAACGCTTTCTTGATCCTGCTGGAGTACTAATATACCTCCACCGCAATCTGTTCTTACGTAGTATTCATAGGCCGTTTCTGGGTTAAAAGGGGTCCTTGTAACTCAAAGGGGAGACCTGCTTCCCACCATAATCATCCCATCTGGTGATCCGCTTCTGGTGGCGCAGGTCCTGACTGCAGCGGACAATTACTTGCCACGCTGTTCCTTAGGATTGGTCCAAGTAAAGTCGCCCAAAAGGGTTATTGACGTCATGCTGGCCCTTAAACGTTGGTTTGGACATTGCTCTTTCGTTCTGAAATTGTTCCACAAGTCCAATCACTTGGTCCGTTTACAGAACAAAACCGAACGAACATATACTGTATAGTTTAGATTGTCAGGCAACAATGTCTGGGAGTCGGATAAGGAACCTGGGTAACTCCGGCATATGTAGGAATCGTTGTTGGTGTTGGAGCTGGAGAACCTTGTGGCGCAATATATACATCCCAAGCTGTTGTTGGAACGCCATTTCACAAAGTGTCGTTGTAAATAAAAACGGCCCAGACCATGGACTAAAAAGTCCATCACCACAAGCGGCTCTAACCCAACATTGGTAGCAGTTCCTGCCACTAGTGGCGTGCTGCTGAAGTAGTAGTTATCAGATAATCCGTGTTTTGAGTCGTAGCCGTTCCTGCTACAGTCGGAATATCAGAACCAGCCGTTTGTACTGCTACTTCCCAAGCCGTGCGGTACTTCCCACTCCGTTAGACCATGGCAGTGGCGCTTGTTGGCCAACTTTGTCCCAAAGGGTTTACAGGTTGAGGGCAAGTCGCTTGCTGAATGGTTAAAGTATACGGAAATGTTAGTGTCGCTGTTGTAGAAGAAATACAATATATACAGTTTGTCCTGCAGTCACGCAAGTGAAGGAGGTACCCTGATGTTTGCGTTGCGTTTCCTACCTAGCAATACAAGTTGTTCCAACGTTGCGCAGTTTGCGTATACAAACACACCTGTATTAGTTGATCCATTTGGATTCATCGAGATGAAAATATTGCCATCTGCCAGCTGTATGGTGAATAAACCACGTCATTACCCGCTAAAATCCTGCGCCTGCACCACAAAGTGCCGCTCCGCCTGGCGAACCGTTTACAATGTTATTTCCATAAATAGACGTATTACTGAATCTGAATAAGGTAGTGGATTAGTCGCGACTATTGGTTCAGACAAGTTCTTCCTAAAGGTAGCGTGTTCCAGTTGAAAGGTCCAACCCAATTACTATTAGAATCTGTACAAACCGATCTTGCATAAAACTGATAAGCCGTATTCGTAATAATCCAGTTGCTTCCTATCGACGTCTTGGCGTGCTATTATTTGTAAAGACTGGTGAAATAACCACGTTTGGTGCCGGTACATCAAGGGTAAAACCAGCTGGACCATATTGCACTTGAAATTGTGTGTTTGTACTTGTCCATTCTAATCGAGTTGTTGTTGCTCCAATTACTGGAGTTCCCAAAGGCGCTACTGGATCAATACATCTTTCAACAATTTTCGCATCGTCTATTAACCATCGATCACCTCCTGCCGCAGCTGTAGGTTGTGTAAAAACTTTTACAAACGCCAAATAACGTTGACCTGTGAAAGCTAAATTGATTACTTTTTCTTCGTAATCTAACTGATCTGCAGTTAAGCTGCTTAATTCTGATTCAGTATACTCAATCACGAGTGTGTATTGCGTCAAGTCTGCCGGATCTGCAGCAGAAGATGCGCGAACTTGATATTTTGTTCCTAGGTCTCCCACCAAAGTTTGTCTTGTAAAAAACCGCAATTGGCTATTTGCTAAGATATTTCTTTGTGGTGTGATGAGCCACTCTTCGGCTAAAACACCAGCACCCGAATTCTCGCGATTCACGAATGCTGCTTTTGTGCCGCCGTATTTTGTGAATGGATTCACAACATTTTTCCAATTTTCACCTGTGTTGGTTCGGTTATCTTTTACTAACCAGTCCCCAGAAGTATTTGTCCATACTCCTGAAGCATCTGCGGTGAGAGGTGCAGCTTCAAAATCCTCAATTAAGATTTGAGAGTATCCCAATACTGAGGAAAAAGACAACAAAAAGATGAAAATAAATTTTTTCATAGAATGAAAATTTAGTTGGTTTATTATAGTTTTGTGTTTTTAGAGCACCAAATTTAACAAAAATTATGAAACCATTAAGATTATTTTGTTTTTTAACGGTTTTGCGAAAGATAACCCCTTTTATAATTGAAAAAAAATAGCATTTCAAGGGCTCAAAATCATTATTTTTGCAAGAGAACTTGAATATATGCTAGAAAAAGAAAAAATCCATTTTGAAAAAACAGTAATCATTGGCATTGTTACGCAAAATCAGTCCGAGGAAAAACTCACGGAGTATTTAGATGAATTAGAGTTTCTTACTTTTACTGCCGGCGGTGAAGTAATCAAGCGATTTTTTCAAAAAATGGAGCGTCCCAATCCGAAAACTTTTTTAGGAACTGGAAAGATGGACGAAATCAATCATTATGTCAAGGAACATCAAATCGCTACCGTTATATTTGATGACGAACTGTCCCCATCTCAGCAAAAAAATATCACAAAAATTCTAGATTGTAAAGTACTAGACCGAACCAATCTAATATTAGACATTTTTGCACAAAGAGCGGAGACTTCTTATGCGAGAACACAGGTTGAATTGGCTCAATGTCAGTATCTATTGCCGAGACTTTCAGGAATGTGGACGCATCTCGAACGTCAAAAAGGAGGAATTGGAATGCGTGGTCCGGGAGAAACTGAAATTGAAACTGACCGTCGTATTGTACGAGATCGAATCGCGTTGCTGAAGGATAAAATAAAGGTAATCGATAAACAAATGTCGGTGCAAAGAAGCAATCGCGGCGCCATGGTTCGTGTCGCTTTGGTCGGTTATACCAACGTTGGCAAATCTACTTTGATGAATGTGATTAGCAAAAGCGAAGTGTTTGTCGAAAATAAATTGTTTGCGACGCTAGACACAACGGTCCGAAAAGTGGTCATTAAGAACTTACCGTTTTTGCTTTCTGATACCGTTGGTTTTATACGTAAACTCCCGACTCAATTGGTTGATTCTTTCAAAAGCACCTTAGACGAAGTTCGTGAAGCCGACTTGCTGTTGCATGTTGTTGATATATCACACCCTGATTTCGAAGACCATATTGCTTCCGTAAATCAGACTTTAGTTGATATCAAAAGCAACGAAAAGCCAACAATCATGGTATTCAACAAAATAGATGCTTACCAGAACCTTACGATTGACGAGGATGATTTGATTACTGAAAAAACAAAAAGACACTTTACGTTGGAGGAATGGAAACAAACTTGGATGAGCGACGTTGGTGAAAAAAACGCGCTATTCATATCGGCGACACACAAAGAAAATTTAGAAACTTTTCGTGAACGGGTTTATGAAGCGGTCAGACAAATTCATATTACAAGGTTTCCTTATAACAAGTTTTCTATCCTGATTACAAGGACGTTATTGAAAACGAAGATGAAAATTCAGCGAACGGTTGAACATTAAAAAGCCCCTCTAATATTAAAGGGCTTTTAATTAATTGTAAGTTCTAAAACCGTAATTCGCTGCTAGACCAAAATCTGTCTTGTTTGAAATCCGTTAAATGCATTGTCGTCATAAATCGTCTGCACAACCAAATTGGTAGTTAAGTAACGATTAATTCTCATGACAACCGCAAGTGTGTAATCTAAATCTACGTTTTTCGGGTCTTCAAGATAATTTGAGTACAAATTCAATGTGTTTTCCATCGAAATATTTGTCATAATATCTAGCTTATAATATGCCGATGTATATAAACCAAGCTCATAACGCGAACTTCTTCCTTCTTCAACGCCAAAATACGCTTTGTTTGGCAATGTGAAATCGCGATCCACGTAGGTTATTTTTGAAGTTAATGGCGCCAAGTTGATTTTTAAATTGTCGCTCTTTTTCCAAAACATACCAGGACCAAAGGTGAGATATCCTGGTGAAAATATATTGGTGTATTCTGTTCTAGTTTCTTTTCCATTGGCATCTTTTATCGTAAACGTAACCTTTTGGCAAACTGCGTTCTAAAAAAAATTTAAAAAGAACGAGTAATACCAATATCCAACCGCTTTTTTACCTAAAACCGAATTGAATTCGAAACGATCGTCCGTTTTCTTTTGAAAATCAGAATTTTTTGTCTGCAATAAACCATAGGAAGCAATAACCTTATTATCCCATGTTAGATCGTTTTTCTTGTAATTAAAATCGTAGTTAACCCCAACATTTCCGGACATGTTATTTTCACCGCCAGCTAACCAATTGTTGAAATTTGATTGATTAAAAAGAAAAATTAAATTTCCTTTTCTTTTCAACCATTTTAGTGGGTGTACTAATTTTCTTAACGGCTTTTTCGGTATTGGTGATGATTCCTTTTCTGCATCTTGTGCGTGAGTCCCTGCTATTGCTTAAAAAAAGGAAACAAAAAAGTAAAAAGTTTTCATGATTTTGTTTTTTATTTGTCGGCCAAAGATAAAAAATCGTCAAATCGACAATGAAATTAATATCATTTATTCTTTTTGTATAAAGGAACGGCCGAGCAAGCTTCGCCGTACATGATGTTTTTCGCAACGGGTTGAAGGTGCTGGATTGCAAGTAAATAAGCGCTTCGAGGCACTGGTTTTTTAGAGCAACCTTTTAGAATTACCGGCTTATTCTCGTATTGGGAATAATCTAATTTTGGCAAAGATTCTTGGTATAAGGCAGTTTCTAAATCTTCTACTGTTCCGAAAACAATTCTTTTTGCGAACGGAATCAAGTGACTTGTCACTAAAATAGCAGCCCATGCTGGAATAATAACATCTGGACTGCAATAAACCGCAACATATTGATTTTGATATTGCGACCAATCATGAGACAAAAGTGCGGCTCTAAAGTCTTTCTCTTTCAGAAGAATTCCTTCATGCAACCATTGTGAAATGTCTAGTTGTGCTCGCTCACCTGCCAGATAATAGTCCTCTAAATCGAAAACTGCTAAGACGCTATTCGCAACTTTATTTACTATTTCGTCTTGCATACTACAGCATTCCTAATTCTAGTTTTGCTTCTTCACTCATTAAGTCCTTGCTCCATGGCGGATCGAAGGTTATCTCCACTTCGGCGCCTTTAACATTCTCAATTCCTTTTACTTTTTCTTCGACTTCTCTTGGGAGTGTTTCTGCTACTGGGCAATTGGGAGAAGTCAACGTCATTAGAATTTTTACTTCATAATCTTCATTGACCATAACATCGTAGATCAATCCCAATTCATAGATGTCTACAGGGATTTCCGGATCGTATATGGTTTTTAATTTTTTGACGATGGCTTCGCCTAATACCGTTGTGTCTATTTCTTGTTCCATAATTTTATAACTAAATAAATTTGTCTTTTTTCAATCTTTTATTTCCTTATAATCCTTAGATGGTTGACTTTCTTTATGAACCATCTAAGGATTATAAGAAAATATAAGGTTATTCTCGAATGCTTAATTATTCTTCTAGATTTCTAAAGAATTCATTCACATAGGTTTTTTGTCCTTCTTTATAAATATTGGTAACATTGAAATTTATTATCAATCCAATTGGTACCTTAAGAAGCTTCATGTAGGTTATTAATTGAGCCTCATGAATGGGCAATTGCTTAATTCTACAACCAAACAATTCTCGACGAATAAATCACATTTTAAATTAGCTTCAACCTCAATTCCTTTATAATTAATTGGTAAAGTCAACTCAGATTGAAAACTAAAACCTTTGTCTGACAACTCTTTAATCAGACATTTATGATAAACGTTTTCTAAAAGTCCTGGTCCTAAATGTTTATGAACTTCAATTGCAGCACCATTAATATGGTATACTAAATCCTTCAAATATGTTTTTGAAATTACATTCATGGCGTTTCATCTTTTTAATTATTGTGGCGTTTAAAATCAATTACTCTTATTTATTAGAATTTCTATTGACCACCTAAGGCTTATAAGAAAATGTAAAGAAGATTTTCTAGATGAATTCTACAAATCTTATCTACTTATATGCGTAATGTGGTCAACTTACTTTCTTGAATCGTATGCCAACGCATACATCTTAATTTGTTTAATCATCGATACCAAACCGTTGGCTCTTGTTGGAGAAAGTTGTTCCTTCAATCCAATTTTATCAATAAATGCTGTGTCTGCTTCCAATATATCGTTTGCTTTCTGATTGGAAAAAACACGAATCAATATAGCAATAATTCCTTTGGTAATAATCGCATCACTGTCTGCCGTAAAGACAATTTTTCCGTCCTTTTCTTCGCTATGCAACCAAACCTTCGATTGACATCCTTTGATGGTGTTGTCGTCGGTTTTGTATTTTTCTTCAATGAGCGGGAGACTTTTTCCTAAATCAATGGTATATTGAAATCGCTCCTCCCAATCGTCAAACATAGAAAACTCATCGATAATTTCCTCTTGTATTTCTTGTATTGTCATTCGTTTGGTAATCCTAGTTGTGTAATTTTATTGACTAATTTTTCAATCTCTAAAGGTGGATTTCCGTGGTCAAATCCATTAGTTTCGTATGTTTTTCCTTTATAAATAACTTTGATGTTGCCAATTGCAGCTCCGTCATAAAATCTTTTTTCGGTTGGTCCTTTTAGGTCTTTAAAACCCTCTAAATCGACGTCCTGAAAGGCTTCAATGATATCTTTCCAATCTGCCTTAGATATAGACTGTTGGATTAATTTTTCGTTTCCATTTCGGTCTTTTGTCACCGTAAATTTCTGGTTTTGCACTACGATTTGCTGGTAAAATCCTCTTGTAGTGGCAGTGTATTCGATGACGGCAGATTCTATATCTTGCTTTTGTTCTGCATCGCAACCTTTTCCTAAAAAGATCGTCAGGAATAATAAGGATAGTAATTTCATAATAGTATTTTTAGCTTAACATTGTTTTTGCCTTCTTTAAAGCCTCTACCATAACGTCTATTTCCTCTTTTGTATTATAGAACGCAAATGAAGCTCTGATAGTTCCTGGTATTTGATAATAGTCCATGATGGGTTGCGCGCAATGATGTCCTGTTCGTACAGCGATTCCTTTCTTATCGAGAATAGTACCGATATCATAGGGATGAATGCCATCAATGTTGAACGAAATTACGGAAGTTTTTTCTTTTGCAATTCCAAAAATTTTCAAACCTTCTATTTCTAGTAGCCTTTTCGTTCCGTAGTCGAGCAATTCTAATTCGTATGCTGCAATGGCATCAAACCCAATTGAATTCATATAATCTACCGCGACACCTAAGACAATGCCGCCAGCAATATTGGGCGTTCCTGCTTCAAACTTATGAGGTAATTCTGCATACGTCGTTTTTTCAAAAGTGACCGTCGCAATCATTTCACCGCCACCTTGATACGGCGGTAATTTGTTAAGCCAGCCTTCTTTACCGTACAAGATTCCTGTGCCTGTTGGACCGCACATTTTGTGTCCAGAAAACACATAAAAATCGCAATCCAAATCTTGTACATCTGGCTTGAGATGCGGAACAGCTTGTGCGCCATCGATTAATACTGCCGCTCCAACTTCATGCGCTTTTCGAATCATTTCACGAATCGGATTGATGGTTCCTAATGCGTTTGAGATATGATTTACCGCTACAATTTTTGTTTTGGATGACAACAGCTTTTCGTATTCTTCTTGAATCAATTCGCCCGCTTGATTCATGGGAATTACTTTCAACGTCGCTCCTGTTCTTTCGCACAACATTTGCCACGGTACGATATTACTATGATGTTCTAGAGCAGAAACCAAAACCTCATCGCCTGATCTGACCACTGAGGCAAAACCTGCCGCAATGATATTGACGCTATGTGTTGTCCCTGAAGTAAAAATAACTTCACTGGTTTCCTTTGCATTGATGTGCTTTTGGATTTTAGTTCGAGATTCCTCATACGCATCAGTTGCCAATTGACTTAAAGTATGCACACCACGGTGAATATTGGCGTTGATTTCGCTGTAATATTTTGCATAGGCGTCAATCACAACTTGTGGTTTTTGCGACGTGGCTCCGTTGTCAAAATACACCAGTGGTTTTCCGTTTACCGTTTGGGAAAGAATGGGGAATTCGGTTCTTATTTTTGCAATATCAAACATAGTTTATTTTGAAAAATCAACAACCAAAAGTAGTTGAATTGGATTAGAATTTTAGCAAACAGTTGTTAATACATTTGGGGCGACTAACTAATTCTTTTAGCTCGCGAAGACGCAAAGATTAATTTGTTTTATACCAAGCTTTCAAACGAAGGGAAATTCCCTAGCCCCGATAGCAGCGATATCCTTTTGTGCCGGTATTTACTTCATCTATTCGCTCCGCTCTTGTGGCACAAAAGATTTAGCGGATAGCGGGATTAGCTCCTAATGAACTACAAATCAAATCCGATTTTTACGCCCAATTTGTTCGCAATAATCTTTGTAATTCTTTGTTTCAGTTCTGGAATTTTGATGCTTTCGATTACGGCATTCGAGAACGCGTACATCAACAATGCTTTGGCTTCTTTTTTTGGAATTCCTCGCGATTGCATGTAAAACATAGCGGTTTCGTCGAGTTGACCAATCGTGCAACCGTGGGAACATTTGACATCATCTGCAAAAATTTCCAACTGTGGTTTGGCGTTGATGGTTGCTTTATCACTCAATAAAATATTGTTGTTCTTTTGGAATGCGTTGGTCTTTTGCGCTTCTTTTTCTACGTAAATTTTTCCGTTGAAAACACCAATTGCACTATCAGAAAAAATTCCTTTGTAATCCTGGAAACTCTCGCAGTTTGGTTGCGCATGATGCACTAACGTATAGTGATCAACGTGTTGCTTTTCACCAATAATCGTAATTCCGTTGAGATGACTTTCGATTCGTTCGCCAAAATGATAGAAATTCAGATTGTTTCGCGTTAGATTTCCTCCGAAACTGAAGGTATTTACATGCACGTGGCTTTCCTGTTGTTGCGATACGTACGTATTGTCGATTAACGAAGCGGTGTGATTATCATTTTGAATTTTATAATAGTCTACTATGGCTCTTTTCTGTGCAAATATCTCTGTAACGGAGTTGGTTAGCACTGCATTTTCGTTGAGGCTTTGATGTCTTTCAATAATTTGAACATGCGAATTTTCTCCAACAATCACCAAATTTCTGGGTTGAACTAAAAGTGCTGCTTCGCTTCCTGTAGAGAAATACATAATTTCGATAGGTTTATCTGCAACTTTACTTTTTGGAATATTGATGTAGGCGCCTTCACTAGCAAAAGCCGTGTTTAATGAAGTAAGACTTTCGTCTTTATTGGCAATTTGATTAAAATAATTGTCAATAATCATCTTGTATTTCGGCTTATTTAGCGCTGAAGACATCAAACAAACATCGATTCCATCGTGTGTGGTTGAAGATAAGAATGAACTAAAAATTCCGTCAATAAAAACCACTTTATACGTATCGATTTCGTGTAAGAAGTACTTTTTTACATCCGCAAATTGGATGGTGTTTTCATTTTTTGGAAAAACTGTAAAGTCGTTTTTAAGCAGTGTGTTTAATGACGTATACTTCCATGCTTCTTCTTTCTTAGTTGGAAATCCTTTACTTTCGAAATTATTCATAGCCGAAGTTCGGATATTGTGCAAATCTGCATCAACATCTATTTGTTCTTCAAAAGCCATAAAAGAGGCGATGAGTTTATCTTTTAATTCCATAGGAGTTGTCGGTTGTCGGTTGTCGGTTGTCTGGTCGGTTAGTAACAGACAGCTGACTACTTTTTTCTATGCTTCTTGTTCTTGTTTGATCCAGTCGTATCCTTTTTCTTCGAGTTCGTAGGCTAGTTCTTTCCCGCCAGACTTCACAATTCTACCGTTGTATAAAACGTGTACAAAATCCGGAACGATATAATCTAAAAGTCTTTGGTAATGTGTAATGACGATGACTGCGTTGTTTTCGCTTTTCAGTTTATTAACCCCGTTAGCAACGATTCTTAGCGCATCGATGTCTAGCCCAGAATCGGTTTCGTCTAGGATAGCAATTTTTGGTTCGAGCATGGCCATTTGAAATATCTCGTTTCTTTTTTTCTCACCACCTGAAAAACCTTCGTTGAGCGAACGGGACAAAAATTTACGATCAATTTCTAATAATTCTGATTTTTCGCGGATGAGTTTTAGCATTTCATTGGCGGGCATTTCCTCTTTTCCGTTGGCTTTGCGCGTTTCATTGATGGCCGTTCGCATGAAGTTCGTTACCGAAACACCTGGTATTTCAACAGGATATTGAAAAGACAAAAACACACCTTTGTGAGCGCGTTCTTCCGGAGCCAAATCCGCTAAATCTTCTCCGTCTAAGAATACTTGTCCTTCGGTTACTTCGTAGTTTTCATTCCCCGCAATGACCGCTGAAAGTGTACTTTTTCCAGAGCCGTTTGGCCCCATGATAGCGTGAACTTCGCCTGCTTTAACTTCGAGGTTGATTCCTTTTAATATTTCTTTGTCTTCGACTGAAGCGTGTAAATTTTTAATTTGTAACATATTTGCTTATATATTTTGAACCATTAAAGGTTTATCATTTCATTTGAGAATTATCCGACGCTTCCTTCAAGCGAAATTTCTAATAATTTTTGCGCTTCTACAGCAAACTCCATTGGTAATTTATTGAGGACGTCTTTACTGAAACCATTTACAATCAATGCAATGGCTTTTTCGGTTGGAATTCCACGTTGGTTACAGTAAAACACTTGATCTTCTCCAATTTTTGATGTGGTCGCTTCGTGTTCTATTTTGGCGGTTGGGTTTTTACTTTCGATATACGGAAACGTGTGCGCGCCGCAGTTATTTCCCATCAATAGCGAATCGCATTGAGAAAAATTTCGAGCGTTTTCAGCACGTGCGCTAATTTGAACCAAACCACGGTAACTATTTTGAGATTTCCCAGCTGAAATTCCTTTTGAGATAATAGTAGACTTGGTGTTTTTTCCCAAGTGAATCATTTTCGTTCCAGTATCTGCTTGTTGGAAATTATTGGTGACCGCAATCGAGTAAAATTCGCCTACGGAATTATCGCCTTTAAGCACACAAGATGGATATTTCCAAGTTACGGCAGAGCCAGTTTCTACTTGTGTCCATGAGATTTTTGCATTTTTCTCGCACAATCCACGTTTGGTTACAAAATTGAATACGCCTCCTTTTCCTTCCTTATTTCCTGGATACCAATTTTGAACAGTAGAATATTTGATTTCGGCGTCATCCAAGGCAATCAGTTCAACCACTGCCGCGTGCAATTGATTTTCATCGCGACTTGGCGCCGTGCAGCCTTCTAGATACGAAACATAACTTCCTTCATCAGCAATAACCAAAGTTCTTTCAAACTGACCTGTTCCCGCTTGATTGATTCGGAAATACGTTGACAATTCCATTGGACAACGAACACCTTTCGGAATATAACAAAACGAACCGTCGGAAAAAACGGCAGAATTTAGCGCCGCGTAGAAATTATCTTTTTGAGGCACAACTGTTCCTAGGTACTTTCTCACCAATTCAGGATGTTCCCGAATCGCTTCAGAAATACTCATGAAAATGATTCCTTTTTCACCTAATGTTTTTTTGAACGTCGTTGCGACCGAAACGGAATCCACAACAATATCCATCGCAACGCCAGAAAGCATCTTTTGTTCATCGATGGAAATACCTAGTTTTTTAAATGTCTCTAGCAATTCAGGATCAACTTCATCAAGGCTATCGTATTTCGCTTTGCTTTTGGGAGCAGAATAATACGAAATGGCTTGAAAATCTGGTTTTTCGTAATGAACGTTCGCCCATTCAGGTTCCTTCATTTGTTCCCAAGCACGGAAAGCTTCTAGTCGCCAGTCGGTCATCCATTGCGGCTCTTCTTTTCGAAGCGAAATTGCACGAACAATGTCTTCGTTAAGACCGATGGGAAAAGTATCTGACTCGATATCGGTATAAAATCCGTACTCGTACTCTTTGTTTTCGAGTTCGATTTTTAAATCATCTTCGGTATATTTTGGCATAATTGGTTGGCTTATTTATAATGAAAATGATTCTCCGCAACCGCAAGTTCGGCTAGCATTTGGATTATTAAAAACAAATCCTTTTCCGTTTAATCCGCCTGAAAACTCCAATATGGTTCCTGCTAGATATAGAAAAGATTTTTTCTCTACTGCAATTCTTACTTGATTAACTTCAAATACTTTATCAGTTTCTCCGATTTCTTTATCGAATTTCAACTCATACGACAACCCTGAGCAACCGCCACTTTTCACGCCAACGCGAACATAGTCTTTGGAAGCGTCAAAACCGTCATCTTTCATCATGTCTATGATTTTCTTGCTTGCTGTATCTGATACTTGTATCATATCTAATTTGCTTTGATATTATTATTTGGACGTTGTTCAATTCGAGGAAACAGTCATAAAAAAACGATCTTGATTTCCTTATATTGATTTTGTCTAAATTAACCGCAAAGATATACTAAAATATACTTTACGAAATAAAGACCCACATTTTTAAATATAATATTAACATAGAAAAAACTGATTTTAACGTTAATTGCAAGTGATTTTTAGTATTTTTCGGATTATAAACGAACCCTTTTTAGAACAAATTGCATATGAAACTTTATCCTATAGAAGCTGGTAATTTTAAATTAGATGGCGGCGCTATGTTTGGCGTGGTTCCGAAAACTATTTGGAACAAAACCAATCCTGCAGACGCCAACAACCTAATTGATATCGCGGCAAGATGTCTTCTAATTGAGGATGGCAGCCGACTCATTCTTATTGACACGGGAATGGGAGACAAACAATCCGAGAAGTTTTTTGGATATTATTCCTTGTGGGGAACACACAGCATTGATAAATCCTTGGCTCGTTTTGGATTTCACCGCGACGATATCACCGATGTTTTTATGACACATTTGCATTTTGACCATTGCGGAGGAAGTGTTCAATGGAATTCAGATAGAACGGGCTATGAAGTTGCCTTTAAGAACGCAAAATACTGGACTAATCAAGATCATTGGGAATGGGCAACCAAGCCAAACGCTAGAGAAAAAGCATCTTTCCTTTCCGAAAACATTCTTCCCATGCAAGAAAGCGGACAGTTATCATTTATAACAAGAACCGAATCGGCCTTTCTTGACCAGTCCGAATTAGACTTTGGAATTCATTTCGTTGATGGCCACACAGACAAAATGATGATTCCTCAAATTAAATATCAAGATAAAATCATCTGTTTTATGGCAGATTTAATTCCAACCGCAGGTCACATTCCTTTGCCATATGTTATGGGTTATGATACGCGACCACTATTGACTTTGCCCGAAAAAGAAACGTTTTTGAACACCGCCGCAGATCATAATTACTATTTGTTTTTAGAGCACGATGCTCACAATGAAATTATTACTGTTGAAAGAACTGAAAAAGGAATTCGACTAAAAGACGTTTTTACTTCAAAGGAAGTTTTCACTCTTTAGTGTCATTTTAAACATTTTTTTGTTTATTTGACCCGTCAAATTTTGATATTGAATTTTTATACAATTCGTATGGGAAGTATTGAAACTATTAATTTTTATTTGCTTGACAAAGCAATTCGTACTTATCGGAACTACTCACAAAAGAAATTAAAAGAAAAAGGGTTTAATATCACGGTCGACCAGTGGCTGATAATTAAAGTGCTTTTTGAAAATCCTGGAATTCCTCAAATTGATTTGGCTAAAAAAGTGTTTAAAGACAACGCTTCAGTAACCAGAATAATTGATTTGCTAGTCAAAGCAAAGTATTTAGATCGCAAAACAAACCCGAAAGATCGCAGAACATCTATCCTAAAAGTTACTGCTTCTGGAGAACAAATTATATACAAAGTTCAAGATTTAGTGCTACAAAATCGAAGAAATGCCCAAGCGGGAATATCTATAGAAGACCTCGAAAAATTTAAATCGCACCTTACAGAAAATAATTATAAATTGTCAATCTTAAAAAACACTTTAGACTATGTTGAAAATCATCTATTTTGTTACGCTGCTGTTTATTGCTTCGATTAAGCTTATTTTTTCTTTAATTGAATCTTTGTGGCGGTAAATTAAGTTTGGTTTTTTCTTCTGAACGATCTCGGTTTCTAGATGATGCTATTCAATGGAAGCCGTCCTAAATTATTGTTAACTAAACCTGATTATCTTACTAATCCTAATTATTTTTGACCATTCTTAATTTTAAAAAACATGAATATAATTAAATCCACTAGTTTTTCAGTTGTTATTGCGATGGCAATGTCATTTTCCTTACAAGCACAAAGCACTTCTGCTTTCGTCACTAAAAAAGGAAAATTAACTGATGAACAACTTAAAAGATGGAGTCATCTTGACCTTGCAAAAGATAGTATTCCCGGAATGAGTGTTGATCGCGTCTACACGGAATTGATCAAAAACAAAAAAAGCAAAAAAATAATAGTTGCGGTTTTGGATTCAGGAGTTGATACTGACCACGAAGACCTAAAATCTGTACTTTGGACAAATCCGAAAGAAATTGCCGGCAATGGCAAAGACGATGACAAAAATGGTTATGTAGATGATATTCATGGGTGGAATTTTTTAGGCGATTCTGGTCTAGAAAACCTAGAAATGACCCGTATTTTGAAAAAGGCAGATGATGGTTCTGAGGTTTATAAATCTGCTAAAGCTGAATATGAAAAAATGCTACAAGACAATATGCAAGGCAAGCAACAAGTTGACTTTATTTTCAAAGCCAAGCAAACCATTGCAGATTATTTGAAAAAAGAGAACTACACGTTGGAAGAAGTTCAAGCAATTGAATCTGCCGACGCCACCGTGACTAGAAGTAAGCAAGTGATGATGAGTGTTATCGGTCAGGCCGGTCCGAACTTTAACGATGACTTGAATGATTACAAAGACCAAGTATATGATATGCTAAACTACAACCTCAACAAGGAATTTGATGGGAGAAAAGTTTTGGGTGACAATGCCGATGACCTTAGTACTAAGTACTATGGCAATAATGTCGTTTATGGTCCAGAGAAAAAAGGAGCACTGCATGGCACTCACGTCGCAGGTATAATTGCTCAAACTAGAAACAATAATATTGGTGGCGACGGAATTGCAAATGATGTCGAAATTATGGCCATTAGAGCGGTGCCAAACGGAGATGAATATGATAAAGATATTGCTTTAGGTATTCGTTACGCAGTGGACAACGGTGCAAAAGTAATTAACGGAAGTTTTGGGAAACGTTATTCTCCACACAAACAATGGGTTTATGATGCGATCAAATACGCGGAAAGTAAAGACGTATTAATCGTTCATGCTGCCGGAAATGACGGAAAAGACATCGACATTGAAAGTAATTTTCCAAATGATTCTGACGATAAGAAAACAGAATTTGCATCGAATGTTCTAACGGTTGGCGCTTTAAATTATGAATATGGAACCAATATGCTTGCCCCTTTTTCTAACTACGGAAAATTTAATGTAGATGTGTTTGCGCCTGGAATGAAAATTTATGCAACCACGCCAAACAACACCTACAAATACGAACAAGGAACCTCTATGGCTTCTCCAAATGCTGCGGGAGTTGCAGCATTAATTCGCTCTTATTTTCCAAATCTAAAAGCCAAACAAGTTAAGTACATTCTCATGAATTCCGGAACCGCAGTCGATTCTAATGTTGAAGTAGGCGGAGATCCGAAAGATTTGCGTCCTCTAAGTCAAATTTCGACTTCTGGGAAAATGGTCAATGCATACAACGCTTTTAAAATGGCAGAAGAAATGTCTGTAAAAGCAACGACGAAAAAAGTAAAAGGTTAATTTTTGTTACCCTTCTTGTTAAAATGAGCTTGTGAGATAATTGATCTACAAGCTTATTTTAATTTTATAAAACATCAAATTTCTAAAATATGAATAAGGTCTTTCCACTTTCTATTCTATTCTTTGTTGCATCAATCGGATGGTCTCAAAACTCCAATTATTGGCAGCAAAAAGTCGATTACAAAATGAATGTTGTTGTAGATGCCAAGAACTACCAATACAAAGGCAATCAATCGTTGGTGTACACCAATAATTCTCCGGACACTCTAAAGCGCGTATTTTATCATTTGTATAATAATGCATTTCAACCCGGAAGCGAAATGGATGCGCGTCTTCAAAGTATTGCGGATCCGGACAGAAGAATGATAACCAAAACTAAAGTCGACGGAAAGGAAATCAAAGAAAGTCGTATTGCTAAATTGAAACCAAATGAAATCGGATATTTAAGAATTTCCAATTTCAAACAAGACGGAGTTAGTGCCGAGGCAAAAGAAGTGGGAACCATCTTAGAAGTTACCTTGGCAAAACCATTACTTCCTAACGCTCAAACCACGTTCTCGCTAGATTTTGACGGACAAGTTCCGGTTCAAATTCGTCGTTCGGGTAGAAATAATGTCGAAGGCGTCGAATTTTCTATGTCGCAATGGTATCCTAAAATCGCTGAATTTGATTTCGAAGGCTGGCATGCGGATCCCTATATTGCTCGTGAATTTCACGGCGTATGGGGCAACTTTGATGTAAACATTACGATTGATAAAGATTATGTTTTGGGCGGAAGTGGCTACCTTCAAAACAAAAATGAAATAGGAAAAGGCTACCAAGATTCGGGTGTTGTAGTCACTTATCCAAAGAAAACAAAAACATTGACTTGGCATTTTATTGCGCCAAACGTACACGATTTTACATGGGCAGCAGATAAGGATTATTTGCACGATATCTATCAAATACCAAATGGAACTACCCTTCATTTTCTGTACAAAAACAATCCGAAAATTATTGATAATTGGAAAAAATCTCAGCCGGAAACTGCACGGTTAATGCAATTTTACAACGAAACTGTCGGTAAGTATCCGTATGATCAATACTCGATTATTCAAGGTGGCGACGGCGGAATGGAATACGCCATGTGTACGTTAATCTTGGGTGAGGGCGAGTATGACGGTTTGATTGGCGTTATTGCTCATGAAATGGCACATTCGTGGTTTCAACATGTTTTGGCATCAAACGAAAGTAAACACAGCTGGATGGACGAAGGCTTTACTTCTTTTCTTGAAGATTTGGGCATGAATGAAATTGCAACTAAAAAGACCTCCAATCCGCATGAAGGTTCTTATAAAGGATATTATTTCATGGCAAATTCAGGTAAAGAATTGCCGCAATCAACGCATGCCGATCGCTATGATTTTAATCAAATATATGGGATTACCTCCTACAGTAAGGGTGGTGTGTTTTTGGCGCAATTAGGCTATCTCATCGGAAAAGAAAATTTGATGAAAACCGTGAAAAGATTTTATGCTGATTTCAAATTCAAACATCCAACACCAAATGACATCAAACGAACTGCAGAGCGTGTTTCGGGTGCCAATCTAGACTGGTATTTAACCGATTGGACGCAAACAACGAATACGATTGACTACGGAATCAAAAATGTAGAAGACAAAGAAAATGCGACAACCGTTACTCTGGAACGAATTGGAAGAATGCCGATGCCGATTGACCTCACCGTGAATTACAAAGACGGAACAAAAGAAACTTTTTACATTCCATTGCGCATGATGAGTTTTGTAAAAGAGAATCCAACGCCAGAAACTAAAAGAACCGTCTTGGCAGATTGGGCTTGGGCTTATCCGACATTTACTTTTCAAATTTCGAAACAGTTAAGCAGCATCGAAAAAATAACGATTGACGAAAGCGGATTAATGGCTGATGTCAAAAGAAGCAATAATGTTTATCCTGAAGAAGTGAAATCAGAAGTGAAAAAATAAGAAAACAATACATGAAAAAAGCCTCCCTAAATATTATCGGAAGGCTTTTTTATTGTGATCTATGTTTATCCTCTTTGTGCTAGCAGTTGTTTCTTCAACTTGAGGATTGTGCTTGTCTCTTGATTGTTCGTTGATTGTGAAATGTAAAGTTAATCAGAAACAACGTGGTACTTTTTACATAGTTTGTTAATTAACTTTCACAATTCATATTTGCGTTTTCAAAACTGTTTGCTGCCCTCGTTTTATAGGAATCGCTTCGTACCTTTGTCCCATTGTTTAGTCAACCAGAATGAATCAAAAATATCCGAAATCGGAAAGGCTTAAAAGCAAAAACACGATTGACCTTCTTTTTTCGAAAGGAAAGTCGGTGTCAAAATATCCTTTGAGATTAGTGTATGTTGCCGTAGAAAAAGAAAGCGAATCTGATATTCAAGTTGGCGTATCTGTTTCTAAAAAGTATTTTAAGAAGGCGGTTGATAGAAATTATTACAAGAGAGTGCTGCGAGAAACCTATCGCTTGAACAAACATATCATTCTCGAATCTGTCACTGATTCTTACGCAGTGATGTTCTTTTACCAAAGCGCAGATCGTTTAACCTATGCCGAAATTTATGAAAAAACGATTCAATTATTTGAAAAATTTCGGGCACAAATCAAGTCCGAAAAAGAAAACTGAAGCATCAACGGTCTGACAGTTTCTTTAAGGAATTCCCAATAATTATTGTTTTTAAACGTTAAACTTTTATATTTGGCTCGAATTCGATAATTCGAAATTTTTACACATCTCAATGAAACTATCTTACAACTTTTCTTTCCTTAAAAAACGATATATTATCCCTGTACTTTTAAGCGGATTTTTCCTTGTTGGCGCCAGTTTTAAAGAAGATTTTTTTGAAGTTGCTAAACAAATAGAAATTTTCACAACATTATTCAAGTCTGTTAATTCTAATTATGTAGACGAAACGAATCCAGGAGATTTGATGGACAAAGCCATAAAGAGTATGTTGGCTGATTTAGATCCATATACCAATTATTTTAATGAACAAGATGTCGTAAAATTCAAGATCAACAATACTGGAGAATATACCGGAATTGGCGCGTTGATTACACGAAAAGAAGACAAAGTGATTATCAAAGAACCTTACAAAAATTTTCCTGCAGACAAAGCTGGCTTGAAGGCTGGTGATGAAATAATTCAAATTGGTGATGTAGAATTGAAAGACTTTAAAGACGACGCTTCTCAATTACTTAAAGGAGCCAAAAACACCAAAGTCACTTTAAAATATATTAGGCAAGGAAAAGTACTTACAACAGAAATCGTCTTAGACGAAGTTGATATCAAAGCGGTACCATTCTTTGGCAAAATTGATGATAAAACAGGCTATATTGTTTTGTCGCAGTTTAATAGTAAAGCGGCACTAGAAACCAAAGAAGCGCTTGAAAAATTGAAAAAAGACGGTGCCGAGAGAATTGTTTTGGATTTGAGAGGAAACCCAGGCGGATTGCTGAACGAAGCGGTTAGTATTTGCAATCTTTTCGTTCCAAAAAACGAGGTGATTGTAACGACCAAATCTAAAATAGAAAAGCACAACAACACCTATAAAACGACAAGAGATCCTATTGATACAGAAATTCCTTTAGCAATTATTGTCGACGGCAAAAGCGCTTCTGCTTCTGAAATTGTATCGGGCGCATTGCAAGATTTAGACCGCGCGGTCATCATTGGCTCACGAAGTTTTGGAAAAGGGTTGGTTCAAAGACCAGTCGACTTGACTTACGGAACTCAAATCAAGATTACCATTTCCCGCTATTACACGCCATCAGGACGATGCATCCAAGCGCTAGATTACTCTCATAAAGATAAAGATGGAAAGGCGATTCGAACGGCCTCAGACAAATACAACGCATTTAAAACCCAAAAAGGCAGAACGGTTTATGATGGTGGTGGTATTCTTCCTGATGTGGTTATGGATGAAACGAAGCTCAGTCCAATTACCGAAGCTCTTGTCAAAAATGATGGCATCTTCAACTTTGTAACGGACTACTATTACAAAAATCCCAATCTAGGAGCGACAATTCCAACGATTACTGATACAGACTTTGCAAATTTTAAAGCATTTCTGAAAAAGCAAAATTTCAATTTTGATTCGGAATCGGAATTGGCCCTCAAGAAAACGTTAGAAGCTGCAAAGAAAGACAAGATTGACAGCGCCATTTCTGCAGAGTACAATCAATTGTTAACTGCTATTCAAAAAAGCGAGGAAGCGCAATTGAATAAAAATCAAAAAGAAATAAAGAATCTAATATTGGATGAAATTATTAAGCGGTATCAGTATAAAGAAGGTTTATATCAATATTACATCAAGAATAATTTAGAGGTCAAAAAAGCGGTCGAAATTCTTGCCAACAACTCTGAATACACTAAAATATTAAGTAAATAATGAAGCCATTTCTTGTCTTTTCCCTTTTGTTTTTTTGTGGATTTTTGTATGCTCAAGAAGAAGTGGTTCAGTCAGTATATTTTGAATTTGACAAGTTCAACTTAGACGAGAAACAAGCCAATACTGTAGTCGACTTTATAAAAAATACTGATTCGACCAGAATTGAATCCATTCAAATTTTTGGATACACTGATGATGTCGGAAAAGAAGCCTATAATTTTAAATTATCCACCAATCGCGCCAATGCTATTCGCGAAAAACTCATTCAAAGTGGCATCAAAAACAAAATTATTGTTACCATTGAAGGTAAAGGTCGCATCCTGATTGATGATGATATCGTAGAAAATCTTCCTGAAAAAAGGTCTAAAAACCGAAGGGTTGATTTGGTTCTGAATTTAAAGGCATTGCCTAAAATTGAAATACCCGGCTTTTATACCACCATTCAAAAAAATCATGTTGTTGGAGATCACGTTTATCTTGAGAATTTACTTTTCGAACGCGGAAGCAGTAAACTTACTTTTGAAGCCAAAACACAGCTCGATAAGATTGCGAAATTTCTGCTGAAATACCGAAAGCTGCAATTTGAAATACAAGGTCATGTTTGCTGCACGCCACCTTATCAAAAAGAAGCTATTGACCGAGAAACTCGGAAAAGAAACTTATCTAGCAACAGAGCAGAATCTGTTTTTAAATATTTAGCGTTTAAGAAAATTGCCAAAAATAGAATGACTTTCAAAGGATATGGCAACTCGGTTCCTTTAGGAAAAGGATCTGAATACGACCGCACGAAAATCTAGTTCGTTAATTTCATTTGAATATGCGGAATGTCGTCTTCCAAGTAAGTTTCGCTTGTCACCACAAAACCATGGCTTTCATAAAATTTTTGCAGGTATAATTGCGCAGAAATCGTAATTTTCGCAGTATTGAAATAGTCTTTGACGCCGCAAATCGCTTGTGTCATTAATTCATGTCCCCATTTCTTATCTCGGTAATTTGTACCAACCACAACGCGACCAATAGACGCTTCATCGAAATAATCTCCTGCTCTAAAAAGTCTCGCATAAGCCACAATTTTTGAATCGTATTCTCCAATTAAGTGCAATGCTTTTTGATCTTTACCATCGATGTCTTGATAAACGCAGTTTTGCTCGACAATAAAGACCTCACTCCGAAGTTGCAGCAGATTATATAGCTCTTTTGTAGAAAGCTCGTCAAATCGCCTTATTTTCCATTCTAAACTCATCGCTTACTTTTTTTTGGGTTTTTAATAAATTCAACCGACTTAATAATCGCTTCTAGTTCAAACATTAGATCTCTTTTCTCTTTCGACGGATCATAACAAAACCCTTCTAAAACAAGAATTCGCTTATTCGCGCGGTCAATAATATTGTAGTTGATAAAAGGTCCCGACATAAAATCGTTTTTGAGTTCCCAGGTGCCTTTAGTTTCATACGTTTCTTTACCCTTGATATTAATATGAAATAAATAGGGCGCATAAGAATCTTCCGTGACCATTTGTGTATTACTTGCCCTTCCATGAATGTAAAGATTTCCTATAGAATCTCTTTTTCTAATGATACTTTGTGTAATCGGAAGATTCCTATTCAATGCTCCAAGAGGGATTTGATAAATTAATATGCTCGTGTTTCCGCTGGGAATTTCCTTTTTGAGCCAAATAAATTTGCGTCTTTCCAAAACGTAATTGTAACCGATTGGAATTCGAAGGTCGATCTTGAATTTTCTTCTAATCTTATTTGTGTTGATCGTTGCAGTATCAATGACACGCTGATTTTCCTCAATTTCGGTTTCGCGCATTTTAGAAATAATTGTTGTCGTGTTCTTTTCAATTAAGTCCAAAATAATCGGCGTTGTCTTCCCGGAAATATGAATAACATTCTGCGGGCTTGCATATTCATTTTCTATAATTTCAAACCTGTTCTTAGCCTCTTTTTTGATGACAATAATATTTCTAGAATTGGTCATAAAACCCTCCAATAGTTTAACTGGAAATTGATTGATTGTAAAAAGAGGTTCCTCTTGAGGAAGTCCGATGACTGGTGAGGCGAATTTATTTCGAATAGTATCTCCAATTTCGCCATTCCAAAGCGGGTCGTCGATGATGACAGAGATTGTGTTTATTTTGCCTGTTGTTTTTTCTTTCTCCTTGTTGTTTTTAAACTGGCAAGACTGCAAAAAAACAGAAAAAATAAGCACAAAAAAAAGGGCTTTTTTCATATTGTGTTTACTATGAAATAAGCCCTAAATTTAGTTAGTTTTTTTTAACTATCCGTTGATTTTCAATTTCATTCCTGGTTTTAAGGAATTACCGTTGATTCCATTCCATTTTTTAATGTCTGAAACGCTAACTCCTGGGTACTTTTTAGCAATACTAAATAACGAGTCCCCTTTTTTTACATAGTAATGATCGTCTTCTCTATCCACTTTAGAATGTTTTTCCTTTTTGGAAGATTTCTCTGCAATGGTTTGACTATTATCTACAATTAATTTCTTAGCCACGATTAACTTGTCTCCTAACTGAATATTATCATCTGATAATTCATTCCACAGCTTGATATCAGAAACTGCCACATTATTCTTTCTGGCGATACTTCCTAAATTATCTCCAGCTTGAACAGTATATTCAATATTTCTAATTTCAGTTTTAGGAGCAACTTGTGTTTTATCGTCTTTATTCGTGATGTCTGCAATTTTCAGTTTGCTCTCTAATTGAATGGTGTTGTCTTGCAAATTATTCCACTTTTTCAATTCATCTATGGTAATATTGTGCTTTTTAGCAATCGTTGACAAATTATCTCCTTGTTCTACGATATAAAAATCTTCAGGTTTCTCAGTATTTTCAACCGCTTCTTTTTTAGATTTCTCAGTTGCGGCAATGTTCTCTGATTTTACTAATTTCTTCACTGTTGTAACAACACGTTCATTGGTAATAATTTTCGAGACTCTTTCCTAATGCTACATTGTTGTCTTTTTAGCTTATTCCATTTTTTGATATCAGACATCGCAACATCATATTTTGCTGCAATTTCGCCCAAATTATCCCCTTTTTTCACTTTGTGAAATTTAGTAACATCTTGAAACGAAACTACTTTTTCTTCCTTGTAAACTTTCTGATCTTTCGGCGTCACTTGTGCTATAGCAGTAGTAACTGTCGTTGTTGACTTTGAAACACTTGCAACTGCAGTAGAATCTGCTTTAGGTTTCTTAACTCGAGCAGCAATTCGTTCGCTAGTAATGATTTTCAATTTTCTTCCCAACGGTGCTTTATTGCTCTTCAGTTTGTTCCATTTTTTAATATCTGACATTGAAACATCATAACGATCGGCAATTTCACTCAAATTATCTCCTCGTTTGACTTTGTGAAATTTAGTCCTTGAAACGGTATAACTTTCACCACTTTCGATAGAATCACGCGACGCCAAAGAAGTTTGGAAACGAGAAAATGGTCTCTCACGTTGATCCAGCTCGTGCTGAACATAAGCATAAATCTTTTCTTCGTTGGAAGTGAAAACAGCAATTTTATCTAGAGGTAATCTCAAAAAGTGTTTGTTGTCGAAATATGCGGGCACCACATTTAACTTGAATTGTGGATTCAACATTTGTAATTGAGCCACAGGAATATCCAATAAATCCGATAGTTGTTTGAAAGAGATTTGCTTCTGAATCATAATCGTATCGGTAGCAAAATGCTTGACTGCTGCTCTACTTGGAACTATACCGTGCTCTTTATGGTATTCGTAGATATACATTGTCGCCAAAAAGCAGGCACATATCCTTGTGTTTCTTGTGGTAAATACTTTCTGATATTCCAAAAGTTTTGCTGTCCACCTGAACGTCTAATCGCTTTGGCAACGTTTCCTGGTCCAGAATTGTAAGATGCTAAGACTAAATCCCAATCGCCAAATATTTTGTACATATTGGTCATGTACTGCGCTGCTGCTTCACTAGCTTTTAACGGATCGCTTCGGTCATCAACATAAGAATCAATCTTCAAATTGTATTGTTTTCCGGTTTGATACATAAACTGCCACAGTCCCGTAGCACCCACTCTTGAAACCGCTTTAGGGTTTAAAGCTGATTCCACTACTGCTAGGTACTTTATCTCCAAAGGAACGTTTTGTTTGGCTAAAGCATCTTCAAAAAGAGGGAAATAATATTCTGAAATTGCCATCAAACGCTCATACGCTTTCTTTCTATTCTTTAGAAATGACTTGATGATGTTTTCTAAACCCTGATTGTATTCGATATGAAACGGAGATTTAGAGTCCATATCTTTCAATCGCTGTTTCAATAACGCTGTTGGCAATTCATAATCAACCTTCTCATCAAGGTTGATGTTCTTGATGTCGTTTTCCAGGTCGTTATACAAATCTAAACTGGTCAATTCCTTCATCCACAAGCTATCTACGCAAGAAGCGATATTGTCTTTGATGAATGTTTTTTTAATGGAATCGAGATAGGATACATTACTTTGGGGCTTAGTGAAAAGATCCTGTGCGAAGGTCGTGTTGACTAAAAATAGTACGGTGACGACGGTAATTATTTTTTTTAATTTCATAAAGTATATTTTTATTTCTGTAGGTAGAAAGTATGTTCTTAAGAGTCTAAAATTTGTCTTTTAGAGGGCTTCAATAATTTCAAATCGTTCTAATTCAAAACATTGTCCGAGGCAAAAATAGGAATCTTATAATAATTAAAGCTACGTTTATAACTTAAAATTGTCCTAAATATTGTAAAAAGTCGCTTTTAGTCGTGTTAATTGTGATTTTAATCGAGGATTGCAGCAATTCCTGGTAAGGTTCTTCCTTCGAGCATTTCGAGCATGGCGCCACCGCCAGTCGACACATAACTCATCTTTTCTTCCAATCCAAATTGTTTTACGGCCGATACAGAATCGCCACCACCAACCAAAGAAAAGGCGCCGTTTGCAGTAGCTCCAGCGATATCATTGCCCAATTCGATGGTTCCGTTCGCAAAAGACGGCATTTCGAAAACGCCTAAAGGTCCGTTCCAAAGAATGGTTTTAGATTCAAGAATGACTTTTTTGAAGTTTTCCAATGATTTTGGACCGGCGTCTAAGCCTTGCCAACCATCAGGAATATTGTTGACATCTACAACTTGCGTCTTCGCGTCGTTAGAGAATGCATCTGCAGCAACAACATCAACCGGAATATGAATTTGTACTCCTTTTTCCTTGGCCAAACGCAAAATTTCTAAAGCCAATTCTTGTTTGTCGTCTTCACAAATAGAATCGCCAATTTTTCCGCCGAGCGCTTTTACGAAAGTGAATGTCATTCCACCGCCGATAATCATGTGATCTACTTTGTCTAAAATATTTTCAATCACCGTGATTTTTGAAGATACTTTTGAACCTCCAAGAACTGCAGTTACCGGTTTCTCGCTATTTTTTAAAACTCTATTTAAACTTTCTATTTCACGAGCCAATAACATTCCGAAACATTTGTGGTTTGGGAAGAATTGCGCAATAATTGTAGTCGATGCGTGTGCGCGATGCGCGGTACCAAAAGCATCATTCACGTAGATATCGCCTAGTGAAGCCAATTCTTTTGAAAATGCTACATCGCCGGCTTCCTCTTCGTTGTGAAAACGCAAATTTTCTAACAATAAAACTTCTCCTGCTTTTAGATTTGCCGCAGCCGTTTGTGCTGGTTCTCCAATACAATTTTCAGCGAATTTTACCGAAACGCCTAGAATTTCGGATGCGGTGGAAAGAATATGCTTTAAAGAATATTTTGCTTCCACGCCTTTTGGTCTTCCTAAGTGCGACATCAAAATGACACTTCCGCCATCGGCAAGGATTTTATCGATGGTTGGTTTAGCAGCTTCAATTCTGGTGGCATCGGTCACATTGAAATTTTCGTCTAAAGGCACATTAAAATCAACGCGAATGAGTGCTTTTTTGTCTTTGAAATTGAAGTCAGCTAGTGTTTTCATGGAAGTTTAGTTTTTTAAATCTGCTGCAAATATACATTTAAATTTTTTTTGAGAAATCCTACGAAGTACAAAACGTGTTTGAATAGCCCCGATTAAAGCGGCATCCTTTTTTGTTTTTAAAAAGACACCTCGACTGCGCTCGAAGTGACAATAAAACAAAAAAGATATAGCGGAAAGCGGGACTACGGTTGAATCGTGACGAAATGTGCTGCTCCGAATCAATAAGCTTTGGCTCTTGGCAACTTTCTGTTATATTTGCTCATGCTATTTTCAGAAATTTTAGGCCAGGATTACATCAAGAATCACTTGACGAAAAGCGCACTTTCGGGACGTATTCCGCATGCGCAATTGTTTGTCGGACCAGAAGGTTGCGGCACTTTGGCGATGGCGATTGCTTATGCACAGTTTATTTTGTGCAACAATCTTGATTCTGAAAATGCTGGCGGGAATGAAGCATGTAATTTGAAATTTCAAAATCTTTCGCATCCGGATTTGCATTTTGTGTATCCGACGGTAACGACTGAAGATGTAAAAACCAAACCTAAAAGCCTTGATTTTATTGGTGATTGGCGACAATTCGTTGCGGAAAATCCGTATGGGAGTTTGTTTGATTGGTATCAAGTGTTGGGTGTGCAAAACAAGCAAGGTGAAATTCGAGTTGAAGATGCACAGGAAGTTTTGAAATCTTTGGCTTTAAAATCCTATGAAGGCGGCTATAAAGTCATGATTGTTTGGATGGCGGAAAAGATGAATATTTCTGCGTCGAATAAGTTGCTGAAACTATTGGAAGAACCTGCGGATAAAACTTTGTTTATTTTGATTGTTGAAAATGAAGAAGATTTGATTCAGACCATTCGTTCGCGTTGCCAAGCGTTGCATTTTGGCGCTTTACCTGAAAAGGAAATCACGGCTTCGTTGGTTTCACGTGAAAATATCGAACCTCGATTGGCGTCTAAAATAGCACATCAAGCGCAAGGGAATTATAATAAAGCTCTACAATTGCTTCAAGAAAATGGCGAGGATGCGGTTTTTGAAAAATGGTTTGTCGATTGGGTTCGTGCGGCTTTTAGAGCTAAAGGCAATGCGGCTGCGATTCAAGATTTGATTGCTTGGAGTGAGCAAATTGCTGGTTTAGGTCGCGAAACTCAAAAGAAATTCTTGAGTTATTGCATTACGATGTTTCGTCAGGCTTTGTTGTTGAATTATCAAACGACGAGTTTGGTTTTTATGGAGCCGAAAATCGAGAAGTTTAAGTTGGAGAATTTTGCGCCTTTTGTGAATGGCAATAATATTCAAGCTATTTTTCAAGAACTTTCTGACGCGATGTATCACATTGAGCGGAATGGTAATGCGAAAATTGTACTTACGGATTTGTCTATAAAGCTGACGCGATTAATTCATAAAAACTAATCTGATGGTCAATAGTGCTCCGATACTTATTTTGATTTTTCTAGCAGTAACTTTTATTCAATCTGGTTACGATAAAGTCATGGATTGGAAAGGAAACGTCAACTGGCTAAAGGAACATTTTTCCAAAACCCGTTTGAAAAATCATGTGCCTTTGGCCTTGATGCATGTGCTGATTTTGGAATTGATTTCGGGGGTTTTGTGTATCGTAGGATGCATCGAATTGTTGGTGAATAGCGGTCGTACTTTCGGATTGTATGGCGGCATTTTTTCGTGTATTACTTTGATCATGCTGTTGTTTGGACAGCGATTGGCGAAAGACTACGATGGCGCAAGAACCATTGTTATTTATTTTGTTCCGGCGGTGATGGTCGTGTTTTGGTTGAGTTAATAAATTGCCCGCAAAACGCAAACTCTTAATGGTTATACATTCAAACTCGCCCTGAACAATTTCAATTCATCCCAAGTGAACGTATCTCCGTATTTTTCTTTGAGCGGATTGAGGGATTCTTCTTCATAGCCTTCAAAAGCTTGGGCTAAGGCTTTTAATTTATCTTCTGGAAGTACTTCTGAAATGGTGACGGCTTTGATTTCAATCAATTTTGCTAAGTGCGTGCAAATGGTTTGTTTGGTCAATTTTCTGATATTGGCTATTTCAGAAATGGTGTTTTTCTCTTGCCAGAGTTCATAGGTCATAAGGAAAGTAGATTTTTTCGGTTCTTTGGTCTTAGCCGCCTTTTTGGATGTATAACGTGCTACATCATATTCGTCTTCAATCAAGGTTACGTTTTGCGCTTTGAATTCGGTTTGAATGGCCTCGACTTTATTCGATTTGTAATTTCTAATGGCTGTGGTGTTGATGTTCTCTTTTGAAATTTCCTGTCCCGCTGCAATGGTTTGAATAAGCACTTTCGCTTTCATCATGCGCAGAATGGCTTTGGTTTGTAATTCTTCCAATTCAAGCAACTCATCAAAATAGGCTTTGGCTTTTTTGACGCGTTTGATTTCTTCTAATTTCCATAAAATCTCACCAACCAATCCGTCCATCGATTTATAAAAATAATCATAAGCTGCTTGTATTCTTTCCGAAACAAAATTGATATCTACTGAATCAGCCTCGAATACTTTGTTCAATTGATTTAGAAACTTGCGAGCAGGTTCGACCAATTCGCCCATGATCTCCGCATTTTGCTTTGCCCAAGCAGCGTGTTTTGCTTTTTCGGAAACTTCTGATTTCTCATTGTAGCTAAATTGATGATTCCTCCATTCTTGTGCTAAAACCGACCAATCGAAGGTGTTTTTGAGATAGGAATGCACAAACTTTCAAGGTCTCTGTTTGAAGCGTATTGGCTAAAATGGAAGGTTCCACTTTGTTGGTGGCGTAATTCATGACATCTTGATCGCTCGAAATTCCATTCATTCGAAGCGGAGAAAGCAAAACCAAGCCGTTTAACGAACGAAGTCGAGAAAGAGCTACGTAGGCCTGTCCGGGAAGAAAAACTTGCGACACGTCGATTGCTGCTTTGTCGAATGTTAGTCCTTGGCTTTTGTGAACGGTAATTGCCCACGCCAATTTGATCGGATAATGCACAAATGTTCCCAATACTTCTTCTTCGATTTCTTTCGTCATTTCGTTGACGGTGTATCGGATGTTTTGCCATTCGTACTTTTCGACCGCAATGGAAACGTTTTCTTCGGGGAAGTTCACTAAAATTTCCTCGGCTGACAGCGACTGAACGACGCCCATTTTTCCGTTGAAATATTGCTTGTTGAAAGACAGATCGTTTTTGACGAACATCACTTGCGCTCCGACTTTGAGTTCAAGTTGCGCATCAACTGGATATATTTTATCTGGAAAGTCTCCGACGATTTCTGGCAAATACGTGACGAGTTTTCCTTTTAGATCAACTAACGATTGCTGATTAATGGCGTCTGCTTTGGCGTTGTGTGTTGTTAGCGTGATATAACCTTGATTGGACTTTAGATCAAAATGAGGTTGCACATAGGCGTTGAGTTTTTCGACATCTTTCTTTGTAATTTCATTGTTTCGAAGATTATTTAAAATCGAAATAAAAGCATCGTCGGATTGTCGGAATATTTTAGAAAGTTCAATGTAAATCGGCGGATTATTTTGAACCACATGCGAATGGAAAAAGAACTTGCCTTTGTAATATCTTTTCAGCACACTCCATTCTTCATCTTTAACAACTGGCGGCAATTGCAGTAGATCGCCGATATACACCACTTGAACACCGCCAAAAGGCATTCTGTTTTTGCGAATAGACTGCATGGTAAAGTCGATGGCGTCTAACAAATCGGACCGCAACATACTGACTTCATCAATGATTAGCAGTTCCATATTGCGGATCACCGCCTTCTTGAGGCCGCTCATTTTGAAATGCCGCATTAGGGTGCTTTTGGTTTCAAATTTTACGAAATCGGAAAAATGTGGCGCAATGGTGTCGGGAATAAATCCACCGAAAGGCAATTGAAACATCGAGTGAATGGTAACGCCCGACGCGTTTAGCGCCGCAATTCCGGTTGGAGCGACAACTACTGTGTTTTTGTGTGTGGTTTGAATGATTTCGCGCAGCAGTGTGGTCTTTCCCGTTCCGGCTTTTCCGGTTAGAAAAATAGATCTTTGCGTTTGATTGATAAATTGAAGCGTGTATTTGGCTTCGGCTGAGATAGTTTCCATTTGGCTTAGATTAGAAAACAAAAATAGTGATTTTTATTTTTCAATGCTTGTTAAATAGTCATTTACAATTTTAGAGCATTTAAGTGCGCCTTCATTATTGAGATGGTCCGCATCATAGAAATCCACCTCAGAGAAACGAGTATCATCAAATAGATTGAGATAAAACACGTCGATTGGATTCTTAGAATGAAACTCGGAACAAGTCTCTTTTATTTTGCTTAATTTGTTTTGATTCAAGTAGCTTTCATACACTTTAGTTTGCGGCATTGAAACAATTAACACTTGGATGTTTCGTTGTTTGCATTTCTGAATGATATTGTTGATTCTGCTTTTGTTTACTTCAAAATCCATGAGGCCATCTTCTTGAACAATGGCTCTGTTTTGCGCCACTTGCGCTGCTGGAATTCGATCTGCTTTCTTGTAATTTGTTCCCCAACCCAGCGAATCGCAATCGAGAATGGTTCTTTTTTTTACATAGCGTTTTACTAAATCCCTCGATTTGTAGAAACTTTGAGTGAATGCTAAGCAGTAATTTCTTGGATCAAGTGCAGAAATCAATGGAACTTCGAGATGCATAAAACGCTGATAATAGAACTTTCGCCAACCATCGTCGCCTGAATTATCTATTTGACTTAGGTTTGTATATTCAATGCAAAACACCACTTGCTTAAGTTTGGGTAGTTTATCGACATATTTATCGAAGAGCAACTTATCAAAATAAATGGTCTGACTAACGTTGGAGAGATTAAAAGTGTTTCTTGAAAAGCAACTAGGATTTAGACCGTACAAACAGTGCGAGTCGCCAAACAGAAGCACTTCTATTTTTTGAGAATTCTTATTAATTTCCTGATTTTTAACACTGTAATTATTTGGGACATTTCTATAGAAAACTTCTAGTGCTACATACATTAACACAAATGGGGCAATAAACAGAAGTAATTTTAGAAAAAATTTCCGCATGAAGTTACTATGGGTTTGATTCTTTGTATTTATAAAAAAAGCCTCTATCAAAACAGAATGAGGCTAGTTTTAGTTTCTATAATTCACAACTATTTTTCGTCTTCTTTTTTACCAACTTTCTTGTCTGATGCTTTGTATTTATCATTCAAAAGTTTGACAATTTCAGCCGTAATATCTAATTTATCTTCTGCATATAAAATAGTCGCAGCTTCTCCCGTTCCGTAGATGTAGGTAAAGCCTTTTTCTTTTCCGTAGTCTTTGATGAATTTTTTTACTTTTTTCACCAATGTGTCCATTTCAACGCCACTTTCTTCTCTAAGTTGTTGAACCAATGCTTGTTGTGCATAACTCAATTCCTGTTCTTGCTTTTGAAGTCTTGCTCCATTTTCTTGTGCCCATGCTTGCCCTTTGGCTTGTGCATTCTTTTGAAAACTAGTTGCTTCTGCTTTAAATCTAGCCACTTCAGCTTCTAACTCTTTGCCCATCTCATCGCCTTTGGCTTTATATTTTGCTTCGATGTCTTTCGCTTCATTGTATTGCTCTAATAATTTAGAAGTGTCAACATAGGCTGTTTTCATTTCTTTAGTTGGAGTGGTTGACTTGTTGCAAGAAATGATTGCAAAGCATAGTAAAGAAAGTAGGAGTAATTTTTTCATGATTGAAGAGATAATTAAGGTTTCAAAAGTATTAATTTATTATGATAAGCCGCTTTTATAATTTCTAGTTTTTGATAATGTAAATATGAGAAGAATACTCATTGGTTGTTCTCGCTTTCCAATTCGATTGCAATCCAACCAGAAACGCTGTAATGTATTTCATCTTTCCTGTTTTATATTTTTCTGAAAGCAAAGCGACGTAAAAAGCATCAAACATCATCGGTCGTGTTTCTACTAATTGTAGTTTTTCTCTTTCAAAAAGTTTTTCAATTGATAAACGAGAAAAATGCCACAAATGGCGAGGAACATCATAGGCTGCCCAAAATTCTTGATAATGCTTTGCGTCAAAAGAATTAAAATTTGGAACTGCGACAACAATTGTTCCGGTTGGTTTTAGTAAACGTTTTAGTTCTTTGATTTGAGCATTGACATCTGGTACATGTTCTAAAACGTGCCACATCGTAACCACATCAACGGAATGGTCTTCTAGTTGACTCGTGCTATCAATATAACTTACGCCCTTTTTCAACGCTATTTTTTTAGCCCTTTCATTGGGTTCTACACCTATGATTTGCCAACCGTTTTGCTTTGCTTGGGAAAGGAAATCACCTGTCCCTGTTCCAATATCAAGCAATACTCCTTTACTAGGTTGAAATTCATTAATTAAAGTCAGCTTCTTTTTTAAGGCAATATTCTTGACGAATTGATATGCTTTTTCAAACAAGGAACGATTGCCATCGGTGTGAGAAATATAATCCTCGCTTTCGTAATAAGAGGCTAATTTTTCTTCATTTGGTTGTGGATAAGTAAAGACCAAATCAATGGATTCGTCTTTAAGCAAGCGAAATTCTTCTTTCGATATAGAATGATCTTTGACTTCAAGATAATGTTGATATTTAGAAATGTCCATTATAAATTATAATATTCGTCTTTTAATTTCTTGAGATAACGCACCACGATGTTTTGAAATAATGAATCATTGGCGAGACAATCTTCGTTCTTGTCGTTAATCACTGAGAAAGCAATAAACTTTCGTTGTAAACCATTTTGTGCGTTTTCTGGCTCTAAATTTATGACTGCGTAGTTTGCACTATTAAAATATTTCTCGAATTCATCGTTGCTGTAAATAATCAATTTGTATTTGTTTTTTTCGATGGAAATCCAATATTCACTAGTGTAGTAATTCTCCCCTTTAAATCTCATGGAGAGATATTTTTCTATCGTTAGATTCTTTGTGTTGTTTTCAAAAAGAAATGCATTTAGACCTTTATTTCCTAATATTTCTTTTCCATTAGGCACAAGAATATAATCTGGAATTTGCACGGTTTGTCTAGAAACATTGCAGCTTGAAAATAAAACAAATAAAAACAATAATGCCGCAATCCTTTTATTCATAAAGGTTTGCTTTTGTCGTTCCACGTGAAACATATTATCTTCCCATATAGATTAGAAGTACAGAAATATCAGAAGGGGAAACACCGCTAATTCGCGAAGCTTGTGAAATGGTAATCGGTCGAATTGACGAAAGCTTTTGTTTTGCTTCTATAGACATCGACTTTATCTTATGGTAATCAAAGAACTCAGGAATTTTGACGTCCTCCAGCCGTGTCAATTTATTAGCGTTATTTCGTTCTTTTTCGATATAACCTGAATACTTAACTTGAATTTCAGCTTGCTCCAAAATCTCTTGATCTAAAGGATTTTCATTCAAATAGGCTTGCACTTTATTAAACTTTAAGACATCCTCCAAATCTATTTGAGGTCTAGAAAATATCTTGAACATTTTGTCAGATTGACTCACTAAAGCCGTTTCTTTTGCTTCTAAAATAGGATTTACTTCTGCTACGCTAACACTTGTTTCCTTAAAAAAAGCGACCATTTTCTCAGACTCTTCAAACTTATACTCCATTCGCTTCAATCGCTCATCAGAAGCTAAACCAATAGCATTAGACAACGGAGTTAATCTATAATCCGCATTGTCTTGTCGTAGTAGTGTTCTAAACTCCGCCCTTGAAGTAAACATTCTATATGGTTCTTCCGTCCCTTTTGTAATCAAATCATCTATTAAAACACCTATATACGCCTCATCTCTCTTTAGAATTAGCGGCTCTTGTTCATTGACTTTCAATGCGGCATTGATTCCCGCCATTAAGCCTTGTGAGGCTGCTTCTTCGTAACCGGTGGTACCATTGATTTGACCCGCAAAATACAAGCCTTCAACCAATTTGGTTTCTAGCGTATGTTTTAATTGGGTTGGTGGAAAGTAATCGTATTCAATTGCGTATCCTGGTCTAAAAAACTTCACGTTTTCAAAACCAACGACTGAGCGTAAAGCTTTAAACTGAATTTCTTCAGGCAAAGAAGTCGAAAATCCGTTAACATAGACCTCCACTGTATTCCATCCTTCCGGCTCAACAAACAACTGATGCCGCTCTTTATCAGCAAAGCGATTAATTTTATCTTCAATCGACGGACAATATCGCGGGCCGATACTTTTTATTCTGCCATTAAACATAGGAGATCGGTCGAAACCCTCTCGAAGAATGTCATGAACGTCAAGCGAAGTGTAAGTCATGTGACAAGACTTCTGATGTATTAGCGGTTTAGTTAGGTTTGAATAAGAAAATTTATCTGGCTTCTCATCTCCTTTTTCTTCATTCATTTTAGCGTAATCTAACGAACGGCCATCAACTCTAGGTGGTGTGCCCGTTTTCATTCTCCCTGACTCAAAACCAATACTTGTTAAATCCTCTGTTATTCCGTATGCTGCACTTTCACCTGCTCTACCACCCCCGAATTGCTTATCACCAATATGAATCAGACCATTTAAGAAAGTCCCATTCGTTAGAACTACGGCTTTAGCCTTTATTTCAATCCCCAAGGAAGTTTTAATTCCAACAATTTTATTGTTTTCAATTAATAACCCTTTGACCATCTCTTGATAAAAGTCAAGATTAGGCGTTTGCTCAAGCATCAGTCTCCATTCTTCAGCAAACCGCATTCGATCACTTTGTACACGAGGCGACCACATTGCTGGACCTTTCGATTTGTTAAGCATTTTAAACTGTATTGCGGTCTTGTCTGATACAATTCCAGAATATCCGCCCATCGCATCAATCTCTCGGACAATTTGTCCTTTGGCAATTCCACCCATTGCTGGATTACAAGACATCTGCGCAATGTTTTGCAAACTCATAGTTACCAATAAGGTTTTACACCCCATATTGGCAGCGGCAGCGGCAGCTTCAGAACCGGCATGACCTGCACCAACCACAATTACATCGTATTTGTCTTGAAACATTAAGGTTTTAATTTAGAATTGGTCTTGTTTTTTTGTTCCACGTGAAACATTTTAATTTTCTCGTCTTCTTTCAGACGCATTTCCTTCTCGTCTTTCGCCGACTTATCCTTGTATCCGCAATAATGAAGCACACCGTGAACCATCACTCGTTTTAACTCTTCTTCAAAAGCAACATCAAATTCTATGGCATTCTCTCTTACCCGCTGAACCGAAATAAAAACATCTCCGTGTAGTTCGTTTCCTACAGAATAATCGAAGCTAATTATATCTGTTAACGTGTTGTGATTTAGATATTGTTGATTTATTTCAATCAGAAAATCATCGTCACAAAAGATATAATTGATATCGCCTTCCTTTTTACCTTCGGATTGAATCACAAGGGACAACCACTTAGAGTAGTCCGATTTTCTTACTAGTTTAAAAGAAGTTTCATAATTAAAACTAATCATTGCTTTTAAAATATTCTTGCACCTTCTGATTAAAATTGGAGCGCAAAGGTAAACTTTGTCTATTTAAAATCTCAATGCTGTTTAAATATTGTTGCACGGAAGCAGGAAGCGGATTGCTTGTACTATTAAAATCCTTCTTGTTGGTTTCAGATTGACGCTTCTTGTCTTCGCCTTGCTCTTGAACAGCTTTTTGCAGTTTTAGTAATTCATACTTCAAATTCAAAGCTTTCTGAAGTGTTTCATTATTAAAACCTTTATTCAACAGCTGCTTTTCTATTTGTTTCATTTGCTCCATCGCATTTTGTCCGCTTCCGCCCATTCCTTTCTTATCTAATTCGTTTTGCAATGCGTCGCGAAGTTGCTTTTGCTCTTTGTAAATTTCCATGATATTTTTAGCATCACCCTCACCATCTTCGCCATTTTCACCATCTTGACCTTCTCCGCCTCCTTCTCCGCCTTTGCCATCTTTTCCTGATTTCCCTTTATCTCCTTGACCTGGCTTCTTACCTTCTCCCGGCTTGTTTCCTTCTCCTGGTTTCTTTCCCTCACCCGGTTTTTTGCCCTCACCCGGTTTGTCTCCTGGCTTATCTCCTTTCTTCATACCCTCTTTCATCTTTTCACCTATGCCTTCCTGTTTTTTTATGATGTCGGGAAGTTGCATACCCGCACCTTGTCCTTTTCCTGGTTTTGGTTTGCCCATGCCCGCGCCAGACATCGACATTTGCATGCTGTTCAATAAATCACTTAGAAAATCAGCAAGTTTGTTTGCAGAAGAAACTGAATACTGTTGGTGCGAAAGTCCCTTTGGAATCTGTGCTTCTACCAAACTTTCCAAAGCTTTATCAATGTTGTAGTGAACTTTACCTATTTCCCTGGTAATGTCTTCGGCAATTTTCGGATTCCTTAATGACATAGCAAACAAACTGTCATCAACATGTTTGAACTGTAATTTTAGGTCTTGTTGAATCTTCAAATTCTTATTGAATGATGGCGATCCTCTTTTTAAACCTCTAAACTGCCCCATTACTTCCTCTTGAGAGAATGAGTACGCTAAAAGATTGTCTAGGATTTGCCGCAGCATTTTTACATCTTCATCCATCTGCTCCATTTCAGCGCCTTCCATGCTTTGCTGCATATTCATCGACATTTCCTTCATCTTCTTTGATGCACTTTTTTGCTTCGGCTTGGCTTTGTCTTTCTTGTCTTTTTGCAATTCTTCAGACGCCTTTTTCAAATCTTCATCAATACTTTTTTCCTTTTCTGCATCTTTCGGAATGTCTATTGGCGACTTCAACTCCTTATTTTCCTTTTCAAGATCCTTTAAATCTTCTTGGATTTTATCAAATTCTTTATTGATTTCATTTTGCTTTTCAGTCGAGTTTTCCTTCTCATTCTCTGCCAACTTATCTTGCTTTTCAGCTAGTTTATCCAACTTGTCCGCCAATTGTTCTGCTTTTTTCTCTACATAATACTTCTTAGTCAGTTCAACCAACTGCTCTAAGTTCTTCGTTTGATTTTTGCTGTTTTGTTTGAACTCATCCAGCTTCATCATCAAATCTTCATTCTTTATTTTATCTGTCAACTCTTTAAGTTCGTCCAAAAGTTTTTTATTCTTTTCTAGATCCTTCTCTGCTTTCTCTAAACGCTTTTGCAACTCTTCTTTAAATTCATCTTTCTTATCTGTTTTGAATTTATCTAAATTGTCCTTCATCTTCTCCGCGAATTCCTTCATCAAATTATCTTGCTTCTTTTGACGCTCTAAAAAATCATTCACCTTTTGCTGATCTTTAAACTCCAAATTGTCTTTCTCTTTATTCGATTTCTGCAACTTTTCTATTTCGGAAATTTGTTTGTCTTGATTCTTTAAAGACTTCTCTAAGCCATTGATATTGCTGTTTTGTTGTTGCAACATTTGATCTTCTTTCTCTACGTCAGTAGCGATTCGGTCAGAAAACACAGCCGATTTTGTGCTTTTGAAATTATGAATCGCATCATTATCAAAAACCTCAAAATAATATTCATATGATACGCCTTGCTCTACTGGTAATGTACTTGGAAAAGAAAACACAAACTGATCGTAGATGTCTTTCTTTACATTCAATAGTGCTTTCTTAGCGGCTTGCGGCTTATCTCTTTCATAATAAACCACATACAATTTATGCAAACCATAATCATCCGAAACTTGACCTATTACATATTTCTTTTCAGTCTTTAAACTGTCTGGTGCATTATCAACTGTAATTGTTGGGAATTGGTCCTTTATCACAGATATCTGATAGTTCAGCTTCTCATAGTTCGCAACCCTATCATTAGAAGTAATAATTTGATAATCTGTGTTTTCAAAAATTGATTTAGTCAATGAAAACATGTTTTCACTCCTAGTAAATGGCGTATTTGCTTTCAAATCTGACCAAACAACTTTTTGCGTCGCTTGAGTATTCATCCTCCACGAAACCCTTGTCCCTTCAGGAATAATCGCATTTCCAGACCCTTTAATTAACTCCGCTTTTCTATTCAAATATGATGGGAAATTCAATTGCATTTCAAAATTAGCAATCGACGGAACTGTGATGACTTTCAATTCATATTCAGGAGAAGTAACCGTATTGGCTTCAACGTAAAAAGGAATAGAAGTTAATGGCTTCGAAAATTTATATTGAAATTCACCAGGCTTCACCGACTCCATAAAATAACTTTCATCCTCGATAAAAATCATTACGTTTTCCGGAATCACCTTTCCTTTGGTTTGAATTACCAGTGTAAAATCTTTGTTCTGTTCGGTTTGTATTTGTTTATTTAGTACCACAAATTGAAATGGTGCTGGCGGAATAAATTGATTCTTAAAATGTACCACGCGATTCAAACTCTGTGAAATCATATCGCTATTCCCAGAAATATAAAAGAATGCGAAAAAGAAAATCGGCAATAATGCTAGAGGTAAATATTTTCTGTTCTTGTTAAAGTCTATTGCATTTCCAAAGGGAACAGGTTGCAGCGAACTCGCTTTTTGATCTATCGACGCGAGTAACAATTCCGATTGACTGCCATTTGAAGACAATTGCAGAAAGTTGGTCAACTTGTCGCTGACTTCTGAAAAGTGATTTCCAATAATGGTAGAAGCTTCATTGTAGTCGATACCTTTTTGAATCTTAAGCAACTTAAAAATCGGAAATAAAATATAACGCAACAATAAAAATACTTCCACGGCAATAAAGGCCCAAAACAAAATGGTTCTTCCCATCGGTTTCAGCCAAAGAAAGTACTCTACAAAAAGCACAAAAAGGAAATACAGCAATCCTAAGCCAATAAAAAAAAGCACACCCCGAATCAGTTCGTTCGTGTAATACTTCTTGATAAAAGCTTCTAATTTTTGATAAATAATGCCCGTAGAATCCAAGTGTTTGCGTTTTATTTTAACAACCGATAAAAGTACGATTTTATCTGAATTAGAAAACGTTAAATAAAACGCAAACTTTTCCCGTTGGAAATGAAAAAAGGAATGACTAATTTTAGTTCCAAATTATCCTGATTATGAAATATTTATGGGCTTATAGCATTCCTTCCGTTGGACTTCTTGGCATTTACTGTAGTGGCGTTTGGATGTATGCTGCATTGGTATTTTCCTTCGTTATCATTCCGATATTAGAATTATTGCTTCCTATTGACGCTGACAATTACAGCGAATCCGTTGTCGAAGAACGACTAAAAAACAAACTTTTTGACATTTTGCTGTACTTGAATGTTCCGCTTGTTTATGGAATATTATTTTATTCTCTTCACAAAGTAACATCATCCTCCTTAACACAATCTGAGCTGATTGGTATGACGTTGAGCGTCGGAATCATTTTGGGTTCCAACGGCATCAATGTAGCGCATGAACTCGGACATAGAACTTCATTTCTTGAAAAAATGTTGGGGAAAATACTTCTAATTCCAAGCCATTACACCCATTTCTTTATCGAACACAATCATGGACATCATTTGCATGTTTCCACTCCCGAAGATCCTTCTACCGCGAAATACAATCAAAATCTCTATTCCTATTGGTTTCAAACAGTAGTTGGAACTTATAAGAAAGCGTGGAAAATTCAACGCAAACTCAATGAAGTTGAATATCGCTCCTTTTTTTCTATTAAAAACGATATGTTTTGGTTTACAATTATTCAAGCGTCGTACTTGGTGGCAATTTATTTCTTCTTTGGTTTTAATGGATTTCTATTCGCAACTTGCGCCGGCATTGTTGGATTCTTGCTATTAGAAACCATCAACTACATTGAACATTACGGATTAAAAAGAAACTTATTGCCTTCAGGAAGATACGAACGAGTTTCGGAAAAACACTCTTGGAATTCCAATCACGTTCTAGGAAGAATCATGCTCTATGAACTCACACGACACAGCGACCATCACTACAAATCGCAAAAGAAGTATCAAATCTTAGAATACCATGATGTGAGCCCACAATTGCCTTTTGGCTACCCAACAAGCATGGTACTTTCGTTTATTCCTCCTTTATGGTTTGGTATTATGAACAAACGAATCCCTTCGGAAATGCGATAAACTGTTCTCTGGATTGAAGTGCTGGATTAACCAAGAAATCACAACTTCGATTTACTATCTTTGCCGAAAATTTTCATTACCATGTCAAAACCTGTTAGAGTTCGTTTTGCTCCAAGTCCAACTGGACCGTTGCATATTGGTGGCGTTCGTACGGCCTTATTCAACTATTTATTTGCCAAAAAACACAATGGCGTATTCTTTCTAAGGATAGAAGATACCGATCAAAACCGCTTTGTTCCCGGTGCAGAACAATACATTTTTGAAGCATTAGATTGGTTGGGCATTGCGCCAAGTGAAACGGTGGGAAAGAACGAAAAATTTGGACCTTATCGTCAAAGCGAAAGAAAATCGATGTACAAACAATATGCAGATCAATTGATTGCTTCGGGCAATGCGTATTATGCGTTTGATACCGCTGAATCGTTAGACTTTCAAAGAAAACAACACGAAGAACAAGGAAAGACTTTTATATATAATTGGCACAACCGAGAAAAATTAGATACGTCATTGGTACTTTCAACAGAAGAAACCGAAAAGCGAATTGCTGCAGGTGAAGATTTTGTTATTCGATTTAAAACACCGGTCAATGAGACTTTACACTTGCACGATATCATCCGTGGCGACATTCAATTTGAAACCAATCTGCTAGATGATAAGGTTTTGTTTAAAAGCGATGGTATGCCAACGTATCATTTAGCGAATATTGTTGATGATCATTTGATGGAAACTTCTCACGTGATTCGCGGCGAAGAATGGTTACCATCTTTGCCATTACACGTGTTACTGTATCGTTCTTTTGGATGGGAAGCGCCTGAATTTGCGCATTTACCATTGATTCTTAAGCCTATTGGCAACGGAAAATTATCCAAACGCGATGGAGATAAATTAGGATTTCCGGTATTTCCGTTGGAATGGAAGACTGAAGAAGGTATTTCATCAGGTTACCGAGAAAACGGATTTTTCCCAGAAGCAGTAATCAATTTCTTAGCGCTTTTGGGCTGGAATGACGGCACTGATAAGGAACTATTTACCTTGGATGAATTGGCTGAAGCCTTCGATTTGAATCGTGTGCACAAGTCGGGAGCCAAGTTCGATCCAGAAAAAAACAAATGGTTCAATCATCAATATTTACAAAAGCAAAGCGACGAAAGCTTGGCCAATTCTTTTACAACTATCTTAAAAGAAAGAGGCATCTTGACTGCGCTCGATGTGACAAAAATAGTTTCATTAATAAAGGAACGCGCGAACTTTGTTTCTGAATTTTGGGAAATGAGCGATTTCTTTTTTGAAGCACCAACTTCTTATGACGAAAAAGCTTCGAAAAACTGGAAAGAAGAAACACCAGCCTTAATGAATCAGCTGGTAGCAGTTTTAAATTCGATCGAAGATTTTAGCAGTTTAAACATTGAAACCATCGTAAAAGATTGGATGACCCAAAACGACATCGGTATGGGAAAAGTGATGCAGCCGTTTCGATTGAGTTTGGTGGGTGCGCTCAAAGGACCACATTTGTTTGATATTGTGGCGCTCATTGGAAAAGAGGAAACGATTAAGCGTTTGGAGAAAGCGATTGCTACTTTATAAAATGAAAAAGCTCCTATTTATGGGAGCTTTTCTTATAAACTTATTAACAGCTGCCCACTCAACAATCCAATATTTCCTTTAAACTTATCGCCGTTGTTTAACGCTTTCAAATCATCGTCTTTGTTGAGTTTGTTCATAATGCTGTTCAAACCATATTGATAGAAAACCAGGGCTCGCACTACTTTTCCTCCTGCAGAAATACCGAAATATAAATTTCCGTTGATGGTCGTTACATCTACAATATCTTCTGCTTTTAAAGCGGTTCCTGAAATCACATTATCTTTGTTTTCTTTGTCAATTCTGAGCTTTCCATTGACTTGCAGTACGGGTCCAAAATCTAAAGAAACGTGATCTTCAACCAAATTATAACTCATCAACAGTTTTATTTGCACTCCAGAAAGTGTATATTTTACATCTTCTTTTTTAAATGATGAATTTACTGTTTCTAAAGAAAAGGTGCTTTCAGTAAATTGCATTCCGAAAATCATACTGAAATCATTATAGTAATTTCCTCGTACTGATAATCCAGCAATCCAGCCCGTTCCTGGTTTTGCTTTGAAGTTACTTGACAATAAAGAAAGCTGCGTGACCCCAGCAGAAATTCCAATACGGTTTCCGTCGCGATAACCGTATTGCGCCGTGGCGGCATTTGAACAATACAAAGCAAGTAGTAATAATAGAATTTTTTTCATCTCTTTTAATAATAACCGAAGCGAAAGTAGTTTGTTTTTTGTAATTTGTAGCAAAATTCAATCTTAAATCAATTATTATGAGTACTATCTTATTGGTCTTTTTGTTCTTCGGACTATTTATTCTCTTTTCGTCCTTCTTTACCGTCAAGCAGCAGACCGCTGTTATCATTGAACGATTTGGTAAGTTTTTGAGTATTCGGCAATCGGGTTTGCAATTGAAAATTCCTTTAATTGACCGCATTGCGGGTCGTGTCAATCTAAAGATTCAACAATTGGACGTGATTATTGAAACGAAAACCAAGGATAATGTTTTTGTAAAACTCAAAGTTTCTGTGCAATTTATGGTGGTAAAAGATACCGTTTACGACGCATTTTATAAATTAGAATACCCTCACGATCAAATCACATCTTACGTTTTTGATGTTGTAAGAGCTGAAGTTCCTAAATTGATTCTTGATGACGTTTTTGAACGAAAAGATGATATTGCCATTGCGGTAAAAAGAGAATTAAACGAAGCGATGACTACTTACGGATATACAATTATCAATACTTTGGTCACTGATATTGATCCTGATATTCAAGTAAAAAATGCCATGAACAGAATCAACGCCGCCGACCGTGAGAAAACAGTGGCTGAATTTGAAGCAGAAGCATCTAGAATTCGAATTGTCGCTAAAGCCAAAGCAGAAGCGGAAAGCAAACGTTTACAAGGTCAAGGTATCGCCGATCAAAGACGTGAGATTGCTAAAGGATTGGTAGAAAGTGTTGATGTTTTGAACAAAGTAGGGATCAATTCTCAAGAAGCATCCGCATTGATTGTCGTGACACAACATTATGACACGTTGCAAGCAATTGGAGCTGATACCAATTCGAATTTAATTCTTTTACCCAATTCTCCTCAAGCGGGAAGCGATATGTTGAATAATATGGTAGCAAGTTTTACAGCGAGTAATTTAGTCGGCGAATCGATGAAGAAAGGAATGAAAATCGATAAACCGCTAAAAAACAGTAAACCTCCGAAAGAGAATGATGAAAATCAAGAAGAGGAGCAACAATAATTAAAAAAGAAAAGAGACTTAATTGTCTCTTTTTCTTTTTAAAATCCATTTGATTAAATAGGGAAGTGCTATGTTGATGACATCCATATAGGAATTAGCGAAAATCGTCTTGTAGGAACTCAAAAAATTACTCACGATTCCTTGCGGCGTAAAGCTTTCCTTTGTTTTTTGAAAACTTAAAACAAGCTTTTGATATTCAATTTCTTTCTCGAGTTTTAAAATCTCCAAATCACTTTCAATTTGAGCATAGGAGGAATATTTCTTCGTTTCCATTACTTAGTCGTTAAAAAAGATTTCTGAAAAATTCTCCATCACTTTACCTTCCATTATTTTGTCCTTGATTAGAAACAGAAGTGCTGTAAATACGGCATAAATTCCAGCAATAACTAAGAATCCTAGCGCGTAACTGCCCAATGATTTACCAATTGCAAAGGCAGCAGCCACTGAGCAAAAAAGCAAAACCATACTGAAACATAAGAGAATTAAAGTAAATTTAAGAATCATAGTTGTCGACTTCATCGCCACCTTAAATCCCCATAATTTATAATAAGCGACACTCTTTTCAAGGTAAACATGCACTTGTTCTTGAATATCTTCTGTATGTTCTTTTAATTCGTCAAAAGCCATAAGCGTACGTTTTGGTTCAATTATTTTTGCAACTTCGCATTCTCCTTTTTCAAGTCTGCCAGTTTCGTTTCTAAAAACGAAATCACATCTTCGGTTTTATGACTCATGCTAGATACAAGGTCATCATAAGTTTCTTCCAAATCAAATTGCGTGTTTGACGCTTTCGATCTAAATCCTTCGGTTGCGCTATTAATCTTACTTTTTAGATTTTTCTTCGCATCATCAAATCCGTCTTTAATTTTTTCTCTCGTTTTTGATCCTTTATCAGGAGCCATCAAAATTCCAGCAACCGCTCCGATTGCTGCGCCAGCCAAAAGTGCTAAAAGGGTATTTCCTGTGTTATTTGACATGATATTGTGTATTAAATTAATATTTACCTAAAGGTACGGATTTTGTTAACAAGTCTGTGTTAATAACTGGAAAATTTGCCTGATAAGTTGAAATTTATCATTTAGACTCGTTGTATTGGCTAAATTTTTTAAAAACACATAGTAAGTTAAAAAATAAATAAATGTTGTTTATAACTGAAATATGAGGTCTGTTTTTAATAGTCTTTCACAATAGATTTTTATTTTAAAATAGTTTTTGATAATAATAGAAAAGCGCTCCGATTAGAGCGCTTTATTATTTAGATTATCTATTGTCGAAAAACTACATGGAAAAAAGTAGTTCTTTTACTTTTTCGTCTTTTTCTGTTGTTTTGAGGTTTTCAAGAAATGAACGTAAAGCTTGTAATGAAACGTCGTCTTTATGTAAATTTTGAATCGCTTCAATTCTCACAAACGGAGATTCACTTCTTAGCGACATCGTATACAATTTTTGAATGGTCTCTTCGTCAAAATCCTTGGGCGCAATTTGACTGGAATACTTCAACATGAAGTTGGCAAATAACAAGGAACTTTTATTGTTGGCAATATTTTTCTTCAATACATTTTGCAACAAACTAAAATTCGTCACCGCCTGAATGCTTTCCTTGATTACATTTTCAACTTCATTTCGCTCCGAGTCTGTATCACCTTTGAAGAATTTGTTGATTTCCTTTAAAGAATTATTCAAGCTATTTTCCTCTTTCTTTCCCTTTTCTTCCCAAGCGTCTTTGAGTCCAACGGTTTTATTAAAAACCAAACTTTCAGCTACAGAATCCTTATCTACAGTGAAATATCCCAAACGTTGGAATTGAAATTTATCTTCAATTTGAGCATTTTTCAAACTTGGCTCCACATAACCAGTAACAATTTTCAAAGAATCTGGATTGACGAATTCAAGGAAATCTTTTTCTTTATGCGAATCAGGCGCTTCATCTATAAACAAACGATCGTACAAACGCACTTCAGCTTGCACAGCATGCGCAATAGAAACCCAATGTAAAGTTCCAGATACTTTTCTTTGACTGGCTTCCGTTCCGCTTCCGCTTAAACTTTCAGTATCATAAGTGGCGTGAATTTCGGTAATTGTTCCTGTCGCATCCTTGATCACGCTTTCTCCTTTAATGATATAGCCGTTTTTTAATCGAACTTCTCTACCAATACTTAAGCGAAAAAACTTCGATGGCGCTTCTTCTAAAAAGTCTTCTCTTTCTATGTATAATTCTCTAGAAAAAGGTACTTTTCTAAAACCTGCGCTTTCGTCTTCTTGGTTGTTTTCTGCGTCTAGCCACTCTACATGTCCATAGGGATAATTTGTAATGACCAACTTCACCGGATCTAAAACCGCCATGACTCTCGGCGCAGTCTTGTTCAAATCTTCTCTGATACAAAACTCTAAAACCGAAACGTCGATTAAGTTATCGCGTTTTGCAATTCCAGTCGTATTAGCAAAATTGCGAAGCGATGCTGGCGTATAACCTCTTCTTCTCAAGCCGGAAATCGTCGACATTCTCGGATCATCCCAACCTTTTACATGGTTTTCCTTTACCAATTGCAACAGCTTTCTTTTACTAACAACGGTATGACTTAGATTTCTTCTTGCGAATTCACGTTGCTTCGGGCGAACTAGTTTAGAATCATAAATTTGATCCAAAAACCAATCGTACAATTCACGGTGCGGCAAAAATTCTAAGGTGCAAAAGGAATGTGAAATTTGTTCCAAATAATCACTTTCCCCATGTGCCCAATCGTACATCGGATAGATACACCATTGGTCACCAGTTCGATGATGGTGTTTATGCAGAATGCGATACATAATCGGATCACGCATCAACATATTGGTCGATTTCATGTCTATTTTAGCGCGAAGAATATGAGTTCCTTCTTCAAACTCACCTGCTTTCATCCGCTCGAAAAGATCTAAATTCTCTTCAACAGATCGATTGCGAAAAGGACTATCGGTTCCTGGTGTAGATGGCGTCCCTTTTTGAATGGCCATTTCCTCAGAAGATTGACTGTCAACGTATGCTTTACCTTTCTTGATGAAATCAATTGTCCAATCGTATAATTGCTGGAAATAATCAGAAGCGTAACGCTCTTCAGCCCACTGATAGCCTAACCATTGAACATCTCTTTTGATCGCATCCACAAATTCTTGTTCTTCTTTCGCTGGATTGGTATCGTCAAAACGAAGGTTAACCGGCGCTTTATAATCTATTCCCAAACCAAAATTCAAGGCGATGGCACTTGCGTGACCAATATGCAAATACCCATTTGGTTCTGGTGGAAAACGAAAACGCAATTTTGCCGTCGATAAGCCATTTTTCAGATCTTCTTCAATAATTTGCTCGATAAAATTCAATGCTTTTTCTTCCGTTGACATATTCAAAAATTAGAGTCGCAAAGTTATTAAAATAGTTGGTAAATTCGTCTTACTGTTGATTTGCTTGTTTGATTTTATTACTAGAAACAAATATTTCATACTTTTACTAAAAAGATACTAAATCCAATTCATTAATAATTTCATGGGAACTATCAAATTAAAAAACATCAGAACCTATTCCTATCATGGCTGTTTACTAGAAGAAGGAAAAATTGGATCAGATTATAAAGTTGACTTAGAAGTTAAAACCGATTTGCGTAAATCTTCCATTTCTGACTCGCTTGAAGATACGGTTGACTATGTAATTTTGAATCGAATTGTAATGGAAGAAATGGAGATTCGTTCTAAATTACTCGAGCACGTCGCACATCGTATCATTGCTAGAATTTTTAAAGAAATTCCGTCTATTTCTAGAATTGTATTAGCGGTTTCTAAAATCAATCCTCCCATAGATGGTGATGTTGAAGCGGTTACTATTGAAATGGAGGAGTACAGAAATTGATACCCAAAAGAATTTCAAGATTAAAATATGAAATTCAAAATTATTTATTAAGTTTGCCGTCCAATGCACAATGGCGTCGTGGCCGAGCGGCTAGGCTGGGCTCTGCAAAAGCTCCTACTCCGGTTCGAATCCGGACGATGCCTCAAAACCTTCAAGTTAGTTTGAAGGTTTTTTTTTGTTTCATTTTTAGAAAAAATGAATTAAAGTTGCTGTTCGAATCCAGACGATGCTGTGGACATCTTCATTGAAATTGAAGGTTTTTTTATGTTTCATTTTTAGAAAAAATGAATTAAAGTTGCTGTTCGAATCCAGACGATGCTTTGGACATCTTCATTGAAATTGAAGGTTTTTTTATGTTTCATTTTTAGAAAAAATGAATTAAAGTTGCTGTTCGAATGCAGACGACGCTTTGGACATCTTCATTGAAATTGAAGGTTTTTTTATGTTTCATTTTTAGAAAAAATGAATTAAAGTTGCTGTTCGAATCCAGACGATGCTGTGGACATCTTCATTGAAATTGAAGGTTTTTTTATGTTTCATTTTTAGAAAAAATGAATTACAGTTCTGTTCGAATCCAGACGACGCTGTGGACATCTTCATTGAAATTGAAGGTTTTTTTATGTTTCATTTTTAGAAAAAATGAATTAAAGTTGCTGTTCGAATCCGGGCGATGTAGCAGAAACATTTCAAGAAATAGAGACTTTATAGAAAAAATGGGCAAAGTTAGGGTAAATATATAGTTGAAATGATATTAGAAATCGTTTGATTTATTTATCGAGTTTTTCTGCGAACGCAATAATATGTCCATCTAAATCAGCAAAATAACAAGCTCTATCGCCCCAATCTCTATCTTCAATTGCGCTTATAAGGGTAGCACCCGCTTCTATCGCATTATCATACTCTAGCCGAACATTATCAACGTAAAAATAAAGTTCACATCTTGGTATTCCGTTTCCTTTGTCGGGATGAGGTGTCTTATCAGCTAGTATTTTCACAATTCCTGTACTTGGCATTAATCCCAATTTGCAGTAGTCTGAAAATCTAAACTCGGTCATTCCAGCAACGTTTAAATCTGCTTTTTTTCTGAAAATTCGTTCGTAAAATTCAGCACTTGCTTGCTGGTTGGTAACATATAGAATTGTTTCAATACATTGAATATGCTTCATTTTAATATTGCTTAAATAATAAAATCAAAAAGTTCTTAATAAACATCAAACTCGAGTAGTAATGCTTTAGTCTATCTTCTCCAAAGCCTTCTTAACCAATTTCTGTTCACTAGGAAACCATCCTTGAAACATTAAAGTCAAGCCAAAAATCACCAACAAAATGCTAATTAATTTCTTAATTTTTAGAATATTTGTTGGGGTCATTTTGCTTCTTAATTGTTTGGCTAAAAGTACTTTGCCAATATCTACAACTAAATAAGTCAGTAATACCGTGGAAAAAAAAGTAATCATTCTAGAAGTTTCCAATTCTAATTTTGGACCAATAGTGATGAGAATCATGAACCAAAACAACAAAACACCTACATTGATAAAATTGAGAAAGAAGCCTTTAAAAAACAATCCGATGTAATTCTTCTTAATAAGTTCCTCGACTGGTATTTCATCTACCTTCTTACTAACTTTTTTTAGTTTTATAAATGAAATGATGCCATAAGTCAACATCATAATACCTCCAAAAATGAATATTGCGGGATCATTTTTTATAGTTTGAATAAGCCGATAACTACTAAAATAAGCGACTGCGATAAACAATACATCGGCTAAGACAACACCAAAATCAAAAACCATGGCAGCTCTAAAACCCTTTACAGCACTGGTTTCTAGTAAAACAAAAAAAACGGGACCCACTAGAAAGCTGAGAAAAATACCTAAAGGAATGCCCGTAATAATATCTTCGATCATCTATTGGTTTTGATGTAAAAATAACAATAAATTTTTAATCTTCCTTTTCGTAGATCTTTCCGCCAGCAATGATTTTCTTATTGATTCGCTTTGGATTGCCATAAATATAGACTTTTCCGCCAGCTCTGCATTTAGCATCAGCCAAATCAGAAACTCGAACTGATCCTTCGGCACCAGTATTTGCAGTAATTATTGTTGAATTTGTTTGTAATTTTTCTGCCTTATAAACGCTTCCTGAATTGAGCAAAACGTCTTGGCTGTCGGCTTTACCCTCAAGGCTTACTTTTGAACCATCGTTCATTTTCACAATTAAATTTTTCACGTCTAAAGTTAATTCTACAATAGATCCTTCCTTCGTGATAATATCAAAATCTTCTGAAGACACGACTGACTCACTGACGATTCTAGCACCTTCATTTGCCTCTACAGCGTTCAATTGGGTATAATAAACCAGCGCTGAAATAGCATCTCCGCTCAACATTTTAGTTAATGGCATTCTAATTTTTAATTCGCCATTCTTGTTGATTAATTCCACTTCATCCGAACCCGAACCGTTCAAGCTGACTTTGTTTTCATCTGATGGAATTAACATGACATCTATTTGATCAAAAGCGGTCACCTTAGTAAAATCACCGACATTTTTCTCTTGAGCAAACAACCATTTTGTAGTCAACAAGACCAATAGAAAACCTATTCTATTCATACTATTCGTTTTTTCTAATAAAATGAAAATCCAATTGTTTCTTCACTAAATCAGCATTCTTCACTTTGACAATGACTTCATCGCCAAGTTGTAAAATGTTCTTCGAAATCTCGCCAACAAGTGCATATTGCTTATCATCAAACGTATAATAATCGTCTTTGATTTCGCGAATTCTGCACATGCCTTCACATTTATTCTCAATAATTTCTACATAAATTCCCCATTCCGTAACGCCTGAAATAACACCTAAAAACTCGAGATCTTTGTGATCTTGCATATATTTGACTTGCATGTATTTTATACTATCGCGCTCGGCATTGGTTGCCAATCCTTCCATATTGGACGAATGTTGGCATTTTTCTTCGTACAATTCCGCATCAACCGATTTTCCTCCATCTAAATAATACTGCAATAATCGATGTACCATCACGTCAGGATAACGTCGGATCGGAGAAGTAAAATGAGAATAATAATCGAATGCCAATCCGTAATGACCAATATTATCGGTCGAGTATTTGGCTTTACTCATACTTCGAATCGTGAGTGTATCTACCAAATTCTGTTCTTTTTTACCGACTACATCATTCAATAAATTGTTCAATGATTTTGAAATATCTGCTTTCGATTTGAAATTGATGCTATAACCAAACTTCGAAATGATTGTTTGTAAATTGATTAATTTATCTTCATTCGGCTCATCGTGAATACGATAGACAAAGGTTTTCTTTTGCTTTCCGATAAACTCAGCGACTTTTCTATTCGCCAGCAACATGAATTCTTCGATTAAATGATTGGCATCTTTGGAGATTTTGAAGTACACGCCTTCCGGTTCACCAGCATCATTCAAATTGAATTTTACTTCAACTTTATCAAACGAAATCGCGCCTTCATTCATTCTATTGCGTCGCAGGATTTTCGCCAATTCGTCCAACTTCAAAGTAGCAGCAACAATATCATCGTTTACAACATAAGATTTTCCTGTAATAGAAGTCTCAACAGGAATCGTATTGTTTTTGGTTTCGATAATGTACTGCGCTTCTTCATAAGCAAATCGCTGATCCGAAAAAATCACCGTTCTTCCGAACCATTGATTCATCACTTGCGCTTTTTCGTTGATTTCAAAAATCGCAGAAAAAGTATATTTCTCTTCTTGAGGTCTTAATGAACAAGCAAAATTAGACAATACTTCTGGCAACATAGGAACGACGCGATCTACTAAATAAACTGAAGTAGCTCTGTTAAAAGCTTCATCATCTAAGATGGTTCCTTCTTGTAAATAATAAGAAACATCGGCAATGTGAATTCCGATTTCGTAGTTTCCATTCTCTAATTTTTTGAAAGACAAGGCATCATCAAAATCTTTGGCATCTTTAGGATCAATCGTGAATGTCAATGTTTCACGCATATCACGACGCTTTTTGATTTCACTTTCTTGAATGGAAGTATCTATTTTTTGGGCGAATAATTCTACTTCAATCGGGAAGTCATAAGGTAATCCGTATTCGGCTAAAATGGCATGAATCTCGGTATCATGTTCCCCTGGTTTTCCTAAAACTTTGATAATCGACCCAAACGGACTATCGGCTTTTTTCGGCCAATCTTCAATTTTTGCAATCACCACATAGCCTTGTTGCGCTTCACCAATTTTGTCTTTGGAATAAAAATATCGGTATACATCTTAGCATTCGCGGTGGTGACAAAGGCAAAATTCTTTTGAATATCAATTACACCGACAAACTCAGATTTCGCACGTTCTAAAACTTCAATAACTTCTCCTTCGGGACGTTTTCCTTTTCTACGATTATACACATAAACTTTGACCTTGTCTTTATCTAAAGCGTGATTGAGATTGTTGGTCGGAATAAATACGTCTTCTTCAAATTCTTCACAAATAAAGTAAGCAGTTTTCCGCGAAGTCATATCAATCGTACCTTCGTAATAATCTTGGCTGATCGCTTTGACTAAATACTTTCCAGGTTCCGACTCGATAATGACTTTTTGTGCGGCTAAAATTTTTAGATCTTTGATAATTTCGTTTCTACTTTTCGTATCATCAAGTTCTAAAATAGCTGCTATTTGTTTGTAGTTGAAAGGTTTATTAGCGTTTTGAGATAGTATTTTTAATATTTTTTCGGAGTACGTTTTCTCCTTTTTTCCAAACTTTTTTGGTTTCTTGCTCATAGTTCATTTTCTTAAAGTTTGAAAATTACAAAATAGTTGTAAGTTATAAGTTATAAGTTGGGTGTTTTAATAGAAAAGTAACATTTACTTACCTTTATCAAAAAAAGATGGAAGCATTTGAAGTAATAGCTATATTCAATTTCACTCATGAAATCATTGTAATCAAGCATCGGCTGGAACAAGAAGGAATCCCTTATTTTTTTGAAAACGAAGCTACATTAGGAATTGTACCATTTTACAATACAGCTTTAGGCGGCATTAAACTCAAAGTACATCCCAACGACTTTGAAAACGTTCGATTAATTTTAGAAGAATTGAAAGGTGGAAATTTGACGATTGTTTAAGAGTTTTCAACATCTATTAAAAACAACAAAAAGAAAATTGAAATTTAGATTATTTTATGATGGTTATTATAGCGTGTTAATAGATACAATAACTTTCTATTTTAAATTTGAATTTTGTAGTTATCTTTTTTTATAACGATTTGTTAACATACTTTCCGGATGATAAATCACTCATTTTGAAGTTTATTTTTAAAACTATTAACAGTTGTTCACAAGCAAAAACGAGTTGGTTTTGTAAATAAGTTTAAGATTGTTTTTTGTTAACAAAGTTGTTTGAATCGCGCATAACTTTTCCAAAAAAAAGCCAAACTAAATTTGTTTTTCTCCTCTCGGTTTTGGATTACAATTTAATCTCACACCAACAAGAAAAAGTTCTGATTTTCTATATTTAGTTATGAACAACCCATGTTAAATTAAAGTAAATTGAATATCAAGCGATTAGGAAAAAGTATTAACATAACGTAAAATTAACGATTTACAAATATTAAAACAGCTGATTTTTAAGCACTTAAATGTTTTGGCCACGAATGCACGAATTATTAAAACATGAATTCGTGCATTCGTGGCTAACTTTTTTAATTCATAGATTATGCAACACTTAAAAGAATTACTTCACCAAGATTGATTAAATTTGCCACACATCACAACAATACAAGAAATGAAAATAGCCATAGGAAACGACCACGCCGGACCCGATTATAAAAAAGCCATTCTAGACATGCTACAAACCAAAGGATATGAAGTCACCAATTACGGAACCGATACTTTTGATAGCGTAGATTATCCAGATTTCGGACATCCGGTGGCCAACGATGTGAATGACGGGAAAGTTAGTTTTGGCATCGTTATTTGTGGTAGCGGAAACGGAATTGCCATGACGGTGAATAAACATCCCAATGTTCGTGCGGCACTCTGCTGGACCAAAGAAATTGCGCAATTGGCAAGACAACACAACGATGCGAATATTATCAGTATTCCTGCTCGTTTTACATCGATTCAGCAGGCTGTTGACATGGTAGAAGTGTTCTTAAATACTTCGTTTGAAGGTGGTAGACATGCCAATAGAGTAGATAAAATTAAATGCTAAAAGTAAATATTCCAGATTTTGACCTCGTAGAAGACTGCATTTCTTTTGGCAGAAAGGTCGCGCTGTTTACTTTTTTAATTGGTAGCGCCATTCTTGGGGCATATTATATTTTTAAAGACAGCAGTTTTATTTTTTTGAGTCTTTTATTTATGGTGGCTTCTTTTTTTAGCAATTCGTTTATTTTTATAAAACTGCTCTTTTGTTGGATTGCAAATCCGACCTATAGAAATAAAATTCGCAACACGATGCTCTCACTATTACTCAACATTCCAATTGCCTATGCTTATGTCAAAATTGGTTTAGAGATTTATAACAGATCATTTTCGATTCACTAAAATCAACGCCATGAATGCAGTTCAGTTTATTCAAGGTCAAGTCAATACTGCGCCTAAAAATATTGAAAACACCATCAAACTTCTCGAAGAAGATTGCACCATTCCCTTTATTTCTCGCTATCGAAAAGATCAAACCGGAAATCTTGACGAAGTTGTTATTGAACAAATTGCCAAGCGAAAAAAGCAGTTTGATGAAATTGTAAAACGCAAAGAAGCAATTCTAAAATCAATCGATGAGCAGCAAGCATTAACACCAGAATTAGCCAAAAAAATCCAAGACAGTTTCGATTTGCAAGAACTCGAAGACTTCTATTTACCTTTTAAAAAGAAGAAAAAAACCAAAGCCGATGTCGCTCGGGAAAACGGATTGGAGCCACTCGCCAAAATCATCATGGCGCAAAACAATGATGATGTCGAATTTATTGCTTCGCGTTATTTGAACGATAAAGTCGTCAACGAAGACGAAGCTTTACAAGGAGCAAGAGATATTATTGCCGAATGGATTAACGAAAACACCTATGTTCGAAAATTGTTGCGCAGACTCTTTACTCGAACCGCAACTATAACGACCAAAGTAGTTAAGACCAAAAAAGACGACGAAAATGCGCAAAAATTTAGTCAGTATTTTGATTGGTCGGAAAACATCACCAAAGCGCCAGCCCATCGATTGTTGGCAATGCTTCGTGCGGAAAATGAAGGTTTTATAAAAATTAAAGTCGAAATCGAATCTGACGACGCGATTGCCAATATTGAAGACGCCATCATCAAAAAAAATAATGATTGTACGCCGCATCTTAAATTGGCGATCGAAGACAGTTATAAAAGATTATTGACTCCAGCCATTTCGAACGAAACCTTGCAAGAAGCCAAAGCCAAAGCGGATGCGAATTCGATTCAGGTTTTTGCGTCTAATTTGAGTCAATTGTTGTTGGCGCCACCTTTGGGCGAGAAACGAATTTTGGCGATTGATCCCGGCTATCGAAGCGGTTGTAAAGTGGTTTGTTTGGATGAAAAAGGCGATTTGCTTTACAACGAAACCATTTATCCTCATGCACCGCAACACGAAGATGCGATTGCGATGAAGAAAATTCGCTCGATGGTCAATGCCTATAAAATAGACGCCATTTCTATTGGAAACGGAACCGCATCGAGAGAGACCGAGTTTTTTATTAAGAAAATTGCGTTCGATAAACCTGTTCAAGTTTTTGTGGTGAGTGAAGCTGGTGCGTCTGTATATTCCGCATCTAAAATCGCCAGAGAAGAATTTCCCAACTTTGATGTTACCGTTCGAGGTTCCGTTTCTATTGGTCGCCGACTTTCAGATCCGTTGGCGGAGTTAGTGAAGATTGATCCAAAATCGATAGGAGTAGGGCAATACCAGCACGATGTTGATCAAACCAAATTGAAAGAAGAACTAGACACGACGGTTATTCGATGTGTGAATTCGGTTGGCATTAATATCAACACGGCGAGCAAATCGCTTTTGAGTTATGTCAGTGGCATTGGAGAAAAGTTGGCTGAAAATATTGTTCAATATAGAAATGAAAACGGCCCTTTTCATGACAGAAGAGAATTGAAAAAAGTGCCGCGATTAGGCGAAAAAGCTTATCAACAAGGCGCTGCATTTATTAGAATTGCGAATGCGAAAAACCCGTTGGATGGTTCGGCGGTGCATCCGGAAGCGTATCCGATTGTAGAGAAAATGGCGAAAGATTTAAAGATCTCTGTCAACGAATTGATTGCGAATAAAGAAAAAACGGCGCAAATCAAACCGGAAAGCTATGTGACCGCTGAAATTGGAATTTTAGGATTAAAAGACATTATCAAAGAACTCGAAAAACCCGGATTAGATCCCAGAAAATCTGCCAAAATTTTCGAGTTTGATCCGAACGTCAAATCGATTAAGGATGTGAGAATCGGAATGATTGTGCCTGGAATCGTGAACAACATTACCAACTTTGGTTGCTTTGTTGATATTGGAATTAAAGAAAGTGGTTTGGTTCATATTTCTCAACTCAAAGCAGGCTTCGTGTCCGACGTCAATGAAGTGGTAAAATTACATCAGCATGTTGAGGTAAAAGTAACCGATGTAGATGAAGACCGAAAAAGGATTCAGCTTTCGATGATCTTGTAAGGAAATACTAGAAAATAAAAATTCCAAATTCCAATAGATATTATTGGAATTTGGAATTTATCAGTCTAAAACACCTGATTATTTCGTTTCGTCTGATTTTTTATCAGCAGGTTGTTCGTCTTTTGCAGCGTTTTTAAATTCTTTGATTCCGCTACCCAAGCCTTTCATTAATTCTGGAATTTTCTTCCCTCCGAAAAGTAAAAGAACCACCAATAATATAATAAGAATTTCTGTAATGCCTAATCTTCCCATGTTGAAATAATTTGTTGCCGAAGCAAAATTGGTAATATATAACGTCACAAAGATATACAGAATTATGAATAGTTTTCTTTTAATAGCAAATATTTATGACTCCGATGCGCTAGCCTAAAGATGGGATTCGGTATATTCACAATAACTCCTCAAACATTAATTTCTATATTTGCATTCTAAATAAAGAGCATGTCGGAAAAGAGACTCAAACGTCAATTAATTAAGAAGAAACTATTTACAAAAAACCGCTTGGTGATTTTGAATGAGGATTCTTTTGAAGAAATTTTTTCTTTGCGTTTGACCTTGATGAATGTTTTTGTAGTAGCTACCATAGGAGCTATTCTAATCATCACAATCACTACATTTCTTATTGCTTTTACACCATTACGGGAGTTTATTCCAGGCTATGCTTCTGATGAACTGAAAAGAAATGCAACAGAATTAGCCTTAAAATCGGATTCTTTGTCAAATTCGATCAAAAAAAATGAAGCATATATTGCTTCGATAAAGAGAATACTTACAGGCGATTTAGACTATGCTAAATTCAGTAAAGATTCTATTTATGCTGCCCAATTTGACGAAAAATCGGAAGAAAATAAGCCCAGTAAAGCAGAATTAGAAATACGAAATAAAGTAAATCAAGAAGATAAATACAATCTTTTCGAAAAGGCGCAACCAAAAGTGAATAGCGTCCTTTTTGCCCCAGTTAAGGGGTCTATTACGGAAAGATTTAGTTTAAGAAACAAACATTTTGCAGTAGATATTGCCGTTGCTAAGGACACTCCAATTAAAGCCGCATTGAATGGCGCAGTTATTTTTGCTGATTGGACACCAACAACAGGAAACGTAATTATTGTTAGACATAATAATGGATTCTTAACCGTATACAAACACGCTGCTTCACTCACCAAAAGCCAAGGCGATGTAGTCCGAACAGGAGAAGTCATAGCCTTAGCAGGATCTACTGGAAAAGAATCAACAGGAGTGCATTTGCATTTTGAATTATGGAAAGATGGATACGCCATCGACCCCACGCAATTTATCGAATTTGAATAAAAGAAGATGTCTTTAAAAACGATTGCTGCCAAAATATTTGCTGATTACATCTATAAAAAAACCAAGCGTTGGGCGAATAATCCTATTCAAACCCAGCAGTATGTTTTTGATGATTTGATTCAAAAAGCAAGAAAAACTCGGTTTGGTAAAGACCATAATTTTGATGCTGTTCTATCGCACAAAGATTTCGCAAAACAAGTTCCGATTAGAGATTATGAAGGACTACGAAACTATGTAGATCGGGTTGTTCAAGGAGAAGAGAACATTCTTTGGCCAGGAAAACCATTGTATTTCGCCAAGACATCGGGAACGACTTCTGGCGCTAAATACATTCCACTCACCAAAGAGTCAATGCCCTATCACATCGAAGCGGCACGAAATGCAATTTTACATTACATACACGAAACAGGAAACGCAGAATTTGTAGATGGTAAGATGATTTTTTTACAAGGAAGTCCGATTTTAGAAGAAAAAAACGGGATTCAATTGGGCAGACTTTCTGGAATTGTTGCTCACTATGTCCCAAATTATTTACAGAAAAATAGACTTCCCTCATTAGAAACAAATTGAATTGAAGATTGGGAAACTAAAGTTGATGCGATTGTTGACGAAACAATTAATGAAAACATGACGGTCATTTCTGGAATTCCGTCTTGGGTTCAAATGTATTTTGAAAAACTTCAAGAGAAAGCGCAAAAACCTGTCGGAACGCTATTTAAGAATTTCAATCTGTTTATTTACGGCGGCGTGAATTACGAACCTTATCGTGCTAAATTTGAAAATTTAATTGGACGAAAAGTCGATAGTATCGAATTATTTCCAGCGTCGGAGGGTTTCTTTGCCTATCAAGATTCTCAGAACGAAAAGGGAATGTTGCTACTCTTAAATTCAGGAATCTTTTACGAATTTATAAGAGTCGATGAATTTCACAATGAAAATCCAAAGCGTCATACGATTGGCGAAGTAGAAATAGGCGTCAATTATGTCTTAATCATCTCTACTAATGCAGGACTTTGGGCATATAATATTGGTGATACGGTACAGTTTACTTCGACGAATCCATATCGCGTTATTGTCTCTGGAAGAATCAAACATTTTATTTCTGCATTTGGTGAGCATGTTATTGCGAAAGAAGTGGAACAAGCGATGCAAGAAGCACTGATTGGAACAGCAATTCGAATTAATGAATTTACAGTTGCGCCGCAAATCACCCCAAAGTCGGGTTTACCCTATCACGAATGGTTTATCGAATTTGAAAATCCGCCAGAAGACGAAAGCAGTTTTATTGAAGCGATAGAACAATCGATGAGAGCTCAAAATGTCTATTACGACGATTTGATTCAAGGAAATGTTTTGCAAAAACTTAAAATTACTAAAGTAGCGAAGAATGGCTTTCAAGATTATATGAAATCAATCGGGAAATTAGGTGGCCAAAATAAGATTCCCAGATTAAGTAATGATAGAGCTATTGTTGATAAGCTACAAAGTTACTAAGAGATGAAATTCACACTGTTTTTTATAACTTTTTTTTGTTTTGGATGCGCGGTCATGTCGGCTCAAATCAACGGAGTTGTTATTGATCATGTAACAAAAAATCCAATTCCCTATGTCAGTATTTGGGTTGAAAACGAAAACAATGGCGCAACTGCAGAGGAGAATGGTACATTTCAAATGACTTATTCAGGAAAAGGCAAAAAGACAGTCCGTTTTTGCAAGCTTATGAAAATGGACCTCGAATAGACATCAAGTTTTTTCCGTACAAGTCAAAGTACAATAAAACGAAATTTATCAAATATGTTGTTTTAAATACAGACACTAGAATTGAAGAAGCAACCCTAAAATTGCATCTCTACAAGGCTGACCCAGACGGAATGCCTGGCGATGAACTTTTAGAAAAAGAGTTTATTGTTACAGTAAATAAAGGAGTAAAGAAGACATTATTCAATTTATCCGCGTTTAATTTGAGAATGCCAAAAAACGGTCTTTTTGTGGGTTTTGAGCGACTCAAAATCGAAAAGAACAAAGCCGAGAAGTCGATTCGAGATGCTACAACTGCTACCAATATTATTCAGACGACATTTTATCCATTGATTCTTTACAATAGGTGAAAGGGGATTTCCGATATACATTTATAGGTGGCAAATGGACCAGAGAATCACTTACTGCCGTGCCAGGCGAGCCAACTAAAACAACTATTTATGAGCCAGCAATTAACCTGATTCTTGTAAACTAACAGATAAAAAACATACATTTGCAACTTTAGAGGCTAAATTCGTGAAAAACAGGCCTAATTTGAGAAGGAAGTTTGCGAATTGTTCTTAAAAATCAAAATTATTAATGAAAGAAATAAAAAACATTGTACGTTCGAGAGCACAAGAATCATCAAGTGCTGTTGAAAAATTGTACATTACCATGCGCCACTTATTTAACAGAGGATTCTACAAACCGATGGGCGTGTCGGGTGAAACTTTAAGAGAAGCATTATTATCGCTACGCCCAGAAATTTATGGAAGTATAGCAGAAGAAAAAGTGGAGCTGGACGGGCTTTTATATGTTATTGAACGACTTCCAATCGGGATTGAAGAATGTCGATTTATCAATTTAACTTCAGATGAAGGCTATTCCAAATCTCACTTCAAGGCTATTATCCCGCCGAAAAGAAGGCGAAATTGTTATCGAATAGATGACGAACAAATGAATGTCGAAATAACAAGAGGGCGATCAGACATCTATGATATTCTAACTCACTTGACCTTTATTTTTATTGAATCACATAAGATTAAGGATCGAATTCTAATTGATGAAAGCGGAGAAGTAACGCGCGACTGGCAAAAATTGGCGCAAGCTGTTTTGCAAAACAAAAAGTTAACTTTAATAGAGAAAGAAAAGACAATTTCTCATACTGCTAATATCTTAGGACGTACTTTTTCAGAAGTTCTTGATATCTACGATGCTTTTGGGACTGCAGAAAAACCAGATCGTTTCTTACATGTAATATACTGGTTAGGAAAATTGGCCATTGAAGAGGTTATTGAAAATAATAAAAGAACCATTACGTTTAGTCCGATTTTAAGAGAGCGTTTGGGGCATCATATTCACGGAGAAATTTGGGCAAACAACATCAAAGAAGTTTTAAAAAACAACAGTCTTTTGGACAGACCAATTCACATTATCAGCGCGAATATGCATAGTGTGATGAATTCGATTTTCGCCACCCATGTTCTGAAAGCAAAGTATAAAGACCAAAATGATTTTTTCATTTATGAAGAATTAAGTAAATCTGGCGCAAATGATATTAGAGATAAAGTAACCTCTTTCGCGGAACAACACGGAATGATTTCTTTGCCAGATAATTCAGGAACAAACATCGATGTTCAAATTTTTGACACCGCTAAAATAGATTGGAAAAAATCTGCATTTCCGTCGACCAAGATAGCCAAATCCCAGCCGGTAATCATCGTTATGGATTATGCTTTTGGAGAACAAGCCTACGAAACGATAGATGAATTATTGAAACCTTTTCAAGAAACCAAACACAAAAAAGTATTTCTAAATGTAGAGTCTGTTTCGATTATGGGAAAGGCAGGAATTCTGCAAGGTGGTAAAGGTGACATCATGATTCCATCAGCACATATCAACGAAGGTACAGGTGATAATTATCCTTTTGAAAACGAGTTGACAGCCGCAATGTTAGATGGTAATGGAATTCCAGTTTTTGCTGGACCGATGGTTACTGTTTTAGGAACCTCGTTACAGAATAAAGATTTGTTGAAATTTTTCCATGACTCAACCTGGGGTGTTATTGGCTTAGAAATGGAAGGTGCGTATTACCAGAAAGCAATTCAATCGGCATCCAAGATTAGAAAAAGCATCAACCCAGATGTAAAAGTGAGATACGCTTACTATGCGTCGGATAATCCTTTAGAAACGGGAAGTACACTAGCATCCGGAGGATTAGGAACGACGGGAGTTAAGCCAACTTATTTGATTACAATAAAAATATTAGAACAAATTTTTAACTTAAATTAAATCATAATATGAGTGCAAGCAACAATAAAAATATAGGTGACCAAGAAGTTGACATTTCAGTAATTTCAAAAATGGTTTCAGGTTATATTCAGTCATTAAATAGAATGATTTTCGAAATGATTCGATTTGTATTGAAACACGCTATAATTCTGGCAGTTTTATTTGCTCTTGGTGTTGGTTTGGGCCTATATTTTGACAAAACACAAAAAACGTACAACAATTGTTTGATAGTTCGAGCAAATTTTGGTTCTTCAGATTACTTGTATAATAAAATTGATTTGATTTACTCTAAAATTAATGATGGCGACACCCAATTTTTAAAATCAATTGGCATTAAAGACCCTTCTAAACTAACTTTTATTGAGATACATCCAGTTGTTGACATTTATGGGTTTATTAGCAGTACAAGCAATTCGGAAAACGACCAAAGCTTTCAAGTTTTAAAATTGATGGCTGAAGACGGAGATATGAAATCGCTTATTAAGGATAGAACAACAAGTAAGAATTATGATTTTCACACTATTAATTTTGTTACTAGATCATTTAACGATAGAAAAGATATTCTAGAACCGTTATTAAAATATCTTGATAATAATGAATATTTTAATAACATGATGGCAGTTTATATAGAAAACAGTAATTCTAAAATTGAAGTAAACAAAACAATGATTGCACAAATTGATGGATTGCTTAGTTCTTTTGCAAAAGAGAACTTAGAAAGTGCACAAAATGGCAAGTCGGTTTATATAAATGAAAATTCACAAATAAACGATCTTGTTAAGACAAAAGACGCTTTAGTTAGAGATAGCGGAAATATTAGAAAAGAACTGCAAAGCCACGATAAAGTAATTAAAGAAAGTAGTACTGTTTTGAATGTGCATAATACAAGGACAATCGACAGTAAATTAAGAGTTGTTTTACCAGTCACATTTCTTTTGTCGTATTTATTAATAATAGGTTTTGTCAATTTTTATAAGAAACAAGCTGCGCTTTACAAAGAAGAAAAACTTTAGCATTTCTAACTTATGAAAGGAATTATTTTAGCAGGAGGTTCAGGAACCCGGTTGCATCCATTAACATTAGCAGTAAGTAAGCAACTAATGCCTATTTATGACAAACCAATGATATACTATCCGTTGTCTACTTTGTTATGGAGCGGAATTAACGAAATATTGATTATTTCAACACCGCATGATGTTCCTTTATTCCGTCAACTTTTAGGAGATGGAAAAAGCTTAGGTTGTCGATTTGAATACGCTATTCAAGAAAACCCTAATGGCTTGGCAGAGGCCTTTATAATTGGTAAAGACTTTATAGGATCTGATAAGGTAGCGCTTATTCTTGGGGATAATATATTTTACGGCACTGGCTTGTCTGATTTATTGTTAGCTAATAACAATCCAGATGGAGGAATAATATATGCCTATCATGTTCATGATCCAGAACGGTATGGCGTAGTTGATTTCGATTCGACGGGCAATGTATTGTCTATTGAAGAGAAACCACAAAATCCTAAATCAAATTTTGCCGTTCCTGGAATTTATTTTTATGACAATGATGTGGTAAATATTGCTGCTCAAATAAAGCCAAGTCATCGAGGAGAACTTGAAATTACAGATGTCAATAAAGAGTACTTGAAAAGAGGTAAGCTTAAAGTTAGTATTCTAGATAGAGGAACGGCTTGGTTAGATACTGGAACTTTCAACTCGCTAATGCAGGCCGGCCAGTTTGTTCAAGTTATCGAAGAAAGACAAGGCCTTAAAATTGGAGCAATTGAAGAAGCCGCATATAAAATGGGTTTTATCACTTCCGAAGAATTAGTAAGATTAGCCAAACCTTTATTAAAAAGCGGTTATGGCAATCATCTTTTAAGCTTAGTTTAGTTTATGAATTTTATACCAACTAATTTAGAAGGCTGTTTTGTCCTCGAGCCAAAAATCATAAAGGATGAACGGGGATATTTTATGGAAAGTTTTAATGAAAATACTTTTCAAAAGGCCTTAGGAATTAAAATACATTTCGTCCAAGACAATCAGTCATTTTCTACGAAAGGCGTCTTAAGGGGACTTCACTACCAGTCTGGAGATCATGCACAGTCTAAACTAGTAAGTGTATTAACAGGTGAAATTTTGGATGTTGCAGTTGATATTAGACCCAATTCGACAACTTTCGGAAAGTATTTTTCCGTAGTATTGTCGGTAGAAAATCAAAAACAACTTTTCATCCCTGCAGGTTTTGCCCACGGATTTCTTGTTTTAAGTGACTCTGCGACCATTTATTATAAATGCGATAAGTTTTATAACAAGGAGTCGGAAGGAGGCGTTATTTATAACGATCAAACACTAAATATCAATTGGGGAGAAGTGGAAACCAATTGGATTATTTCAGAAAAAGACAGAAGCCTTCCTTCTCTTGAAAATTCGAAAAAAATATGATAGTTATTGTGCTTGGTGCAGCGGGACAGCTAGGACAAGCAATCCAATCTATATCTTCAATCACCGACATTCAATTTCATTTCTTTGATTCACATCAATTGGATATTACAAATATCGATAATGTTAATGTTGTTTTTGATGCGCTGAAACCAGATTTCTGCATAAATGCAGCGGCTTATACAGCAGTTGACAAAGCAGAAATCGAAATCGAAAAAGCAGATTTAGTTAATCGAATTGCAGTAAAGAATATCGTTAGTGCTTGTGTAAAGCATGACACCACTTTGTTACATGTTTCAACAGATTTTGTTTTTGATGGAGAAAAAAATGTTCCATATCTAGAATCCGATCCAGCCAACCCGACAGGAATATACGGTGTGTCGAAAAGAAATGGCGAGATTGAAATCGAACGTTCGATGTCAAAGTACTTTATTGTCAGAACCTCTTGGTTATATTCAGATTTTGGACAAAATTTCAAAAAAACAATGTTGAGGTTGGCCAAAGAAAAAGAGAGTTTAAGCGTTGTCAATGACCAAATAGGCTCACCAACAAACGCGCGTGACTTGGCCGCGGTCCTTATAGAAATTCTAAAGAGCAGAAGCGAAAATTACGGAATTTATCATTTCAGCAACAAAGGATATACTAGCTGGTATGGATTTGCAAAGAAAATTTTCGAAGTCAATCATGTCTCTATTGATTTGAAAGGAATTTCAACTTCAGGTTACCCAACTCTTGCTAAACGGCCAAAATATAGTGTATTAGACACATCCAAAATCGAAAAGGAGTTCAACATTTCCATAAGAAGCTGGGAAGAAGCCTTGCAAAAAAATTGAAAAAGGAGGAACATAATTGTTCCTCCTTTTATTTAGTTATCTTTTAATCACTTTAAATATTCTCTCTTGATATACTTTATCTGATAATTTTAGAAAGTAGATACCACTTGGCACATGTTTCACATTGATTACAGAACCTATTAGCACGCCTTCTTGTACTAGTTTACCATCAACCGAATAAACTGTAAACGTGCCATTCAATATCGAACCATTGACATTGATAATATCCAAAAATGGATTTGGGTAGATCGAGATGTTTTTGAATTGATTTTCATTACTGCTTAATAATTCTTCCACGGTAATAATAACTTCGAAAGAAGTACTACCTCCAGGATTAGAGGCAGTAACTGTATATGAAGCCGTCTCACTAATTGTCGTTGGCGTTCCGGAGATGATTCCCGTTGTATTATCAAAAGCAAGCCCATCAGGTAAACTCGGAGAAATGCTATAACTAGTCACATCTCCACCAGAAATGGTTGGATTTAAATCAGAAATAGCAGTTCCAACAATAAACACATTTGGAGAAGGATAACTAAGCCCACTTGGAGCCGCATCATTGACGGTGATTTGAATCTCGAAAGAAACACTACCGCCCGAGTTGAAAGCTGTTACGGTATAGAAAGCAGCGGCACTAATTGTTGTTGGCGTTCCGGAGATGATTCCCGTTGTATTATCAAAAGCAAGCCCATCAGGCAAACTCGGAGAAATGCTGTAGCTTAAAACAGCACCAAGAACTGTCGGAATTAAATCAGAAATTGCAGTTCCAACAGTAAACACATTTGGAGAAGGATAACTAAGACCACTTGGAGCCACATCATTGACGGTGATTTGAATCTCGAAAGAAACACTACCGCCCGAGTTGAAAGCTATTATGGTATAGAAAGCAGTGTCACTAATCGTCGTTGGCGTTCCAGAAATCAATCCAGTCGCAGTATCAAAAGCAAGCCCATCAGGCAAACTCGGAGAAATGCTGTAGCTTAAAACAGCACCAAGAACCGAAGGAGTTAAATCAGCTATTGCAGTTCCAACAGTAAACACATTTGGAGAAGGATAACTAAGTCCACTTGGAGCTAAATCATTGACGGAGATTTGAATCACGAAAGAAACGCTACCTCCAGAATTAAAAGCTGTTACGGTATAAGTAGCTGTTGCACTAATTGTCGTTGGCGTTCCGGAAATAACACCAGTCGCCGTATCAAAAGCAAGCCCGTCAGGCAAACTCGGTGAAATGCTATAGCTGATAACGTCACCTAAAATTGTCGGAGTTAGATCAGAAATAGCAGTTCCTAGGGTGAATACATTAGGTGTAGGATAACTCAAAGTATTCGGAGCAATATCATTCACCGTAATAACCACGCCAAAAGTATTAGAACCGCCAGAGTTAAAAGCTGTCACAGTGTAAGTCGTTGTTGCACTAATTGCTGTCGGTGTTCCAGAAATGAAACCAGTACTAGTATCAAAAGACAATCCATTTGGTAAAGCAGGCGAAATGCTATAACTAGTTACTGTTCCACCGGAAATAGTTGGATTTAGACTTGAAATAGTTGTTCCTCGAGTAAACACGTTGGGCGAGTTGTAGCTCAAAGCACTCGGTGCTACGTCATTCACCGTAATGACCACTGCAAATGTTGTTGAACCACCAGTATTATTAGCCGTTACCGTATAAGTTGCAGAAGAAGAAATAGCAGTTGGCGTTCCAGAAATCACACCTGTTGCAGCATCAAATGACAACCCGCTAGGCAAAGCAGGCGTGATGCTATAACTAGTCACTGCTCCACCAGAAACCGTTGGATTTAAATTAGAAATTGCATTACCAATGGTGTAAACATTAGGCGAGTTGTAGCTCAAAGTATTTGGAGCAATATCATTGACCGTAATAACCACGCCAAAAGTAGTAGAACCGCCAGAGTTAAAAGCTGTCACGGTATAAGTAGCTGTTACACTAATTGCTGTCGGTGTTCCAGAAATCACGCCAGTAGCAGTATTAAAAGACAACCCATTTGGCAAAGTAGGCGAAATGCTATAACTAGTCACTGCTCCACCGGAAATAGTTGGATTTAAATTAGAAATTGCATTACCAATGGTGTAAACATTAGGCGAGTTGTAGCTCAAAGTATTCGGAGCAATATCATTCACCGTAATAACCACGCCAAAAGTAGTAGAACCGCCAGAGTTAAAAGCTGTCACGGTATAAGTAGCTGTTACACTAATTGCTGTCGGTGTTCCAGAAATGAAACCAGTACTAGTATCAAAAGACAATCCATTTGGTAAAGCAGGCGAAATGCTATAACTAGTTACTGTTCCACCGGAAATAGTTGGATTTAGACTTGAAATAGTTGTTCCTCGAGTAAACACGTTGGGCGAGTTGTAGCTCAAAGCACTCGGTGCTACGTCATTCACCGTAATGACCACTGCAAATGTAGTGGAACCACCAGTATTAATAGCCGTTACCGTATAAGTTGCAGAAGAAGAAATAGCAGTTGGCGTTCCTGAAATCACCCCAGTAGCAGAATTAAAAGAGAATCCACTAGGTAAAGCAGGTGAAATGCTATAACTAGTTACAGCTCCACCAGAAACAGATGGATTTACGCTTGAAATATTAGTTCCCAAAACAAATACATTAGGAGAAGGATAACTCAAGGAGTTAGGGGCAAGATCATTTACAGTGATTGACAAAGTAAATGAAACAGAACCACCCGAATTCATTGCCGTTACAGTATAAGAAGTAGCGTTCACAATTCCTGTTGGCGTTCCGGAAATCACACCAGTTGCCGTATCAAAAGCAAGCCCGTCAGGCAAACTCGGTGAAATGCTGTAGCTGATAACGTCACCTAAAATTGTCGGAGTTAGATCAGAAATAGCAGTTCCTATGGTGAATACATTAGGTGTAGGATAACTCAAAGTATTTGGAGCAATATCATTTATTGTAATGTCTACAGCAAAAGAAGTGGAACCGCCAGAGTTAAAAGCCGTCACAGTATAAGAAGTAGTGCTCACAATTACTGAAGGTGTTCCAGAAATCACACCCGTTGTAGTATCAAAAGACAATCCACTAGGCAAAGCAGGTGCGATGCTATAACTAGTAACTGCTCCACCAGAAATAGTTGGATTTAGACTTGAAATAGTTGTTCCTCGAGTAAACACGTTAGGCGAGTTATAACTCAAAGCACTAGGCGCCACGTCATTCACTGTGATGACCACTGCAAAAGAAACGCTACCGCCAGAGTTGAAAGCTGTTACCGAGTATGAAGTGGCTACTAATTGCCGTTGGCGTTCCAGAAATAACACCAGTCGCAGAATCAAAAGACAATCCACTAGGCAAAGCAGGTGCGATGCTATAACCAGTCACTGTTCCACCAGAAATAGTTGGATTTAGATCAGAAATAGTAGTTCCTCGAGTAAATACGTTAGGCGAGTTATAACTCAAAGCACTAGGCGCCACGTCATTCACCGTAATGACCACTCCAAAAGAAGTGGAACCACCAGAATTGGTAGCCGTTACCGTGTAGGTTGCAGAAAAAGAAATAGCCGTTGGTGTTCCTGAGATTCTTCCCGTTGCAATATTAAAAGACAATCCACTAGGCAAAGCAGGTGCGATGCTATAACTAGTCACTGCTCCACCAGAAATAGTTGGATTTAGACTTGAAATAGTTGTTCCTCGAGTAAACACGTTAGGCGAGTTATAACTCAAAGCACTAGGCGCCACGTCATTCACTGTGATGACCACTGCAAAAGAAACGCTACCGCCAGAGTTGAAAGCTGTTACCGAGTATGAAGTGGCTACACTAATTGCCGTTGGCGTTCCAGAAATAACACCAGTCGCAGAATCAAAAGACAATCCACTAGGCAAAGCAGGTGCGATGCTATAACCAGTCACTGTTCCACCAGAAATAGTTGGATTTAGATCAGAAATAGTAGTTCCTCGAGTAAATACGTTAGGCGAGTTATAACTCAAAGCACTAGGCGCCACGTCATTCACTGTAATGACCACTCCAAAAGAGTGGAACCACATCGGACTAAAGCCAGGGCGACTCAGAAGGGAACCACCAAATTGGTAGCCGTTACCGTGTAGGTTGCAGAAAAAGAAATAGCCGTTGGTGTTCCTGAGATTCTTCCCGTTGCAATATTAAAAGACAATCCACTAGGCAAAGTAGGTGTGATGCTATAACTAGTCACAGCTCCGCCGGAAATAGTTGGATTTAAATTAGAAATTGCATTACCAATGGTGTAAACATTAGGCGAGTTATAACTCAATGAACTCGGCGCCACGTCATTCACCGTAATGACCACTCCAAAAGAAGTGGAACCACCAGAATTGGTAGCCGTCACCGTGTAGGTTGCAGAAGAAGAAATAGCCGTTGGCGTTCCTGAGATTCTTCCCGTTGCAGTATTAAAAGACAACCCATTTGGCAAAGCAGGTGTGATGCTATAACTAGTCACTGTTCCGCCAGAAATAGTTGGATTTAAATTAGAAATTGCATTACCAATGGTGTAAACATTAGGCGAGTTGTAACTCAAAGTACTTGGCGCCACGTCATTCACTGTGATCACCAATCCAAATGTTGTTGAACCACCAGAATTATTAGCCGTTACCGTATAAGTAGTTGATCCACTAATTGCTGTTGGTGTTCCAGAGATTACCCCTGTCGCAGTATTAAAAGACAACCCGTTAGGCAAAGCAGGCGAAATGCTATAACTAGTCACTGCTCCACCAGAAATAGTTGGATTTAAATTAGAAATTGCATTACCAATGGTGTAAACATTAGGCGAGTTATAACTCAATGAACTCGGCGCCACGTCATTCACCGTAATGACCACTCCAAAAGAAGTGGAACCACCAGAATTGGTAGCCGTCACCGTGTAGGTTGCAGAAGAAGAAATAGCAGTTGGCGTTCCTGAGATTCTTCCCGTTGCAGTATTAAAAGACAACCCATTTGGCAAAGCAGGCGAAATGCTATAACTAGTCACTGTTCCGCCAGAAATAGTTGGATTTAAATTAGAAATTGCATTACCAATGGTGTAAACATTAGGCGAGTTGTAACTCAAAGTACTTGGCGCCACGTCATTCACTGTGATCACCAATCCAAATGTTGTTGAACCACCAGAATTATTAGCCGTTACCGTATAAGTAGTTGATCCACTAATTGCTGTTGGTGTTCCAGAGATTACCCCTGTCGCAGTATTAAAAGACAACCCAGTTAGGCAAAGCAGGTGTAATACTATAACTAGTCACAGCTCCACCAGAAATAGTTGGATTTAAACTTGAAATAGTAGTTCCACGTGTAAAAACATTAGGCGAGTTGTAGCTCAAAGCACTCGGCGCCACGTCATTCACTGTGATCACCACTCCAAAAGTTGTTGAACCTCCAGTATTATTAGCCGTTACCGTATAAGTTGCAGAAGAAGAAATAGCCGTTGGCGTTCCTGATATTCTTCCCGTTGTAGTATTAAAAGACAATCCACTAGGCAAAGCAGGCGAAATGCTATAACTGGTTACTGTTCCACCAGAGACGGTTGGATTTAAACTTGTGATAGTAGTTCCACGCGTAAAAACGTTAGGCGAGTTATAACTCAAAGCACTAGGCGCCACGTCATTCACTGTGATTACCACTCCAAATGTTGTTGAACCACCAGTATTTGATGCCGTTACGGTATAGGTTGCAGTAGCTCTAATTACTGTAGGATTACCTGATATGATTCCAGTGCTAGTGCTGAAAAACAGTCCAGTAGGTAAGCTTGGTGAAATACTATAACTAGTCACTGTTCCTCCAGAAGAAGTTGGACTTAAACTCGCAATTGCGGTTCCTCGTGTAAACACATTTGGCGAAGGGTAACTCAAAGCACTCGGCGGTATATCTCTAACGGTAATAACAATGCCGAAGGAAGTACTTCCACCCGAATTTGTAGCCGTTACCGTATAAGTTGCAATTGAAGTTACGGCAGTTGGAATACCAGAGATAACCCCAGTTGTAGTATCAATGGAAAGCCCACTAGGCAAAGCAGGAGAAACACTATAACTTACCACTGCACCTCCCGAAGAGGTTGGTGTTAAATCAGCAATACCAGTTCCTTTAGTGAATACATTAGGAGAAGCATAAGTTAAAGCAGTAGGCGCTCCATCGGTTACGGTGATATTCAAACTAAAAGTTTCTGTTCCGCTAGCATAAGTTCCTGTCACGGTATAATTACTAGCAAGAGCAGCCACGGTTGGTGTTCCCGAGATTACACCAGAAGTTGTGTTAAGGGTAAGACCGCTGGGTAAACTTGGCGACACACTATAGCTAGTCATTACTTGAGTGGTTGAGGGAACCAGATTTGTAATGGCGGCACCAACATTAAACACATTTGGAGACGCATAAGACAAAGGTATTTTCACTCCATCCACGGCAATGTTATTAAAGGTAACACGAGCCCCTAAATCGGCAGTCATGTTCGGACCAGTAAAACGCAAACGGATTTTGAAATTAGAATTATTATCCACCGCAGTAATCGTGGAGAAATCAACAGAAAACAGCTGATAAGCAGTCGTTAAAGGCAAGGATGAAGAAGCCAAGTCCAGTGGTTATCCAAACAGGTGCTCCGGCATTTACAGCATAATCAACCGAGATTGCAGAGGCGGCACCTTCATCAACGCTAGCGAAAGAGAACTTAATTTTCTTATAACCTAGGGTCGAGAAATTAAACACCATCGTGTTTTCTAAACCACCGCTTTGGAAAGGTTGTTTGATTTGAATCCCTCTCATATCGCTACTAGCGTAAGGAATATTTCCGTTGACAGCTTGTCTGTAATTAATCGTTGTTGGATTATTTCTTCTTTCCATAGAAGATTTACCAGCATTGGTCGTGGGATAACCCGTGTTACAAGATTGATATTGAATCACACCATTAGTAGCGAGTTCATAGGTAGAATTTAAGAAAGTCAATTGCGCCCCGTTGACAATGTTTCCATCCATCATCCAGAAATAAATCGGCACACTAACATCTACAATTCCGTCTGGAACAAAGACAGCAGTGATAGAGAAATTACCCGTTGGTGTAATTGTAATCTCATCATCGGTACTTGTTGAAGCTCCAGTCCAATTGCTAAAGACATAACCTGGTTTAGCTATGGCTTTTAGTTTAAGTGGAATACCACTAAAATAGATTCCCGTCCACGGATAAGGATTTCCAGTAATGCCAGGAGTTCCATCTTTAATCTCAATGGTACTTATTTTAACATAACCATGATCATAATTCGAAGTATTCAACGTCGCGTTGATGTTTGACGATATACCGAATTTCGAACGAATGTGTGTACGCTGAAAAGCAGGTCTTTGATTGAAAAAATTTACATGCTCATTTAAATGATATTGCCAATCCCCATTGTTTAGAGGTGCTTTCCATCTAAAATATTGATCGGGCATTTCCGGAGCAATAACCGCAGCCATTTCATTTTGTTTTGCGATCATCCTTGCTGGAAGAAAGTTGGTGTTCATCAAATCGGCAAATCGGTTGATGAAATCATTTTTAAAAGTATTGTTTTGAAGTAATTTTCGAAGAATCAACGTGGACCATGGCGGATTAGGACTTGTCCCATTGGTCGCAGTTGCATCTGCAAGCGAGTTGTAATCCGGTTCATCCAAAGTACTATCCATGTCGTGGATTGCCCAACGCCATCTACCGTCATGTCCATACGGAGCATTTGGCACAAAGCCCGCAGTTCGTTTTCTCCAATACACGATGTTATTTCCTGGCCAGTCATCGTTTTGAGCAAAAATGTTTGTGGTGAAATAATCAATAAAATTATCCGTATCCATTCTAGTTTGGATAAAGGCATAATTAGCATCACTTGTAAAGGAATTGCTCGAAATATAGGAATACATGTTATCATAATCCACTATATCGCCTTCTTGAACTGCATTTTGGTTTTCAATCAAGTCAACGTCGTCAATATTGTAAACCTGCTTAAAATAATTGTTGTCATATTTCTCGCGCATATTAAGCAAACCCCAATACTCGCCATTCATAAAAACGACCATAGGTTGAAATGATTCCGTTTCCATCCGCAGGTCTTTTACCAGTTGATGGTTTAATGCATCTCTAAACATGGTGTTGTAAAAATCGCTACCGCCACTTTTTGCACTTAATCTTTCATAGCTAGTATACGGTTCATCAGCAAAAAATTTGTAAGACATATTATCATCGCCAAAATCAGAACGAGCGGCAATATTCCATGATTTACTTGGATAGACGCGTGAAAAAGCTCCTCGAATTCGAATACCAACTTCTTGATTTATTTTCTCTAGACCATTTACAAAATAATGCATATTGGCCTTTCTTTCGTTTTCAATCCCGTCCCTTTCATAATTACCAATTTGTCGTGACGGCGTGCTATTTGGGTTGGCAAGACGCCAAGTTTCAAAGTCTATTCCAGCCACCGCAATTCCATCTTTGTAATCATATAAATCGTTTTCATCGAAACTAAAAGAAAGTACCGGAAGCGAATATTTACTTGGACCTGCAGGCGTAATAAAATAATTCTTAGAAACGGTTTTACTTGATAAAGCACCGGGCTTAATCACTTTCGCTCTAATTACATTTCCTTTATAAATGGGGCCGTTGGGAAAATAAGGCGGTGTAAAGTCATAAGTCGTGGAAATCACGGAAACTTTATTGGGCTGTGGCGTTCTATCGGCAACGGCAATAGGAGCAGTATAGGTAAGGGTTTGAAAAGTATTGAACAGAAATGGTCCAAATGCTTGTCCAGGATTTCTGGCATATTGATTCCTGTAATTGTATGTCGTTCCACTTAAATTATTCTCGTCTGGCTCTGATCCGTCTAGAGTGTATAAAATAGTTGTTCCGGGATCTGGCGATGAAATAGTTAAATTAAATCCAGAAGTCAAAAATCCTGAAGCCTGAGAAAATACAGGAGGATTTAGTGCTTCAGAGAATCCAGCGGTAGCATTTACTGCGTTTGGAGTTGGAGTTCCAAAAAAAACGTATGGACCAGTTCCGTTTGGAAAGCGACCGTAAGAAATATCAGCTTGTAAACTAACAGGCGGAACCGTATTTATTGTTACTCCAGAGGTATTTGTCAGATATAGAGCTTCTCCGGAGGCACTAATTTTAAAATTGGTGTGTAATGGACTTCCTGCTACAGAACGATTTTTGTCTGAAGCCCAAACGATAAGATATTGCCCGGCGCCAAGAGAAACATTTGGGAATGTCCATTTGTATAAAAGCAGCGGATCATCGGACAGACCAAAACCCAATAGATTTACGGATGAAGAACCTGTATTGTATAATTCTATCCAATCTTGACGCGAACTGTCTTCATCTTGAATCGAATTAGTATTTGACGCAAGAATTTCATTGATAACAATAGTCTGAGCATTTATCTTAATTGCGTATACGGCAGAGAGGAGTGCAATTAGCACCAAAGTAATTTTTTTCATTGTAGTAGTTTTTGACACTTCGAAATTAAGTTAATCTTAAGGCAATGTTATTTTTAATCGTCACAAAACATAAATACTCGACAAAAGGAATTTTTAGAAAATTGTAGCGCAATTAATTACACATCAAGGAGCTAATTTTTAAGATTACTGCAATCGAAAGGGTGTTATTTCTTTATTATTTTAAATGTTTTTACTGTCTTTTTCTCAAATATTTCCAGAAAATATAATCCGCTTGGAATCTCCATAATTTTAATTACTCCAGTGCTCAAGGAACCTTCTTGAATAAATTTACCTTCGACAGAATATATTCTATAAGTTGCATTTCCTAAATTTCCATTCACATTGATACTATCCAAAAATGGATTTGGGTATATATAGATGTTTTCAAATTGATTATTATTAATATTCAATAATTCTTCAACTGAAATAGTAATCTCGAAAGTAGCGCTACCGCCCGAGTTGAAAGCCGTTACCGTGTATGAAGTGGCTGCACTAATTGCCGTTGGCGTTCCAGAAATAGTACCAGTTGCAGTATCAAAAGCAAGCCCATCAGGCAAACTCGGTGAAATGCTGTAGCTTAAAACAGCGCCAGTAACTGTAGGAGTTACATCAGAAATTGCAGTTCCAACGGTAAACACATTTATAGAAGGATAACTAAGGCCACTTGGAGCTACATCATTTACAGAGATTGACAAAGTAATAGAAACGCTACCGCCCGAGTTGAAAGCGGTTACCGTGTATGAAGAGGCTGCGCTAATTGTCGTTGGAGTTCCAGAAATCACACCAGTGGCAGTATCAAAAGCAAGTCCATCAGGCAAACTCGGAGAAATGCTGTAACTTAAAACAGTAAGGATAACTAAGTCCACTTGGGGCTACATCATTGACTGTGATTTGAATCTCAAAAGTAACACTACCTCCAGAATTAAAAGCCGTTACCGTGTATGAAGAGGCTGCGCTAATTGTCGTTGGAGTTCCAGAAATTACACCAGTGGCAGTATCAAAAGCAAGTCCATCAGGCAAACTCGGAGAAATGCTGTAGCTTATAACAGCACCAAGAACCGTTGGAGTTAAATCAGAAATAGCAGTTCCAACAGTAAACACATTTGGAGAAGGATAACTAAGACCACTTGGAGCCGCATCATTGACGGTGATTTGCATCTCGAAAGAAACGCTACCTCCAGAATTAAAAGCTGTTACGGTGTAGAAATCAGTGTCACTAATTGTCGTTGGCGTTCCAGAAATAGCACCAGTTGCAGTATCAAGCAAGCCCATCAGGCAAACTTGGAGAAATGCTATAACTTAAAACAACGCCAAGAACCGTAGGAGTTAAATCAGAAATTGCAGTTCCAACAGTAAACACATTTGGAGAAGGATAATTAAGACCACTTGGAGCTACATCATTGACAGTGATTGACAAGGTAAAAGAAACGCTACCGCCCGAGTTGAAAGCTGTTACGATGTAGGAAGCAGCTGCACTAATTGCCGTTGGCGTTCCAGAAATCACACCAGTGGCGGTATCAAAAGCAAGTCCATCAGGCAAACTTGGAGAAATGCTGTAGCTTAAAACAGCACCAAGAACAGTTGGAGTTAAATCAGAAATTGCAGTTCCAAAAGTAAACACATTTGGAGAAGGATAATTAAGACCACTTGGAGCTACATCATTGACAGTGATTGACAAGGTAAAAGAAACGCTACCGCCCGAGTTGAAAGCTGTTACGATGTAGGAAGCATCTGCACTAATTGCCGTTGGCGTTCCAGAAATCACACCAGTGGCGGTATCAAAAGCAAGTCCATCAGGCAAACTCG
>JADKBW010000002.1 GCA_016714905.1 Flavobacterium sp.
GCATTAGCAACAGTTGGTTGTGATAAAGAGTAATTGGCAGCTTTGGTTCCAGAAAGTGAAAATCCAGTAACAGTCACGACATAAGGACCTCCGACAGCAGCAGAAGAATAATTAGCAACAGCTGATCCGCTTAACGACACATCATCAGAAAACAACACCCCGTTTAAAGTTGCTGATCCTAACAAAGTTGCTGCAGTATTTCCATCGAAAATCTTATCTTGAGAACTAAGACCGCTAATCGTTAAGCCAAGTGGCGTCACCGTATTTCCAGAAGCAGAAGTAACAATATTGACATTCGCTGCCGGGCTACTCGAAAGGACCACGGCGTTTTGGGTGTTGTAATTTCCAGCATTCGCATTATCTTTCAAACGAACCAAAACAGAAAGTGTCCCTGCATTGGCTTCAGCGGCAGTAAATGTTGCAGTTGGACCATAAGAAACCACATCACTTCTCGAAACTTCAAAACCTGTTTGAGCAGTTGCTACTACATCATTCGTTAATAAAGATCCTGTTACCAAAAACGATTCACTCGAGGAAGCAGTTCCATATGTAGTCGAGAATGCAGTAGCTGCATAATTGTTTCCGCTGTTAATCAAACTTGCTGCAGGTGCAATATCTGCCCAAGAGGTTCCCACACGAAAAGCATCGATAGTCGCAGCAGGAACAGTGCTTCCTTGCCGTATACAAACTGCACTTAATGAAGCAGCATCGGTACCTACTAAAGTCGATTGCAAGGGTGCTCCAGCTGAAGCTTCACTTGAGGCAAATGCTGGCAATACCCATAAATCAACAGTATCATTAGTAGCACCCGCAATAAAGGTGTATTTCACTACCAACATATAGGTCGTTCCTAACGCAAAATTAGTTGTCGTTACTATAGTCGGAGTACCTGCTTTGCTAATACCAAATCGCAAATTAGTACCACTTGTTACAGCTCCTACTCTAGCGGCAAAACTTGCTGAATTAAAATGTATAAAATAATCTGCTGAAGTACCAACGGCACTAATATTTACCAAACAGCTCATATAAACCGTCCCAGAATTCTGCGAGGTAAAAGTTCTGTTGTGGTCACCAACGCCGGATGTTGCCGTAGTTGCAGCACCACCTACTCCAGAACCTGCGTGACCTGCAAAAGTAAGCCCCGTGTTGGTATACTGAACGTAGTTACTAGTTCCGCTATGAGCAGCCCAATTGGGAGTTGCAGCAATTTGAAGATTCCCTGGAGTAGAGTAACTAAAGTTCTCCACAAGTAGTTGCCCGTATCCTTTATTAGAGATGGATAAAAGCAATACAGCAACACACCAAAACATAAAGGTGTTTACTTTCTTAAAAAGTAGTGTATTTTTCATATTGAATTAAAATTGAGTTGCCGCAAAAATATATATTATTTATCTGAAAGGAAGTAGTTTATATAAAGTAATTGTTAATTTTTGTCAACACTTAAACTTAATCGATTTTATCGGTATTTAATCGATGATAACGAAAACTTAACAACCAAAATTTCAAAGAATATTTGTTAAAAATATCAGTTATGAACAAAATTTAAAGTCTATAAAATTGAAACTTTAAAAAAAACAAGTAAAATTTGATAATTCAATATCTTGTTAAAAAGTTTTTCATAGTAATATATGTGCAGTACATCGAAAATAAATTTCAATTCAATAATAATTAATAATTTAGCCGAAAATTAAAAAGAAAAAATATGAAGACAAATTACAATGTATTAAAACTTGTTGCTATTGCTTTATTGGTTTCCACCACTTCTTGGGGGCAAGCTACTATAGCACAATGGAATTTTAATGGACCTTCTGCTACTGACGTACCAGGAGGTGGATCATCGCCTTTAGTTTCTGTTGGTGCAGGAACTGCAGAACTAATCGGAGGAACAACTGGTGCTTTTTCAGCTGGAAATGCTTCACCAGGTACCATAGAAACTGAGCCTGTTGCTACAAATTTTGGCTGGCAAACTGCTGGTTACGCACCGGCAGGAACAGACAATAAAGTTCGTGGCGTTCAATTTAATGTTAGCACATTAGGTCAAGCAGGCATCGTTTTCAAATTTGAACAACGTTTGAGTAATTCTGCTAGCAATACTTACGTTGTTTTGTATACTACAGATAACGAAGCACCGATTCCTGTATGGGTTGAAGCCCAAACTTTTACTGTTACCCCAGAAGCAACTGGTACCGGTGATACTTGGTACAACAACAGAACTGTTGACGTATCTACCGTAGCTGAATTGAATAACAATCCTTTTGTTGGATTTAAGATTGTGAGCGCATTTGACCCTGTTGTTGGCGATTATGTTGCTGCACGTTCAACGAATGTTTACTCTGCTGGAACTGGCGGAACTGTGAGATTTGACATGGTAACCGTGTCAAGCAATGAAACTTTAAGCGTTTCCCAATTCGAAACAAACTCAAACGAATTTAAAGTATCACCAAATCCTTCTAACAAAGAAATCGTAACGTTTAACCAAACTCAAGATGTTGAAGTTTTTGACACTTTAGGTAAATTGGTTTTGACAGCGAAAAACACAAATAGTATCGATACTAAATCTTTCCACTCTGGAATCTATTTCATCAGAACTGGTTCAGGTGTGACAAGAAAATTAGTGGTAAAATAAATCTTTACTTCATAAATTCAAAAGGTGCTTCTCAACGAAGCGCCTTTTTTTATTGTAAATTTCGAACTAAATTATAAGGAAAAATGAAAACAAAACTCGTCTTCGCGACCAATAATCTCAATAAGATAAAGGAAGTACAATCGATGCTGCCAAATTCGATCGAAATCATGAGTCTCGAAAGTATTGGCTGTTTGGAAGATATTCCGGAAACGGCCAATACCATTGAAGGAAATGCCATTCAAAAAGCCAATTACGTCACCGAAAAATATGGCTATGATTGTTTCGCAGACGATACTGGTTTGGAAGTAGAAGCTTTGCATGGTGAACCCGGAGTCGATTCTGCACACTATGCTGGCCCACAACGAAACGCCGCCGATAATATGGATAAACTTCTGAAAAACCTAGACAATCAAGCCAATAGAAACGCGCAATTCAAAACGGTCATCGCTTTAAACCTCAACGGAAAACAACATCTTTTTACCGGTATTGCAGAGGGAAAAATTACTTTAGAAAAAATGGGCAACCAAGGATTTGGCTATGATCCAATTTTTCAACCGATTGGTTTCACGGAGACCTTTGCCGAGTTGACGCTCGAACAAAAAGGACAAATCAGTCATCGAGGCAAAGCCACGAAACAGCTCATTGATTTTTTGAGTTATGAACATTGATTTCAAATCAAAAATCAATTCCAATTCCTTCATAGTAAACGTCAAATTAGAAATTCAAAATTAAGAATTCAAAATAATAATCATATCTCATTGATTTTCAATAATTAATAAAAAGCTAAATCTCATTTTTCGATTAGATTATTCCATTTATTCGCCTTACTTTTGCACCGAATTTAAAAATAAATAATGAACAAATTTGAACAATTAGGATTGAGTGAGTCGCTACAACGTGCGATTATCGATCTAGGATTTGAGAATCCGACCGAAGTACAGGAAAAAGCGATTCCAATGCTATTGGAACAAGACACAGACTTAGTAGCGTTAGCCCAAACAGGAACTGGGAAAACCGCTGCATTTGGTTTTCCGCTGATCCAAAAAATTGATGCTAACAATAGAAATACGCAAGCGTTAATTTTATCCCCAACCCGTGAGCTTTGCTTACAAATTACGAATGAGATTAAACTCTATTCGAAATATGAAAAAGGTATTAATGTCGTAGCCATTTACGGTGGTGCAAGCATTACAGAACAAGCAAGAGAAATCAAAAGAGGCGCTCAAATCATTGTGGCAACTCCAGGTAGAATGCAAGATATGATCAACAGAGGTTTGGTTAATATCAAAGGCATCGATTACTGCGTACTAGACGAAGCAGACGAAATGCTCAACATGGGATTCTATGAAGACATCGTTTCGATCTTATCCGATACTCCAGAAGAAAAAAGTACAATGGTTATTCTCAGCAACGATGCCGCAAGAAGTAGCACGTATCGCAAAAAAATTCATGGAAAACCCACAGGAAATTACTGTCGGCGCGAAGAACTCTGGTTCAGCAACCGTTTCTCATGAGTTTTATTTAGTGAATGCCAGAGATCGTTACGAAGCATTGAAAAGATTGGCAGATGCGAATCCAGATATCTTCTCAGTCGTATTTTGTAGAACCAAAAGAGATACCCAACAAGTCGCTGAAAAATTAATCGAAGACGGTTACAACGCTGCGGCTTTACACGGAGATTTATCCCAAGCACAACGTGATTCGGTAATGAAATCTTTCCGTGGAAGACAAATTCAAATGCTAGTAGCTACTGACGTTGCTGCACGTGGAATTGACGTTGATAACATTACACACGTAGTCAATTATCAATTGCCGGACGAAATCGAAACCTACAACCACCGTTCAGGCCGAACAGGTCGTGCAGGAAAATTAGGAACTTCGATTGTGATTGTGACCAAAAGTGAAATACGCAAGATTTCATCAATTGAAAGAATCATCAAACAAAAATTTGAAGAGAAAACAATCCCATCTGGAATTGAAATCTGTGAAATTCAATTGTTGCACTTAGCCAATAAAATTAAAGATACTGAAGTTGATCACGAAATCGACAACTATCTTCCAGCCATCAACAATGTTTTGGAAGGATTATCGAAAGAAGAATTGATCAAGAAAATGGTATCTGTCGAATTCAATCGATTCATCAATTACTACAAAAAGACACGTGATTTGTCTTCACAATCTTCTGGAAATGACCGTCGTGAAAGAGACGATCGAGAACCAAGAGAATCTAATAACGGAGGTGCGGTGCGTTACTTCGTCAACATCGGATCTAGAGACAATTTCGATTGGATGACTTTGAAAGATTATCTAAAAGAAACCTTAGACTTAGGTCGCGATGATGTATACAAAGTAGATGTCAAAGAAGGATTCTCTTTCTTTAATACCGATCCTGAATTTACCGATAAAGTCATGGATGTTTTAAACAACGTTACTTTAGAAGGTCGTCGCATCAACGTAGAAATTTCTAAAAATGACGGTGGCGGAAGACGTGATCACAACGGAAGAAGTTCTGGTGGTGGTTTCGGCGGTGAAAGAAAAAGCTTTGGTGGCGGAAGAAGTTCTGGTGGCGGCGGTTTCCGCAGCGATAGAAGTTCAGCGCCGAGAAGCGGTGGATTTGGACCTAGAAAAGAAGGTGGATTTTCAGACAGAGCACCTCGTGAAGGCGGTTTCGGCGGACGAAGCGAATCAAGAGGTTCTGCTGCACCAAGAAGAGAAGGTGGTTTTTCTTCCGAACGCGCACCCCGACGTTCAGATGCACCTAGACCAGGCGGATTTTCTGAAAGAGCGCCAAGACGTTCAGAAGGTTCTTCAGACACACCTAGAGAAAGAAGACCAAGAAAGAGCTAATTCTTTTTGTTAATTTTCTTATAATAATAACAAAGACTACAAAATATCACAGGGCGTTTTACTACTTTTAAACCTTTAAAATCCCTTATGCGATATCTTGTAGTCTTTCTTTTTTTCCTGCAGTCACTACTTTCTTTTTCTCAAGGACAAGAAGAAATCTCTAAAGTTTCTGGTACTATTTTCAACGACAATACCAATCTTCCCATCTCGTCCGTAAACATCATCAACCTCAACAAAGTGGTCGGTTCGGTTTCCGATGATAAAGGTTATTTCGAAATTAGTGTGAGTGTCAGTGACACTTTACTGCTTTCGTACATTGGGTATCAATCGTTAAAAATTAGAGTCACCAACGACTGGATCAAAAACAAAACCACCAAAATTCAAATGACGGAAAAGGCAATTGCCTTAGAAGAAATTATCATTCAACCTTATTATTTGACGGGTTATCTGGAAGTCGATTCTAAACTAATTCCAAATCCAAGCAACTACCGCTACAGCATTTCAGGATTGCCGCAAGGTTACGAAGCGGGCGAATATGCTCCGAATGCGTTTGGGAATATCTTGGGTTCGATGTTTAATCCCGCCGATAAATTATATAATTTTTTCGGAAAAAAAGGTACAGAACTGAAGCGGCTAAAGCAAATCAAAAAAGACGAAACCGTACGAAATCTGCTGGAATCTAAATTTGATCGAGAAACACTCGCAGTGCTTTTAGGCATCGACAAGAAAGAAATTGCGGAAATCTTAGACCATTGCAATTACTCCGAATCCTTTATCAAAACGGCGAACGATCTTCAAATCATGGATGCCATTAGCGGCTGTTACGAAGATTATAAAGTGTTGAAGAAGAAATAGTTGCTAAGTTGCTAAGTTTTTTTTAGAAGCTATTTCCCGCTATACGTTGCAAGTCCTCACTGCGTTCCGGGCTTTCCACTGCTATCGGGGCTAGGGTTTCAAAATCCTTAAAACAACTCTTACATTTGATCCCTAACAACCTTAGCGCCTTAGAACCTTCTCACCTTAGAGCCTCGTTTGAAAATACCGCGCCTCAATTCTCTTAATATCTTTAATCGATTTTCGAGCCCAATCCAAACGCTTTTCTACAATTTCATCTTCCGAAAGTTGCCATGCAATTTCCGATTGATGCAAGCGACCCATCAAGTTCTGAATAATAATCGCCGCCGAAACAGAAATATTCAAACTCTCCGTAAAACCAACCATAGGAATTTTCAAAAACCCATCTGCTTGATCTAGAACTTCTTTCGAAAGTCCATCGCGCTCCGTACCAAAAAATAAAGCCGCTGGTTGCGCAATATCAAAATCATCCAACAAACAATCATTCTCATGTGGCGTGGTTGCAATAATGCGATAACCTTTTGATTTTAAATTATCAATACAATCCGAAATACTCTCAAACCGATTGACATCCACCCATTTCTGGGCGCCCATCGCAATTTCCTTGTCGATGCTCTTCCCAAACTTCTCTTCCACAACATTCAATTGCTGAATCCCAAAAACCTCACAACTTCGCATCACCGCACTGGTATTGTGCAGTTGAAAAACATCTTCAATCGCCACGGTAAAGTGATTGGTGCGTGTAGCCAAAACTCTTAGGAATTTGGCTTTGCGGCTTTCCGTTAAAAATCCTTCGAGGTATTCTAGATATGCGAGGTTGGTCATGCGTAAATAATTTTGCCAAAAATAGTTTTTTTTTGGATACGGCTAGGCCTGTTAGACACGCTGCGCTTTGGACACGCTTCGCTACAGACTCGCCCTGCGGCTTTTAGATTTAATCCCCAAACTCTAGGCGCATCTCCTACCTTTCCTCTCTAAAAGGCGCAGCCGTGTCGAATAATCCAACGTGCAAAGCGAAGCGTCCAAAGCAAGCGTGTCAAACAAGGCGTACGTAAATTTCCCTATTTATCCCATGAAAAAGAAACTCGTCATCCTTTCCGGCGCCGGCATCTCCGCAGAGAGCGGCATCAAAACCTTCCGCGATAGCGACGGATTGTGGGAAGGGCACAACGTCACGGATGTCGCCACTCCTGAAGGTTTTCAGCGGAATCCTGAACTAGTTCTCGATTTCTATAACCAACGTCGAAGACAATTGCATGAAGTCAAACCCAACCAAGGACATCAGATTTTGGCGGAACTAGAAAATGATTTCGACGTGCATATCATTACCCAAAACGTGGACAATCTCCACGAACAAGCCGGAAGTTCAAACGTTTTGCACTTGCACGGCGAGCTATTTAAAGTACGTTCTACAGGCAATGAAAACCACATCATCGATTGGCAGCACGATCTCATATGGGGCGATGTTGATCCAGACGGCTACCAATTTCGACCTCACATTGTTTGGTTTGGCGAAGCGGTTCCCGCACTCGACGCCGCGATTTCGTTAGTTCAAAAAGCAGAAGTATTGATTGTGATCGGCACTTCGTTGCAAGTCTATCCAGCCGCTGGTTTGCTCCATTACACGAAAAACAATATTCCGATATACTATATCGATCCGCATCCAGCGACGATCTCTAATGCTCCGAGCAATCTTAAAATTATTGCTACGACGGGTTCAAACGGAATGAGAATCGTGGCGAAAGAGTTGGGGAAACTGTTGTAGTTTTGGTTGTAAGTTGTAAGATGTAGGTTGTACGTTCTAGGTTGTTGGTTGATTGGCTTGGGCTGACATCAATCTTCAATTGGTGGACGGTCTTTTGAAAACCGCGGCCCTAGCCCCGATGGCAGCGGCATCCTTTTGCTGGCTCCTTTAGCCAGGAAAAGATATAGCGAACAGCGGGAACTAGCTCCTTAAAAATTGAAAATCTAAAATTCAATTCCGGATATTTCTCTTTATCTTTGGGCTTTCAAAAACAACAACACTACTGCCATGAATCCTTTACACGAACTCAACGCTGTTTCTCCAATTGACGGGCGATACAGAAGCAAGACACAAGCGCTTTCCGCGTATTTTTCCGAAGAAGCTTTAATCAAATACCGCGTTTTGGTGGAAGTGGAATATTTTATCGCACTTTGTGAATTGCCGCTACCACAGCTCAAAGGAATTCAAGTGGGTGTTTTTGAATCACTGCGAAACTTGTATTTGAATTTTACCAGCGAAGACGCTCAAGTTATCAAAGAAACAGAGAAAATCACCAACCACGACGTGAAAGCAGTCGAGTATTTTATTAAAGACAAATTCGATGCGTTAGGATTGGCGGCGTATAAAGAATTCATCCATTTTGGATTGACTTCGCAAGATATCAATAACACTGCGATTCCATTATCGACGAAAGACGCTTTTCAGGAAGTTTATTTGAAGTCTTTGATTGCGTTAGTGAGCAAATTGAAAGACTTAAGTGATGAATGGAGTGATATTCCACTTTTGGCTAGAACCCACGGACAGCCTGCCTCTCCTACCCGATTAGGGAAAGAAATTGCCGTTTTTGTCGAGCGTTTGGAAGAGCAAATGCGATTGTTATTTAATGTGCCTTTTGCCGCTAAGTTTGGTGGCGCAACTGGTAATTACAATGCACATCATGTGGCTTATCCATCAATCGATTGGCGCAAGTTTGGGAATAAATTTGTTGAAGAAACGTTAGGCTTACATCACTCATTTCCAACCACACAAATAGAACATTACGATCATTTTGCGGCGTTTTTCGATGCGTTAAAGCGAATCAATACCATCATCATCGACTTAGATCGCGACATTTGGACATACGTTTCGATGGATTATTTCAAACAAAAAATCAAAGCTGGAGAGATTGGTTCATCGGCGATGCCACATAAAGTCAATCCCATCGACTTTGAAAATTCGGAAGGAAATTTGGGAATGGCCAACGCTATTTTTGAACATCTCGCTGCAAAATTGCCTTTATCTCGATTGCAACGCGATTTGACTGACAGTACAGTTTTGAGAAACATAGGCGTTCCGTTTGGACATACGTTGATTGCTTTTGAATCTACTTTGAAAGGTTTAGACAAACTGCTATTAAACAAAGCCAAAATTGCCGAAGATTTAGACAAAAATTGGGCGGTCGTTGCTGAAGCGATTCAAACGATTTTGCGTCGCGAAGGTTATCCTAATCCATACGAAGCGCTGAAAGGTTTAACGCGCACGAACACCACCATCGACAAAAAAGCAATTCATGACTTCATCGAAACTTTGGAAGTTTCAAAAGCGATTAAGAAAGAATTGTTGGCGATTAGTCCGAGTAATTATTTGGGGATTTAGGGTTTAACCGCAAAGGTCGCTAAGTATAAAAAACAACCGCAGATTCACAGATTTTTTAATCAATCTGCGAATCTGCGGTTAATTTTTTTATATGATTTCCAGTTAAAGTTTCACAAACTTCACACACGAAATCCCTTTATTCGAATTTACTTTCATCAAATAATTTCCTGTTTTCAAACTTGAAACTTTGACGTATTTTGCTCGTTGTGTTTTCGAAACTAATAACTCCAATAGACGCTATGCAGTGAACACATTTGTGGATTAAAATTTAGTATCTGATCTTAATCAAATAATCTTTCCACTTCAAACTAAGAAAAAGTCAACGGTTTCTTGTTGCTTACTTATGCGAATGTAGTCCAATTCGATTTCCTTCAGAATCAATAAATTGAGAGATAAACCCAAATTCCCCGATACTCATTTTCGGAAAAAGTAATTTACCTCCAGCAGATTCCACTCGACCTGCTTCAATGGCTACATCTTCAGAGGAAAAATAAACAATTGTACCGTCGCTCGAGGGTACGTTCTCTTTTGAAAGAACTAAAGCCCCTCCAGCTCCTGAGTCGGCATTTCCAGAACCCATCATATACATCGGTGAATCGGGAAAATCAATAAATTCCAAATGAATTTCAAAACATCTTGGTAGAATTTTTTTGCTCGTTCTAAATTGGTAGTTGCTATTTCAAACCAACCTACTGGATTTTTCATAATTAATAATTTTAGTGTTATTTGTAAAAATAAATTTAAGAATTTAAAATAGTTTTGTCTCAAGAAATTTAATTAACTTATACTTTCGAAATTTCTGTCCACTTACTTCAGTCAAAATCGAGATAATAAAAATTAAAGCTTTATTTAACCACTGAACCGCCACTTTTGGGTAGGTGTTGTTGGCAACAGTTTTCATTTCTTCAGGTATTCATTTAGTTCGACATATTCAAAATCTGGAGAGTCCATAAAAAGTTGCCTTAGCTGCCAAACGTGCCCTGAACCATAAATAAGCAACAATCTTTCTTCGCTCTCAAAATCCGTAAAATCGTATGTATTGGCAAAAATTCTCAAGTTCCTTCTATACCATTTTGCCACAGCATCTGCTCCTAAATAATTATCTCCAGATCCTTCTAATATCATTTCAGTTAAATATGCCTGATGGTCTTTTAGTCTGTTTTTAGGACTATTGAGCATAGCTAAATGTTCAGTTAATGTTTGTACAGTTTTTTAATGAGTCATTCAATTCGTAAAACGCTTGAAAATCATAACGAGTGCTTTTATCATATTGCCCTTTTGATTTTAAATAAGCCGCTAAATCATAGTTGTCCCAATCCAGTTTCACGCCAAACCACTCAGCAGAAGCGTCTGAGCAGTATATCTTTTTGTGTCCCAATTTTTTAGCAAGCTTGAAACCAAGCTGATACACTTCATTACTTTTATTGTCTATGCTAAAAGTTCCGTTAAAATATTCTAGATAACGTTCGTTAGTAATGCTATCACTTTGAATTCTGTCCCATTCCACTAGGATTTTAGTTGGTTTGTATTCAGCAATTTGCTTAAGAAGTATTTCCAATTCTTCTTGTCTTTTTTTTTCAAGTATGTTAAATGCGTATTTAGGTTTATAACTATCCAATCCGGGGTTATCAAAATGGAATACTCCTAAAACCATTGCTTTTGCCTTGTGTTTTCCAATAAACAGATCAGGGTCGGCAATTGGATTGGCTTTTTGTTCAAATTTGTTTTTCTGAATGGCACGTTCATGTTGTGTCTTACAAGAACTACAAAGTGTCATTATCGTAATTCCTAAAAATATTTTTCTCATTTGCATTGGATTCCAATTTATTGAAGGCAAAAGGTTTTGTTTTCAGTACTTAACACACTATAACTTTGATAAAAGACTTTAGCAGCAATAAAATGCTAAGCGAATAAAAATATGATATCGAAATATTTCGAAACAACAATTAGAACTTTATAAACTTCACACTCGAACTTCCTTTATCCGAATTCACTTTCATCAAATAACTCCCCGTTTTCAAATTCGAAACATCTACCGACTTTGTTTGTTGCGCATTTGGAATTACTAAAACAACTTGCCCTAACGTATTGTAGATATTGATTGAATCAACTTCATTTTCATTGCTAACAATATTCAAATCTGATATTACAGGGTTGGGATAAATCTGGATATCATTTGCCATCGTGGCCGTATTCAAACCCAAAATTCCACTACCTTCAACAATACTAATAAATTGATTGCCTGGCACATTCAAATACGTTTCATCGATATCAGAAAACCATTCTACTCTAATTTCTTCTATAATTGTTGCATCGCCCAAACCGAAATGTACGCGCAAATCATTTTGCCCATTGTAGGAAGTTTGTGCCGATACTTCGCGCATTTGCCAAACTGAAACGCCGTTGATAGTAGCTTTGACACGAATTTTAGTACCTATAGCCGATTTATTAGTCGACGTTCCGACGAGTTTAATCGTAATCCAATGATTGCTGTTTCCATTGTTGTGGTATAGAAAATCAGGAGTGTCTACACCATTGAACGCGACGGTCGCTACCGCTAAATCTTCGAATCCGTCATTGTCATAATCCCCAAAGGCACAGCCGTAAGACCACGATTGGTCGGTGGTTACTACTTCAGTTTCATTTTTGGTAAAGGTGCCGTTGCCATTGTTGATATAGAGGAAATTATTTAGTAAATCTGGAGTTGTATTGTAACTATTGGTGACAAACAAATCGAGGTCCCCATCATTGTCAATGTCACTCCATGCAGAACTGAAGGAATGCGAATTGGTATTAGAAACCGGATCGCTAACCATTTTGGTAAAGACCAAATTACCGTCGTTTCTGAAAAGCGCATTATTCGACTGGTCATTGGCAAGATAAACATCGAGATCGCCATCATTGTCATAATCAGCCCAACTGCTGCTCATCGTTTTGCCACCGTTATTGAGTAGATCTCCCGTTGTGATTCTTGTGAAATTCCCGCCTCCATCGTTGTGGTATAAGTTCTCATTGGCATTGCCTTCATTGGTCACAAAAACATCAAGCAACCCATCGTCATCGATATCGGTCCAATTGACGCTTCTCGAAAAGAAAGCATTTGTAACTAAGTCACCAGTAGTAATCTTCGTAAAACTGTTTCCGCCGTCATTGTGAAACAACAGATTTCTTCTGGTAGCGACAGACGGCCCGCTTCGTGTCACATACAAATCAAGCAAACCATCATTATCATAATCGCCCCAAGCGGCAGTTTCACTATAACCATTAGAATCTGCTACGGAGCCGGCAGTAATTTGGGTAAAATTTCCATTACCATCATTCGCATAGAAAAGATTGTCTTCGTTATACCAATTGACCACATAGGCATCAAGATCTCCATCGTTGTCACAATCGGCAAACGTTGCTCCATCACTAGGTTTGTTATCGAGAACGATAGGATCATTAAGTATGGAGTTGAAAGTTCCGTTTCCTTGATTAAGATAAAGCATGTTGTTTTGACCACCCGCTTTTCCGTTAGAAATAAATAAATCGGGAAGGTTATCGTTGTTGATGTCAACCCAATTGACACTTCTCGAATCTCCGGGAGTTGTTACCACAGCGCCAGTTGTCACCTTAGCAAAGGTCTGTGCACAAATCAAATTATGACTAAATACTATAATTGAAAATGCTGCTACCATCAATGATTTGTTGTCTAATTTTTTCATGTCTAATTGTTTTTTAGTTGATTATCAACTTAAAATTAATTGAATTTCTATTGCTCTTCTTTGTGTATCTATTGACAACCATTTATAGTATTATTAAAACCGAGAAAAGCGCACCGATGCATTTCATGAGTCAAAACCTGTTGTTCGTAGTGCAAAACCGTGCACCTGATTGTTTTGCTTTTTACCAAAAATAATATTGCTTACTTTTGATTTATGCGTAAAAGAATATTCTATCATATTGCCTTTTGGGTCTTGTATGTACTTTATAAGAGTTATCTAAATTTTGATTCCAGTTCATTTAATATAAGTGGCATCAGAATATTGCTGGAAATTATTTTGGTTCAATTGGTTTTCGTTAGCATCAAAATTCCGTTGGTTTACGCTTTATTTTATACAACAGATAGATTCTTATCCAAACAATGGTCTATTTTTAGGACTGCTGTAGTGGTTATTGCCCTATTTACAGTGGCGCTCTTTTGTTCTATTCTTGCCAATCAAGTGATTGTGTACGGATTGATTTATAAAGAAAAAACGGATGACCTATGGACAAGCCTCCAATCACTCAAGAGTATTAGCTATTGGTTTTTTATTTTAGCATTTGTCAGCGGCATCGCGATTTCTATAAAACTGATTCGATTAAACATCAAGCAAAAAATAGCGGAACAAGAATTATTAAAAAAGAAATTAGAAATAGAATTACAGTTCTTAAAAGCACAATCCAATCCGCATTTCCTTTTTAATACTTTAAACAACATTTATGGTTTAGCAAGAAAAAAATCGGATAAAACTGCCGATGTTGTCATGAAACTATCTAGCATGTTAAGATATATGCTTTACGAAACCTCCAATGAATCCATTGAAATTGAAAAAGAAATTCGAATCATCAATGACTATATCGAATTAGAGAAATTGCGTTACACCGATAGATTGGACGTTATTTTTAATCATTCGATAGATGATTACAAAGAAAAAATAGCGCCTTTAATATTATTGCCGTTTGTAGAGAATGCATTTAAACATGGTGCAGGCGAATCCAGATTTCGAAGTTATATTGCTGTTGAACTTACACTGAAAGACAAGGAGCTTATTTATGAAATAAAAAACTCAAAAGAAGGCTTGAACGATAGCGAACAGACGAATCAAACTACTGCTGATGAAGTTGGTGATAAAATTGGGTTAAGCAATATCAAGCGCCAACTGGAACTTATTTATCCTACGCATCAGTTAACGATAGACAACAACTCCCATGCATTTATTGTACAACTCCACATAAATCTAAACGATGGAAAAATATAATTGTATCATAGTCGAAGACGAACCTTTGGCGGCTGAAATTTTAAAGGATTACATTGCTCAGGTTCCTTTTTTAAATCTAATTGGGATATGTGAAGATGCCATTTATGCCTTGGATATTTTGCAAAAAGAAAAAATTGACTTGATTTTTTTGGATATTAATCTCCCCAAATTGAAAGGATTTGATTTTATACAAACACTAAAAAATCCGCCAAACATCATCATTACTACAGCTTACCACGAATATGCATTGCAAGGATATGAATGCAATGTGGTTGACTACCTCATGAAACCCATTGCCTTTAATCGGTTTTTGGTGGCTGTAAATAAATTGAAACAACCAATTGAAAAATCACCAACAGCAGTAACAACAATAGAAAATGAAAGAGCATCTATTTTCTTTAATGTCAGCAAAAAGAAAGTGAAAGTGTATTTTGATGACATACTTTATATTGAAAGTGTCAAAGAATATATTCATGTTTTTACTACAAACAAATCGATACCTGTTAAATTTCAATTGAGCCAAATAGAAGAAATACTTCCGAAAAGTCATTTCCTACGTATTCATCGTTCGTTTATTGTAGCCAAAAACAGAATTGATGCTTTTTCTGCCACCGATGTAGAAATCAATAATAAGCAAATACCTATTGGTAGGAGTTATAAAGAGTTGGTACAATCTATCATTGAAAAATAAATTTTACAATTTCACAAACTTCACACTCGAGCTTCCTTTATCCGAATTCACTTTCATCAAATAATTCCCAGTTTTCAAACTCGAAACATCAACGGATTTGGTTTGTTGCGCGTTCGGAATCACCAAAACAACTTGTCCTAATGTATTGTAGATATTGATTGAAGTCACTGCAATAGTTTGCTTCGTTTCGATATTTAAAACGTCATTGGCTGGATTTGGATAAATACTGAAATAATTCTCAAACTCAAAATCGGAATTAGCCAAAAGAGCTAACGTTGTAGTGGCTGTATTAGTAATGATTGGAAAGTTATAATCGAAATAAATACTGGCCGTATTGCTAAATGAATCACCGACTACCAATGTTGGTTTGGTCTTGATTTTAAATGCTACATATCCATCATTATTCGCATCATCAAAAGGCAAGTTGATGTTTTCGAAAATAAATTCGACTTTGTTAGTATTTGTAATTCTGGTGACAAAAGGATGACTTCCATCAACAGGAATCAGCGAATTGATATCGAATTTTGTCATGTCGATCATATCTTTCACCACAACGTTTTCCGCATTGGCTGTTCCGGTATTTTCAAAGCGAATCATATAATGTACATCTTTTCCAACCATTTCGGGTGTAATGGTGCTTCCTTCTAGACAGGTTTTGTCGTTGGGATCGAAAGAATTGACGACGGTTTGATTAAGATTAAACGTATTATCGTCTGGCGTTTCGTCGGTTAATGAACTGTTGGCTGAAGCAGTGAAGTTTAAAATATCTCCACCATTCACGGGCGGAATTTCCATCGGAGAATTTGCATTTAAAGTTAATGCAATTTCTCTCGATTCAAAAGGTTGCAAATCTGTAAAGTTCCAATTTAAGGCGTTGATAGCTTGTGAAGAAACTATTGGATTTGCATTTATTAAATCTAAAACAGCATCATTAAAAGTAAAACTAATAGTTCCGGATTGTGTTTGGGTTCCCTTATTTTTATATATAATTTTATAGTTCACATCAAATCCAGGACGCACAACAGTCTGCGGCAGTAGCGTTATCTCAAGATCATGGTGAATGCCATTTGGCGTTATGCAGAAATTTTGTTGCACCGGGCTTGTCTGTATAGGAAAATCTACAATTAATGAGGCTGGTGAAGTTGTAAAATAAGTTGGGTTTTCGAGGATTGGCGCAATCGTGTAATTTCCTGCCGGTACAGTAATCATGTAGTTCCCGCTGGCATTGGCAATAAGCCCTCCTGAATTGACTCCATCTGTCACTGATAATCTTAAAGATGGGTAAATCAGATCGGTATTACTGCATCCATTGTTATCAAAATCATATCTGGTTTCACCACCGACATCATAAGTAACCCCTCCAGAAGTGAATGAACAATAAGAATTAATAACACAATCGGCATATTGATATTGGGAAGCCAATGAAAGCACACTATCTATTTGCGAATCATCAGCACAAACGAAATGTAAATTCGATATATAATCAAATTCTAAGTTGTTTTCCATACTTCCGTTTTTGATATTGAGTGAAGTTGCTAAATAATTACCAGATGCATAAAAAGTAGTCAGATGGGTCAAACTTGACACATCAAGTGTTGTAAAAAGATTGTACATAACATTTAAAGTCTCCAAATTGGGAAACGAATTAAAATCCAAATCAGACAAGTGGTTCTCCCGAATCCATAACATCTCAAGATTGTCGCAATTGGTAATTTGCAAATTAACCAACTCATTATGACCGAGGTTCAAATACGTAAGGTTTGGGCGATTTGCAATAGAAAAAGTAGTCAATTGACTTTGACTAAGGCCAAACGTCTCAAGATTAGGGCAGTCACAGAGGGTAAAGTTATTTATCATCGTCCAATGACATTGCACCTCCTTAAGATTATTCAATCCTGTAAGATCTAAGGATTGTAATGGATTTTGACCACAAGTTAACTTAACAAGATTCGTTAAGGATCCTATGGAAAGTTGCGTTAAATTATTCGATGGGCAGTACAATTCGCGCAAGCCTACGAAAAACTCAATACCTGACAAATCAGTGATGTTGGCATTGTATAAATCCAATTTATAGATGTTCGCCGCTTCTGATTGATCCACTTCCCCATTCCCATTAGAATCTATCGGAAACCAAATTCCATTAACGTCGGTTGCTGTGCCTAGAAGTAGCAACTTCGCCTTAAAATTGGCATCAGGAAAATTAATAATCTGAGCCTTTCCACTCACACAAAACAAAACAACGACAAATAAAAAGTAAATCTTCTTCATAGGATTTTAATTTGAATAGTAAATGTAAGCCTTTATCTGAATTAAAATGCGTTACGAATAACTAACCGCAAGGCACGCCATGAACTGCGCTAAGGTCACTAAGTAAATATGTATAAAGACGTCTTGCGTCCTTTGCGACCCGAGACTGCAAGTCGAACTGACGAAGTACAAACTTTGCGCTCTTTGCGGTTACAATTTCACAAACTTCACACTTGAGCTTCCTTTATCCGAATTCACTTTCATCAAATAATTCCCCGTTTTCAAACTCGAAACATCAACGGATTTGGTTTGTTGCGCGTTCGGAATCACCAAAACAACTTGTCCTAATGTATTGTAGATATTGATTGAAGTCACTGCAATAGTTTGCTTCGTTTCGATATTTAAAACGTCATTGGCTGGATTTGGATAAATACTGAAATAATTCTCAAACTCAAAATCGGATTTTGCCAAAACTGCTACGGTTGTCACTGCAGGATCGGTTATGATTGGAAAGTTATAATCGAAATATATACTTGCCGTGTTACTAAACGAATCTCCGAGAACCAATGTTGGTATAGTCTTGATTTTAAAAGCCACATAACCATCATTGTTCGCATCGTCAAAAGGCAAATTGATGTTTTCAAAAATAAATTCGACTTTGTTGGTGTTGTCAATTCTGGTTACAAAAGGATGACTACCATCAATTGGAATCAGCGAATTGATATCGAATTTTGTCGTGTCGATCATATCTTTCACCACGACGTTTACTGCGTCGGCGGTTCCAGTATTTTCAAAACGAATCATATAATGTACATCTTTTCCGACCATTTCGGGTGTAATGGTACTTCCTTCCAGACAGGTTTTGTCATTGGGATCGAAAGAATTGACAACGGTTTGATTAAGATTAAAAGTATTATCGCCTGGTGTTTCGTCGGTTAATGAACTGTTGACTGACGCAGTGAAGTTTAAAATATCGCCTCCATTAACCGGCGGCACTTCCATCGGAGAATTTGTATTGGTGGTCAGAGAAATTTCTCTTGATTCTAAAGGAGCTAAATTGACATAATCCCAGCTCAGCGTGTTGGACACTTGTGATGCTGCAGCAGGATTGGCGTTTACAAAATCTAAAACAGCATCATTGAAAGCAAGACTAATGCTACCAGATTGTGTTTGGTTTCCCTTATTCTTGTAGATGATTTTGTAGGTTGAGTTAAAACCTGGTCTAGCGGCATCCACTGGCACTATAGCAATTTCTAAATCGTTATGAACACCATTTGGAGTCACGCAGAAATTTTGGCCAAAAGGACTAGTTCCTCCCGGAAATGTAACCGACACATTTGACGGAGAAACATTAAAATAAGCTGGATTTTCAAATGAAGGTGTTATCGTTTGCGTGCCAGATGTTACAGGAATGAAATAATTTCCAGAATCATTAGAAATAATTTCGCCCGTATTTGTGCCATTGGTGATGGAAAACTTAAAATTAGGAATTACGGCATCAGCCGCATCACAGCCATTGTTGTTTTCATCCAATTTAGTATTCCCGTTTATGGTATAAAACGTACCTCCAGGAGTAAACGAACAATAAGAATTCACTTGAACCTGATTTTGTAAACCCATTGTATTAATTTTCTCTTGAATATGATCTTGTTCTCCTTCATCCACACAGATAAAAGAAAGGCTTGGGCAATTGGCGAGGGTCAGTCGCAAGGTACTCTGTGTCCAAACTTCCCCTGAGGCCGTCTCATTACAGGTAATATACTGATGACTGGATCCATTCTTCATACTCAAAAAACTCAAATTGGGACAATCAATAATCCTGAAATTTCCTGCTTCTTGATCTTGAGGATCAAGCCGACAATAATTCCATCCATAAAAATTAGTTTCAAAGGAAGAATTTGTTGAAGTATAAGTCAGATTACTAGGACCTGAATAATAACCAAAAACTACTTTATCAACTATATTATTCCCCAATAAAATCTCACTCCCTCTCCATTGCGATTCGAATGTAATATTCGTCAAATCTAACACAGAGAATTGGCAATTTTGGAAATTAGCATTCTTCAAATGACCACTGCCTTCTATTGAACTAAGTGAAGTATGACTTAGATTAAGATTTCTTACAGATGAGCCATTCAAATCAAATGCTGTAAGCGGATTATGACTACAATCTATTATTTCATACTCACCTCCGTCTGCAGCAAACGTTGTTAGATTATTGTAACTTAATTCAATCCATGTTGTAAATTCAGGATCAAGAGGGTCGGGAATATGGTCAAACTGAACATTCAACACAGCAAGTTGATTATTTGAAGCGCGTAAAGATCTCAAAGTAACCGACGGATCTATTAAAATACTTTGCAGTAAGTTATTGTTACAGTGCAAAACCTTCAAAAAAGAGTTAGAATTATTAATAACTATGCTTTGCAATAAATTATTGTTGCAAATCAATATGGAGAGGTTTGTAAAATAAGAAATACCAGTAAGGTCAGAAATATTGGCATTGGAAATATCTAAACGCCAAACCTGCTGTACTTCACTCACTTCAACTTCCCCATTACTATTGGCATCAATTGAAATAGGATTTTCCATCCCAAAGTCGTACGCAACGCCTGGCTGAAGCAACTTCGCCTTAAAATTCGTATCCGGAAAATTAATTATCTGTGCCTTTCCACTCACAAAAAACAAAACAACGACAAATAAAAAGTATAGCTTTTTCATAAGATTAATTTTTGAATAGTAAATGTAAACCTTTATCTGATTTAAAATGCGTTACGAACAATTAACCGCAAGGTTCGCGAAGAACTGCGCTAAGGTCGCTAAGTAAATATGTATAAAGGCCTCTTGCGTCCTTTGCGACCCGAGACTGCAAGTCGAACTGACGAAGTACAAACTTTGCGCTCTTTGCGGTTACAATTTCACAAACTTCACACTCGAGCTTCCTTGATCCGAATTCACTTTCATCAAATAACTCCCCGTTTTCAAACTCGAAACATCAACGGATTTGGTTTGTTGCGCGTTAGGAATTACCAAAACAACTTGTCCTAACGTATTGTAGATATTGATTGAAGTCACTGCAATAGTTTGCTTTGTTTCGATATTCAAAACATTATTCGCTGGATTTGGATAAATACTGAAATAATTCTCAAACTCAAAATCGGATTTTGCCAAAAGTGCTACGGTCGTTACTGCAGGATCGGTTATGATTGGAAAGTTATAATCGAAATAAATACTGGCTGTATTGCTAAAGGAATCTCCGAGAACCAATGTTGGTTTAGTCTTGATTTTAAAAGCCACATAACCATCATTGTTCGCATCGTCAAAAGGCAAATTGATGTTTTCGAAGATGAATTCGACTTTGTTAGTATTGGAAATTCTAGTAACAAACGAATGACTTCCATCAATTGGAATCAAAGAATTGATATCGAATTTTTCGGTGTCGATCATATCTTTCACCACAACGTTTACTGCGTCGGCGGTTCCGGTATTTTCAAAACGAATGAGATAATGCACTTCTTTTCCGACCATTTCGGGTGTTATTGTATTTCCTTCTAAACAGGTTTTATCGTTAGGGTCATAGGAATTGACAACCATTTGATTCAACACAGCTGTATTGTCGCTTGGCGTTTCGTCTGTCAATGAACTGTTTATTGTCGTAGTGAAACTTAAAATATCACCTCCATTAACTGGCGGCACTTCTGAAGGAGAATTAATATTCAAAGTCACTAAAATTCTTCTTGATTCAAAAGGTTGCAGATTGGTAAAATCCCAATTCAAGTAATTGATAATTTGTGAAGAAACAGCTGGATTGGCAATTACAAAATCTAAAACAGCGTCATTGAAAGCAACACTAATGCTGCCTGATTGCGTTTGTGTTCCTTTGTTTTTATAGATAATTGAATACGTTACATTAAAACCTGGTCGCGCAATTCATGGCAGTAATATAATTTCTAAATCCGGGTGAACACCCGATGCCGTAATACAAAAATTTTGGGTCACCGGGCTAACCTGAGTTGGAAAATTAACTGTTAAAGAGGAAGGTGACGCTATAAAATAAGATGTATTTTCAAAAACTGGACTAATCGTGTGCGGACCTGCTAAGACAGATATAAAATAATTCCCGTCAAATGATGGGAACGTCCCGGTCATCGCTGAGTTGGAAATCGCATATTTTAAGTTGGGAAAAGGACTGTCTTCAACCCCGCATCCATTGTTATTCAAATCAAGTAAATTGGATCCTGAGATTGTATAAAAAGGAAAACCCGGATTAAAATCACAGTAAGAATTTAAAGCACAATCAGTATTTCCATATTGATTAAGTTTTATTTGTGCCTGTCCTAGTCTACTCTCACTAACACAAAGATATCGCAGATTAGGAGTATTGTTAAACTCAAAATAATACCACATATCGCCCATATCAGCATCAATATCGACAGCATCTTTAATTAACAAAGAAAATAGATTGGGATTATTGGAACACTGCAGACTTTCACATTGATTATTCCCAGATATATCCAACGACGTCAATAACGTATTCTGGCAACTTAAACCTTCAAGCTTATAATAGTTTTCGAAATTTATGCTTGTCAGAGGATTGTTGCTACAATCTAAACCAAGTTGTCCTGCCATTTGCGATGGATTTAACGAGGCAATTTGATTGTAACTACAGTCTATTACAAAATAATGATATTGAATAGTCGAAAAATCAAAAGTTGTCAATTGATTGTAGGAACAATCTAATTGAAATATACCATTGATATCAGCACCGTTCAAAGTTAATGATGTAATTTGATTATGATGACATGTCAACCCTTTTAGGCTTGTAAAATATTCAATGCCTACTACACTTGAAATATTTGAATTCGAAACGTCCAAAGCGTTGATCAAAGCTGCCTCACTGACTTCAATTTCTCCGTTATTGTTGGTGTCGATTGTCACATATGGTGCAGACCCTTGCAAATAAATTCTAGCTATAGTATTTGAAGGGCTTGCTAACAATAACTTCGCCTTAAAATTCGCATCCGGAAAATTAATAATCTGAGCCTGTCCACTCACACAAAACAAAACAACGACAAATAAAAAGTATAGCTTTTTCATAAGATTAATTTTTGAATAGTAAATGTAAGGATTTATCTGATTTAAAATACATTACAATAAAAAAGCCCCGAATCACTTCGAGGCTTTTATATTTAAAGAAGAAAAATTATTTCTTTTTCTCGCTTTTTTCCATTTTCGCTTTCAAACCAGCAAGAATGTCATTATTGTCTCCTAAAGTTGCAGCTGGCGCATTGGTAGCGTTGCTTGTACTTTCAGTTACTGCTTTCACATTTTTCTCTTCTTCTTCACGGAAGATAGCGGTGTGAGAAGCAACGACTCTTTTGAATTCTTTGTTGAACTCGATTACTTTGAATTCAGCTTCATCGCCTTTTTTCAATTTCTTACCGTCTTCTTTTTCTAAGTGACGTGTAGGAATAAAAGCAACGATATCATCACCAAATTCTACAGTAGCTCCTTTGTCAACGATTTCAGAGATAGTTCCGGTGTGGATAGTTCCCACAGCGAATGAATCTTCGTATTGATCCCAAGGATTAGCAGTAGTTTGTTTGTGACCTAAAGATAATTTACGTCCTTCAACATCTAATTCTAATACAACTACGTCCAATTTTTCACCAACATTTACAAATTCAGATGGATGTTTGATTTTCTTAGTCCAAGAAAAGTCAGAGATATAAATCAATCCGTCAATACCTTCTTCTAATTCAACGAAAATACCAAAGTTAGTAAAGTTTCGAACGATACCAGTGTGTTTAGAACCAACTGGGTATTTAGAAGTAATATCAGTCCAAGGATCTTGAGTCAATTGTTTGATACCCAATGACATTTTACGGTCATCTCTATCCAAAGTTAAGATAACAGCCTCAACAACATCACCTACTTTTACGAAATCTTGAGCTGAACGTAAGTGAGTAGACCATGACATTTCAGAAACGTGGATCAAACCTTCAACACCTTCCGCTACTTCGATAAATGCACCGTAATCAGCGATTACAACTACTTTACCTTTCACTTTGTCTCCTACTGCTAATTTAGCATCAAAAGCATCCCATGGGTGAGCGTTCAATTGTTTCAATCCTAATTGGATTCTTGTTTTCTCATCATCAAAATCAAGAATAACCACGTTTAATTTTTGGTCTAATTCAAGAACTTCAGATGGGTGGTTGATTCTTGACCAAGAAAGGTCAGTAATGTGGATTAATCCATCAACACCACCTAAGTCAATAAACACACCATAAGAAGTAATGTTTTTAACAACACCTTCTAATACTTGTCCTTTTTGTAATTGACCAATGATTTCTTTTTTCTGTACTTCAATATCCGCTTCAATAAGCGCTTTGTGAGATACAACAACGTTTTTGAATTCGTGGTTGATTTTCACAACTTTAAATTCCATCATTTTGTTTACGTATACATCGTAATCACGGATTGGTTTCACATCAATTTGTGAACCTGGTAAGAATGCTTCAATTCCGAAAACATCTACGATCATACCACCTTTAGTTCTGCATTTCACAAAACCAGTAACGATTTCTCCTGTTTCGTTAGCAGCAATAACTCTATCCCATGATTTGATAGTTCTTGCTTTTCTGTGAGATAATACCAATTGACCTGTTTTGTCCTCACGAACATCAATTAATACTTCTACTTTGTCACCTACTTTTAACGCTGGATTGTAACGGAATTCGTTCAAAGAAATAACACCTTCCGATTTTGCGTTGATATCAACGATAACGTCTCTGTCAGTAATTCTAACAACGATACCTTCTACTACTTCTTCTTGATCCGTGTCAATAAAAGTTTTCGATACTAACTCTTCAAATTCTTGTAAGTTTTTCTCATCTACGGCATCAATACCTTCTTGGAAATTGTGCCAGTTAAAATTTGCTAAAAACTCTTCTTGTGATTTTAATAATTCAGACATGCTGATAAAAATTTGTATTCTGCTCTCTTTGAATTTCTTAGCGCGGATAAGAAAACAGAAGTTGTTTGATTTTTTTGTTAATTCCCTTTAGAAACACTTCTCCGCCAAAAGGTGGGCAAAAGTAAGGCTATTTTTTTGAAATGCAAACTTTTAGGTACGGAAATTTGAGTAAAAAGATGCAAGAGTCAAGAGACAAGATTTTTGTTTAGGAGCTATTCCCGCTATACGCTCAAATCTTTGCGCCGAACGCCGTCGCAAAGGATAACCGCTACTATCGGGGCTAGACCACCCCACCCTTCGGGCACCCCTCCAGAGGAAGGGAAACCAAGAACAACTTTTCCATTTAACTTGGCAACAAAAAACCCGATACGTCAATGTACCGGGCTCTTATGTATTTTTTTTCCTAATGACTGACATTCTCCACCGCCTTCGGATCATGCTTATGTTTAAACAACACCGCAAATGCAATGGCAATTACCAAAGCATAACCGGCAAAAGTCAACCAGATGTTATGCCAATCGCGTTGTCCATCATGAGTAAAATAAGTATCGATAAGCATTCCGCTGAGCAAACCTCCGAAGAACGCGCCAAACCCATTCGACATCATCATAAACAACCCTTGAGCAGAAGAACGGATTTTAGAATCAGTAGTCGTTTCTACGAATAGTGAACCTGAAATATTAAAGAAATCGAACGCCATTCCGTAAACAATACACGACATAATAATCATCCACAAACCATCTACTGGATTTCCGTATGCAAACAAACCAAAACGCAGCACCCAAGCCAGCATCGAAATGAGCATCACTTGTTTGATACCAAATCGTTTTAAGAAAAACGGAATCGCCAAAATAAACAAGGTTTCTGAAATCTGTGAAATCGACATAATGATGGTGGAATACTTCACTACAAACGAATCTGCATATTCAGGTACATTCGCGAATTCAGACAAATACACATCGCCATACATATTCGTCAATTGTAAAGCCGCTCCCAGAAACATAGAGAACAAAAAGAACAACGCCATTTTATAAGTTCCAAAGAGTTTGAAAGCTGTCAATCCTAGTTTTTCGGTTAAAGTAGCATCATCCGAAATCAATTTTTGTGGTGGACATTTCGGTAAAGTGAACGAGTAAATTCCCAAAACAAAAGCAGCAATCGCTGATAAATAAAACATATTTGCGGAAGCTTTGTTACCCGACAAATTCGTAATCCACATCGCAACAATAAAACCAATCGTTCCCCAAACGCGTATTGGAGGAAACACTTTCACCACATCGAATTTATTATTTTTTAGTATCGTATACGCCACAGAATTCGACAAAGAAATGGTCGGCATATAACAAATCATCGCAGCAAAAATCACATAATAAAATGTCGTTGGATTATCAACTTGTGGAATATAAAGTAACGCTATTCCACTTAGAATATGAAGGATTCCGTAAAGCTTTTTCTGCGTTGATCCATTTGTCCGCAATAATTCCGGTAAGTGCTGGCATCACAATCGAAGACAATCCCAACGTAGAAAAAATGGCGCCAAATTCGGCTCCACTCCATTGTTTGGTTCCGAACCAATAATTGGCTACAGTAATTAACCAAGCTCCCCAAACGAAAAATTGAAGGAAACTCATTATTGTCAATTTGAACTTGATACTCATAAATTTTTAGTTTTATTACGCAGCGCTCGAGAATAATTGTTTTCTTAATCTCAAATGCCTCGGGTTAGTTTTTAATGTAAATAGCATGTAAATCTAACATTAAATACAACAAAAGCAAAAATTTACATCGTTTTCATCAGCTCGTCTACCAAGTCCAAAACGGCTTCAAATTGCTCCTCTCGATTAAGATAAGAATTGTCAATTTCGATGGCGTCCTCTGCCTTCATTAATGGAGAATCGTCCCGATGTGTGTCGATATAATCTCGTTCCTGTACATTTTTAAGTACATCTTCATAAGACACGTTCTGCCCTTTGGATTGCAGTTCATCAAAACGGCGTTGTGCTCGTGTTTCGGGACTTGCTGTCATGAAAATTTTCAATTCTGCATTGGGAAAAACGACCGTTCCAATATCGCGGCCATCCATCACGATGCCTTTACCTTCGCCCATGTGCTGCTGTTGCTCCACTAATTTAGAGCGAACTTCTGAAACTTCTGCAATTTTGCTGACGAAGTTAGAGACTTCAATAGTTCTGATTTCGGCTTCGACATTGGTTCCGTTCAGATACATTTCTGCAAAACCCAATTCTGTATTGAAATGAAATTCCAATTTTACATAGGGTAATGCATGAATTAGACTTTCTTTATCAAAAAACTCCGCGTTAATATAGCCATTTTGCATAGCAAAAAAGGTAACCGCACGATACATGGCACCGGTATCAACATAAACATAACCCAAATGCTTAGCCAATTGTTTAGCTAAAGTGCTTTTCCCTGTAGAAGAAAATCCGTCGATGGCAATGGTAATTTTTTTCATATGCAAATGCCACAAAGGCGCTAAGTCACGAAGCTATTTTAATCTTACACTTATTGTTCATTAAAATCAATCGTTAACCCAAACAAGCTCGTGTTGGCTGCCAAAGTATAACGCGAATAAGAATAATCAAATTTAAGACGACCCATTTTTAATCCCAGTCCGACTGAAATTCCAGAAAAATTTCTTTGTTCAAGTAATCGCAATTCTTCAGCCCTTCTAAAATTATATCCTAGACGAATATTAAATCCTTTCTGAGGAAAAAGTTCCACTCCAAAAATAACATGTCGGAGTGCATTGTTAAAGAAGGAAGTTTTTTCTGGTGTGGATGTCCCATCAATAGAATTCTCGGCGCGCGCTGGATTAGAAAATGACACATTCCACTGCTGCAAATTTTCTAACGTAAGATGCCAGCGAATAGGAACATTGTCGAGTTGTTGAGAAATTCCAGCCATCACTTCAAGTGGTAGCTTTTCTTGGGTACCTGCATAAGTGGTAATTTGAGTACCAATGTTGCGGATTACAAAAGCGTAATTGATACCATTAAGTTCATCGACATATAGCGTTCCTAAATCAATAGCGGCCCCATAAGAATTATAACTTTCTAACGCTGAATTAATTAATTTTACGTTTGCTCCTAGGTGCCAATTTGTACTCGGAACATTATAGGAATAGGCACAAGATATGGCTATATCACTTCCTGTAAAACTAGAAGTTGGTGTTCCATTTTCATCGTATCCGTCAAAACTACCGTAATTAACATAGTTAACACCCCATTGAAAAGTTTGCAAACGTCGGTCGAAGGTATAAGCGTACGAGGCAGTTCCATAGGTCACCTCACCGAAGTAATTACCATAATTCAAAGACAAATGATTATCCATCGACTGATTGACTGTTGCTGGGTTAAAATGAACTTGATTGACATCATGATCATAAATCGTCAAAGTCTTTCCGCCCAACGCAGACTGACGTGGGGAAGTAACTAAATTTAGAAATTGATATACGGATTGACCTCCAACTTGGCAGTAAATTGTGGTATTGAGAAGTAAAAAAGTACCAAAAATAAAATTTCTAATCATGTTTAGCGACGCTATTTAAGAAAGTATAACGCAGATGCGAAGATATTATTTTTAATAAAAAAAACGGCTCATTAAATGAACCGTTTTTTTAAATTATAATTTTTTAGCGTTTTTCACATTTTGATCCGTGAGTGCAAACTTCAATACCTCACTCATTTCCTTGACATAATGGAAAGTCAAACCTTCGATATATTCGGGTTTGATTTCATCCACGTCTTGTTTATTTTCACTGCACATAATGATCTCTTTAATATTGGCGCGCTTGGCAGCTAATATTTTTTCCTTTATTCCGCCGACTGGCAGCACTTTTCCTCGCAAAGTTATTTCTCCTGTCATTGCCATACTTTTCTTCACTCTCTTTTGAGTAAAAAGGGAAACCAACGACGTCAGCATGGCAATACCAGCACTTGGTCCATCTTTGGGAGTGGCGCCTTCCGGAACGTGTAGATGAATGTTATATTTTGATAACATTTCTGAATCTAAGCCCAGCAACGATGCATTGGCTTTGATATATTCTAATGCAATCGTGGCTGATTCTTTCATCACCGTGCCTAGGTTACCCGTAATGGTCATGGTTCCTTTTCCTGGCGAAAGTAACGATTCTATAAAGAGAATATCTCCACCAACTGCAGTCCATGCCAAACCAGTGACTACGCCCGCAACTTCATTATTTTCAGATTTGTCTCTTTCCATTCTTGGAACACCCAAAATTCTGACAATATCTTCATCTGTCAGTTTTTTGTTATAATCTTCTTCCATCGCAACTGATTTTGCGATATTTCGAATTACTTGTGCAATTTTTGTTTCCAAACCTCTCACCCCTGATTCTCGTGTGTATCCTTCAACAATTTTCTCCAATTGTCTTTTGCCAATGACTACATCTTTATTCGTCAGACCATGCTCTTTGAGTTGTTTTGGAAATAAATGTTGGCGCGCTATTTCGACTTTTTCTTCAATGGTATAACCTGACATTTTGATTACTTCCATCCGATCTTTTAGTGCAGGCTGAATGGCTTGCATATTGTTCGAAGTGGCAATGAACATGACTTTTGATAAATCATATCCCATTTCAAGGAAATTATCATAAAAAGCATTGTTCTGCTCTGGATCTAAAACCTCCAATAAAGCAGAAGACGGATCGCCTTGATGGCTATTGGACAGTTTATCAATTTCATCTAAAACAAAAACTGGATTTGAAGTGCCGGCCTTTTTTAAACTCTGTATTATTCTTCCCGGCATCGCACCAATATATGTTTTTCTGTGCCCTCTAATTTCCGCTTCATCTCGCAAACCACCTAATGAAATTCGAACATATTCTCTCCCCAAAGCTTCAGCGACAGATTTCCCTATTGAAGTCTTACCAACTCCCGGAGGTCCCGCCAAGCAAATAATGGGCGATTTCATATCATTTCTAAGTTTCAAAACTGCCAAATGTTCGATCATTCTTTTCTTAACATCTTCTAACCCAAAATGATCACGATCAAGAATTTTCTGAGCACGCTTTAGATCGAAGTTGTCTTTTGAAAATTCATTCCATGGTAAATCCAAAAACAACTCTAAGTAATTTCGTTGAATTCCAAAATCTGGTGCTTGAGGGTTCATACGCTGCATTTTAGACAATTCTTTTTCAAAATGCTTTTGCGTTTTCTCATCCCATTTCTTAGTTTTCGCTTTTTCGCGCATTTCATCCATTTCCTCTTCTTGGGAAACACCTCCCAATTCTTCTTGAATGGTTTTCATTTGCTGATGCAAGAAATACTCGCGCTGTTGCTGGTCTAGGTCAAATCGAACTTTAGATTGAATATCGTTCTTCAACTCCAATTTTTGAAGTTCAACATTCATAAAACGCAAAGTCTCTAAGGCACGTTCCTTGAGCGCGTTCATGGCTAGTAAATTTTGTTTTTCGCTAACAGATAAATTCATGTTCGACGAAACAAAATTGACTAAGAATGATTGACTTTCAATATTTTTGATTGCAAATGTTGCTTCAGTAGGAATATTTGGACTTTCCTTTATGATTTGGATTGCAAGTTCCTTTATGGATTCCAAAATCGCTAGGAACTCTGAGTCATGAACACCCGGTCTTTTCTCTTCTACTTCTTTGACTAAAGCATTTATGTATGGTTTTTCCGAAGTTACTGCATCAATCTCGAAACGTTTTTTCCCTTGAAGAATCACCGTAATATTTCCATCAGGCATTTTGAGAACCCGCAATATTTTGGCGACAGTTCCAATCTTATGAATATCATTTTTGGTTGGATCCTCGTCTCCTTCATTTTTCTGCGCCACAACACCGATAATTTTGTCACCATTATTAGCGTCGTTTATCAATCGTATCGATTTATCCCTTCCTGCAGAAATTGGTATCACAACCCCAGGAAACAATACCGTATTGCGCAATGGTAGAATGGGCAAGGACGCTGGCAATTTTTCATTATTCATTTCCTCTTCATCCTCGGGAGTTAATAGTGGAATTAACTCGGCGTCGGTATCGAATTCTTGTAGTGACAATGTGTCAAAGGATAATATATTATGATGTGACATAAATTTTGGCAGGTCAAATTGACATTAAATTGATAATAGATTAACAAATGTAGACGAAGAAATCAATAAAATACTATAAAATCGATGTACTACACTTTATTTCGTTAGGTGCGATTAAAAGTCAACTTCTGTGCCATAAAAAAACCTAAGAAGTTAGACTTAGGTTTTTATTATGAGTGACTTTTATTAGAATTCTGAACTTACTAAAAAGTAATTTTATGGTATTGCTACATCAAAACTTCCTTCAGTTATGCTTCTTATCTCAAGAGGTGCAATTGGGTCAAAAGCATTGAAATAAAATGTCCCCTTAATTCTAGTAGCTGTTCTTTCTATGATAGTAATAGATCCGTCCGTAACCGTCTGAAATTCATTTGGAACGGGTTCAAAATAAATAAGTCTAAATTTGTCAGTCAATGGATCGGTATTAAAATAGGCGGTCCCGATTTCAACATCATTTTCAATATTAATATCTATCTGATCACCATCTTCATTGGTTGCTATTATGTTGATCGAAGAAAAACCATTATGTAACGCATTTGGATTTACATTAATAGGTGTAGTACCGCTAACTACAAAATTGAAACCATTAACTAATGCCGTAAAACTGTCTGTGCTTGGTGCTCCGACTGCAGCAATATTTATTGGTCCAACCCATTCGCTATTTTGTGTCGCACCGCAATTCGAGCGAACATAAAAATCATAACTGACATTCTCAATCAAACCTATTACAGTCGTGGACGGCGAATACGTAAATAAACTGATTCCGGTGCCAATTGTAAATCCAGCTGCTCCATATTCAACCTGCCATGTACTTTCTGTACCATCAAATGACCAATTAACTGTTGCTATCGAAGTGTCCGTTATTGATCTCAGGGCAGTTACGTCAGTTGGACTTGTGCAGGCAGATGATATCGAGCCTGGCGAAACTGGTCCCTACCCAATCACTGTAAAGTATTATCTATACATCTAGTTCGAATGTAAAACTGATAGGCAGTGCCTTCAACTAAGCCACCAATCGTATTACTTGAAATGCTAAAATTTACAGTAGTTCCCGTTCCAAGTTCGAACCCAGCTATTCCATATTGTATTTCCCATGCATTTCCAGAGGTCTTGTCCCAGTCAATTCTTACACTATTCCCGGCGATGATTGAACTTACCGTAAATAACGATGGCTTGTCGCAAGCACTTGGAACTTCGACCAAGAAATCGGGATCAACAGGCTCATTTTCACAAGAAATGAACGTCATGGTTAACAAGAAAAGGAATGACAGAATAAATTTATTGGAATCCTTCATAAGAATATATCTTTTATTTTAAGCTAACAAATATATTTAATCATTTATTCTAAAAGAAATTTAAACTATTAAAATAAAAATTAACTGACGATTTCCCTTTCAGTTACATCAATTCTTTGAATTTTAGATGATAAGAAAAACGCATTGTTAGTTACTGATAGGGTTTAATTATTTATCGACATGGTCCTACGCTCTTTTAATTGAAATAAGGGTCATCCAATTCATAACTGAAAGTGCCATTTATAACTCGGAATTCTCCGGCAAATTTTCCTTCTACGAATTTTTCGTAAGAAAAAGAAAAATTACCCTTTACAACTCTGTTATCTACGTTAAATTCTGTAATTGAAATCCTTCCCTCTATGATTCTATTATTTGTTGATACCACAGAACCAGGATTAGTTAGTAATTTAACTTGACAGAAATTTGCTCCCGACAAGTTATCAAAGCAAAAAGCGCATAATCTCCATTCTCCCACAAACTATTGGGAAGGTATAAACTAATCTCACTTGATATAAGTAAATTATCAGTGGTTACGCCTTGAATCCATAAATACCTCGGTTCCGCTATTGGTGCAGCATTATTAAGAACTACAACATCAATTCCGGTTGTTCCGTAAACATATGGAACCATATTGTCATACTGTATTCCTGCGATATTTGCCCTCATAAGGGCTTCATTACTGCCTATTCCTGATGCTTCTGCCAAATTTATTGGGCCCACCCAAATGCTATTCTGTGAGACTGAGCATATAGCTCGCACATAAAAATCATACGAACCCATTTCGAGTTCAGTGATACTAGTTGATGTAAAATCCGCAATAACTGAAATACCAGCTCCTATTACAAATCCAGCACTACCGTACTGAATTTCCCAAGAGGTTTCAGTTCCTCCTGCATCCCAATTAATAACAGCTTGGCTATTATTAGTAGCACTGCGAAAAACTGCTATGTTAGTAGGAGCAACGCATGCGGGGTCAACAAACGCGTTTACAACAATTGGACCTATCCATGCGCTGTTTTGATCACTGGAACAGATCGACCGAACATAGAAATCATAACTTGCATTCTCCAATAAATTGGAAACTACTTTATTATTGGTAGTCGAATTCAAAATTGTCCCATTGCCAATAGTAAAACCAGTATTTCCATATTGGACCTGCCATGAATTTTCGTCTCCATTAGCCAACCATGACACACTAACTTTTGTAACATCCGTCAACAATCTAGTTGCAGTAAAATTGGTTGGACTTGTACATGCTGTCAGCTCATTACCGGGCGATACAGGGCCAAGCCATGCACTAAAATTGTTATTCCCACATTTAGTTCGAATATAAAATTCATAATTGACTCCTGCGGTCAAACCAGTAATTGAACTACTGGTTGATGTAAAATCAACGATGGTACCTGTACCTATTGAGAAACCTTCGGCTCCATACTGAATTTCCCAAGCATCTCCAAAAGTCTTGTCCCAGTCTATTTGTACCATGTTGTCATTACTCAATGTGCTAACAGCAAAAATGGAAGGTGTAATACATGACGTCGGAATGTCGCTTGATAATTCTTTATCAATAGGCTCCTTTGAACATGATGTCAAAATAAGTACAGAAGCAAAAGAAAGCTGGAGAAAAAGGAAAATATTTTTCATACTTGGTATCTAAGTTCTAGATTTAGTCTACAAACTTATTTAATCCTTTAATGTAAAAGAAATTAAATGACCTAAAAAAAAGCCAATAATGCATTTATTGGCTCTTTAAATAGTAATCGTAGTTAATAAAAAACCTAAGTCGCAGTTGATTCAGGTTTAATTTGATTTTAAAAAATAATCCCATTAATTAAAATACGGGTCATCTAATGCGTAATTAAAAGTGCCATTCGTAACTTCATATTCTCCTTCTACTACACCGTCTACCGACTTTTCGTATCTAAATGAAAAAGTTCCTTTTATTCTTTTTGTCACTACATTAAATTCCGTGATTGTTATCGAACCTGCAACAAGTACATTATTAGTCACTTCCGCAGCACCATAATTTGTTAGTAATAAAAGCTGGCAATAATCTGCAGTTTCAAAATCAATAGCATCAAACAACGTATAAGTGCCAAGCGACCATAAATTACTTGGAATATATAAGTTAAGTTGATGTGAACTAGCAACAATATCAGATGTAACGCCTTGAACCTGAACATAAGTAAATTGTCCAGCAGTTGGACTACTATTCAGTACACTAATATCATTTCCAGTTACCGAGTATAAGTAGGGTACCATGGTGTTGTATTGAACACCAGCAATAGTAGCGGTCATTAAAGCAGGTGAATTGTCGATCGATTGAACAGATGCAACATTAATGGGTCCTACCCAAGCACTATTTTGATTGGCATCACAATTTGATCTCACATAAAAATCATAACTCACAGTAGCCAATAAGTTGGGAACTACTTTTGACTGCGTTGAAGAAGCTAAAATAGTTCCACTACCAATAGTAAAACCAGCATTCCCATATTGCACTTGCCACGAATTTCCGTCTATTGTGCCCACCCATGTCACGGTTACTTTAGTCGCATCTGTTGCGAGTCTAACGGCGGAGACATTGGTAGGACCCGTGCAAGTTGCAAGTTCATCGCCAGGAGAAACAGGTCCAACCCAAACACTATAATCATCATCGGCGCATTTAGTACGAATATAAAAATCATAATTTACCGTCGAATTCAAGCCATTAATCAAGCTACTAGTTGCAGTAAAATCAATGGTGGTACCATTGCCTTGAGCAAAACCACTAACCCCATATTCAATTTCCCATTCATTGCCAGAAGTCTTGTCCCATTCAATCCGGACCGTATTGTTATTGATAAATGAACTCACTCTAAAAAAAGCTGGAGGATCACACAACGTTGGGGTTGGAACTAACAAAGCTGGATCTATGGGTTCGTCATCACCGTTACAAGAATTAAAAAGAAATAGAGCGAACAGTGCGACGAGCAAGGTTAATTTTGTTGATTTCATTTCATAATTTATTAATTTTCAAATATAATTATTTCATAACAAGTAATTAAAAAAAAATAAAAAACTGTAACAGTAAAGAAAAATGACTGTCTTTGCTCTTAATTAACAACAAAAGCTGATTGAGTTTATCCAACTTAAATATTGAAGAATTACTTGTCCTTTGCAAACAAAAAAGTCAAAGGGCTGAATTTGAAATATATCAACGATATAGTAAAGCCATGTTTAATATCGCTTTTCGAATTGTAAAAGACGAACACTATGCGGAAGATGTAATGCAAGAGGGCTTTCTAAAAGCGTTCACTAAGTTGGACGATTATCGCCAAGAAGTTGCTTTTGGAGCATGGTTAAAGCGCATTGTTATCAATCAAAGTATTGATTTTTGTAAAAAAAATTCCGCATTTCAATTGGAAGAATTGGACCGAATAATTTATAAAGTAGAAGAAGAAAACACAGTCCAACCAGAAATAGAATTTCAAAATCTAAAGGTGGCACAAGTACTTTACACTATTCAAAACCTGAAAGACAATTACCGCATGGTACTTACTTTGTTTTTCATCGAAGGTTATGATCAGGAAGAAATTTCTGAAATACTCAACATTAGTTACGCAAACTGCAGAACAACGTTGAGCCGCGCGAAAGAAAGTTTGAGAAAAGCGCTTCAAGACGTAATTTAAAAAGGAGAAAAATGAAAAAGACAAATGACCCTATCGAAAAATTGCTTGAAAACTTTGAAAATCAATGGGATATTCAAGAGTTGCCACATCATCATCAGGAACGATTTCTCAACAAGCAAAAATCGAGAAATCAGACAAAATCCACTTGGTACCAAATATCCATTGCGGCTTCCATTTTGCTTCTTGTCGGTTTGTTCTTTCTATTAAACAAAAACGAACCCACCAACGATTTCAAATTGGCTTCCGCGGAAACTCAAAAAACAGATTCCATATTTAGTGCAATGGTTCAAAATGAATTGATTAAGATCAAAGAAAAAAAATCTCCTTTGAATGAAAAAATAATCAACGATGCACTAAAGCAGATGCAGCAAATGGATGCTGATTATGAAAAAATAAAGAGAGAACTAGTAGAAAATGGCGAAAACAAACAAATCATTTATGCCATGATTCACAACTTTAAGACAAGAATCGAGTTTCTTGAAAACGTCCTTAAACAAATAGATAATACCGAAAAATTAAATACCACAAATCATGAAAAAACAATCTAAATTACTGTATGCACTCCTACTGCTGCCGATTCTCGTCTTTGGAAACGAGATCGACTTGGGAAAATATACCAAACAAAAAGAAATAAGGAAAGCTTACATCGTCAATAGCGACGCAGGTATTTCTGTAAAAAACTCCTATGGAAATGTCTATGTAACGACCTGGGAGGAAGACAAAATTGAGCTAAGTATCGTTATCAAAGTAAGCGGCGACAACGAAAAATGGGTTTTGAAAAAAATTGACGAAATCGACGTAGAAATCGAAGCCCTCAAATCAATGGTCAGCGCGGAAACAATTTTCGGGAGCTCATTGAAAGGCAACAATTCTAAAAATAATAGTTTCGAGATTAATTACACAGTTAAGATTCCAAAGAACGGAACTGTAAAAATAAAAAATAATTACGGATCGATTATCACTACAGATTTGTTCTCAAATACCAATATGTCTTGCGATTACGGGAAGATTACCTTAGGAAGACTTAACGGAAACTCAAACCAAATCTCGTTTGATTATTGTACCAAATCTTCGATAGAATATATCAAAACAGGAACGATTTCGGCAGACTACTCGGGATTTACATTAAAGGAATTTGGTAGTTTGACACTTAATTCGGACTACACAGATTGTAATCTAGGAAATGGAACCAACCTTAAATACAGTAGCAATTATGCAAAACTGAATGCAGGAAACATCACAAATTTAGAGGGTGATGGAGATTACCTTAATATTAAAGTCAATCAGATTTCTAATGCATTGCAAATCAATACGGAATATAGTAAGATTGTTGTTGCAGAGATTGATGAAAAAGCAAAGGCTATTAGTATTAATGCAGAATATACAGCGATTGAACTCGCCTACCATCCCAACTTTGCCTTCAACTTTGATATCAATCTAAGATACGCGAACCTAAAATACAACGGCGAATTTGAGTTTAATTCAAAACAAGAAAAATCTTTTTCAAAAATATACCAAGGATACTATAAAAAAAGTGGCGTCAACAAAGTGTCTATTCAATCCGACTACGGCAATGTTTCGCTAATGCAACGATAATCAATTTTAGTTTCAATCATCATTAAATCAAACCTTATGAAAAATTCAATTTTACTGCTAACATGTCTGGTCTTTATTCCATTTTACAGTCACTCGCAATGGAACTCAAGAGAAAAAATCAAAGGAAATGGTCATGTCATTTCAAAGAATATTCAAACTTCAAGCTATGACAAAGTTTTAATTAATGGCTTCTTTGATGTCGAACTCTTAAGTGGTGAAGAGGGAAAAATAGTAATCAAAGGCGAAGAGAATATCATTGACTTTATCGAATTTACAGTTGAAAACAATGCGTTAAAGATTGCTGCGGAAAAAGGAAAATATATTGTTCCCAGCAGCGGAAAAAAGGTGCAAATTACTGTTCCGTTTGAAAGTTTAAATGAAGTTTCACTTTCTGGATCAGGTGACATTAATTCAAAAAACAAAATAACATCGGACAACTTTATCTGTGATCTTTCAGGCTCGGGCAATATTAACCTAACCGTTGAGGCAAAAAACATGAAGGCATCCGTTTCAGGATCTGGCGACTTGATGCTGTCTGGAGATAGCACCAACATTCAATGTAAAATCACTGGCTCTGGCGACTTGAACGCGGCTAAGCTAAAAAGCAACAATGCGGAAGTACATGTCACGGGATCGGGCGATTGCAAAGTATATTGCACTGCTAATCTTGAAGCCCGTGTTACAGGTTCAGGAGATATTACCTATTTTGGAGATCCCGCGAAAAAAGACACAAAAGTGACAGGTTCTGGTGATATCACCAAAGGTTAAATTTATAAAAGGTAAATTGGAAATGGCGCTTTATTCAGGTAAAGCGCTTTTTTTTGGTATTCGTTTTAGTAATATTACGCCAATCACAAAGAAAATACCTAAAAACACAATCGCAAATCGTGGACTACCTGTAATTTGATCAATGATACCATACACGCACATTCCGATGACAATTCCAATTTTTTCCGCTACATCATAAAAACTAAAAAAAGAGGCGGTATCTTCTGTTTCAGGAAGTAATTTAGAATAAGTAGATCGGGACAATGCTTGAATTCCACCCATGACCAGTCCAACCAACGCAGCCATGACATAGAAGTGAATAGGCAAAGTGATGAAATAAGCCAAAACACAAAGTACAATCCAAATACAATTGATGGTAATTAATGTCGGTATGTTTCCATACTTTTCAGAAGCTTTCGAAGTAAAAGTGGCGCCAATGACGGCAACCAATTGAATCAAAAGGATGCAAATTATCAATCCTATTGTACTTTGGCTTTTAGATTCCCACTGAATCTCTTGCGCTCCAAAATAAGTAGCGATCAGCATAACTGTTTGTACTGCCATACTATAAACAAAGAATCCCGCCAAATAGGATTTTAGTATTTTATTTTCTTCTAACAAATACCACACTTTCTTTAATTCCTTGAAGCCGTTTAATATAACATCTTTGGATACTTTTCTTTTAGAATTGGCATTCCCTTTCGGTAAATAAAAGTAGGTATATTGACTAAAAACCATCCACCAAATCCCCACCATTATAAAAGAATACCGCATCGCTTTCATTGCTGCTTCACCCTCAGTTCCTGAAATGTGAAATAATTGTGGTTTCATCACCATGGCTAAATTTACTATCAAAAGTAGCACGCTACCAACATAACCCAATGAATATCCTTTGGCGCTAATTTGATCCTGCTGCTCAGGAAAGGCAATGTCTGGCAAGTAAGAGTTGTAGAAAACTAAACTCCCCCAAAAACCAATCAATCCCAAAAAGTAAAATAGCAAACTACTATAAATAGATTCTAGGCTAAACCAATTCAATCCAATACAAGCAATGGCTCCCAAGTAGCAAAAAAAACGCATGAAGTTCTTTTTGTTTCCAACATAATCGGCGATTCCAGATAAAAGTGGCGAAATAAAAGCAACTACTAAAAAAGCCGCAGCAGTGACAAAACTAATTAAGGCCGAATTCTTCAATTCTGTTCCGAAAATAGGAATGTAGTGGTCGCGGTCTGTAAACAAAGCTTCATAAAAGATAGGAAAAATAGCAGAAGAGATGACAAGTGGATAAACCGAATTAGCCCAATCATAAAAAGCCCAGGCGTTCAATAATTTCTTGTCTCCTTTAAGTAAATTGGCCATGCTGTATTAAAATTAGGGATTAATAAGGCGAATTTATTTTAAAATTATACACAATCGCTTAAATTAGATTATTTTATAATTAAATTAGTTATTTTATTAAACCTATGTACTTCGAATTAGTCCCAAGGCCAGACAAAAAATCATCGACCATGAAAAAACTACTTTTGCTTTCGATTGTTACTTTGCTTACATTTTCAAATTCTATCAACTCTCAGAATCTCTATTTCCCTCCGATTAGCACAACTGCGACATGGGAAACAATAGATCCTGAATCTTTAGGCTGGTGTCCCGACAGAATTAACAATCTGTATACTTTTCTCGAACAAGAAAACACCAAAGGATTTATCATTTTAAAAGACGGAAAAATTGTTTTAGAAAGATATTTCGGAACCTTTACTGATCAGAGTTTGTGGTATTGGGCATCTGCAGGCAAAACCATTACTTCGTTTTTAGTGGGAAAAGCTCAGGAGGAAAATTTATTGAATATTAATGATAGAACTTCTATTTACTTAGGCGCAGGTTGGACCAATTGCACAGTACCGCAAGAAAATAACATTACTGTTAGAAATCAATTGACAATGACTTCGGGACTCGATGACGGCGTTGTTGATAATCATTGTACATTACCCAGCTGTCTAGATTATTTGGCAGATGCAGGAACACGTTGGGCTTATCACAATGCGCCGTATACTTTGCTGGACGATGTGCTACAAAGTGCTACAACTCAAAATCTTAATACTTATACACAACTCAAACTAAAAAATCCAACAGGTATGACTGGCGGCTGGGCGACATCTGACTATGACAATGTGTTTTATAGCAACGTCAGAAGCATGGCTCGTTTTGGTTTGTTGATTCAGGGAAATGGCGCGTGGAACGGCAATCAATTGATTAATACAACATATTTTAATGAAATGGTCAATACCTCGCAAAACTTAAACAAATCGTATGGTTACTTGTGGTGGCTGAACGGAAAGCCAAGTTTTATGGTGCCGACGAGTCAAATTGTATTTCCAGGTTCGTATGCTCCGGATGCTCCAAATGATATGTTTGCAGGAATTGGTAAGAACGGGCAAATCGTAAGCATTGCACCTACTCGAGGTTTGGTTGTCATTCGAATGGGAGACGCACCCGATTCTTCGGAAGTGCCTTTTATTTTATGCAATCAAATTTGGCAGAAAATTAATGAACTAGATTGTAATCTAGGTGTTAACGATCAAGAACAAAGTAAAATTTCAATTGTACCTAATCCCGCAATAAATTCGATTTATATCTCAAACCTTCGCGATGAAAATTACTTGGTTGAAATCTTTAATATGATTGGGAATTCCGTACTTAAAGCATCCAATCAGAATACTATTGATATCTCGAAACTGAATTCAGGGGTTTATTTTGTTTCGATTCGACAAGGACATCAAACCCAAATTCAAAAGCTAATCAAAAAATAAAGTGCAGAAAAAAAGCCATTCTCAGTGATGGCTTTTTTATAATTTTACTTGAATACTACTCCAAATTTAGCGGCTTCTGCCTTTGCTTCTGGAATTAACGACCTAATATTCGCTATTCTAGTAGCGTCTGCAGGGTGTGTACTCAAAAATTCTGGTGGAGCTTGTCCTCCTGATTTGGCTGACATTCTCTCCCAGAAAAAAACCGCTTGGTCTGGATTGTATCCGGCAAGCGCCATTAATGTTAGTCCAATTCTATCCGCCTCGCTTTCGTGACTTCTGCTAAAAGGCAGCATCACGCCTACTTGAGAACCTAAACCATACGCCTGTTGAAAAATAGCTTGCGTTTCTTCTGTTTTTCCTGAAGTCGCAACAGCCACTCCGACAGCTCCTAGTTGTTGCAATTGTGCCGCACTCATTCTTTGTGCTCCATGGTTCGCTAAAGCATGAGAAACTTCATGACCCATTACTGTTGCTAAACCCGCTTCATCTTTAGTAATTGGTAAGATTCCTGAATACACAACAATCTTTCCGCCAGGCATACACCAAGCATTGACATCTTTACTTTCGACTAATTTATACTCCCATTGGTAGCCATCTAAATACTCAGCTTGTCCGTTTGCTTTCAACCAACGCTCTGCTGCATTTTTAATTTTTACGCCAACGGATTCAACTGTTTTGGCATCGGATGTTCCAGCAATGACTTTATTTTCTTTTAAGAAAACACCGTATTGTTGAAAAGCCATCGGAAAGAGTTGACTGTTGGGAACAAAGTTTAGCACTTTCTTTCCTGTAAATGGATTCGTTGCACAAGCGAATAAAATCAACATGACACCGATAAAAGCAACTATTTTTTTCATTTTTAAAATTATTTCAGTAACAAAGATAATAGAGATTTTAATAGATTAACTTACACTTTTCTATTAAAAATTTACAAACCAATAATGTGCAATTCTGAAAATTCTTTGTCAATTGTCAACGTATGTTTTCCATCAAATTGTACCTTATCAAAAGAAACTAATTCATTATCAATTTCGATCTTCTTGATCTTGAATGGCAATCCGTGTAAGTTGATTTTAAACTTAGAATAGTTGGTTTCGAATTTGCCTTCTTTATGTTGCTGAATAATGAGGTCAGATTCTTTGCCTCTTAACGTAAATGTTGCCAAACTAAATCGACCTTTATTATAATCGTAACCATCTTGTGCGTCTTCATACAGGACCGATTTTTCCTTTCCAAGTTTGTAATAAACATCGAGTGAAATTTCCTCAAAATCTAATTCACCCACATACTGTTGTACTGGATATTTCGGAATAATCGCACCTTCTTTTACAAAAATTGGAATTTGGTCATAATCGGTTTTGACCCAAAGTTCTTTGCGACCAGAAATTAATTCGTCGGTCCAGAAGTTATACCAATTACCAATTGGCAAGTACATGCGTCGACCTTGTGCATTCGGTTCCAAAATCGGACAAACTAAAATCTGATTTCCGAAGATAAATTCATCCGTACGATAATGGGTTTGGGAATCGTCTTGATCAAAATAGAAAAGCGGTTTCAACATCGGCACGCCATCGTTGATATATTCCCAAAACATGGTATATAAGTACGGTAATAATTGATATCGTAATTCCACAAATTTTCTTGTGATGTTAATCACATCAATATCAAACGACCATGGTTCTTGATCACCGTGATCACCTGATGAGTGCGTTCTACAAAATGGGTGAAAAACACCCAATTGAATCCAACGAGCGTACAATTCGCCTGACGGTTGCTCGGCAAATCCACCAATATCAGATCCTGTAAATCCCATTCCAGAAATCGACATTCGCTGCATTTGAATGTTCGCAATCCACAAATGTTCCCAACTGGCTACGTTGTCACCTGTCCATGATGAAGAGTAACGTTGTGCACCGGAATACGCCGAACGTGTAATAATAAACGGACGTTTTGGATACGCAAATTGCTTCACGCCTTCGTAGGTAGCGCGTGCCATTTGTGTTCCGTAAATATTATGTGCTTTTCTATGGCTGCATGGATTCCCATCATAATCGTGGCGAACATCCATCGGGAATGTTTTTCCAGGAACTTCCATCACGGCGGGTTCGTTCATATCGTTCCAAACGCCTTTGACGCCAAAATCAGAAATCAATTCTTTGAATAATCCTGCCCACCATTCGCGCACTTCTGGATTGGTATAGTCTGGGAAGTTACATTCGCCTGGCCAAACTTTTCCTTTCATATAAGGACCATCGGCTCTTTTGCAGAAATAGTCTTTCTCTAAAGCTTCTTTATAAATTCAGTATTCTTTATCTATTTTAATTCCCGGATCGATGATTACCACAGTTTTGAATCCATCATCCGCCAATTCTGCCACCATTCGTTTCGGGTCTGGGAAATACTCTTTATTCCAAGTGAAACAACGGAACCCTTCCATATAATCGATATCGAGGTAAATCGCATCACAAGGAATTTTCAGTTCACGGAATTTAGAAGTGACTTCTTTTACTTTACTTTCAGGATAATAACTCCATTTGCATTGGTGATATCCTAAAGCCCAAAGTGGCGGCAATTCTGGTTTTCCCGTTAGATGTGTGTAAGTGGTTACGACATCTTGCATCTGTGGACCGTATACAAAATAGTAATTCATTTCGCCACCGTCAGCCCAAAAGCTGGTTACGTTTCTTTTTTCGTGACAAAAATCAAAAGTCGTCTTGAATGTATTGTCGAAGAAAACGCCATAGGCATGTTTGTGGTGTAGTCCAATATAAAAAGGAACTACTTTATATAATGGTTCCTGGTCTTTACTAAAAGCGTATTGATCGGTTGCCCAATTTTCTACCCGTTTCCCTTTAAGATTGGCGTGTGATGCTTTATCTCCCATGCCGTAAAAGCATTCTCCTTCTTTCGAAGCTTTACTCATTTTGACGATATTTCCACCATAATGATAGCTTTCTTCCCAATGAAAACCCAATTCATCTTCTAAAATACAAGTGCCTTCGATATCGTGAATTGCAACTCGCAAATCTATTTTATCAATAGAGCAAACGACTTTACTGGTCTTAATTTTATAACAGGTCTTTTCTTCTGTTACTTCCAAAAAATTATAACCATGCGACTGCGTTTTGTCGATGGCATAGGAAAAATCTTTACTAAAATAACCTTTGGTAGTGTATCTGAAACGAATTAAACTGTCTCTGAGAACAGTAATTTTTAGAATAACGCTATTGTCTGTGTAGAAATAAACACTGTCGACATCTTTCTTAAACTCAACAATATTGGATGGATATAAATCGCCTTTGTATTCTAATTCGGTATTTGTAATCATAGCTTAATATTGAATATTGCGCGGCTTCTAGGCATGCCGCAAAGGTTTCAAACTTACAAAAATTGTCAATGAATTGAAGTGAATTTTACTAATTTTCACGCAAACGTTTTCGTTGTTTAATAAACATAAAAGCATCGTGAATTCCGAAGTTTTAAAAAATGAAAAACTCATTTATTAGGCTTGTCGTATAGGCAAATTTTGCTCCTACAATGCTATAAATCACACTTTTTGTCTGAAATATTGGTTTTCTGTCGATTTAATAAGGTTACTTCAATTGGGTTTTCTACTTTGGACTTACCAAAATCTTAAACCTTATTATTATGAAAACAAATCCTACCCTTAAAGTTGTTCATCGATTGATCATAGAAAAACCAGAACTAGACCCTGCGTTTGAGGACACTGAATTGAATGTAATCTCACTTTACAAGCCTCAAGACAACAACGATTACTATCCAGATTTCGGAATCTAGAAAAATTTGATTGTCTGGCACGTACTTCACTAGCGTCCTTTACTAGGCCATTTTGAAAATTACTACGCTTAACGGTGGTAAAGTTAGTGCGGCCGAAAATTCGCGACCGTTCCAAGATTCTAATTCGATTTTTACGGATTTAGGATTGGTCACGCCGCTTCCGCCGTACTGTGAATCATCAGAGTTGAATATTTGAGTCAGTTTTCCTTTTTTAGGCAAACCGATGCGATAATGCTCGCGCACCACTGGCGTAAAGTTGCACACCACAATCAAATCCTCTTTCGGGTTGTTTCCTTTTCGGATATAAGACATGACCGCATTTTGATGGTCCGAATAATTGATCCATTCGAAACCTTCCGGACTAAACTGTTTTTCGTGCAATGCTGGATTGTTTTTGTACAAGGCATTCAAATCGGTAATTTCCTTTTTGACGCCTTCGTGATAGCCAAATTGCAATAAATACCATTCTAAACTACCTTCAAAATTCCACTCGGCGCTTTGCCCGAACTCCGCGCCCATAAACAAAAGTTTAGTTCCGGGATGTGTAAACATATAACCGTATAACAAACGTAAATTGGCGAATTTTTGCCATTCGTCTCCTGGCATTCTTCCTGCGATGGATTTCTTTCCGTAGACCACTTCATCGTGCGATAACGGCAACATAAAATTCTCAGAAAATGCATAGGTCGCTGAGAAAGTCAAATCGTTTTGATGGTATTTTCGATAAACGGGTTCCTTTTGAAAATACTGCAACGTATCGTGCATCCAGCCCATCATCCATTTCATCCCAAAGCCCAAACCGCCCGCAAACGTGGGTCGCGAAACCATTGGAAAGGAAGTACTTTCTTCTGCTATGGTTTGTACACCTTCAAAATTAGAATAAACCGCTTCATTAAAATCTTTCAAGAAACTAATCGTATCTAAATTCTCTCTTCCTCCGAAGATATTCGGTTCCCATTCGCCATCGTTTCTCGAGTAATCCAAATACAACATTGAGGCAACGGCATCTACTCGTAATCCGTCAGCGTGATAATGTTGCAGCCAGAACAGCGCATTGCTAATCAAAAACGATCGCACTTCATTGCGACCATAATTGAATACCAAACTTTTCCAATCCGGGTGATAGCCTTTTCTTCTGTCTGGATGTTCGTATAAATTGGAACCGTCAAAATAACCCAATCCGTGTGCGTCATCAGGAAAATGTGAGGGAACCCAATCGAGGATGACTCCAATTCCAGCTTGGTGCAATTTGTCGACCAACACCATAAAATCTTGAGGTTTCCCAAAGCGCGAAGTCGGCGCGAAATAACCTACCAACTGATAACCCCAAGACGGATCGTAAGGATATTCCATGATCGGCATAAACTCGACGTGGGTAAACCCAACTTCTTTCACGTAACTCACCAATTGATCGGCGAGTTCGAGATAAGTCAAGAATTTTCCCTGGTCGTTTCTGCGCCATGAACCCAAATGCACTTCATAAACAGAATAAGGTTTATCCAATCCGTTATGGTCTTTTCGGGATTTCATCCATTTATCGTCTTTCCATTTGTAGTCGAGATCCCAAATGATGGAAGCAGTATGCGGCGGATGTTCGCAATATAAAGCAAACGGATCTGCTTTTTCGGTAATAACACCGCCGTTGTTGGATTGTATTTTGTATTTGTAGGTTGATCCTTTTTCTACACCAGGAATGAATCCTTCCCAAATGCCTGAAGCATCCCAACGCACGTTGAGTTGGTGTTCGCCTTGAATCCAATAATTGAAATCTCCAACGACAGAAACCGAGCGTGCCGATGGCGCCCATACTGCGAAATACGTGCCTTTGACACCGTCAACTTCTATGAGGTGTGCGCCTAGTTTTTCGTAGAGACGGAAGTGTTTTCCGGCTTTGAATAAGTTGATATCGAAATCAGTGAAAAGGGAATGGGGTTGTACTTTGCTCATTTGGTAGTATTATTATTTTTATCGCATTGATGCGAATTTATTCTTTATAAATTTTTGAGTGAAGATTTTTCCTTGAGATTGTATTTGGATGAAATAGAGGCCTTGTTGCAGCTGCTCCAAATTAATTTGAGTGAAAACAGCTTTTTGCTCTATCAGTTTTTTTCCTGTAATATCTAAGATAGTTAAATTGTTTATTTCCCCCCGATTCTGGTTTTGGATGAATAGGGTATTGCCCGCAGGATTCCGATAAATTGTAAAACTTTCATTTTTCACAGAGTCTAGACCTAAAGTGCATGTTGATATTAAAGTAGGTACGGGAATATTGTTTGAAGTACCATTCCCTAAATCGAAATAATAATTTTTACCCCATCCGTATATTGAATTATTCGTTTTCTCGGCATAGGAAGCTTGTCCGCCGCAATATATTGCAGACCATGTTTCACCAGCATTAATATTATATGGTGTTAACCTGTTAATAGTTGTTCCGTCACCTAAACATCCGAAAGAATCAGAAATACCACTTGGCGTAGGTAAGGCGGAATTACGGCCCCAGACCCAAAGAGACCCATCATTTTTTAATCCGACCGAATGTACCCATCCAGCTTTAACAGAAACCTAATCATTATCATTACCGATTTGCACCGGTGCACTCTGATTTGTCGTTGTACCGTCTCCTATTTGTCCGACGTTATTCGTTCCCCAACCCCAGATTGTACCGTCATTTTTCAAAGTTAAAGTATATTGTCTTCCAAATGAAATCATGCTATAATCATGTGATGATGCAATTAATGTCGGAATAAGTTTGCTTACAAACGTTCCATCTCCTAATTCTCCATGCGCATTGATTCCCCATCCCCATAAAGAGCCATCTTGTTTTATTGCAATCATTGTATGATCTCCGCCATATATTGCAACCCAATCATTTTCACTCCCAATCTGTCCCGGAAAATATCTTTGTGTAACTGTACCATCACCTAATGTCCCCGAGAAATTATCTCCCCATGACCATAGGGTTCCGTCTGTTTTTAAAGCAACAGTAACCCTAGTTCCTGCGCAAACTGACTTCCAATTGGAATCGGTTCCTATTTTCTTTGGGAAATTTACATTAGTTGTCGTTCCGTCACCCAATTGTCCATATTGATTACTACCCCAAGCCCACAAGGAGCCATCAGTTTTTATTGCGCTGCTTAAGTTATTGTAGCCTGCATCGATGGAAAGCCAGTCTGTGTCAGTTCCAATCTGAATTGGCAGGCTTCTGTTGATATTAGTTCCGTCGCCCAATTGTCCATAAACATTTAAACCCCAACCCCATAAAGTTTCGCCTTTAATTGCAATGGCGTGACTATTTGCCAAACTTATGTCATCCCAGCATTGCGCGTTAGCATAGCTTATCATCAGGATTGTTATGTATGTAAGTATTTGTTTCATTTTCTTTTATTTAAAGTCCTTCAAAAACCCAATGCCCTAGCCCCGATGGTAATGGCATCCTTTGGTGGCGGTGTTCGCCACCAAAGATATAATGGACAGCGGGAACCAGCTCCTAAAAATCGTCGTAATTCGTCATTCTTAATTCGCTTTAAACTCCATAATACTCGCGATGCCTGTCAGCGGAATCACCGCCCACCGTGGACGAGAATTGAGTTCATAGCCCAACTCATACACCGCTTTTTCCAACAAACAATACTTCAACAAGAAATCGATTTCCTTGCGGTAGCCGATATTCAAATTGCCAGCTTGTGCCACTTCGGTATAGGTTTGCAAAAATACGCCAACGAAATACTTGAACAGGATTTCTCCCGCTTGAAACAGTTCTTTTTGCTCGTACGGATATTTGTCTTTGTTGTTAAAAATCGTCGCATAAATCGAATAATGAAACGAGCGAAACATGCCAGCCACATCTTTGAGCGGCGGTTGTTTTACCTTTCGGTCGCGAATCGTGCTTTCAGGCTCGCCTTCAAAATCGAGGATATAAAAATCATCGCCGTTGACGAGCACTTGTCCGAGATGGTAATCGCCATGAATTCGGATGCGTTCAGATTTCATTTTAGTCCAATCGAAATCGAGGAATAATTTTCTGATTTCTTTTTTGTTATCTAGAAACTGATTGGCGAGTTCAAGCGCTAGTCCATCTAGTTTATGTAAATTATTTTCAAGAATATTCAATCGATTTTGAAACTGATACGTCAAGCGATTTTTCAGCCAGACCGTATAATCGCCGTTGTATGTCGTAGGCGTGAAAGCGGTATCATGAATGTCGCCACCCAATGCAATGTGCATTTCTGCAGTGCGTGTTGCCAAGGTGTGAATGCGAATGAAAATACTCAAGCCCGCCCAATCAATGATCTCGTGTGGGATTTCATTGATTTTTAGACGCTTGAATAAATCGATGTCTGGAAGCTTATTAATCTTAATTTTTTTAGTTTTGAGATTTTCGAAAATACGATCCGTTTCCTCCAACATAAATTGCCAAGCATCGCCTTGGTTGGGCACCAATTCCTGCATCATTCCGAGCGTAATATTTCCTTCAGATAAGGCTACATTGATACTTCCGGTATAGGCGGGTGAACTTGGAAAATCCATTCGCTCTGTTAGGAAACGACTGATTTCGTAATCTGGATTTGTGCTGGTGTAAATACGTCTAAAAATTTTTAGAACTAGCGTATTGTTGTAGATGATGGAAGTATTACTTTGTTCGACTCCCATAAACTTCGAGCTTTTGTATTCTGTTTCTTCTAGCTTTTCTCCTCTGTGGAATTTAACTTTGGTATCGCTTTTATCGCCTGAAGACACGATTTTATCGAATAGTAATTTTCTAAAATCTTCTTGATGTAGTGCATCCACTAAAAAACCATCTTGTCCGTTCATTTTAACTGGAGCGATAATCGTATTGGTGTCGAGTTCTTCTTCTGCCATAAAAGACAATGGCATGAAATAATTTTGAAAGAAAGCTTCTTTAAAATTGACTTCCAGCAAAACCCCGTAATAGGTATTTTTCTTTGAAGTCATTTTGAAAAACTCGACGACTTCGATATACTTTAATGTACTCGCCTTTCCGCCGTACCAGCGTTTGTTGATAATGTAATTTTCTAAAATATCCGAAGAAAAAACTTTTACAAACTCTTCATCTTCAAAGGCATGCTTCCATTCGGTTTTGAACACAAATGGATTTTGAAATTCATCTTCGTTAATTTTAGTGTCTTTCATTGCTTCAATTTTTTTAAATCTCTTTTACCACATAGATTCATAGATTCTATTAGGGGTAAAAGAGCGTTGCTTTATCATAGTGAACATAGCCTATGTCAAAAATCTATTTTCTATTTTTTCCAACTTTTCTATGTTCCTATGTGGTGAAAAAATCACCGTTGAATTTTAAATAAATGAAATGGCAAAGCGGGAGACAAATCTACGAAATTCCACTCTTTGTCCCAGTAATACGTATTTCCTGTGATCAAATCTTGCACTTTTATAGGCTCATTCCCCATTTGTTCCATCGGGATTCTCACCATCGCTTGTTGATTGTTGAACGCATCCAAACTCACGACCATCAGGGTTTCGTCGGTCAAATCATCGTCATATTTGTAATACGCCATGACTTGCTCGTTGTTTGTGCTACAAAACACAATGTTGTTGGTTTGCTGCAACGAAGCGTGCTCGTAACGAAGCGAATTAATTCTTGTAATCAGCGTGGTGAGTTTGTTTTGAATCGTCCAATCCCAGTGGTAGTATTCGTATTTTTCTGAATTGAGATATTCCTCTTTGCCTGGCGCCATCGGCTCACAAACGCGGTATTCGAAAACCGGTCCGTATATTCCGACGCTTGAACTTAACGTTGCCGCCAAAAAGTACTTTTGTAAGTGCACCGATTCGTTTCCGTTCTGTAAAGCAAAAGGATTGATATCAGGTGTATTCGGCCAGAAATTCGGACGGTAAAACTCTTTTGTTCGGTTTGCGTAAGTTCGGTAACATATTCCATCAATTCCGCTTTGGAATTTCTCCAGGTGAAGTACGTATACGATTGGCTAAAGCCTTGTTTCGCCAACTCATTCATAATTTTCGGACGTGTGAACGCTTCCGCTAAGAACAACACATCGGGATGCTTTTTCTTGATTTCGGCAATCAACCAACCCCAAAAATAAAAGGGTTTGGTATGTGGATTATCAACACGATACACTTTAATATCGCATTCTTCAATCCAAAATAAAGCGACGTCTAACAACTCTTTCCACAGGTTTTTCCAGTCGGCAGATTCGAAGTAAATAGGTTGAATATCTTGGTATTTCTTTGGTGGATTTTCTGCGTATTGTACTGTTCCGTCTGGTCTCCATTTGAACCATTGTGGAAAATCTTTTACATAGGGATGATCGGGAGCAGCTTGTAAGGCGTAATCCATAGCGACTTCAATGCCTAATGATTTTGCTTTCTTTACAAGCGATTTAAAATCTTCTATAGATCCTAATTCTGGGTGTGTGGCTTTATGTCCACCGTATTGTGAACCAATTCCCCAAGGCGAACCCACATCTCCAGGTTCTGCGTTGGTCGCATTGTTTTTTCCTTTTCGATTGACTTCTCCGATGGGATGAATTGGAGGAAAATATAAAGTATCGAAACCCATCTCAGCGACACGTGGCAATAATTTTTCACAGTCTTTAAATGTCCCATGTTTACCTTCTACAGGAGAAGCAGAACGCGGGAAGAACTCGTACCAAGTGCTGAACAACGCTTTCTTGCGATCGACATAGACTTGTAATTCCGCCGATTTGTTTTCGATGTAAAGGATTGGATATTTTTTGAAGATAGCGGTCAATTCGTGTGACATCGCCATTTCGATTGCTTTGTCGTATTCTTTTTCATCCACGAAATAAGCAGCTGCTTTCTTTAGAAATTCCTTTTCGTCTTTGTCTGCTAATTTTTGCACCGCTTTCACATATTCCGCGCCTTCTAAAAGCTCTGACTTTACATATTGATTGTCTTGTATTTTGCGCTCGGTTCCATGTTGCCAATTGAGTGCATAATCTACCCAACCTTCAATAAAATAGGTGTAGTTTCCTTGTTTTTCTACTTGAAATTCGGCTGTCCACGCATCATTTTCTGTTGGACGCATTCGAACGTCTTGCCATTTTTTATCCTTTTCGTGCTTGTATTTTACTTGACATTCGATGACGTCATGACCATCAGAAAAAACGTCTGCAGTAACGGTTACTTTTTGACCAATTATTCTTTTGATTGCGAACGCGCCACCATCTAATTGCGGCAATACATTTTCAATTACAATTCGGGTTTGATGTTGCATTTTATAATTTATTTATGACTTCTAAATTTAATAAAAAATAGAGAAAACAATACCTTGCGTTAAAATTTATTGAAATGACAAAGAAAACCAAAAAACCCAACCAAAGTTTGAAAATTCCTAAAATTATCCTCGTGGTTGGTCAATTTTTGTCTTTTATTTCAACAAAATTACTCGTGCAATTTGCCGCCAGATTGTTTACTTCTCCCATCAAACACAAGATTCCAAAGCGCGAATTAGAAATGGATCGGTTGAGTCAACAAGAAGTGTTAGTCATTCCATTGATAGAGAAGAAAATTAACGTATATCATTCTGGCTCTAGTGCAAAGAAAATATTGTTGGTTCACGGTTGGTCCGGAAGAGGAACACAACTCGTAAAGTTTGCTGAAGAATTCGAAAAATTAGGCTATCAAATCGTGAGTTTCGACGCGCCAGCCCACGGAAAGTCACCGGGAAACACAACCTTAATGCCTGAATTCATCGCTTCAATTTTAGAAATCGAAAAGCAATTCGGTCCGTTTGAAACCGCGGTTGGACATTCGTTAGGCGGTATGTCATTACTCAACGCAGTCAAAGAAGGTCTTAAGATTAAACGACTGACGATCATCGGAAGCGGCGATATTGTTGAGGACATCATCGACGACTTCGTTCAAAAACTACAGCTCGATTCGAAAATCACGGACTTATTGCGCATTCATTTTGAGAAAAAATCCCAATCGAACGATGGATAGCTATTCTTCGTTTCACGCGGCAGCCAAATTTCAATTCCAGTGTTGGTTATTCACGATGAAAACGATGATGAAGTGCCTGTCAGCTGTGCGCATCACATTCATCAACATCTAAAAATGGCGAATTGATGATTACGCAAAACTTAGGACACCGTAAAATTCTCGGTGATGCCCAAGTGATTCAAAAAACAATTCAATTTACTACCTCATGAAATATCCCATAGCAAAAACGGAATAAGAATGGAAAGCGCAATTGGGTCTCGAGCGCTACAAAATCCTGCGCCAAAAAGGAACCGAGTCCCCACATTCCGGACAATACAACCTCCATTTCGAAAAAGGAACCTATTGTTGTGGCGCTTGTGGTGAGGCATTGTTCGAAAGCGATTCGAAATTCAACTCGCACTGCGGCTGGCCTTCGTTTGACGAATCGATTCCCGGAAAGGTAGAGTATATCAAAGATACGACGCATGGCATGTTACGGGTAGAAATCTTGTGTGCGAACTGCGGCAGTCATCTTGGACATGTTTTCGATGACGGACCAACAGCAACAAGACAGCGCTATTGTGTCAATTCGTTGTCGGTAGATTTTAAGTAGTTGGGCGTGCCGGCTCAAGAACATTTTACTATTCATGAACCTCTCGCGAGCCGTCGGGCTGTGCGCTAATATCTTTTGTTCGTCCCTCACAAAAGGATAACCGCTGCCATCCCTCACGCTCAATAAAAATAGACGAGAATTATAATGCTAGTCCTTCATAATATAGAAAAACCTCACTTACAATCGTGAGGTTTTTGTAACTAAGGTGGTCATGCAGACTAATCCTTTATGCAACGCACCGACAAACCGTATCTCCTAGGAGAACTGTTTCTTTCTAAACTAGCGTTTGCTTTAGTTAGTCTGCGGTCAAAGGCTAATGCGGCAGCATTAGCATTCGAACTCCAAAAGTGACCGTAGTTGCCAATGCCATAGAAAGTTCCATTGGAGAAGCAGTTTCCAACTGGAAGGCCTGTAAAACCTGATACGTTAGTAGCATTTAAGTTAGGGCTATACCATAGACCATTACCCCCTTGAATAGTTCCTATTGCTTTCATTTTTCCTCCTGCAACTGCTTCTCCATCCAAAAAGGTGGATAGAGTCGTCCACTCCACATCACTTGGAACATGGTAGCCCGCAGGAGCCAATCCACGGGTATCATTTACTGCGTACCAATTATACAGTTTTCCGTAAATCGGACCGTTGGAAGTGTTGTGTTCATAATAACACCAAGCGCCTGTTGTCAAACTCGCCCATTGAGTTGAACTTATCACTTGTGGAATCGGGTCTCCATTTCTGTAACGGCTCACGTTTAAGTTTTTAGTCATCCAAATTTGCGTTCCGATTTGTACTTCTCCGTTTTGCAATGGCACTTCTGGTCGGGCAGCTATTTGGTTTTGTGTTTTGGTTTCTTCATTAGAACAAGAAGTTATCCCGATTGCTAATGCTAAGATGGAGGTGATGGTGAAGTAATATCTTTTCATGATGATGACTTTCAAAGTTTTCTAAAAGTAGTAAATTTATTTGTGCCTATAACTTTCCTATTCTTAATCTTTGCGACTTGGCATCTTGGTGATCGAAAAACGCAAAAATAGCCGCCGGGTTAGATGCTATAGTCCTCGCCGCTCCGTTGCACTGCGCAGCTGTGGGCTATCGCTGCACACGAGCGATAGCGAATTGGCGAAGCGATCCCTCACGCGAGCATCAATTACTGATTCTTGATACAACGAACAGAAAAACCATTGTCTTTAAAGAACTCTAATGTACTAACACCACCATTGGTATAACTCAAAATTCGGGCTACTGCTCGCAGACTACCGAATTCGGTTGTACTCCACCAATACCCATTTCTATTAAGCAGAAATGATCCACTCCCATTATCAGCCTCATACCCACCTGGAAGCGCTGAGAAACCGCTACTGTTTGTAGCCGCCGCATTTGGACTTCTCCATAATCCGTTACCCGCTTGTAAAGTACCTGTGGTTTTCATCTTACCACCTGCCACATCAGGAAAACCTAAAAATGAGACTAACGTGGTCCACTCCGCATCGGAAGGTATATGCCACCCTTAAGGCGCCAAGCCCCGCGAGTCATTTACTGCATACCAATTATATAGTTTGCCGTAAATTGGACCGTTTGCTGTGCTATTTGCATAATAACACCAAGCACCTGTAGTCAAATTTGCCCATTGAGTTGGATCAGCAACTTGGGGAATTGGGTCTCCATTTCTGTAACGACTTACGTTTAAGTTTTTGGTCATCCAAATTTGGTTGCTGATTCTTACTTCACCGTTTTGCAATGGCACTTCTGGTCTGGCAGCTATTTGGTTTTGTGTTTTGGTTTCTTCGTTAGAACAAGAACTTATCCCAAAAACTAAAACTAAAATTGAGGCTATAGTGAAGTAGTATTTTTCATGACTTATGGTTTATAAAGTCATTAAAAGTAACAATTCTATTTGATTAAGAAAAACAAACTTTCTAGTCAATGTTGTGTGAATTTTTTTTAAATAAAAATTTTCACACAGATTTTGTGTGAATTTTTTTCACTTTAAAATTTTCACACAAATTTTTGTATTATTTTTTTTAGTGAAAAATCATGACGCAAGCTGATAAGAGTATTCCTAAATAAACCTCCGTTACCAGCAGAAAACAAAAAACCCTTCATTTTCATGAAGGGTTTGCTTCGCCAGTTCGCTAGCGCTGTGTTTCTAAGGGGGACAACTTGGGCGTTAGCCGACAGCGTCGCTCCTATAAACAAAAAACCCCTCACGTTAGTGAAGGGTTTTTCTTAAAAAGGCGACGACATACTCTCCCACAAATTGCAGTACCATCTGCGCAGGCGGGCTTAACTTCTCTGTTCGGGATGGGAAGAGGTGAGCCCCGCCGCAATAACCACCTTAAGTCGTTAGTTGCTTTGGGCAACTTTCAATTCGTAATTCGTAATTAAAGAATTCGTAATTGAATAATATCTTAACATACTGAGATAAAGAAAAAATTATTTGATTTAGAAAGTTTCTTCCTGCCCCGAAGGGCAGGAAAAGCGTACATAAGCTTACGGGTTATTAGTACTACTCGACTATGACATTACTGCCTTTACATCTATAGCCTATCAACGTGGTCATCTTCCACGACCCTTTAAAGAAATCTCATCTTGTGGTGGGTTTCGCGCTTATATGCTTTCAGCGCTTATCCCTTCCCAACGTAGCTACTCTGCGGTGCTCCTGGCGGAACAACAGATACACTAGAGGTTAGTCCAATTCGGTCCTCTCGTACTAGAATCAGATCCACTCAAATTTCTAACGCCCGCAGTAGATAGAGACCGAACTGTCTCACGACGTTCTGAACCCAGCTCGCGTGCCACTTTAATGGGCGAACAGCCCAACCCTTGGGACCTTCTCCAGCCCCAGGATGTGACGAGCCGACATCGAGGTGCCAAACCCCCCCGTCGATATGAGCTCTTGGGGGAGATCAGCCTGTTATCCCCGGCGTACCTTTTATCCTTTGAGCGATGGCCCTTCCATGCGGAACCACCGGATCACTATGCTCTACTTTCGTACCTGATCGACCTGTATGTCTCTCAGTCAAGCTCCCTTATGCCATTGCACTCTACGCACGGTTACCAAGCGTGCTGAGGGAACCTTTAGAAGCCTCCGTTACTCTTTTGGAGGCGACCACCCCAGTCAAACTACCCACCAAACAATGTCCCCGCACAAACGGGTTAGATCTCAAATAAGCAAAGGGTGGTATTTCAACAATGACTCCACAACGCCTAGCGACGCCACTTCATAGTCTCCCACCTATCCTACACATCACTTATCCAAGACCAATACTAAGCTATAGTAAAGGTGCACAGGGTCTTTTCGTCCCACTGCGGGTAAACGGCATCTTCACCGTTACTACAATTTCACCGAGCTCATGGCTGAGACAGTGTCCAGATCGTTACACCATTCGTGCAGGTCGGAACTTACCCGACAAGGAATTTCGCTACCTTAGGACCGTTATAGTTACGGCCGCCGTTTACTGGGGCTTCAATTCAATGCTTCTCCGAAGATAACATCTCCTCTTAACCTTCCAGCACCGGGCAGGTGTCAGGCCCTATACTTCATCTTACGATTTGGCAGAGCCCTGTGTTTTTGATAAACAGTCGCCTGGACCTTTTCACTGCGGCCCCGATTACTCGGGGCGACCTTTCTCCCGAAGTTACAGGTCTATTTTGCCTAATTCCTTAGCCATGAATCTCTCGAGCACCTTAGGATTCTCTCCTCGACTACCTGTGTCGGTTTGCGGTACGGGTACTTATAATCTAAGTTTAGAGGTTTTTCTTGGAAGCTTTTAGGTACACTATCTCTTTGTCCGAAGACTCCGAGTACTATCAGTCTTTACCAAACCGGCGGATTTGCCTACCAGTCTTATAGCTACAACCTTCAACGAACTATTCCGTCAGTTCGCGGTACTTTCATCACTCCGTCACCCCATCACAATTATAAGTAGTACGGGAATATTAACCCGTTGTCCATCGACTGTCCCTTTCGGGTTCGCCTTAGGCCCCGACTAACCCTCAGCTGATTAGCATAGCTGAGGAAACCTTAGTCTTTCGGTGTGCGGGTTTCTCGCCCGCATTATCGTTACTTATGCCTACATTTTCTTTTCTAACCAGTCCAGCATACCTTACGACACACCTTCAACCCTGTTAGAATGCTCCCCTACCACATATATTACTATATATCCATAGCTTCGGTAGTATGCTTATGCCCGATTATTATCCATGCTCGTCCGCTCGACTAGTGAGCTGTTACGCACTCTTTAAATGAATGGCTGCTTCCAAGCCAACATCCTAGCTGTCTGGGCAGACAAACCTCGTTTTTTCAACTTAGCATACATTTGGGGACCTTAGCTGATGGTCTGGGTTCTTTCCCTCTCGGACATGGACCTTAGCACCCATGCCCTCACTGCTGGTAAACATTATATAGCATTCGGAGTTTGTCAGGAATTGGTAGGCGGTGAAGCCCCAGCATCCAATCAGTAGCTCTACCTCTATATAACTTTATGACCAGCGCTGCACCTAAATGCATTTCGGGGAGTACGAGCTATTTCCGAGTTTGATTGGCCTTTCACCCCTACCCACAGGTCATCCGAAGACTTTTCAACGTCAACCGGTTCGGACCTCCACTGTGTGTTACCACAGCTTCATCCTGCCCATGGGTAGATCACACGGTTTCGCGTCTAACACTACTGACTAAAGCGCCCTATTCAGACTCGCTTTCGCTACGGATCCAAGCCTTAAGCTCTTATCCTTGCCAGCAACGTTAACTCGTAGGCTCATTATGCAAAAGGCACGCCGTCACCCCACGAAAGGGCTCCGACCGCTTGTAAGCGTATGGTTTCAGGATCTATTTCACTCCGTTATTCACGGTTCTTTTCACCTTTCCCTCACGGTACTGGTTCACTATCGGTCTCTCAGGAGTATTTAGCCTTAGCGGATGGTCCCGCCAAATTCAGACAGGGTTTCACGTGCCCCGCCCTACTCAGGATACCACTATCCTTATCTTCTCTTACCTATACGGGACTATCACCCTGTATCGTCTACCTTTCCAGGTAGTTCTAGTTCAATCCGCAAGAAATGTCGTGGTCCTACAACCCCAAAATTGCCGTAACAACTTTGGTTTGGGCTAATCCGCGTTCGCTCGCCACTACTTACGGAATCACTTTTGTTTTCTTCTCCTCCGCCTACTTAGATGTTTCAGTTCAGCGGGTTTGCTCTCCTATCGGAGTGACATGTCTTCAACATGCCGGGTTGCCCCATTCGGATATCTACGGATCAATTCGTGTGTGCCAATCCCCGTAGCTTTTCGCAGCTTATCACGTCCTTCTTCGCCTCTGAGAGCCTAGGCATCCCCCATACGCCCTTATTTTGCTTATTGTACTATTTGTCTTCCATACGAATATGGAAAGACTGTGTTCTTTCTACTTTTTAAATATTTTCTTATCTCAATATGTCAATGAACTTTTCCTTAGATAATAGTATAGACAAGGTACTAAGTGTCTATTATCTATTTGTCTTTAACTATTGCTCGAATAGTGGAGAATATCGGAGTCGAACCGTTGACCTCCTGCGTGCAAGGCAGGCGCTCTAGCCAGCTGAGCTAATCCCCTTTTTAATTAAGAATTAAGAATTTTGAATTACGAATTATGAAACTCATAATCTCTCAACTCCTAAAATTTCCTTATAATCTAATTCGTAATTAAAAAAGTAGTCCCGCCCAGACTCGAACTGGGGACCCCTACATTATCAGTGTAGTACTCTAACCAGCTGAGCTACGAGACTCTGTATTTTGCTTTGTATTATTTGAATTAACAGCGAGAGTAATAACAAATCTTTGGTCTAAGCGTATTAAAAATTCGTCTTTCTCTAGAAAGGAGGTGTTCCAGCCGCACCTTCCGGTACGGCTACCTTGTTACGACTTAGCCCCAGTTACCAGTTTTACCCTAGGCAGCTCCTTGCGGTCACCGACTTCAGGCACCCCCAGCTTCCATGGCTTGACGGGCGGTGTGTACAAGGCCCGGGAACGTATTCACCGGATCATGGCTGATATCCGATTACTAGCGATTCCAGCTTCACGGAGTCGAGTTGCAGACTCCGATCCGAACTGAGAACGGTTTTGTAGATTCGCTCCTCTCGCGAGGTGGCTGCTCTCTGTACCGGCCATTGTAGCACGTGTAGCCCAAGGCGTAAGGGCCGTGATGATTTGACGTCATCCCCACCTTCCTCACAGTTTGCACTGGCAGTCTTGTTAGAGTTCCCGACTTGACTCGCTGGCAACTAACAACAGGGGTTGCGCTCGTTATAGGACTTAACCTGACACCTCACGGCACGAGCTGACGACAACCATGCAGCACCTTGTAAATTGTCGCGAAAGATCTGTTTCCAAATCTGTCAATCTACATTTAAGCCTTGGTAAGGTTCCTCGCGTATCATCGAATTAAACCACATGCTCCACCGCTTGTGCGGGCCCCCGTCAATTCCTTTGAGTTTCATTCTTGCGAACGTACTCCCCAGGTGGGATACTTATCACTTTCGCTTAGCCACTGAAGTTGCCCCCAACAGCTAGTATCCATCGTTTACGGCGTGGACTACCAGGGTATCTAATCCTGTTCGCTCCCCACGCTTTCGTCCATCAGCGTCAATCCACAAGTAGTAACCTGCCTTCGCAATTGGTATTCCATGTAATATCTAAGCATTTCACCGCTACACTACATATTCTAGTTACTTCCTTGTAATTCAAGTCTAACAGTATCAATGGCCGTTTGATCGTTGAGCGACCAGATTTCACCACTGACTTATTAAACCGCCTACGGACCCTTTAAACCCAATGATTCCGGATAACGCTTGGATCCTCCGTATTACCGCGGCTGCTGGCACGGAGTTAGCCGATCCTTATTCTTACGGTACCGTCAAGCTCCCTCACGAGGGAGTGTTTCTTCCCGTACAAAAGCAGTTTACACACCATAGATGCTTCTTCCTGCACGCGGCATGGCTGGATCAGGCTTGCGCCCATTGACCAATATTCCTCACTGCTGCCTCCCGTAGGAGTCTGGTCCGTGTCTCAGTACCAGTGTGGGGGATCTCCCTCTCAGGACCCCTACCCATCATCGTCTTGGTAAGCCGTTACCTTACCAACTAACTAATGGGACGCATGCTCATCTTTTACCGTTGGAACTTTAATATAAACAACATGCGAAGTTTATATACTATGGGGCATTAATCCAAATTTCTCTGGGCTATTCCCCTGTATAAGGTAGATTGCATACGCGTTACGCACCCGTGCGCCGGTCTCAAGTTCCGAAGAACTCTACCCCTCGACTTGCATGTGTTAGGCCTGCCGCTAGCGTTCATCCTGAGCCAGGATCAAACTCTTCATCGTATGTTGTTGATTTGCCATTTTTATCGACGAATCTCTATTTAATTCTAATCTCTCAATTCTCTTACTCTCTTTTCTTTGTCCACCATTAAAAGGCGGACGGCTGTCAATTCAATATGTCTATGAACGTGTCTTTTTTTTATTCTGCGCTTTCATTCTCAAAGCGGGTGCAAAAGTAATTATTCTTTTTACTAAACAAGCTTTTTTAAAATAAATTTTAATTTTATTTTCTTAAACCTCGTTATTCAGTATTTTATAAGAACATCCCTCTTTCGCGGGGTGCAAATATAAAAACTTATCTTACCTTTTCCAAAATTTTTTAACCCTTTTTTTTACTTTGTTTATAACTCCTTGGGTAGCACTTTTTGCCGCATTTTTAGGTGGATTGCCTTAAGAAGTAAAAGGCGCAAAGAAGCCTTTCAAAGGCTATACGAAAATGTCTTTTGAAATCAGAGACCATAGCCCCGATAGCAGGGAAAATCCTTTTGCTTTTTTCTTTTAAAAGCAAAAGATTGGACCGAATAGCGGGAAAGAGCTCCGAGAAAGGAAGTTGAAAGATTAATCGAAACGAATGGCTTTGACAGGGGAAATTTTGGTGATGATGTAAGATGGAATCAATAAAACCAAAAGGCAAATGATTATCGTGCCAATATTGAGCGCCACGATATACATCCAATTGAGGTAGACTGGCGCTTCGTTGACGTAATAATTTTCTGGGTTGAGCTGAATGATTCCGAAATATTTCTGAATGAGGAGCAATCCGATTCCAATCAGATTTCCCCAAAACAATCCTCGTGTCATGAGGTAAAACGCATTGTAAAAAAACATTTTCGTATCGTCCAATTGTTAGCGCCCAATGCTTTGAGAATTCCGATCATTTGGGTTCGTTCGAGGATGAGCACCAATAAAGCAACGACCATATTAATCGTGGCGACGGCAATCATTACAATCAGAATAACAATAATGTTGAAATCGAATAGCTGCAACCACTCGAATATATAATAGTACTTTTCGGCAATGGTTTGCGTGTCGAGTGTGGAGTTGGTTTGCTCGTAGACTTCTTCTCCTTTGGCCTTAATTTGCGTGAAGTCATCGACAAAAACTTCAAAGGCACCGACTTGATCTACTTGCCATTTATTAATCCTTTGCAGATGTCGAATATCCCCAATAATATAGGAAGCGTCGAATTCTTGAATGCCAGAGTTGTAAATCCCAACGACCTTAAAAACCCGCAAATTGGGCAATTGATTGTTGCCTTCTTTCATGAAAAAAGTGTTGAACGTGGCGCCTAATTTTAGATTGAGTCGATTGGCTAAATATTGTGAAATTAAAATTTCATTGTTTAATTGATGTAAACAATCGGGGATTCTACCTGAAATAATGTATTCTCGAATGTTCTTCCATTGGTAATCTTTGCCGACACCTTTAAAATAATTCCTTCAAAAGCGCTTTCGGTTCTGATAATGCCCGCTTTGCTGGCCACTGCTTGAATGTGGCTGATGCCATCTACAGATTTAAATTTTGGATAAAAATCTTGATGCGTAGAAATAGGCGTGACACTTCCTTGCGACTGGTTGTCATCGAAGTTGGAGATGATGATGTGTCCGTTAAAAGCAGAAACTTTTTCGCGAATTTTTTCTTGCAAGCCAATACCCGTTGCAATAGAAACAATCATCATAACCATTCCAATCGCTATTGCCGCAATTGCAATTTTTATAATTGGTGCAGAAATACTACTTTTACGCCCTTTAGCCGTAATGAGTCTTTTGGCTATAAAATATTCTAGATTCAATTTGGTTTTGCTGTGGATTTACTGCATTAAACTTCGTCAGTTCGCTGACGCTCGTGTGCGGTTTCAAAAATACAGTTTTAGAACGATTTTAGGATTAATTTATTTAGGATTTATGATTAATGATATTGGATATCGGTTCCAACCAAATGTTGTAGCATCAAAAAAAAGATACTGCTTGCTATTGCTTATTTCCATTGTATTTGTTTCGTGTAAAACTGCAACACCCGTCAATTATTCTGCTCCACAAGCGACGATGGTGAAGAGCAAAGTCAAATCGACGAAATTTATGACTGGCGCGGAAAACATGTCGAGTTATTTCTCATTATTAAAAAGTAAAAAAGTAGGCATTTTGACCAACCAATCTGGACTAGTTTCGTATGATTACGGCTATTCAATTTCAGACACGGTGAAGCATTCACAACAGACCGGAATCAAAACTGCTTCGATGCACATCGTTGATTATATTGTAAAGAACACAAAAATCGATTTGGTAAAAATTTATGCACCGGAGCACGGTTTTCGCGGTACCGCCGACGCTGGAGAATTGATTGTCGACGGAAAAGACACCAAGACCGGCTTACCGATTATTTCCCTCTACGGCAATCATAAAAAACCATCCGTAGAACAATTGCAGGGCATCGACGTATTGCTTTTTGATCTTCAAGATGTCGGCGCACGTTTTTATACTTACATTTCTTCCTTGCATTATGTGATGGAAGCCTGCGCGGAAAACAATATTGAACTCATTGTATTGGATCGACCTAATCCCAACGGCAACATTGTAGACGGGCCAATTCTCGAAAAGGAATACAGCAGTTTTGTGGGCATGCACCCGATTCCAGTAATGCACGGGATGACGATTGGCGAATATGCCTTGATGATTAATGGCGAGAAATGGCTGAAAGACAGCATTCAATGCAAATTGAAAATTGTGCCCTGTGAAAATTACCGACGTGAAATGTCCTACAGCTTACCCGTAAAGCCTTCACCAAATTTACCCAACGACCAAGCAATTAATTTATATGCCAGCTTGTGCTTTTTTGAAGGAACGAATGTGAGCATTGGACGAGGCACGAACAAACAATTTCAAATTTATGGTTCACCTTACCTGACCGCAAATCATTACAGTTTTACGCCAGCTCCCAATGAAGGCGCTAAAGATCCGCCGTGGAATGGCACCATTTGTTGTGGTGAAGATTTGACACAAGTGCCAAAAGTGAATCACCTTGAATTGAAATGGCTGATTAAAGCGTATCAGGAAACCGAAGAGCAGCCTAAGTTCTTTAATTCTTATTTCACCAAATTAGCAGGAACCAAAGTACTGCAGCAACAAATTGAAGGCGGCCTATCGGAAGAAGAAATTCGAGCGACGTGGAAAACAGGAATTGAAAAATTTAAGGAAATGAGGAGAAAGTACTTGATCTATCCTGATAGTTTTTTATTCGCCAACGAGACCAATTAATTTACAAAGCCAATCGCTTTTTCATCGCTTCTACAATGTTGAAAGCGGCCGGGCAAATCGCTACATTCTTCAAAGTCAAATCGGTAATTTGTTGAAATTTTTTTCTGTCGGTGTGCGGAAATTCTCGACAGGCTTTCGGGCGAACTTCATAAATCATACAGTAATTATCGGTATCCAGAAAAGTGCACGGAACGCTTTGCAACACGTAATCTTGGTCTTCATCGACACGCAAATACTGCGCTATAAATTGTTGTGGTTTTTGACGTAAGTGTTTAGAGATTCGTTCGATATCTGCCGACGTAAAAAGCGGCCCAGTGGTTTTGCAGCAATTGGCACAAGTCAAACAATCTGTTTTTTTGAATTCAGCATCGTGCAGTTCTTGCATCACATAATCTAAGTTCTTTGGTGTTTTCTTTTTTAACTTATCGAAATACTTTTTGCTTTCGAGATGTGTATCTTTGGCTAGTTTTTCGATGTCGTTTAATGACGGTTTTAGCATAATAGTGGGATCGGTGAATCGGTGAATCGGTGAATCGGTGAATCGGTGAATCGGTGAATCGGTGAATCGGTGAATCGGTGAATCGGTGAATTGATAATTAGTCGCAAAATTACTTAAAAACGAATCAGCAAATCAAAAATTAAAAAGTTTCCTTTAGAATTTAAATTTGCATATTGCACTATGGAATCGGATAAACGATTAAACACATAAACGATTCAACGCTTAAACAAATCAACCCAAATGAAAGACCTTTTCGGAAAAGCCATCCTCGATTTTCAAACCAACAACGCGCCTGAAGACTTGATTACAGAAACTTCGATTTCGGAAGCGGATGAGATGAGTGTGGCATATTTATTTCGTTCCTTCGAAGAAATGCCTGCCATGGAGCAAACCGCCCTGCAAATGGCAAAAGGAAAAACACTAGATGTGGGCTGCGGCGCTGGAAGTCACAGTTTGTATTTACAGCATGAGAAACAACTAGATGTTACAGCGATTGATATTTCGCCAAACGCCATTGAAGCCTGTCGACTTCGCGGAATTACAAAGCCCTAGTGCAAGATGTGATGACGATTGAAAACGAAAAATTCGATACCATTTTACTTTTGATGAATGGTGCTGGCATGTGCGGGCGACTCAAAAAGCTTGGGCATTTCTTTCGAAATTACGTTCTTTATTGAATGAAAACGGACAGATTTTAGTGGATAGTTCCGACATCATTTATATGTTTGACGACGATGAAGATGGTGGCAAGTGGATTCCTACCGACAATGAATACTATGGAGAATTGGTTTTCAATATTGAATACAAAGGCGAAAAAGAAAATCCATTTGATTGGATGTACGTTGACTATAATACATTACAAAACGCAGCTCTTGCCAACGGGCTGCAATGTGAATTGGTTGTAGAAGGAGAACACTTTGATTATTTGGCGCGGCTGTCTCTTTAGTTGGGCGTGCCCCTGCGGGTCGGGCTGTACGCGGTGCACGGCACCTAGCTCCCATCCCTCACGCGACCCGGAAATTTCATTCAATCCGTTTGCTTGACAACGCACTTTTGTTCCTAGTTCTCAAAAATATAGAAATAAAAAAATCCCGAGAGGCAACTACTTTCGGGATTTTTTATGATGATGTGAAAAACTACTATTTCTTGATCACTTTATCTGATTTCAAGAATTGTCCTTGATTGTAGATTCTTAAGTAATACGTTCCTGAGGCCAATTCTTCGATATTAATCACATTATTAGCTAGTGACAATTTTTGTGTTTTTACCAACTGTCCCATTGTATTGAAAATCTCAACTTCATCGATAGCAATTTGTGGAGAAGTAATCATAAAATATTTCGAAACTGGATTTGGATAGACTGCAATGGCTCGTATTGCTTCCACTTCATTCAATCCAAGTGCACCACATCCGTTTGAAGACAACAAACTTAAACGCGGACCAGCTAGTGTATTTTGCATAATTGTCTTTTGACCTGCTGTAAAGAAGGCCATACAAGCATCATCAACATAGTCCATAAAATTCATAAACATGGCTCCGTTAGCAGAAGAGGTACAGGTATTAACATTTGTTGGAAACGATGGGCAGTCATAATGAGGATTATCGGTTGCTGGTGTATCTGCCACACCATCACTGTTTGCTGATGATCCACAATTACTGAAATCATCTCCCCAAGGATGCTCCAATCCAAAATAATGGCCAATTTCGTGCGTTCCTGTTCTTCCCTTATTAAATGGTGCGCTTGCAGTACCAGTTGTTCCGAAAAATTGATCCCCAATACACAACCCATCAAACGCAGACCCAGCAGCAGAGGGTAAATAAGCAAAACCAAGTATTTGCGGGTCATTGAATCTACCTATCCAAACATTAAGATACTTCGTTGGATCCCAAGCAGGCTCTCCTGCAGCTAGGTAATAACTTTCTTGAAAGTTAAAAGAATTATTAACTGATTTTCTAGTTATTCCAGTTGTAGTAGCTCCTGTAGGTGTTCGAGTTGCTTTGCAAAATGCAATTTCCATATCAGCTCCCAGAGGTCTAAAAGCAGCAGGAACTACGGAATTAAAATCTGCATTGAGTTTTCGATAATCGTTATTTAAAACCGCCAATTGAGAATTGACTTGCGCATCACTAATATTTTGAGTGGCATTTTTATATAAAACGTGGAAAACGACTGGAATAGTTACCACCACCGCAGGAGCATTCGCTCCGCGAAGAAAGTTGGCTTGATCGTTATTTGGATTTTGAATATACTCCATCACATCATGATGATGTTCAGCAAAACCTGGAACAGAATTTTTAAGTTCTGCTAATTTTCTGTTTGTATCACAGGTCCTTTGTGAGAAAACAGCAACAGAACACAGAAGAATTAAAAGAGTAAGGATTTTTTTCATGATTGGTCATATAATTAGGTTACAATAATACAAACAATATTTTGAAAATTAATTTAAAAGCATCTAAATTTTAACCTGTTGAATGTAAACGATTTGCATTCCTATTTCAATAAATCGGTATGCTTCTTTATTGATGACAAAGCGTCAAACAAAGTATCTAAGTCTTTTGAATTGTTGTACGCATTTAATGAAATTCTAATAAAAGTCCCATGATCAATTTTCATGATTGGAATTTCAATTTTGTACTCCCCATATAACATTTCTTTGAGTGCAACGGGATCACTAGTGTTGATTGGAATGCTGCACATTTGCCCGAGGAATTCTGAAGAAATTGGACAAATTGGCTGCGTTCCTAGCAGCGTACAAAATCTCTCGTAATTTTCTAAAATCAACTGTTTAGCGATGGTCGATTTTTCTTTCCAATTGTGGTCGTTTAGAAACTGAATCGCCGCTGGCGCTGTCAAAAAGGCCGAAATATCTCTCGTGCCTTGATGTTGATGATAATCTAGAAATCGGCTATTCGAAGGATTTTCGCTTTGATAACCCCAGCCGACAATTAGCGGATCAATGTCGCTTTGACGTTCTTTTTTGACGTATAAAAACGAACATCCTTTGGGAGCCAACATCCATTTGTGCAGCGTTCCTGTATAGAAATCTGGATCTAATTCTGTTAGGTTTAAGTCGATGTGGCCGGGCACATGTGCGCCATCTATAATAGTAATCAAGCCTAGTGACTTTGCTTTTTGAATAATTTCCTTTACTGGAAAAATCAAAGCGGTGGCACTCGAGATTTGATTGAGGAATACGATTTTTGTTTTGGCTGAATAGCCGCTCCAAAATTCCTCGAGCAACTTCTCTTTGGATTGAATTGGAATTGAAATATTTTGTCGAATGTATTTGGCACCGGACTTCTCGCAGTAGAAATTCCACGTTCTGTCCATCGCACCATATTCGTGATTGGTGGTGAGAATTTCATCTCCCGGCTGCAAATCCATGCTGCGCATAATGGTGTTAATCGCGATTGTTGGATTTGCCGTAAAGAAAAAATCATCGGCATCACAACCTACAAACTGAGCAACAGCCTCTTTGGCAGTTTGTAAATAAATCGGTGCTTTTTTCAGTATGAATTGAACAGGTTCCCTTTCTAATTCTTTTTGCCAATACTGATAATTTTCTAGGATTGGTATTGGGCATGCACCAAAAGATCCGTGATTGAGAAAAGTAATTTCAGGATTTAATAGAAACTGTGATTTCATATAAGTTTAATTGGTATGAATTGGAATGGGCAGGTAATATTTTACTCTCACGACATTGCCGTCTTTTCGTCCTGGAATCCAATTGCGAGAAAGTTGCATGACGCGTTCGGCTTCAGCACCAGTTCCGAAACCGATATCTCTTGTTGTGGCAATGTTGGTTAAAGTTCCGTCCTTTTCAACTATAAAAGAGACGAATACTTTTCCTATTAACTCAGGAACTTCTGGTTTTTTGAAATTTTGTTCGATGAATTCGTAGAGCGCATCTGGACCTGCATAATAAATGGGCTGAGCATCTGCGTCTTTCATTTCTATGATGGGTTCATCAATTGCATTTTGGTCTTGTGCTTGAAGAAATGGCAACCAAAAACAAACAAATAAAATGGAGAGTAAAATTCTCATAGCGTCTTAAATTTTGACCTATTTACTATTAAAAACCATAGGAAATTTTATGTCAATACTGATTGGCTTTCCACCTCGTTTTGCAGGTGTCCACTTTGGGCATTTGTTTAGGACACGTATTAATTCTACCCCTGAATCAACATCAATCATTTGAACGAGTTTGATATTTTTTAGACTTCCGTCGACATCCACCGTGAAGGAAGCAATCATTCTTCCTGCCTTTTTTACTTTTGAGTAATTGAACTGACCTTGGACAAATTCGCTGAACTTTTCTATTCCACCGCCGTTGAATTGTGCTTCTATTTTGTCGCCAGTTAAATATACTTCCGCTTCACCGCCAATTTGCGAAGATGCAATAAGAGGAAAAATTAGAAGCAGCAATATCGTTAATTGTTTCATGGAGTAAGGTTTTAAGGGATATTCAAATATTTATGTGTTTGTAGAGAAACGCGCCATTTGGGATTTTGCATGACATAATCAACAATCAGTGGTGTCATTTCGTCTCTTTTGCTCCATTCCGGCTGCAAGAATAAAATAGCGTCATCATTGACTAGTGTTGCCTGTTCCTCTGCAAAAATAAAATCGTGTTTGTTGTAGATGATGACTTTTAGTTCATTGGCCTTTTGGTAAACAGTAGTTGTCGGCAATTTATTTTTTTTGGGTGAAAGACAAATCCAATCCCAATGACCGGAAAGTTGATAAGCGCCAGAGGTTTCAATATGCACTTTGAGTTGACTTTTCTTTAATTGTTCTGTCAGTGGATTCATGTCCCACATCAGTGGTTCTCCACCGGTCACTACAACAGTGTCGGCATATTTTTTTGCGTTCTCGACTATTTTATCGATGGCTGTTGGTGGATGCAATTCGGCATTCCAACTTTCCTTGACGTCGCACCAGTGGCAGCCCACGTCGCAACCTCCGATTCTTATAAAGTACGCCGCAGTTCCGGTGTGAAATCCTTCGCCTTGGATGGTATAAAACTCTTCCATTAAGGGCAACATAATTCCTTTTTCGACGGCTGATTGTATTTCTTTTGCTAGCATTTTTTGATTTAAAGCGCAAAGATAGGAAATTGGGATTTGGAAATTGGAATTTGGAATTTGGGATTTAGAATTTCCGTCCTTTGGAAGGGCTCCTACAAGGCGGGGTGACCTAGCCCTGATGGGAATAGATAGCCTTTTGCTCAGGCTAGTTTTTTTTGCCGACAAAAATGGGCGACCAAAGAAGCTCCTTTTTGTTTTGCAAAAAAGCGAGGCTGTGGAAAAGCTAGTCATGGACAGCAGGAAAAGCTACCCATAAAAAAACCGATAATTCTTGTGGAACTATCGGTTTGTTATTGAAAGAAATGTCTTGACTCTACTTTAATGTTTTCAAGGATTCCGTTGCGTAGTTGTTTGTTGGATCTAGCACTAAAGTCTTATTAAAATATTCTTTAGCTTTGGCCTTATCTGTGTTGGCATAACTGGCAGCAATGTTGTTATAGCTTTCAATGAATTTCACTTTATTTTTCGTGACTTCTTCTTCGCCTTTTTCAGTTACTACTTTAAGATATTCTTCGTAGTATTTGATAATCATCTCCTCATTTTCAAGAAGTCGGTTTGTTCTTGCTCTAAAGATATAAGCATCTTGCGTCGTTGGAGAAGCTTCGATTACTTTTCCGAAAGCAGCATCGGCTTTTTGCAGTTCGATTGGATCTGGTTTTACGACATCTTTTCTAGTATTATTGTAATAAAGCGAGTTTCCGAGATAGAAATTGTCTAGCAAATAATTTTTGGATGTCGCATTTGAGGTTGCAATTTCATAAATCGCCGAAGCTTGTTTAAACAATTTTTGCTCGTAGAATTTTTTACCAACTTCACTAAGGTCATTGGTCATGGTAATTTCCATGTCGACTGATTTTTTGATATCGGCAACCCCAGCGTCAAACATAATTTGATCGACCGTTTTGGTTTCTACATTATTCGATTTTTTGAGCTTTGCAAGTCCTAAGTACAAGAAGTCACGGGCAATGATTTTATTATTTGCATTTCCAATAAAATCTTCTAGTGATTTAATTGCAACATCCGTATTTCCATTTTCATAAGCTGAATAACCCAAATAACGAAGTATTCTTGGATTTACTTTATCTAATTCTTTCATCTTATTGGCTTCTACTTCAAGCGCTTTGTAATCTTTGGCTAAGATCAAAAAGTCGGCGTGACGCATACGTGATGTTAGAGAGTAATCCGTCATACTCATATATTTTTCATAGTAGCTCAATGCTTTTTGGATGTATTCGTTGTATTTCTTAGGTTCATTATTGCCCCAATAGTAATAGGTTTCTGCCAATTCTCTGTACACTGGGCCGTAATTAGCGTCTATTGCAATAACATTATCGTAAGCTTTCACCGCCTCTGTATATGATTTGGCCCCTTTAAGCAGAACACCCAGTTGCATTTTAGCACGAATCAAAGAAGCATCGGTTTGAAAAGCATTTCGATATGCGGCGTACGATTCGTTTTGATTTTTATCTCAGTAGAAAGCATCTCCTAAGCCCAATTGAATAGTAGCATCTGTTGGATTTATAGCTTTGGCTTTATTTAGGTACGTCAATGCAGTTTTGAAATCTGGTTTATCGGCATTCATATAGGCTTTCGCAATATAAAAATACTCTTCAATATCTTTTTTCTTTAAATCTTTGGTAACCAAATCAAAATTAGCTTGTGCAGCAGTTGCATTACCATTGTTTAAGTCGATTTGACCCAACCCGATATTGTTCCATCTTGGGTTGTCACTTGCAGTTAAACCTTTTTGAAAGTAAATCTTAGCAGAATCTTCAATGCTTTGTTTAAGATAAACATTGCCTAGAAAAAAAGTGGCTTTGCCATTTCCTGGTTTGGATTGCAAGATCGTTTTTAAAATTGCTTTTGCTTTCTCGTATTGCTCAGCATCAATGGCTTTTTTAGCTAGATCTATATCTTGTGCATTTGTAAGCGCTGCGATTAATAGAAATAGAATACTAAAAACGGTATTGCTTTTCATGATTTCTAATTTAATTTTACTTTTTATCATTATTGATTGTATTTCGTACCCTAATTTTTCTGGATGGAACTTTGTAAGGTAACAAACCCGATTTAAGAATAATTCTTTGACCAATTTCTCCGGCAATAAATGAAGAAAACCCCATTCCTAAGCCGTCGTATCCTTGGGCGTTGACGACAAACAATTCGCGTGCCAAAGGATAAGTACCTTCGCCCAAGTTATTTTGTGTTGGACTATAGTATTGATTATCAGTCGTATTTAGAACGTTAAGCACGATAATTTTCGAAATGCTATTCTTTATTTTTTCGGAGGGCTCAAAGATATAATTTATTCCAACAACTCCAATTATTCCGTTATTTTCTGCCACATAATTTATGACTTCATTATTTGTCCTGAATGAAAAGACATTGTCTGTCGGTATATTTTTTATACCTGCCAATTCACTTATGTACCTTACCGTACTTGAATTGAGATTATCAAACACCAATCCTTTGATTTTTGTTGACCTGTTGCCTTTCATAAATTCCGTGACTTCCTTCAACGTAATTAAGGTGTCTTTAGTATTCTTATTCACAATAAAAGCAATCGCGTCTTTTGCAAACGGTGTCGCTTTGGGAAAAATTTTCTTGGAATTATAGAAGGTGATTTCTTCCTTATTTAGTTTTCTTGACAAAATTGCAATCCTTGACGTATCACTCGCTAATGCTTGAATTACTTCGGCTTCCGACTTGGATACTATATTAATTTTTGCATTGTACTTGCTTTCGAAAATCTGTACTAAATCTTCAACAATCGGTGTTAAAGACTCATCAACTAGCACCGTAGTTTCTCCTTGAATAATAGTTTCTTTTTTTGAGTCCGCATTACCATGTTTACATGTAATGAGGACAAAAACCATGAAAATAAAAAAAATGATGGAAAAATAGCGTCTCATAATTCTTCTGTCTGATTAGCAAAAAAACGTGTAAATCGAATATATGCATACACAATCAAGAGTACACCAAATGCTATTCTGTAATTTGGTTCCATATTGATTGGCATCGTTTTCCAAAAAACAAGAATCAATCCCAAGACCAAATAAAGAAGGAAAAACAACATTCCTATAACGAGAAGAAACCGCTCTTTTAGCGATTTCTTCTTGAAATTAACAACGAATTTTTTAAGCATTATTCTGCTGATTGAATGCTAATTGGCAACGAGTAGAGAACGCGTACTTTTTTACCATTTTGTTCTCCTGGGTTCCATTTTGGACAAGATTTAAGAACGCGAATTGCTTCTTTGCCTGTACCATATCCAATATCACGAATTACTTTTATATCTGTTAATGAACCATCTTTCTCAACGACAAAAGAAACGAAAACTTTCCCTTTTAGTCCTTCTTCTTCCGGCACTTGATAGTTCTTACCTACATACTTGTAGAATTTTTCCATTCCACCCGGAAAATCGGGTTTCAATTCAATACCAGCAGTATTATAGATATTGTTATCTTCCTCCACTACATCTTTTGGACCATTGCCAACAGGCTCTACTGTTAATTCAGCATCTGGATCTCCTTTTATAGTTTCAGCCCCAAGTTTCTTATCTTTTATTTCTGTGATTTTCGGTGGCTCTTCGGTAACCTCATCTGCTTTCGCAACTACTGGTTTCACAAATTTTACTTGATCAACCTTTGGTGGCGGTGGCGGTGGCGGTGGAAGATTTTCTTTTGGTTTTTCTTTAGGTGGTAATTTAACCGTTACAATTTTTTTATCCAAACTGGCATCATCATCTGAAGTGTCAGGAATCAACTTTGCCAACATGGGTAAACTCACCAAGAATGCAAATACAATCGCACCAATGATAAAAGCTTTGGTAGAAGTTTTTGAATTTGACTTTCTCAATTCATACGCACCGTATTTTTTGTTTCTTCCTTCAAATACGATTTCAAGCCATTGACTATTTAATAAATCTAATTTCATTTTTATTTATCTTTTAATTAGATTAAATACTTAAGGAGCAGCCGTTTCTGCCGCAGCCGGAGCTGCATCAGCACCAACACCTATTAATTTTTTCTCTTCTGGGCTATAATCGTTAACAATAGCATAGGTAGGCACATCTACAATAGCCATCTCATCAAGTATGTCAACCAAATTTCGGTAATTGGATTTATTACTTGGCTTAATAATTACAATCAAACCTTTGTTTTTATTACCTGTGTATTTGATTACTTCTTCTCTTTCTTTCAATAAAACTTTACGAATTCCTTCTTTACCGTATGCAATTTCTTTAGGAGCTATTTTTGGCGTTGCCAATAAACCCATGTAATACTTCATCTGGTTGTTATCTCCCAATAAAATGGTCATAGTTCTATTCTCGTCCACTTTTACTGGCTTGTCTTTATTAGGATCATCTTCCTTATCAGGCAATCCTAAATCCATAGACTGTGGTTTAGACAGCGAGGTTGTCAACATAAAGAATGTAATTAATAAGAAAGCCAAATCAACCATTGCAGTCAAATCTACTTTGGAGTTCTGTTTCTTACTTCTTACTTTCTTACTGCCTTTCTTACCGCCACTATCGCCCGTATTTAATTCAGCCATTTTCTATTTTTTATATATTAAAAATCTTTTCCTCGTAAACCAGTAACCAAATTAAAACTATTGATTTTCTGGTCTTGCAAAATATCCATGATTTTTCTAATCGCTGGATATTCTTCCTTTGCATCTCCTTTAATAGCGATTTGCAATTCTTTGTCGTTTACTTCGATATTGGCAATACGTGCATTCTGAATCCAATCTGCTAATTGGTTATCCAAAGAATCCTTTGGAACACCAGGTTGCAGATCCGTTTTATTTCGGTCGGCACTTTTCATTGCAATAATCGCTTTCAAATTTTGAATTGGAACTCCAAAACCTTCCATAATAGCAAACTTTTCTGCTTCTTGATCTGAAAAAGTTACCTGGTATTTTTGAGCCATCAATTCAAGTGTTCTCTTACGAACTTCTCTTCCTTTCAAGTCAAAAAACACCTTTCCTCTTCCCACGGTAAGTGTTGCTAAATCGGTCTCAGGCAATTTTGTCTGTACCGTTGAAGCGGGCGTATCCACGGACATGGGCTCAGGTTGCTTTGCTGTTGCTGTTAAAATAAAAAACGTAAGCAACAAGAAAGCCACATCACACATCGCTGTCATGTCGATTGACGCTGCTTTTTTGGACATTTTTACATTAGCCATATTTATAATTTATTTACTATTTACTGAGAAAAACAAAAAAGTCATTCTCTTAAATATGGTTGTCTCTTAGTTTTTTGAACCTCTGAAGTGTCTGTAAGTATTCACTATCGTTGATCCCGCTTCATCAATTGAATAAGTTAATGTATCAATTTTAGAAGTAAAAAAGTTGTAAGCTATAATTGACAATGCAGAAGTAGAAATACCAGTGGCAGTATTGATTAACGCTTCAGAAATACCATTTGCCAACAATGCTTGGTCAGGAGTTCCTGCAGAAGCCAAAGCTCCAAACGCTTTAATCATCCCTGTTACCGTTCCTAACAATCCCGCCAAAGTTCCTAAAGAAACTAAAGTTGAAAGTATGGTCATGTGTTTTTCTAACATTGGCATTTCTAATGAAGTAGCTTCTTCAATTTCTTTGTGGATAGTTTCAGCAGCTGCTTCGCTATCCAAACCTTCTTTTTTAACTTCTTGGTATTTCACCAATGCAGATCTAATTGCGTTAGCTACTGATCCTTGTTGTTTGTCACATGCTGCTAAAGCACCATCAATATCACCTTTAGTAACACTAGCAGTGATGTTTTTCATATACTGATCTAAGTTACCTTTTCCAGCAGCTTTCGTTATTACCATATAACGCTCAAAAGAAAAAACGATTACCATTAACAGTAATCCCATCAAAACAGGTACAATTGGTCCTCCTTTATATACCATCGCCAAATAATTCCCTGGAAGTGGATGCCCCGTGTTTACTCCGCCTTCAAAGTTAGAACCACTACCCATAATGAAATTCCAAATAATCCATCCCACAAAAATACATGCGACGATTACAATTCCTGAGAACATATCTCCTCCTTTTGAACCACTTTCTTTTTTAACGTTTGCCATTTTCTTAATTTTTAATAGTTTTAATGATTTATTAGTTTTAATTGTATTTAAACTTGAATAGGAGCAAATTTAATTTTTTAGTTGAAATAAAAAAACTTTTTTTACTTTAATTGATAAGGGTCCGGAAATGTTGATTTTACTGCACTCGACATACGCTACTTCATCCGCTTACTTTGAGATTTCAGCTTTGTGTATCTCCACAATTGAGTAAATAACGCAACATCAGTTTATAAAGTATTACGAAAGTGCAAAACAACTAAAATTTTACCTTCTTTAAATTTCAACAGAACTTTTTGTCGAATCTTAAAATACTATTTGCAAAAAAATTATCTTGCACATTCAAAATAAAAAAGTGATGTCTAAAAAAACCGAATTTATAGCCGCAATTACAAATGGTTACGATACCAAAGGCGATAGTATACTTTTAGGAACCGCAATTCTAGATGGCGAAGTTGTCACTGAAGCACAAGTCAAAATTCCTCTCAAAACTTTAAATCGCCATGGACTTATTGCTGGCGCTACTGGAACAGGAAAAACGAAAACCATTCAAGTGCTGTCGGAGCAATTGTCATCGTTCGGGATTCCTGTACTCATGATGGATATCAAAGGTGATTTTAGTGGTATTGCCAAAGAAGGAGAAGAGAAACCCTTTATCACCGAACGACATTCGAAAATAAACATTCCTTATCAAACCGCTAGTTTTCCAGTTGAATTACTGACGCTTTCCCAACAAAATGGCGTTCGACTTCGCGCTACTGTTTCGGAATTTGGACCTGTTTTGTTCTCCAGAATATTAGACCTCAATGACACGCAATCAGGTGTCGTGTCAGTTATTTTCAAATACTGCGATGACAACAAAATGCCGTTGCTCGATTTGAAAGACATCAAAAAAGTCATCAACTACATAACCGAAGAAGGCAAAGAAGAAATCGAAACAAATTACGGAAAGATTTCCACCTCAACCACGGGAACGATTCTACGGAAAATTATTGAACTCGAGCAACAAGGCGCCGATTTGTTTTTCGGCGAAACGTCATTCGATATTAATGATTTGATGCGTTTTGATGAAAACGGAAAAGGCTATATCAATATCATTCGATTGACCGACATTCAAGACAAACCCAAATTGTTCTCTACCTTTATGTTGAGCTTGCTGGCGGAAATTTACCAACAAATGCCCGAAAAAGGCGATGCCGATCAACCTGAATTGGTCTTATTTATAGACGAAGCACATTTGATTTTCAACGAAGCGAGCAAAACGCTACTTGACCAGATCGAAACAATTGTAAAACTCATCCGGTCAAAAGGAATCGGCGTTTATTTTATCACACAGAACCCGATGGATGTGCCGAGTGGTGTTTTGGCACAATTGGGATTAAAAATTCAACATGCCTTACGTGCTTTTACCGCCAATGATCGGAAATCCATCAAAATGACGGCAGATAATTATCCAATTTCCGAGTTTTACCAAACCGATGAATTAATCACTTCTCTTGGAATTGGTGAAGCATTGGTTACAGCGTTAAACGAAAAAGGAATTCCAACACCTTTAGCAGCAACAATGCTTCGCGCGCCTCAAAGCCGAATGGATGTTTTGACCGATGCGGAAATTACCGAAATCAACACCAAATCGAAATTGGTTAGAAAATACAACGAAACCATTGATCGCGAAAGTGCCCATGAAATGTTGACCAAAAAAATAGAAGCCGCCTACGAACAAGCACAGTCAAATGAAGAAACGGTTGAAGAAAAAAACGAAAGCAAAGAACCGAGTACCGCAACGGTGGTTGGAAAATCGGTGTTAAAAGTGGTGACAAGTGCGAGCTTTATTCGAGGTGCGTTCAGCATTTTAAGTAAAATTTTGAGAAAGTAAGAGTTCAATTCGACCTTTCCATAATTAAAATTCTCATAGACAGACAATAATAAAAGTTGTTTTTTTGCTACTTTTTCAAAAGGCTAGCTTTTAATTTGTTGAAACATCTATCTTTCCATCATTAAATAATAATCAAACTTAAGTCGACAGCGAGGATCGGCGCAAATAAATCATACATTTATACTCTAAAAAAAAAAGACATGAAAAAAATTACTATCATAGTACTTCTCTTAACTTTATCTCTAAACGCACAATGTTGGTCAAGTTTTGATTCTGGAGGTGGCAACACAATAGCGCTAAAAAGCGACGGAAGTCTGTGGGCGTGGGGCGCCAATTATGAAGGACAACTCGGAATTGGCAATAATGTCGATCAGTACTTTATCACTAGAGTGGGAACCGATTCTAATTGGGTAAGCGTTGAAACGGGAGATTCTGATTCTTTTGCAATAAAAAGTGACGGAACACTTTGGGCCTGGGGACGAAATCAACATGGACAGTTGGGTATTGGCTCTGCGGAACAATCGTTGATCCCCATTCAAGTAGGAACGGATACCGATTGGAAGTCCGTCTCCAATCACGGTTACCATACACTAGCCTTAAAAATGGATAATACTTTGTGGGGTTGGGGAAACGAGACGGTGTATTTCGGTTTCATCAATTCGATGGTGCCAGTTCAAATCGGAACCGATACGTGGAAATCAATAAACACCGGTCAACATTATGTTATGGGTATCAAAACAGACGGAACTTTATGGGCGTGGGGCAGAAATGAATATGGCGTCTTCGGAAATGGATCAACTACAAACCAACCGAACGGACCAATTCAAATTGGAGATGAAAACCAGTGGGACAGTATTGCGGTATTCTCTGATCATACCATGGCAATCAAACTCGACGGTAGTTTATGGGGCTGGGGTGGTAATTTTTACGGACAGTTAGGCGACGGAACCGTAACTAACAAATTGGTCCCAACGCGAATTGGAACTGGAAACAATTGGCAATCTGTCAACTCCGGATATTTAACAACACACGCTATTAAAACTGACGGAACCTTATGGGCCTCAGGTTTCAACAGCAGCGGTCAGTTGGGCGACGGAACAACGTTGACAAGAGTGACGCCTGTGCAAATTGGAACAAGCACCAACTGGAAATTGATTAAACCCAATTTTAATTATTGTCAAGTTGGACTTAAAGACGATGGTAAATTATATGGCTGGGGAAGTAATCAATATGGGCAAACCAGCGGAGATGGGAATAATTTTCAGCACAATAGTCCGACGTTAATCAATTGTCCTGCATTGGGTGTTAACTCAGTACTTTCGAAAGAATCTATTACATTTTTTCCAAATCCGACAAAGAATATCGTTCACATCACTTCTAAAGGCAACATTACTTCGGTGCAATTGTTTGACGTGCAAGGACGAGTTTTAGAAACGATGACTGCCAATGATGAAGCTATTGATTTTGATTTAAGTCAGAAAAGTAGCGGTGTTTATTTTGTGAAAGTTTTTACTGTGAAAGGCGTTAAAGTGGAGAAAGTGCTTAAGGAGTAAATAGAAAAAAGAGTCAAGATGCAAGAAACAAGAGGTAAAAAGCAAGAAGCAAGAAATAGTAAATAAGATTATAAATTTGTAATCATCTAAGTCTTGTCTCTTGCTTCTTGACTCTTTACTAAAAACCATGAAAAAATACATCCTCCAAAAATCACCTTTCATCGTTCCCACCACCGACGGTAAACTCATCGAAGAACACCACGGTTTGGCAACGACCAACAATCCGAATATTTCCATTGCGCACATGATCGCGCCACCACATTGGAGTGAACCTTTTCAAACCCCAGAATTTGATGAATATACGTATATCATTTCAGGGAAAAAGCAATTTATTATTGAAGACGAAATCGTAATCCTAGAAAAAGGAAAATCCATTCACATTCAGAAAAACACCCGCGTGCAATATTCCAATCCGTTTGAAGAACCGTGCGAGTATATCGCCATTTGCAATCCAGCTTTTGATTTTAATAAAGTGCATCGAGAAGAATAAACTGCCCTAGCCCAGATGGGAATGGCATCCTTTTGTGCCAACGTTTACTTCGTCAGTTCGCCAAGGCTCGGGTGGCACAAAAGATATAATGAACAGCTGGAACAAGCTCCTAAAAACTACCCCAACAATTCCAAAATCTTATTTTCCACGATTTCCGAATTCCAAATGTTTTCAATGTGCGGCAATTGCATCACTTGATCCATAATGGCATTTTGCTGGTTCCCTAGCGCCAACGCTTCGGAATACGGGCGCAAACTAAACGTCACTCGACTGTACAATGGCAACCATTTGTCGGGATGTTTTTCAGAAAACCACTTCTCGATTTTCTTCTGCAATAGGAATTTTGCATCGGCAGTTTTGGTGCTCATCTCCATAAAATTGCGGTACGATAATTCGGCAATCGCATCGGCATTGGGTTTGCGTGACTTTTCATACTCGGTAAAAATTGTTTCCCAATCATTTCCGTACAAGTTCATCATTTCGTTGAGCACGGTGATGTCTTCAAAACCAGCATTCATCCCTTGTCCGTAAAAAGGAACAATCGCATGACATGCATCGCCAATCAAAGCGACTTTGTCTTCAAATGTCCACGGAAAACACTTCATCGTCACCAAATAACTCGTCGGATTCTTGAAGAAATCTTCTACCAAATCCGGAATCACCGCAGCAGTATCAGGAAAATGTTCTGCGAAATAAGCTTCTAAAGTGTCTTTGTCTTTTAGATTATCAAACGAATTGGCGCCTTCGTGCGGCATAAATAGCGTGCAAGTAAAACTGCCATCGGTATTGGCCAAAGCCATCAACATATAATCGCCTCTGGGCCAAATGTGCAGAGAGTTTTTATCTAGTTTGTGCGAGCCATCTTCATTCGCCGGAATATGCAATTCTTTGTAGCCAATCTTCAAAAACTCTTGCGAATAATTAAACATACTTTGGCGTTGCATTCGGTGTCGCACTCTAGAAAAAGCGCCATCGGATCCAAAAACCAAATCGTATTGCAGTTCCTCCCACTCGCCTCGTTCCGTCTCGCCAATGTGCAAAGTGGCGTCGCTTAAAGTAACATCCCAAATCTTATGCTCAAAGAAAAACTCAACGCCAGCAGCTTCCGCCAAATCAATCATTTTTCGATTTAAAATACCGCGCGATAACGAAAAAATCGCCTCGCCTTCTTTACCGTAATATTGATAGTTAAGGGAATTATCTACTAGGTGAATTGCACGCTTGTCAACCGGAATTCCAATTTGACGAATTTCTTCATCCAAGCCAATATCTTCAAGGGTTTTCCATCCGCGATCCGACATAACCAAATTGATGGATCGCCCTGAAAATTCGATATTTCTGATGTCTGGACTCCGATCAAAAACATGCACCGTATGTCCCGCTTTTTTGAGATAAATAGCCAACAACGAGCCGACTAAACCGGAACCTACAACAGCAATTTTTTTAGATTCTTGCATCAAGAAATTAAGTAAATGGTAGGCAACAAAAATAATTAATAATCTGAAGTAACCTTGAAAATTATGGGATTAATTTTGGGCGTGACCACAAGGGTCGTGCTGTCCGTTTTATCTTTTTTTCGTTCCTCAAAAAAGGATGCCACTGCCATCACTCACGCGGCCGAGCGCAATTAAAATATTTAGTAAACATTTTTAGCGAAGGAGCGAGCAGTTGCAATCGCCTTTTACAAAAACTCCCCGTGTTGGGTAATATCTAATCCCAATTCCTCTTTTTCCTCACTCACACGCAACGGCGTAATTTTGTTGACGATATAGAACAACGCGTACGAAGCGGTAAAAGCAAAAATAGAAACGCAAATCAAAGCCGTCAATTGATGCACAAACAAAGTCGTTTCGCCAAAAATCAACCCTTGATCAACCACCGCAGAATTGACTGCTTTAGAAGCAAAAACTCCTGTAAGCAACATGCCTGTCATGCCGCCAACACCGTGACATCCGAAGACATCCAGCGCATCATCAATCTTGCCTTTTGGAAACTTAATGACCACATAATTACTGATGATACTACTCACAATCCCTATAAAAATACTATGTGGAATACTTACATAACCTGCAGCAGGTGTGATAGCGACCAAGCCAACCACGGCTCCAATGCAAGCACCCATTGCCGAGATTTTGTGTCCCATGATTTTATCTAAAAATACCCAAGCCATCGACGCGGCTGCGGCTGCCACTGTAGTTGTTGCCAACGCTTGCACGGCCAAACCATTCGCACCCATTGCTGATCCTGCATTAAATCCAAACCAGCCAAACCAAAGCAATCCGGTTCCTAACAAAACATAGGTAATTCGTGCCGGGGCTACTTTTTGCACTTTTCGTTTTCCCAAAAATATGGCTCCTGCCAATGCCGCCCAACCCGCGCTCATGTGAACTACGGTTCCACCGGCAAAATCAAGTACACCCAATTTGAACAATAATCCATCCGGATGCCAAGTACAATGTGCCAACGGAGCATAAACGACCAAAATAAACAACACCATAAAAAGCAAATACGCCCAAAACCGAATGCGTTCTGCAAAAGCTCCCGTGACTAAAGCGGGTGTGATAATGGCAAACTTCGCCTGAAATAAGGCAAACAAAAGAAACGGAATTGTTGGTGCTAGACTCCACGAGGTGTTAACACCCACATTTTGAAAAAACAAATATGGAATTGGGTTTCCAATCACACCACCAATACTTGGTCCAAACGACAAACCAAAACCGATAACGACCCACAAAGAGAAACAATCACCATCGCCATAAAACTCTGCAACATGGTGCTAATCACATTTTTCTTGCCGACCATCCCGCCGTAAAAAAAACCGAGACCAGGCGTCATCAATAATACAAGTGCGGTAGCAACGAGCATCCAACTGGTGTCGCCAGTATCAAATTGCGTCGTGGTTGTAATGGTTTTTTGGTTGAAGATCAGATTTGAAAAAAAGGTAACAACTAATAAAGAAATTAGAATGATACTTAAAACAACTTTTCTCATAATTAAGATTTAGGAATCGAGGCAAAAATAAAAATTTTATATTTTACCCCTTAAAAACAACCTTTTAACTTTGAAATTTTTATGTATTTTACAATTAACCCCATTGTTTTTTAACGGATATTACAATATTTTTCATTTTACTTGAATAAACCTAAATTCACTCCAAAAAAAAACCTGTTACAAAAACAGGTTTTTCATTCAAAAATAATCTAATGACGTTTTATCCTTGGTAAAATTCAATTCGCTTTCCAACGTCCAGTCCGTTGTTCTTGGCAAAAACGCCGCACAAATGATATAACATTCTTGCCCCAACATTGCCGTCCCAATCGTTGTCGCCTGGCGCTACTTCTACAAAATCAAAACCAATAATTTCTTTTCCGCTAGCAGCTAATTTGTTGAACAGATAAGTCGCTTGCTCGTACGAAAATCCACCAGGTACAGGCGTTCCTGTGTTAGGTCCGTACCACGCATACATCCCATCTACATCAAAACTAATCGCCACTTTTTGAGGCAAAGAAGCGATAATATGGTTGCATTGTTCATCCCACGTTTTTCCGTTAAACGTTTCCGCTTTCATATCCGCGTCAGTATGCACTTGCACGCGCTGACCTTGCTGCATCACCGTTTCTACTTCTTGCTTACAAAAATCTCGAATCCCGATTTGAACAATCTTCGAAATTTGTGGCAATTGCAAAGCATTATACATTATGGAAGCGTGAGAATACGTAAATCCTTCGTAGGCAATTCGCAAATCCATGTGGGCATCGAGATGCAAAATCCCGAAGTTGTCATGCTGGCTTGCCAAAGCTTCATAGTATCCTAAAGGTGTAGAATGATCTCCACCCAACAATGCTACTTTCTTTCCTTTTTTCATCCAATATAAAGTGCGCTCACGAACTTCATCTTTGAGTTCCTTGCACACTTTGTTTATTTTATCCAAATCCGATTGCAAGGCTGGATGACTTTCAATGACTTCACCACTCTCTAAAGCCGCAATAATCGGTTGCGCCATTCCTTTGTATTTGTCACTGTTGTCGCTCCAAGTCGCGGTTTGCTGATTCAAATCCAGATAGATTCCTAATTTCCATAAATCAGGAAAATCTTGGTGTTGCAAATCGACTTGAAAAGAAGCTTCCAAAATTGCCTCGGGACCATTTGAAGCGCCCGAACCGTAACTTACGGTTACTTCCCACGGAACTGGAATAATAATAATTTCACTTTCTTCAGAGGTAAATGGCAATCCAAAAATACTTTCATCAGCAAGACCAGGTTGTGATGGATCGAAGTTTTTTATTTTTTCTTGTTTGTTCATACTATTACAACTATTGAATCGCAAAGATAATCGCATTCCATTGATAGCAAAAGAAAAGCATCAAATTCAATCATATGACATTTATCAGTCTTTTGGCAAATTGAATTTCCAACCTTTGCGGTTTATAAATTTGATTTATCCTTATGAACAGTAACCAGTCTCTTCACACTTTTCATATCCCAGTAATGGGCCTGGCTTTCACGATAGACAGCCCAATTCGCGTGGCGCATTTTGGCATCGACTCTGTAATATCCATAACCGACGATGAACTTATCGAAAAAATGCGTGCTTTTTACAGTGCCAAATTCCAAGTCCCGTACGAAGAAATATCGAACAAAATGGACGATTTTAGAGCAAGAAGAATTACCCATTATTTAAACTTAGTGGACCAAATCGTCAAAGAAAAATTCGAAAATTTCAAGAGTGAACTTGTCGAAAGTAAAATGGCGTTGGAACATTATATTAATATGCTACCGAATCAATCAGACATAAAAGCGCGATTGCTTCGATTTGCTGAAGATAGCAACAGTCGCAAAGAAGACCTCAAGCGTTTTATAGAAGACTATCTTTCACCTGGCGCCATAGATGTCAATATCATGACCAAAGTGGACAAAGACAATTACACCAAAAACGACCCATTGCCAGTTGAATATAACGACGCTCATGCGGCATTGCGCGGTTTTGCTAATAGCAATGTGACTTCTTCAGTGGTGCTTTCTGCGGGAATGAACCCGAGGCTTTACAGTTATATCGAACAATTCGAAGATTTCTACCCAGACTCCAATGGTCAAATCAAAAAGAAAATAATTTTAAAGGTCAGCGATTTTAGATCAGCGATGATTCAAGGAAATTTCTTGGCCAAAAAAGGACTTTGGGTTTCCGAATATCGAATTGAATCGGGACTCAACTGCGGCGGACACGCTTTTGCCACAGACGGTTTACTATTAGGACCAATTCTGGAAGAATTCAAACAGAAGAAAAGCCAATTGATTCAATCAGCTCAAGAATTGATGGAAAAAGCTTTACTGCAAAAACAAATGACAGTTCCGACGCAGCCACTTTCGTTGAAAATAACGGCTCAAGGTGGTGTTGGAACTGCAGAAGAGCACGAGTTCTTACTCGACAATTATAATCTCGAAGCCGTGGGTTGGGGTTCACCGTTTTTATTGGTTCCAGAAGCCACTTCGGTAGATGAGGAAACAAGAGCTTTATTGGCCAAATCGAAAGAAAGTGATTTCTACTTAAGCCATATTTCACCTCTTGGAATTCCATTTAACACGGTCAAAGGAACGACCAATGAACAACTGAAACAACAAAGAATTCAGGACAACAAAGCGGGTAGTTCCTGCCCGAAAAAACTGTTGGCGTTGGGCAAAGAATACGATCCAAAAGGCATGTGCACCGCGTCGAAAAAATACCAAGATATCAAGCTTGAAGAATTGGATGCTAAGAAAGAACTACTTTCTGAAGTTGACTTTAATAAAATGCAAACGAAAATCACTGAGAAATCTTGTCTTTGCGTCGGTTTGGCTAACGCGAGTTACCTTGAAAACAACATCAAAATCAAAGGTCAAGATCAAGGCATTGTGATTTGTCCAGGTCCGAATTTGGCTTATTTTGATCATGAAATTTCCTTGTCAGATATGGTACGACACATTTATGGCAACTCCAATGTCATGACTCATGCCAATCGGCCGCACGTTTTCGTCAATGAATTGAAATTGTATGTTGAATATCTGCAACGCGATATAGAAGAAGCCGGAGAATTCACTGCAGCTCAAATAAAAAAATGGCAATTGTTTAAAGCAAACTTGCTGGAAGGAATTGCTTACTATCAAAATTTGTTTACCAAAACGAGCTTTTTCAGCAACGCAACGAGCTTCATTCAAAATCAACTTTTAATTATAAAGAGGCATTAACTGCCATTGAAATTCCAACTTTAGAATTGGTTTAGGACGCGCTTTTTTGCAAAATGCCTTGTTTGAGAATTTGACCAAATTGGTACATATCTTCGAACGAGCAATACAAAGGCACAGGTGCAAATCGAATCACGTTAGGTTCGCGCCAGTCGGTGATTACGCCGTTTTTCATTAAGTATTCAAATAAAGGTCGACCTTGTCCGTGAAAGAAAACCGACAATTGCGAAGCGCGTTGCTCTGGATTTGTTGGCGTGATGATTTCAAAAACACTATCTACTTCCTTGTCGATTTCGTGAAGTACAAATTCGAGATAGGAAGTGATCAAATCTCTTTTGGCGACAAGCGTATCCATGCCCACTTCTTCAAACATTTCGACTGATGCCAAATAAGGCGCTAAAGAAAGTATGGGCAAATTGCTGACTTGCCAACCGTCGGCGCCGTGAACAGGATCAAAATCTGGCTCCATTTTGAAACGTCGTTCTTTGTTATGTCCCCACCAACCTGCGAATCGAGGCAATTCACTGTTATTATGGTGTTTTTCGTGAATAAAACAACCTGAAGCATTTCCTGGTCCAGAATTCATATATTTATAACTGCACCAACACGCGAAATCGACATTCCAATCGTGCAATTGCAATTTGATATTGCCTGCAGCATGCGCCAAATCCCAACCTACTTGAGCGCCAACTTGGTGACCTGCCTCGGTAATGGTTTTCATATCGAACACTTGACCCGTGTAATAATTAACGCCACCGATTAATACTAAAGCCAATTCGTCTCCGACTTCATTAATCTTAGCCAAAACATCTTCTAATCGAATGTTGTGTTCGCCGTCGCGACGTTTGATTTCGACGATAGCCTCTTCGGGTTTGTAACCATGAAATTGCACTTGACTCTGAAACATATATTGATCCGAAGGAAAAGCTTTCTCTTCACATATAATCTTGTATCGTGTTTTTGTAGGACGATAAAAGGACACCATCAACAAATGCAGATTGACAGTAAGCGTATTCATCACGGTCACTTCTGAAGGTTTGGCTCCAACAATTTTACTTAGAGGCGCTGCAAAACGTTCGTGGTAATCCCACCAAGGTTTTTCTGCATAAAAATGACCTTCAACGGCGAGATTCGCCCAATCGTTCATAATCTCGTCTACATATTTCTTAGTTCTCTTAGGTTGTAAACCCAAAGAATTTCCTGTAAAGTAAATTACATTTTTTCCGTTGTGTTGCGGAAAAATGAATTCACTTTTATAGGAATGCAGCGGATCTTTTTGATCGAGTTCTTGGGCAAAAGCGAGCGTATTTTGAAAAGTCATTGTTGTCAAATTAAGGTTCGTAAAAGTAACAAAAATTAAGAAGTTGCGTTAGGTAAATTATATTCAAAATTTGCTTATTTTTAAATTCTAAAATTCAAAGAATGAAAACCAATGCCAACTCCATTATCATTGCACTTGCTGTCATTATTGCTGCTTACTTGTTTTCGAATGCTTTTGAAAATAGGAATCAAAGTAGCGATACGATTAGCGTAACCGGGCTCGGGAAAAAAGATTTTACTTCGGACTTGATTGTTTGGAGTGGTTCCTTTTCTAAAAAAAGCATGGGCTTGAAAGAAGCGTATGCCGCTTTAGATTTTGATCGTGAAAAGATAAAATCCTATTTAATTTCGAAAGGAATACTAGAAAAAGAAATTGTGTTTTCTGCAGTCAATTTTAATAAAGACTTTGATTATTTGTACAATGAAAATGGTTCGACCAAACAACAAATTTTTACTGGTTTCTCATTGACGCAAACCGTTACTGTGCAATCAAAAGAAGTCAATAAGATCGAAGACATTTCGAGACAATCGAGTGAATTGATTAATTCTGGCATCGAATTTTACTCCAATCCTCCGGAATATTACTACACAAAATTAGCGGAGTTAAAAATCAAGATGATTGCTGAAGCGACGAAAGACGCCAGAGTTCGAGCGAAAAGTATAGCCGAAAACGCTGGCGCTAGTTTAGGAAATTTGAAAAAATCGGATATGGGTGTTTTTCAAATTACTGGACAAAATTCGTCTGAAGATTTTTCTTATGGCGGTTCGTTTAACACAATTTCGAAAAATAAGACGGCTAATATTACGGTGAAGTTGGTGTATCAAGTTGACTAAAAGAGACAAGAAGCAAGAGCCAAGAGTGGTAAGAATTGAAGGGTTGCGTGAAGGATAGTAGCAATTGTTTGAGCTCTTTTTGTGGAGCACAGCGGAGCAAAAAAGCGAGTGCGGATAGCCTGACCCCGAACCGAGAAGTTCTTTTTAAATTAGATTTTGATTTCGGGGGCACGCCCAAAAAATAAAAATCCCATCAAATATTGACGGGATTTTTTATTTAGAAATCTGAAGTAAATTCAGATTAGATGATTAGCATCGCATCACCGTAAGAATAGAAACGGTATTCTTCTTTAATCGCTTCTTCGTAGGCTTTCTTCATCAAATCGTGACCGCAAAAAGCAGAAACCATCATCAGCAAGGTTGATTTTGGCGTGTGAAAATTGGTAATCATGCAATTGGGTACGCTGAATTCGTGTGGTGGAAAAATGAATTTGTTTGTCCAACCTTCGAATGGATTCAAGGTTTTTGCAGATGAAACTGAACTTTCGATGGCACGCATAGAAGTCGTTCCCACGGCGCAAATTCGTTTTTTATTGGCTTTTGCATTATTGACAATATCGCAAGCTTCTTGAGAAATGATGAGCTCTTCAGAATCCATTTTGTGTTTGGAAAGATCTTCCACTTCCACTGGATTGAAAGTTCCTAGACCAACGTGCAAAGTTACTTCAGCAAAATTAACTCCCTTAATTTCAAGTCGTTTCAACAAATGTTTCGAGAAGTGCAATCCAGCGGTTGGAGCTGCTACCGCGCCTTCGTTTTTAGCGTAGATGGTTTGATAACGCTCTGCATCTTCTGGAGTTACTTCGCGATTGATATATTTTGGAATTGGTGTTTCTCCGAGTTCAGTCAATTTATTTCTAAATTCATCATAAGAACCATCGTACAAGAAACGCAACGTTCTTCCGCGAGAAGTGGTGTTGTCAATTACCTCGGCAACTAGTGAATCGTCGTCTCCGAAGTATAATTTGTTTCCGATTCTGATTTTACGCGCTGGATCAACCAAAACGTCCCAAAGGCGTTGCTCGGAATTCAATTCTCTCAACAAAAACACTTCGATTCTTGCGCCCGTTTTTTCTTTGTTACCGTATAAACGCGCTGGAAAAACTTTAGTGTTATTGAGGACCAAAACATCGCCATCGCCAAAATAATCGATAATGTCTTTAAACATTTTGTGTTCGATGGTTTTTTTCTCTCTGTTGATCACCATCAAACGAGATTCGTCTCTGTTTTCGGCTGGGAATTCGGCAAGAAGTTCTTTGGGTAAATTAAAATTGAAGTGTGATAATTTCATTGTTCTAGTTTAGAGGTTTATGAGTTTAGAAGTTTAGTACCTTCCAAAATCTAAATCGAGCGCAAATATACGGCGCTCAAACAGGCGTTGTCAAGTGTTTTAAGGTTTATTTTTGATTTAAGTTGGGGAGTGCCTTTGTCACTGACTTACAGCGTGTCCGCTATTTGAAATCCAATGCTTTTCAAGTCGTTCCAGAAGTTGGGATTCGATTTCGAAACTACCTCAGCATTGATAATGGTAATAGGAACTCGCAAAGCTAATGGCGCAAAAGCCATGGCCATGCGGTGATCGTTGTAGGTTTCAATTTTTATATTGGAATGAATTGCTGTTTTAGGCTCCAAAGTAATAGCATCATCTGTGGACGTTACTGTTGCGCCTAATTTTGCGAGTTCATTATGAAGTGCAGCCAGTCGATCGGTTTCTTTGATTTTTAAAGTATGTAATCCTGTTAAATGGCAGCCGATTCCGAGTCCAAAGCAAGTGACTATGATCGTTTGTGCGAGATCTGGCGTGTTGTTGAGGTGGGCGTTGTAGGTTGTAGGTTGTAGGTTGTAAGTTGTAGGTTGTAGGTTGGTTTTTCTCAGCGTTATACTATTGCTGTTGAAAGTAGTTCCGACACCGAAGTTTTTATAGATTTCAATTAAAGCATTGTCACCTTGCAAGCTGTTTTGTTTGAAACTGGAAAGCGTGATTTGAGTGCCGGGTTTCGACAAAGCGATGATGGAATAGAAATAGGAAGCGGACGACCAATCGGATTCGACGGTAATCGTTGTGGGTTGTAGGTTGTAGGTTGTAGGTTGTAAGTTGTGGGTTGCTGGAAAAACCTCGATTGTATTGTTAATGAACTTGGATTTAATGCCAATTTGATTCAGTAAATCTAATGTCATTTGGATGTAGGGAACGGACGTGAGTTCACCTTCTAAAGTCAATTGCAATCCGTTTTCTAGTTTCGGTGCGATTAATAATAAAGCGGAAATATATTGGCTGCTCACATTGGCTTGGAGTGACACTTTTGAATGGAGGAGTTTTTTCCCTTTGATTCTGAGCGGAGGAAATCCAATTACTTCCTCGTAAGTGATGTCTGCGCCCATTTGTTGTAAGGCTTCGACCAGAATTTGAATAGGTCGTTCCTTCATTCTTGGAGAGCCCGTTAGTACAACTTCACGACCTTCTTGAATGGCGAAATAAGCGGTTAGAAAACGCATGGCAGTTCCCGCGTGGTGAATGTCGATATTTTGGTTGTTGGTTGTTGGTTGTTGGTTGATGGTTGTTAAGGCCTTTACCATTACTTCGGAATCATCCGATGTAGATGTGTTTTGCAATTCGATATTGGGATACAACGCTTGCAGCAATAGCAATCGGTTGGTTTCCGATTTCGAACCAGCGATAGAAACCGTCGACGAAGCATGTACTTCAGAAAGCTGCAGCGATAGATTCACTATTTCAGTTTTTCGTTATTGTGATGACGGTCGTGGTCGCGGTTGGTTTTGAGATCCATTTTTTTATCAAAAGCCGCTTGAAGGTCGATGCCTGTTTGATTGGCAAGACACAATACAACGAAAACCACATCTGCCAATTCCTCTCCTAAATCTTTATTCTTATCAGATTCTTTTTCGGATTGTTCTCCGTAACGTCGGGCAATAATACGCGCTACTTCGCCGACTTCTTCGGTGAGCTGTGCCATATTGGTGAGTTCGTTGAAGTAGCGAACGCCGTGATCTTTGATCCAGTTGTCGACTTCTAATTGGGCATTTTTGAGGTTCATTATTATAATTTTTTTAGTATAATCTTTTCGTTTTCTTTTTCAATTATTTTTCTATAAAATTCCTTAAGATCCTGATAAGTTGCTGCAGATAAAATTGCACTATCCATTTCAATTGTTGCTGCGACTTGAATCTTATTTTCTTGTGCCAATACTTTGTAACTAAATATGCCTACATTGTCCGAAATGGTTAATAAAATTGATTTAGGAATAAATTCAATAGCATAACCTTCTGGAATTTCGTAACTCACGTTGCATTTTGTTTGCTTTTTATAACCAAAATAAATTGGCAAAACTCTTTCTTCTTGATTGAAAGCATTTTTGGTTTGCGTAAAAAATAATAACGGATTTATGTATAGTCTTTCGGAGTTCGCATTGTCCTTATTCTCCATTGTAAAGCTAAATGTCTCGACAATAGGTTTATTCAAATCGGTTGCTTTATTTTCAATTACATAATCCTTTATTTGGACTCCACTCCATTTAGATTCTAGCTGATCCAAATAATTTTCCTTCGATTCTTGGGCCTCATTTTCTCGAAACTTTAGCGCTTCATAGTCCGATTTTTGTGTCCGAAATTTACCCGAGATATTCCCATTCGCATCGATAGAAACCATTAAATTACTTTGATTTTTTGACATTGTGGTCGGAAATAAATTAATTTCTTCAGATGTTGCATCAGAACTTATTAGGCGACCAATCCAATTGAGAAGACTTGTCGGAAGAACATTTAGCGTTGTATATTTATGACTGGCATCAAGTAGAATTTTGACACCATCAATATCGACTGCTGCAATCACATAGTTAAATACCGTTCTATTGGGATACAATGGTATTCCGTGTCCAATTGTACTGCAAAGCACAGGTTTTGCGTTAAATCCGGCACGGTTTAACATTGAAATTAGGATAAAATTAATTTCAGCAACGTTTCCGATGCCATCTGCGAAGGCACTTTCGACACCTTTTTCAGTTGAATATCCATAAAAATTGTTCCAATTCATTTTGTTTTGAACAAACTTAAAAACTGTGTTTAGCTTTCCGATTTCAGTAGAATCATTGCGACTTAAGATTACTTTCAAATCATTGAGGAAGTACGACTTTTTGTTTAGTTCTTCTCCAAATTCTTTTTCTTTGTAAATTGATTTTGCAACATCTTCCCAAGTTTGCGTATAGATCTTTTCTGGAACTTCTGGGAACCTAGTTTTTTCTAACTCGTAATCGATTGAGCCACGATAATTCTCGATATTGTCCACAAAATCCTCGGATTTTAGCGCAACGACATTCTCGGATGTATGTACAGTGTTGATTTGTTTATAAGACATGTGTAGACCTTGATTATGTTCATCATCATAATTCTGATAGCCGAAACCTATTTCGCTTTTTGAATTTACTTTAGCAAAACCTGTGGTAATTGGATTATAAATATAAAACTCAGGGATTTCTGTTACGTACTCGGCAAAATTGGTTGGAATTGAATATTGAAAATGAAACACAGGAAACTTTGTAAAGTTATATGACTTTATGGTGTATCTGTACTCGATAATTGACCCCGCTTGGACGTTGGGCATGGTGGCGCTGGCTTCATTCCAATATTCATTAGTCTTAGTATCAAAAATACCTTCGCTCTTTATTTTTGTTTTTACGATTTCGTTATTAACCACGTTGTAAGTTACGCAATCGGAAAAAGTTACGATGTCACTCCGTATATTCTTATAGCCAACATAATAAGGAACCTTAATATTTGCCCAATCTAATCCTTTCTTATCGTAGATTTTTACTCGAAACTCATAAATGTGATTTAAAAAAAAACCTTCTTTTTCGTATATATAAATCGTCTTTGCTTTACTAAATAAAATAGCAGCCACAGCGTTGGTATCTGTCGGGCACTTTTTTTCTTGAAGTTCTTTTAGTGAAACCTTACCTAAAGAAAACTTCTGCGAATTTGCCTGAAAAGACATTATCAAAAAGAAAATAACAAAATAATTTAGTCTTAGCATCACCTTTTTTACAATTTTACAAGTACAATTTTCTCGTTTTCTTTATCTACTACTTTTTGGTAAAAATCCTTTATTACTTCGTAATAGTCGGTGCTAACTATTGGCGTCTTGATTTCAAACGTTACACTAATTTGAATTTTGTCTCCTTCACTACTGATTAAATATTTAAACACACCAATATCGTCACCTGTCACCATATTGACTGCTTTCGGCAATGACTCCACGGCGTAGCCTTTCGGGATATCAATATTGATAAGGTATTTTTCTTGAAAAGGGTAACTAAAATCTATTGGGAATTCCCTCTTTTCAAGTTTAAAGGGTTTTCTCTGCCAACCAAATACAACATCGGAGAAATATACATTTTACCATTTATAATTTCAACATCGCCATTATCCTTAAAATTGTAACTTTCAATAACAGGTTTTGAAATTTCTTGATCATTCTCGCGCACGTAGTCAGAAATCTCTAAAGCGTTGTGCTTGTTTTCTAAATCTTCTAAATAGCTTTCCTTTGTTAAATTCAATTTTGAAATTCTAAAATCCAAAGCTTCGTAATCTGTTAATTGCTTTCTAATTTTTCCTTCAATTGTCCCCGATTCGGTGATACCATAAGCAATATTGTGAACACGTTTGCTTAGCAACTTGGGCATAAGATCGACTTCTGCAGAACTTCCGCCTTCTCTGATAAGTCTTCCGAACCAGTTTAGGTCTCTAACAGGAAGAATATTTGGCAGTGCATATTTTTCGGTTGCATCCAAGAGAATCAAACCGTCTTCAATTTCTACAGCCACAATCACATAATTGAAAGCTGTTCTATTCGGAAAAAGTGCAATCCCGTTGGACCGAGTGCTGACTAAAAGTGGATTTGCGGAAACTCCAGCGAACCTCAACATGGCAGTAAGCATTAAATTAATCTCGGCCACATTTCCGGTTTTAGATTTATAGGCTTGTTTTACTCCGTCATGACAGTAGTAATCGTAGAATCCGTTCCATCTCATCGTCTTTTTTACATAATCAAAAACTGCTGATACGACATCCTCTCTTGAAGTTAATCCTTTTGTTAACGCCGTAATATCTGTCTCAAAGTAATTGCGATAGTTTAATTCTGATCCGAAATCTTCATTTTCATAAATTTTCTTCGCGACTGTTTCCCAATCTGTTGAATACGTTTTCAAAGGTACATTTGGATATCTGACAATAGAAAGTTCATGAGAAATACTCGACTTATAATTGTCAATATTATTCACATAAACTTCGTCTTTCATTGCGGGTAAATTAGAAGCAAAATACGTTGTTTGAGTTTCTATGTAACTAAGCTTTTCATTAGATGCTGAATTAACGACAGAACCGGATGTGGTTACATCTTCGCGATATCTATAAGAAACCTCACGATCAACTTTGGCCACAGTAGTTTTGGGGAATATAAACCCTTTCTGATTCGCATTATAAATAAAATATTCCGGCACAAAGGTTTTAAACTCAGAATAGTTAACAGGAATTGAATACTGAAAATCCCAATCCATAAGTTTACCAATATTTGGCGATGTAACTACATAGGAGTATTCGATAATAGACCCTTCTTTTACATTGGGAAGCGTAATCTTTTTTCGACTCCAATATTTATTTACCTTCTCATCAAACGCACCTTCACTCTTCATTTTTGATTTTACAATTTTGCCATCGACTAAATTATAAGTACAAACATCCGAAAAAGCCAAATTTTCCTTCATACTTCCCATGATATAATAAGGAACTGTTTGATTTGCCCATAGGTACCCGTCTTTTGTGTAAATCTTTATTTTCACCATTACTTCGGTTTTCATCACAAAACCATCACTTTGTGAATATTCATATCGCACCTCTCCTTTCTTGAACAAAAAAGCAGCTTCAGCACTAGGATCTGTAGGATGTGTTTTCTCTTCAAGTTCAGGAATGGTCACTTTACCAAGTTCCTGTTTTTGGGCATGCAATGACCCGAAGTTTATAAGAAAAATACAAATTACGATAGCTTTTAAGTTTTTCATCCCTACTGGTTTTTTATGATTATTATCTTGGCGTTGTCATTTCGGCTTATCTGATCCAAAAAACTACGGAAACCCTCATATTCCGAGCTTTGATACGTTCCTTTTTTGAGAAGAAAAATACGTTTATAAAGTAGCTTTCCTGTGCCGCTTTTCGTAAGCTCCGTCTTATATTCGCCGAATTTAGTCTTTAGCTCAAAATCTTTTGGTAGAAATTCTGGAACATACCCCGTTGGAAAGGAAATTGTAATTTCATCCGAATCATAACTCCCTCTCTGAATTTCAAATGCGGATCTTCTATTTCGAATTTTTTTCACCGTACCGGAATGTTGATTGAATACGTTGACCGGAAAAAGAAGTTTATCGGCTGAGAAACTGCCATAGCTCGCAGCTTCTAAATGTACTTTTTCAGTAAATTTGATTTGGTTTTTATCATTCGCAAAGACAATCTTGTTTAATTTTAGATTATTAATGTAACTCCAATACTCTTTGTAATATTCTTCTTTTTCAATGGGAGATTTTGACTCCAATTGGTATTTATAACCATACTGTGAGCCGTCAGAAACGATTTCAATTGACCCCGAAAGCAATCCGTTTTCTGCTATTTCATAATGTCCTATGCTATATTGACCATTGTCTGCATCTTGGTAATTTTTTGTTCTGACAATTTCTCCTCCTTCAGGTTTCACAACGAGGACCAACCGATCATCAGTAAAATTGGCCTGATAGCCAAATGGGGCATCCTGACTTGTACATTCTAGCCAACAGTAATCGGTTCCTGTTCGAATTGCCAAAATCATATGATTGCCTTGCACTGATACAAAGTCTTCTTGAATATTTCTCTTATTTCTGTCGCCGTACAATAACGTCGGATAAGACGTGACACCAACCGCACTCAAGAGCGCTTGTGTATAGTTTGATAATGCTTTGCAATCCCCGTAACCTAACCGATCAACATCTTTAGCTAGCATTGGCTTAAAACCGCCGACACCGACCTGAATACTAACATATCTTGTTTTTTGCTGCAGGTAATCATAAATAATTCGTGCTTTCTTAATTGGGTCTTCTTCCTTTCCCACAAGTGCAACCATTTTATTCTTCGTCTCATCAGGCAGTTTAGTGGTATCAAAGAGAATTTTATCTGTATACCATTGCCCAAATTCTTTCCAGGTAGTTGCTTGTCCATCAATGCCTTCTAAATTAAATTGCTCCAATCCCATCATTACCCATGGAAAAACTTTTCCACCATCTTGACTAAAATACTCCGCTTTCTGTGCGAGTATATTAGTAACTTCATAAGATAGTTGCGTCGTATTGTCTAGCGTTTTAACGATAGCAAAATTTGAAAAATTAAATTCCTTCTTCCTAAACCCGAGATTATCAGGAAATTTAACGTTTAGATGACTCTTTTCTACACTTGTGTCGTATCGCGTTATGAAGTAAAATGAGGGAACAAATGCAGTATTTGATGTTTTTACTTCGCTTTCATAAGCCACTGTAAACGGATATTGGGTTGGAGTATATTCCAAAAAAACAACTCTATTATCGGAAAACAAAGTTGCTCCATCAATGGCGCATTGATCTTTAAAATCTTTTCTCTTAATTTTCTTAATTTCATTTCCAAAAGCATCAAATATCGTAGCTTCAATACTCTTGACTACAGTCCTTTTATCATAGCTTTCTATTGCATCAATAGCGCTTCGCCCACTTTCATTCAATACTGTAACTATACGAACTTTCTTAAGAATCATTTCTCGCTGGGAGGAAATTGTAATATCCATTTGATCCAAACGGACTATAGCGTTCGCATTTTGCTTCAAACTGTCAGCAATTGCCGAATAACTATGCGCTATTTTTTGTGAAAATACGACAGAAGTAGTAATTGAAATTACGGCGAAGAAAATCCATTTCATCTAGGCGGTGTTTTTCCAAAAATATAAAAAATATTTAGAAAAATTTAACACTTATTCTTTATTTTTTGAATCCATAATTATCGTTACAGGTCCGTCATTGAGCAACGCAACTTTCATATCTGCCGCAAAAATTCCTGTTTGGACGTGTTTTTCTACAACAAATTCTAAACTGCTTACAAATTGTTCATACATGGGAATGGAAAATTCTGGCTTAGCAGCTTTTAAGTACGAAGGACGATTTCCTTTTTTGGTAGAAGCGTGTAAGGTAAACTGACTAACCACAATAATATCGCCATTGATATCTTTAACAGACAAATTCATCACCTCATTGGCATCTCCAAAAATGCGAAGATTGACTATTTTATTCACCAGCCAATCGATATCTTCTTGTTTGTCTGCTTCTTCAATGCCAACTAAAACAAGTAGTCCTTTTTGGATATCGGCTACTTTTTTCTCCGCTATGGTAACCGATGCTTCCGAAACTCTTTGAATGACCACTTTCATATACTACGACTTTCTCGATTGATCGCTAATAATTCGGTCTTCATTATACACATCTGTGCGGTAATGTTCCTCATCGCCTTCCAAAATATGAAGGTAATTTTTATACCGTGACCAAGATACTTGATCATTTTCAAGTGCTTTTTTGACCGCGCAATTGGGTTCATCTTTATGTAAGCAATTATTAAACTTACACTGATCTTTTAATTTGAAAAACTCTGGAAAATAGCCGCTGATCTCTTCTTTTTCTAAATCGACAATCCCAAAACCTTTGATTCCGGGCGTATCGATAATCTTAGCATCAAAACTTAAATCGTACATTTCTGCGAATGTCGTCGTATGTTGCCCTTGCTTGCTTTGTTCGGATATGGTTTTCGTCTTCAAGTGCAAACTAGGTTCCATGGCGTTTACTAATGTCGATTTGCCAACGCCTGAATGGCCTGAAAACATGCTGACTTTGCCTATCATCAATTGCTTTAATTCTTCAATTCCTTTGTTTTCTTTGGCAGAAACACGAAGGCATTTGTACCCAACTTCTTGATAAATGTGCTGCAAATAGAGTTGTTCGTTTAAGGTTGGTTCATCAAAAGTGTCAATTTTATTGAAAACCAAAATAGTCTCGATACCATAAGCTTCCGCAGTGACTAGAAATCGGTCGATAAAATTAGTCGTCGTTGGCGGATTATCGATTGTAATCAACAAAAAAACATAATCCACATTCGAGGCGATAATGTGCATTTGGTGCGACAAGTTGACGGATTTTCGAACGATATAATTTTTCCGTTCGTGAATGTGGTGAATCGTTCCTGTAATGGCATCCGAAGTTTCATCAAGTTCATAATCGACCACATCGCCCACCGCAATTGGATTGGTGCTTTTGATGCCTTTCATGCGGAACTTACCTTTGATGCGACATTCAATAAAATCGCCTTTTTCGGATTTTACTGTATACCAACTTCCGGTAGATTTATAGACGAGTCCTGTCATTGATGATTTTTGAATTGCGATTTACGATTTGACAAAGGTAGAAAGTTTGGCGGATAAAAAAGCACTCCTTTGGCTTTACCCTTGGAAACCCAAGAGCAAAATTAAGAATTAATAATTCGTTCCTGATGACTGATACTTTCCTGGTGAATCGCCTTAAATAATCTCAAAATAAATTCTTCACTCAACTCTTTATCTTCACCTTCCAATATCATCTTTATTAGAATCTGGTTCCACCTTTTGTTTTGTAACACTGCAATATTTTTCTCTTTTTTCAGAGCTCCAATTTGTTCAGCAATCTTCATTCTTTTGCCTAAAATTTCCAGTAATTTACTGTCGGCAATATCAATATCCGCTCGAAGACTCTCTATTTTGACATTAAAATCTTCCTCATCCGTACTGATCTTACGTATCTTCAGTTCTTTAAAAATTTGCTTCAAAACCGTTGGTGTGACTTGCTGTGCGGCATCGCTCCATGCATGGTCAGGATTTGTATGTGTTTCAATCATCAACCCATCATAATTCAAATCGAGCGCCTGTTGCGAAACTTCGAGAATCATATCCCGTCTTCCTGTAATATGCGACGGATCACAAATCAGCGGCAAATCTGGGAAACGACTTTGAAATTCAATTGCAATTTGCCATTCTGGAATGTTGCGGTATTTGGTTTTTTCATAGGTCGAAAACCCTCTATGAATCACACCCAATTTTTTTATGCCAGCATTGTATAATCGCTCTACTCCACCAATCCACAATGCTAAATCTGGGTTGACTGGGTTTTTTACCAAGACAATTTTATCGGTATTTTGGAGTGCATCTGCTATTTCTTGCACCGCAAACGGATTTACAGTTGTTCGTGCGCCAATCCACAACACATCAATGTCGTGGTCTAACGCCAATTTCACGTGGGCAGCATTCGCCACTTCGGTCGCCATAAGCAATCCAGTTTCGGCTTTAGCTTTTTGCATCCACTTCAAACCAATGGCACCCACGCCTTCAAATCCTCCAGGTCGCGTTCTTGGTTTCCAAATTCCAGCGCGGTAAATACTCACATCGGAATCTTTCAATTCGTGTGCGATTTTCAAAACTTGCGCTTCAGTTTCGGCACTACACGGTCCGGCGATTACTAGTGGATGCGACAACTTAAAATCATCCAACCAAGTTCTCATTCCTGCGTAATTTTCCATAGGGATTGTTCTTTTTCGAATCTAGTCGGCAATATTTTTTAACTTGCTGATTTGATATCATCTCAGAAGGCTGAGTATTTTCCTCAATTTTTTTTTAATACGGTTTCAATCGTTGCAAAACACTAGCAAAAATAAGTATTAAATAAAAAATCCCGATCGAAACCGGGATTATTATTTTTGCTTGAATTAATAATTTTTCAAATAACCATACCACAATCCCTTGCTTCTTTTCAAAAGAAATAAAGAGCATTGCTAAAACAGTAACGGTTATTCAACATGGGTAAATTTTTATTGGATTGCTAAAGTAAAAAATTAAGTTTACAGTATCACAAAAGATTTTATTTTTTTGAAAATTTAGTAGAGTATTCTTTACTTTTGTTTCAAATCAAAATATATGTCGATAGAAGTTCATGCTATTTCTAAGAATTACGGCGCACAAAAAGCGTTAGATCAAATTTCTTTTACGATTCAGAAAGGCGAAATCGTGGGTTTTTTGGGACCCAATGGAGCGGGAAAATCGACATTGATGAAAATCTTGACGACCTACTTATCTGCGGATGAAGGTACCGCAAGTGTCAACGGTTTTGATGTGTCTACCCAGCAAAAATCCGTTCAACAATCGATTGGCTATTTGCCGGAACACAATCCGCTGTATTTGGATTTGTATGTTCGTGAATATTTAGAGTTTAGTGCCAACGTTTACGGTGTATCTCAAAGCCGAATTGAAGAAGTAATACTGCTAACCGGTTTGATGTCTGAGCAACATAAAAAAATAGGACAGTTATCAAAAGGATATCGACAGCGCGTTGGTTTAGCGAATGCTTTGCTTCACAATCCTGAGGTTTTAATTTTAGATGAACCAACGACAGGTTTGGATCCTAATCAATTGGTGGAAATAAGAAACGTCATCAAAAATGTCGGCAAGGACAAAACGGTTTTTTTGTCGACACATATCATGCAGGAAGTTGAAGCAATTTGCGACCGCGTCATTATTATTGATCATGGTAAAATTGTTACCGATAAGAAAATAGACAAGTTGACCTCAACCTCCGAAGAACAAATTATCGATGTCGAATTTGATCGTACCATTGATCCCGAACTCATTCATTCTATTTCTGGATTGGCCGCTGCAACGAATCATGGAGGAAACCTGTGGGAGCTAAAATTTCTTACAGAACAAGACATGCGCTCTGTGGTTTTTGATTTTGCAAAGGAGAATGGACTGAAAACGTTGCAAATCAATTTGAAAAACAAGAATTTAGAAAGTTTGTTTAGAGAAGTGACTGGTAAAGAGTGATGAGTGAACTTTCGTTGGAAGCGCGATTCCTAGCCCAGATGGCAGCGGTATCCTTTTTATGCTGAACTTGTTTCAGTATCTTTAAAATAATTACGGTCACGTCGATAGATACTGAAACAAGTTCAGCGTAAAAAGATTTAGCGGACAGCTGGACTAAGCTCCTAAAAACTAACGATAAATTAATCTTCCTCGATAATGTTCCGTTACATTTACGTTTTCTTGCGGTGGTCGTGAATAACAATTGACATCGCCTACATTATAAATATCTCCGTTTAAAGAATTGACAGGTCGAATAAAAAGATCATTGCTGCCCCGGTGGTAGAAGTTGATGGTATTCGCATATAAATTCTCCCCATGAAAGATACCACCATTTTCCCAGAAAAATACGTTGAGTGTTTCGGTGTTTCCTGTAATAAAATATCTACCCAAATCATTATTTTCGATAGTTAATAAATCATTATCCACAGTAAGATAAAAATCGCCTGTTCCTACGCCACTATAGCCGTCATTTGAATTGGTGGAAATGATGTGCAAATTGGGATAATGGAGTACGCCTTCTGACGTAATATTTTGTTCTGTTTTGGAATTGATTTGGGTAATATTTGGCGCTGTCACGTATACGATTGTATTTCCGTAATCACGAACCCAATTGCACGTTGTGTTATCAGAAAGTTTGAGCAAATCTCCTTCCACTGTGACTTCGATATCATTAATCAGATTCTCGCCCGTTTGCACTTCTACTTTGTGCTCCGCGCCCTCAATAAGCACTACATTGATTCTCTTATTAACCAACAATTTTGAGAAAGTCAATCCAGTAAAAACTTTAGATTTTATGGGGCCACTCGACTTAATACAATCACTAGGTTTTTCGCAACTAATAAATAGTACAGTTGTCAAAATAATAAATAACGATTTTCTCATTTCTTATCTTTTATAATCGAACTCCAACAGAAAACTCGGTTGCTTCTGCTAAGAATCCATGCGTTTTCACAGCGATTCCAGAGTATATTTTTGGGGTCCAATAGTACTTAATTCCCAGCCGATCATAAATCGCTACATCCAAATCGAATGGTCGGTAAACGTAATATCCCAACTGCGTTTCCAAAGAAATTCTGTTGATGAATAATTCATGACCGACGAATATACCTACTCTTTTATAATCTGTATTCGCATCTAAATTGTCGTCTGGATAGGCAATAGATCGAAATTTAATATACTCTTTAATCGAAGTTGTCATAAACAATTCTGTACCGAACTGCAACGCGCTTTTCCTATTAATCCGTTTGTCTGCATAAAATCCAATATGATAGAATGGTTTCTGTCCACTCCCAATGACAATACTTTCATTAAAACCAGAGCGGAAAACGAAATTAAATTTGATTGGCTCTTTAAATTTGTTGCTTATCACGACAGTATCCGCAGTTTTAAGCTGCTTTTTGCAGAAATCATAGGTGACACCCAAATTCACTCCATAGGTATTTAGTCCACTGTTAGGCGATTTAAATCTCCCGCTAGAATAATGGGTAAAGAAAAATCCCGCTTCCAACCCAAGACCATCAACAATATGATCCTTCTTATAATTCAACATAAAGTTGGTATTTCCCATATATTTAGAACCGAATGCTCTGTTCTTACTATTCTCCACTTTGTCGTATGGATTAGTAGTCATGGCGATTCCCTGGGCAATTTTGAACTGCAATTTTCTATTCAAAAAATAGAAATTATAATGTGCTCCAATCGCGTAGTTCTTGCCTAATATCTCATTCTTAAAATCCTGATAAATAAAATAACCTCCGTAATCTGGGTAATTATAGAGCTTTTGCCATTCCTCTTTACCATGAGTCTTTCTAGAAAAACTCAACAAAAACCCTTCGGGATGGCCCGTAATGAGATGATACAATTCTGGCGAATGCGGCATGATGTTTCCGCGTAAAAAACTTAATTCTATTGCATTGGTATCATCTAATTGTTGACCAAAAGCAATGAAGCTAAAAAGGATAAAAAGTACACTGTATTTATTTTTCATACGTCAAGCAATGCCGCAAATATATTCTTTTTATTAGAATATCGTTTTTGCAATCGCTTTGATATTCTCAGATTTACCCATCGAATAATAGTGCAATACTGGAATTCCAGCCGCCACCAAACTTTTGCTTTGTTCAATACACCATTCAATCCCGATTTGCTTTACAGCTTCATTGTCTTTAGCTTTTACTACTGCCATAATGAGATCGTCTGGGAGCTCAAGGCTAAATCGATGCGGAATCAAGTTGAGTTGCTTTTTCGTTGCAATAGGTTTTAATCCTGGAATGATTGGGACAGTTATTCCGGCAGCGCGACATTTGGCAACAAAATCAAAGAACTTCTGATTCTCAAAAAACATCTGTGTGATGATATACTCCGCGCCATTTTTTATTTTTTGCTTCAAGAAATGAATGTCGCTATCTAAACTTGGCGCTTCCATATGCTTTTCTGGGTAACCGGCAACACCGATACAAAAATTAGTTTTAGAGGTATTTTGTAGATCTTCGTCCAAATAAATTCCATTGTTCAAATTGCTGATTTGCAAAACCAAATCGGTCGCATACTCATTGCCATCTTTTTCTGGTTTGAAATAGGTTTCTGTTTTCAACGCATCACCGCGAAGCGCCACGACATTATCAATGCCCAGAAAATCCAAATCAATCAGCAAGTTCTCGGTATCTTCTTTCGTAAATCCACCGCACAAAATATGCGGTATCGCATCAACGCTATATTTGTTCTGAATTCCAGCGCAAATGCCAACTGTACCTGGTCGCTTTTTTACAATTTTCTTTTGCAATAATCCGCTTGGCAGCTCTTTATATTCGTATTCTTCTCGATGATACGTTACGTCTATAAATGGGGGATTGAACTCCATCAGCGGATCAATACTATCGAAAATAGATTGAATATTTTGCCCTTTCAATGGCGGTAAAATCTCGAACGAAAACAAGGGCTTGCCTTGAGATTTTTCTATGTGTTGGGTAACTTTCATTTTCGTTGTTGTAAGTTGTAGCTTGTATGTTTTAAGTTTTCTTTATGTTGGCGACCAACGGTTTAATTTCTGTTTTTTGGGCGTTCCGGCGGATTCAAATCCTCGTGAACCTTTAGTCTTCCCGCCGTCGGGCTTTCGGCTGCACGCGGTGCTTGCCTCTATCCCTAACGCAAATGTTGTTTTCGGAAGTAAGCTCTTGATAAACTAGGTCTCACCTACAACTTACAACCTACAACATCTTAGTCTGCTATATTTGGGCTGAGCCATTTTGTGGCTTGTTCTGTACTAATACTTCTTCTTTTAGCATAATCAATCACTTGATCTTCTTTGATTTTTCCCAATCCAAAATATTTACTTTCTGGATTGGCGAAATAATACCCAGACACAGAAGAAGCGGGCCACATCGCCATACTTTCGGTGAGTTTGACTCCAATTTGTTCTTCTACCTTAAGCAGTTTCCAAATCGTCGGTTTCTCTAAATGATCGGGACACGCTGGATATCCTGGTGCTGGGCGAATTCCTTTATATTCTTCTTCAATCAAATCTAGCTTGTCAAGGTTTTCATCTGAGGCATAACCCCAAATTTCTTTGCGGACTTTTTCGTGCAAATATTCCGCAAAGGCTTCCGCCAAACGATCCGCTAGTGCTTTGACCATAATGGAGTTGTAATCATCCAAATTTTTCTCAAAATCCGCTGCCCATTCATCTACTCCAAAACCAGTGGTGACACAAAAACAGCCCATATAATCTTGTTTGCCAGAATCTTTTGGGGCGACAAAATCAGCTAAAGCCATGTTGAAAGCGCCTTTGGTTTTTTGAGATTGCTGGCGAAGGGTTAAGAATTTGGTTGTCGGTTGTCGGTTGTCGGTTGTAGTTTCTGTAACAATTTCGATATCGTCATCGTTGATGGTATTGGCGGGAAAAATACCATAAATGCCTTTGGCGGTCAGTTTGTTTTCTTTCAAAATTTGATCAAGCATTTCTTTCGCATCTTCAAAAACGGCTGTCGCTTGTTCACCGACAACTTCATCGGTCAAAATGCCTGGATACTTCCCAAACAACTCCCAAGTTCTGAAAAAAGGCGTCCAATCAATATATGGAATCAGCGTTTGAATATCGACTTCAATTGTCTTTGAACCAATGAAGTTTGGCTTTTTGGGCGTAAAGTTTTCCCAATCTAGTTTCAATTTATTCACTCGCGCTTGTTCGATGGTGAGGAAATTTTTATCGCGACTTCGACTAAGATAACCTTCCCGCAATTCGTCATATTCCGAACGCAGTGATTGTGCATATTCTAATTTATCTGAATTTAATAAGTTTCCTGCCACGGTAACTGCCCGCGATGCATCATTCACATGCACAACAGTTTCTCTGTATTCGGGTGCTATCTTTACTGCAGTATGCGCTCTAGAAGTCGTCGCGCCACCAATCATGATTGGTATTTTGACATTAAGTTTGTCTAATTCTTTGGCGAGATAGACCATTTCATCTAGCGACGGCGTAATCAAACCGCTTAAGCCAATAATATCTACATTTGCTTTGATGGCCATCTCGATGATTTTCTCAGGTTGCACCATCACACCCAAATCGATAATTTCATAATTATTGCAGCCCAAAACGACAGAAACAATATTTTTTCCAATATCATGCACGTCGCCTTTGACGGTTGCCATCAGGATTTTTCCCGCAGAAGTAGACTTACCATCTTTTTGCGCTTCGATAAAAGGCAGCAAATACGCGACGGCTTTTTTCATAACCCGCGCTGATTTTACCACTTGCGGTAAAAACATTTTGCCAGATCCGAATAAATCGCCAACGACATTCATTCCTGCCATCAAGTTTACTTCAATGACTTCAATGGGACTTGCCACAGAAAGCCGTGCTTCCTCAATATCAATTTCTATAAACTCGTCGATGCCTTTCACTAAGGAATGCGTCAATCGCTCTTGAATTGTACCCAAGCGCCATTCTTGAATCGCTTTCTCATTGCTTTTTGCATCTCCTTTGACATTTTCCGCGAAATCTAGTAGACGTTCCGTTCCGTCTTCTCTCCTATTCAGTAATACATCTTCAACATATTCAAGGAGATCTTTTGGAATTTCATCATACACTTCTAGCATTTCGGGATTGACAATTCCCATCGTCATGCCGTTCTGTATGGCGTGATACAAGAAAACGGAATGCATGGCTTCACGTACTTTATCATTACCGCGAAACGAAAAGGAAACGTTGCTCACGCCGCCGCTGACATGTGCGTAGGGCAGATTCTCTTTTATCCATTTGGTGGCACGAAAGAAGTCGAGCGCATTGAGTTTGTGTTCCTCCATTCCGGTCGCGACAGGAAATATATTGGGATCGAAGATGATATCTTCTGCTGGAAAACCCACTTCATTGACTAAAATATCGTAGGAACGTTTGCAAATTTCGATGCGCCTTTCGTAATTATCGGCTTGACCATGTTCATCGAAAGCCATGACAATTACGGCAGCACCGTAACGTTTTACCAATTTAGCATGGTGAATAAAAACGGCTTCTCCTTCTTTGAGTGAGATGGAATTGACAACGCATTTCCCCTGCACCACTTTCAAACCTGCTTCGATGATTTCCCATTTGGAACTGTCGATCATAACAGGAACACGAGCAATATCGGGTTCCGAAGCAATCAGATTGAGGAATGTTGTCATGGCATGAACCCCGTCGAGCATGCCTTCATCCATATTGACATCTATGATTTGGGCTCCACCTTCTACTTGATCTCGCGCAACGGAGAGTGCTTCTTCGTAGCGTTCTTCTTTGATTAAGCGGAGGAATTTCCGAGAACCGGTGACATTGGTTCGTTCGCCAACGTTGACGAAATTTGTTTCGGGAGTTACAATTAACGGTTCTAGACCGGAAAGTTTTAGATACTTTTTTTCCATTATTCCTCGATAGTTTCTAAAGTGGTTCTAGGTTTGAACTCGGCGGCGACTTCTGCGATTAGTTTGATATGCTCTGGTGTTGTTCCGCAACAACCACCAATAATATTGATTAGGTTTTCTTCTAAATATTCTCGAATTAACACTTGCATTTCTTGTGCAGTTTGGTCGTATTGTCCGAAAGCGTTGGGCAATCCAGCATTGGGATGTGCGGAAATATTTAAGGACGTATTTCTAGCCAATCTTTTGAGGTACGGCTTTAGTTGATCTGCGCCTAAAGCACAATTAAAACCTACACTTAATAAAGGAATATGCGAAATTGAAATCAGAAATGCTTCTACGGTTTGTCCAGAAAGGGTTCTGCCGGATGCATCAGTAATCGTTCCCGAAACCATAATGGGAATATCGATATTTTGTTCTTCTTTGACTTCTTCAATCGCAAACAAAGCCGCTTTGGCATTGAGTGTGTCGAAAATAGTTTCGACCAAAAGCAGGTCGCAACCACCGTCGATTAAGGCTTCTACTTGTTGTTTGTAGGCAATGCGCAAATCATCGAAAGTGACCGCTCGGTAACCTGGGTCATTTACGTCCGGGCTCATGCTAGCAGTTCGGTTTGTTGGTCCGATCGAGCCTGCTACGAATCGCGGTTTATTTGGATTTTTTGCGGTGAATTCGTCGGCAACTTCACGAGCAATCTTGGCCGATTGAAAATTGAGTTCATAGACCAAATCTTCCAGATGATAATCTGCCATTCCGATGGTGGTACTAGAGAACGTATTGGTTTCAACGATATCGGCTCCAGCTTCAAAATATTGCGTATGGACGTCGCGGATAGCATCGGGTTGGGTGATCGACAATAAATCATTGTTCCCTTTGAGTGGATGTGGGAAATCTTTAAAACGTTCGCCACGAAAATCTTCTTCGGAGAAATTGTATCGTTGCAACATGGTTCCCATGGCGCCATCGAGGACTAGGATTCGTTTTTGAATTTCTTGTTGAATTGTTGACATATTTTTTTGCTCGCAAAGGCGCCAAGACGCCAAGTGTTGTTATGAAATTGATTGCCCTAGCCCCGATAGCAGCGGTTATCCTTTTGTGCTGTTGTTCAGCGCAAAAGATAGTAGCGGATAGCGGGATTAGCTACTGAAATAAATTCAGCATAAATCCTAAAAAATAAAAATGTTATCAAAAAATGAGAGGGAAATTCTCGTGGTTATCTGTCCAAACTTGCGTTTGGTAGAATGTAGCACCTTCTTTATGGTAAAGGGTTGCTAAGCTTTCAACGGGTCTAATCCCTCTGGCTTTCGTGATAACAATCAATAAGATTAAGAACAGCGCAAAGTACGAGAATAGAATTCGCTTTTGCAACTGCTTTTCGAAAAATAAATGCGATAACGTTGTAGTTTCAAAGGAGATTAGTGTTTAGATTCCAAAAAAAAAGTCCTTGGTTAGACCAAAGACTTTTCTGTAAGTAGTTGCAATTTTATCTTTTGATTATTTTAGTTGTTCCTGCTCCTTGCGCTGTTGTAATTTTCATGAAATAAACTCCAGAATTCAAGTCTGAAATATTAATTTGACTTGTCATTCCTTTTACTTCTTTTACAGTTCGGCCGTTTAAATCGGTAATTTGCAATGCTAATATATCAAACTCAGAATTATTGGCAATATTAAGAACATTAGAGGCGGGAGTTGGCCAAACGGTAAAATTACCTTTAAAGAATTCGCCAGTAGCTAGTAACGTTCGGTTGATTGTCAGTGCATCAATCCAAATTGCATTTCCATTGGCGCCAGTGGGTCCTCCGTTGGTAACAAAATATCGAAACGCTAATTTACACGCGGTTTCTGTAGGCAATCCTTCTACTGTGTATAGCACCTCTGTCCATGTTACTGGGTAAACTGACGGGGTTAAATTTGGATTCACGGCTGCGGCAATCGTCGTAAAACTTCCTAAATCTGTACTTCCCGTAGATGGAACAATGGAGGTCTCTCCGTCTGTACTTAAGCGCAATTCCAAACGATCGGGAATGGTACTAAAGTTACTTCCTGCTCGGGTATAGAATTTTATGACGTCACCATCTTTCAGGCTGATAGTCGGGGTAACAAGCCAATTGCTGATGGGCCCAGCTGAAGCAGCAGCTACACTATTATAATTGACAGAAGCATAGGAAGTGGAACCCCCATTAAACCCTGTTCCGAAACCACTAACATTTCCTTGTTGCCAATTAGAGGTTCCGACAGGTTCGCTTTGATTGGTTCTTATCCAAGTGGTTGGAAAAACGTCAAAATTTTCTGTGAATAGCGTTTGTGCTTGGAGCATGCCAAAACTTAAAAATAAAGAAAGGTATAGTAAATATTGTTTCATTACGAATGGATTTAAAAGTTTCACAAATATTCAAAAAAAAACCTGACTCTTTTCAGAATCAGGTCTTTTTATTTATGAGCTAGAATTATTTTTTGATAATCTTAGTAGTTCCAGTTCCTTCGTTAGAAGTCACTTTAACGAAATAAAGTCCAGCGTTCAATTCGCTGATGTTGATTTGCTCAACCATTCCTTTTACTTCTTTTACAGTACGACCATTCAAATCTGTAATTTGGATAGACTCTATTGTAGAAGTAGCGTTGTTAGCAAAATTCAAGACTGATGAAGTAGGATTTGGCCAAACTTTGTAGTTTTGAGCGAAGAAACCATCAGTTGATAATGGACGGTCGATAGAAAACGCATCAATTCCGATGTAGTTTGAATTCGCTCCAAGAGGACCTCCATCAGTAACATAATATCTAAACGCAATCTTTACAGCTGTTGGAGTTGCAAGTCCTGTAATAGTAAAAGTATATTGTGTCCAGTCGTCTGGGTAATCTGTTAAAGCTAAAGTTGGATTCACTTCTACAAGAACTTCTCCAAAATCTCCTACATCATCAATACCTCCAGAAGGAATTACTGTGAAATCCCCATTCGCACTACCTCTCATTTCCAATCTATCTGGAAAAGTATTTGCAGGCGTTGGAGTTGCAGCATAAGTAGTAGTTCTTGTGTAGAAAGAAATAACATCTCCTTGTTGCAAAGTAAGTGTAGGGCTAATCAACCAATTGCTGATTGTTCCAGTTCCAGTAGTAGCATTGAAATTCGCTCCAATGTACCCTGTTTGACCACCATTGAATCCTGGGAAAAGGGTTGCAGAACCTCCACCTTGAAACCATGTAGTAGTTCCAATAGGATCACTTTGATTTGTAGTTTGCCAACCTGCAGGAAGCACCGCTGGATTTCCAAGTGTATCAAAATTTTCCAATATCAAGTTTTGGGCATTTGTAGCGCTTACCGCTACCAGTAAAGAAAAAGAAAGTAATAGTTTTTTCATAAGTTAAAATTTAAATTGTTGAATAGCCAAATGTAATAATAAAAACTACACTAAAAAACTTTTTCTAATCAAAAATGGTTTCATACATTTGCCACCGAAAATCAAGAGTAAAAATTTGAACTGATTGCAACCTCTGACCTTAACTTTTTAAGCGTCAAAAAAAATGCTAAAGCAGAACTTCTCTTCTTTAGTTTTTTTTAGCAATCCTATTTTTAACAGTAATTAAAATACAATTATTATGGCTTATTTATTTACGTCAGAATCGGTGAGTGAGGGACATCCGGACAAAGTTGCTGATCAAATTTCAGATGCACTAATCGATAACTTTATGGCCTTCGATCCAAAGTCGAAAGTGGCATGCGAAACGTTAGTTACCACTGGACAAGTTATTTTGGCTGGAGAAGTAAAATCGGACACTTATTTAGACGTACAAAATATTGCCCGTGAGGTCATCCGAAAAATTGGCTATACTAAAAGTGAGTATATGTTTGAAGCAGATTCGTGCGGTGTGCTTTCGGCGATACACGAACAATCTTCAGATATTAATCAAGGTGTTGAAAGAGCGAATCCAGAGGACCAAGGTGCAGGTGACCAAGGAATGATGTTTGGTTACGCAACCAATGAAACACAGAACTATATGCCTTTGGCTTTAGATCTTTCTCATGCGCTTTTAATTGAATTGGCAAATTTAAGAAGAGAAAATAACGAAATTAAATATTTGCGTCCTGATGCGAAATCGCAAGTTACTTTAGAGTATTCTGATGATAACAAACCTGTTCGTATTGATGCGATTGTAATTTCAACACAGCATGACGATTTTGATGAAGAAACGAAGATGTTGGCTAAAATTAAAAGTGATTTGGTTTCGATCCTGATTCCAAGGGTGAAAACAAAATATCCAGAATATGCACATTTGTTTAATGACAAAATTCAGTATCACATCAATCCGACAGGAAAATTTGTAATTGGTGGGCCTCATGGAGATACAGGATTGACTGGAAGAAAAATTATTGTGGACACTTACGGCGGAAAAGGAGCTCACGGTGGCGGTGCATTCTCAGGAAAAGATCCGAGTAAAGTAGATAGAAGCGCAGCTTATGCCACACGTCACATTGCGAAAAACTTGGTTGCTGCCGGAGTTGCGGACGAAATTTTAGTACAGGTTTCCTATGCCATTGGCGTGGCTCAGCCCATGGGAATTTTTGTTGATACCTATGGTACAGCTAAAGTAAACATGACTAATGGACAGATTGCTAAAAAAGTGGAAGCGATTTTTGATATGCGTCCGTATTTTATTGAGCAAAGATTAAAATTGAGAAATCCTATTTATAGTGAAACTGCTGCTTACGGTCACATGGGAAGAACTCCTGAAACGGTAACCAAGACTTTTAGCGCTCCGGGAGGAAATGAAAAAACGGTTACGGTTGAGTTGTTTACTTGGGAAAAATTAGATTACGTAGACAAAGTGAAAGCTGCTTTTGGCATTTAATCGTCAAGTTCGAATAATATAGCGCAAGTAGCGCACTTTTAAAACCTGGTTTCATTTGGAATCAGGTTTTTTTTAGCCCTGATGGCAGCGGCATCCTTTTTATTCTGAACTTGTTTCAGAATCTTGCCATCACCTATCAAACTTTTTATAAAGAGATTCTGAAACAAGTTCAGAATAAAAAGATATAGCGGACAGCGGGAACTAGCTCCGAAAAAATCTAAAAAGAATTGCCTTTTACGTTTGATTCAAAAGTGATTAATTGTAAATTCGTTTTATGAAAAGAATGCTCCTATTGCTATTACTGTGTTTTTGCACTGCCGTGGCTCAAAAGCCAGTGCTGGTGAGTGCTTTTCCTATAACAGCAGATGCTTTTGTAGGTTACGATGCTTTAGGCGCCTACTATACGATTACCAACAACGTTTTGACCAAACAACTGGGAGAACAAAAATGGCAGTATAAAAACCCACAATTGGGTAAAATTGCCAAAGTCGACCCGCAAAATCCTTTAAAAATTGTATTGTTTTATCAAGATTTCAATACCGTTATCATTGTCGATAATCAATTGAACGAAACCACTAATATCAATCTAAATGATTCGAATAATCCTATTGTTCCAATCGGCATTGGTTTAGCTTCAGGAAACCGGTTGTGGATTTACAATAATTTGACAATGAAAATCGGCCTTTATGATTATGCTAAACGAGAGCTCAAACCATTGACGATTCCCTTTGCAAATAATGTAACGAGCTACAGTTCCGATTTCAACTTCTTTCAATGGGTAGATGAAAAAGGAAATGCTTATCGGTGTGATGTATACGGGAAAATTAAGAGCTTCGGAGTATTCCCAGACAATGAAGAAATACAGTGGGTTTCTGACTCGATGTTGATCTATCGAAAAGCAAATAATTTGTTTGCTTATGACTTGCTTGAAAAAAATTCAAGTTTAATAGAAATTGAAGAAAAAACGTTGAAGAATTTTACTTACAAAGACCAAATTTTATCTATTTTTACAGACCACGGAATTACGAATTATAAAATAGCAGTACCATAATGCACATAGCAGTAGCAGGAAACATAGGCGCAGGAAAAACAACACTTACTCGTTTATTAGCAAAACATTTTAAATGGGAACCACATTTTGAAGATGTGGTAGACAATCCATATCTAGATGATTTTTACCATCAAATGGAACGTTGGTCTTTTAATTTGCAGATTTATTTCTTGAACAGTCGTTTCCGACAAATACTGCAAATTCGTCAAAGTGGAAAAAAATTATTCAAGACCGAACCATTTACGAAGACGCGCACATTTTCGCGCCTAATTTGCATGCCATGGGTTTGATGACCAATCGGGATTTTGAGAATTACAAATCGCTATTTGAATTGATGGAATCTTTGGTTGAAGCGCCCGATATGTTGATTTATTTGCGTAGTTCCATTCCAAATTTAGTCTCTCAGATTCACAAGCGAGGGCGCGAATACGAGAACTCTATTTCTATTGATTATTTAAGCCGATTGAACGAACGCTACGAAGCGTGGATACATTCTTACAGCAAGGGAAAATTGTTGGTTATCGATGTAGACAATATCGATTTTGTGAATAATCCTGAGGATCTTGGAATGATTCTGAACAAGATCAATGCAGAACTCAACGGCTTGTTTTAGGCTTGACGCCCTTCGATCAACTCTAATTTACTTTTAAATTTTTCGATTTTTCTACGATGACTAAGTACGTGAATAACCGCGTGCTCCATCATTTGCTCTATGTCATAGACTTGACCCCAAGACGTTTTTATTTTTTTATCTTCATCAAACTCCTCTAATTCATGATCATGAATAGATTCAAAAGTCTCTATAGTATATAAAATCAGATGATTAAGATCACTGTGATATTCCTCAGAAGACATTTTCGCGAGCTTACCTGGCCGATTGTCTGCAATTTTTTTAAGTCTTCGAATGTATCCGACATAGGAATAACCGGAACTTATTACGTGAGTTAAGATGGTTTGAATAGATTGGCAATTCGCATCTTTAGTAGTTGAATCGACGATAGTTGTAAGATTAGCATACGAAAGTTTTGTAATCACTTTTTGCAATGCAATGACTACGTTTGTATACTCTTCTAGTAAAGCTTCAACAGTTCTTCTAGTAATTTTATGATCTATCGCTACAGCACCCAATTGTAAATAAATATCTTTTTTAAAGGTGCTAATATAGTAATTCTTCAGAGCGACCATTCGGATAAAAAATAAAAATATCAACAGTATTTGTAACAATAAAAAAAAGCCTCGCAATTGCGAGGCTTTCTTATTTCTAGATCGAAAGATCTTATTTCAACGCGTCTACTTTCGCTTTTACTTCAGCTTCTGTACCTTCAAAAGTTTGTGTCGCTGCAGTACCGTTTACTGTTGTTGTAACCGTTGCTTTTGCTTTACCATCTTTATTGATGATTTCAACACGAACATTTTTCTCCATTGCTGGCATCTCTCCTTCTTTTTTTGCACAACAGTCTTTTTTAGCTGGAGCAACAAATTTACCATCGGCATCGTAGTGTGATAAACACATTTCTTTTTGCTCTGGTGTGCACTGAAGTGAATCGCACATTGCTGCACATTCTTCTTTAGTCATTTCTGCACATTTGCTCATGTCGCAATTGCCCATCATATCACCATCGCATTCCATTTTCATTTCCATTTTAATCATTTTTGTTGATGCATCATGGCTGCCATTTCCTAAAATTGGCGCAATGACCAATCCGATCAAACAAGTCAATTTGATTAAGATGTTCATCGATGGACCTGAAGTATCTTTAAACGGATCTCCAACAGTATCTCCAGTTACAGCCGCTTTGTGCGCATCTGAACCTTTGTACGTCATTTCACCATTGATCATCACTCCTGCTTCGAAAGATTTCTTAGCGTTATCCCAAGCACCACCAGCGTTGTTTTGGAACACCGCCCAAAGTACACCTGAAACCGTTACTCCAGCCATATAACCACCTAACATTTCAGCGATTAGTTGGTTATTATCTCCATAAACTAATTTACCTAACAATACAATTGCAATTGGGAAACCGATGGTCATAACTCCAGGCAACATCATTTCACGCAATGCCGCTTTTGTAGAGATCTCCACACATTTACCGTATTCTGGTTTACCAGTTCCCTCCATGATTCCTGGAATTTCTTTGAACTGACGACGTACTTCATATACCATATCCATCGCCGCTTTACCCACTGAATTCATCGCTAAAGCAGAGAAAACTACTGGTATCATTCCACCAACAAATAACATCGCCAAAACAGGTGCTTTGAAGATATTAATTCCATCAATTCCTGTAAAAGTTACATAAGCAGCAAATAACGCTAATGAAGTTAATGCTGCAGAAGCAATTGCAAATCCTTTTCCGGTTGCAGCAGTTGTATTTCCAACAGAATCCAAAATATCAGTACGTGTACGAACTTCTTTCGGTAATTCGCTCATTTCAGCAATTCCACCTGCGTTATCGGAAATTGGTCCGAATGCATCGATCGCCAACTGCATTGCAGTAGTCGCCATCATTGCTGATGCAGCTAATGCTACACCGTAGAATCCAGCTAATGCATACGATGCCCAAATAGCACCGGCGAATAATAATACGGTTGGAAACGTTGAAATCATTCCAGTTGCTAAACCAGCGATTACGTTCGTTCCTGCTCCCGTAGATGATTTTTGTACGATAGCCAAAACTGGTTTTGTACCCAATCCTGTGTAATATTCCGTAACTGAAGAAATAGCACCACCCACGATCAATCCGATGATGGTTGCGTAGAAAACTCTCATTGAAGAAATGTCTTGCAAACCTTCTCCGAAGAATTCCATTTTCATAGTTGCAGGCAACATATATTGTACTAAGAAGAAACAAGCTATTGCTGTAAGAACAATAGATACCCAGTTTCCGATATTCAATGCTTTTTGAACTTGCGCTTCTTTAGCGTTATCGTCTGTGATTTTCACCAACATCGTTCCGATGATAGAGAATAAAATTCCAAAACCAGCAATTGCCATTGGCAATAAAATTGGACCAATTCCACCGAAAGCATCTTGGATGTTTCCACCCATATCTTTGATTACGTAATTTCCTAAAACCATAGCGGCCAATACGGTTGCTACATAAGAACCGAACAAATCAGCACCCATACCGGCAACGTCACCCACGTTATCTCCAACGTTATCTGCAATAGTTGCAGGATTACGTGGATCATCTTCAGGAATTCCAGCTTCTACTTTACCTACTAAATCCGCTCCAACGTCGGCAGCTTTGGTATAAATACCACCACCAACTCTCGCGAATAAAGCGATTGATTCGGCTCCTAAAGAGAAACCCGCTAAAGTTTCTAGAACAATTGTCATTTGTTCGGTTGATGTCCAAACACCACCCATAAAATAATTATAAAAGAAAATAAAGAAACCGGTTAGCCCTAAAACTGCTAAGCCCGCAACACCCAATCCCATTACTGTTCCACCGCCGAAAGAAACTTTCAATGCTTGTGGCAAACTAGAACGAGCCGCTTGCGTAGTTCTAACATTTGTTTTTGTAGCGATTTTCATCCCCATATTTCCAGCCAATGCTGAAAAGAAAGCTCCGAAAATAAAAGCAACAACTATTAAAATATGAGTTGTTGGCACTATAAAGGATATTCCTGCGAGAACAGCACTTGCTATTACAACAAATACGGCTAACAATCTGTACTCCGCTTTTAGGAAAGCTAAAGCACCTTCGTAGATGTAATCTGAAATTTCTTTCATTTTACCATCGCCCGCATCTTGTTTTAAAACCCAAGCTCTTTTGTATGCCATAAATAGCAATCCAATAAACGCCATTACTATTGGCACATAAATCATGTAAGTTGATTCCATAAATATAATTTTGTTATAAATTTTATCGGGGGCAAAAGTAACAAAACATTAACAAAAAACAAGTATATCAATTGATTATTGTTATTGGTTTGTGATTCCCCTAGTAGTTATAGGAAATCTTTCTATTTCTTTTGTTTAGATAGTGATGCCAGAGCAAAAAAGTAGCATGTGACCGATAAGGACTCCACTTTTCCGTAAAGGAACGTATTTCATCTTTCGTGTGAATATCGAACAATTCCTTTATAGTATTGACCACCGCAATATCTCCAATGGGAATAATATCCGAAGCTTGCAAAGCAAACATCAAGTAAATATCGATGGTCCAATGCCCAATTCCATTAATTTTGATGAGTTCTTCGCGCACTTCGCTAGCTGTTTTTTGCGATAGGCTTTCGAGATTAATTTTTTTATTGATAATGGTTTGAGACAGTCCTATAATATATTTCGTTTTTTGTCTGCTCACGCCTGCCGAGCGAAAGTCTTCCTCTGAAAACACGACCAATTTTTCCGGTGTAAAAGCAATTGCTTTTTCTCTTAATCTTAGGTAAGTTGCTTTGGCGGAATCGATGGAAACTTGTTGCTCTAAAATCAGCAAAACCAAAGTTTCAAATCCGGGTGGTCGCGATGGAATGGTTGGCAAGCCATACTGTTTGACGATATCATTGAAAACAGATTCTTGACTGGTTAGAAAATCGAATGCTTCTTTCATATTCTATGTTCTGTCGTTGACGAGGAGTCCTAGCCCAGATGGCAGCGGCATCCTTTTTATGCTGAACTCGTTTCAGCATGTGCAATAGATGACTACATGATTACAATTATTTGAAGATGCTGAAACGAGTTCAGCATAAAAAGATATAGCAAACAGCTGGATTAAGCTCCTAAAAATAAAACCCAATAGCAGCTTTTACCGTAAATCGATTGGCTCCTTGCACATCCAAGTAATTGCCTCTCCACGAGAAGTCGATGCGCAATACTTTGAAGATATTTCCGACTCCAGCACTGTATTCCCAGTAGAATTTTTCTGGAGCGTTGTAGATCAAACCAGAGGCGTTGAGCGCTCTATTTTCGTCGGAAACTGTTCCGTATACGCCTTTAAAACCAACGATTTCTCGCCAGTTTAACTTTCGCAAAAATGGAACTCGAGCAAATATTTTTCCTTGAAAATTATGGATCCATTGGAACGTCGCGTATTGGTCGGTTACAAATTCGTAAAAATCCAAATTATTAAAAGTGTTTTCAATTGTGAAATACGTCTGATTTCCAGGAACAACACTAAGTAAACCAAGCGGCACTTTACCATAGGTTTTTCCGACTTCGGTAATAAGATTGGTTCGACCAATGGCTCCAATTACGATGGGTTGATTATAGTAAATTTGGAACTTATTGTAGGAGAAATCACCATTCATAAAACCGCTGTAACCTCGGCTATAATTGGCAAAAATCCTAGCATATGGATTGTCGACTACATTTCGCTCTACACCGTATCCGACCGTTTTTCTTTTGGGTGTAAAATCAGCTTGAAGGGTAAATTCTGGCTGAATCACATCGCTTTTTGTTGTTGTAAGTGTATTGTCGGTGAAATAATCCAAACTAAAAGTTGGTGATGCAGAAATCAGGGTTCGATAGGTAAATCCAGCCTGTAGCGTCAAATTTTTTATTGGTTCTATTTCTAATTTTAAAGCAGTCAAATTGATTTTGGTGAGTTTCCCATTGGTCCCGTTGGTCAATAACGCAGACGAGGCAAAACTTCTACCGAGGATATCGCTCGTTGTCGTAAGGCTGGCGCCTATTTGTTCTACGTCGCGGCGGTTCCCTCCAGAAATGATGATTCTGTTTTTCTTGTCGATCATCCATTTTCCTGAAAGCCCGTATTTGACTACGTCGTCCTTAAATCCGTAGGCAAGATATCCTTCCAAACGCCATGGATCATTTGAATTAAAGTAGGTTCGCAATCCTCCTCTAACCCGAATTCCTTCCACATCATTATTACCAATCGTAGAATAAATGGAACCATACTCGACATTCCCCAGCGGAACATAGCCACTACCAATAATCGATACCAAATCGTACAGTCGCTTGAATTTCTTGACCGTTTTCAAAGTGTCGAGCATTTTGTATACGCCCAGTTCATCTTTGGACAGTTTTTCAAAACGGTTCTCCGCCCAATATTCGTCGGGTTTTAGATAAACAGATTCGTCATTGTAATTTACATCCTCCTTATAAAAGTCCAGCGGTTTTTCCTTATTGAACTGGTGATTTCTAAAATAGGTTGTCCTTTTACCGTAAACTCCTTTTGATTTTTCCTTTTTATTTAATGCAAAATCAGACATCATATAATCTTTGGTAAGCAGAAAAACGGAATCATTCATCACTTCGAATTCTTGCTCGATATAAATATCTTTTACCCAGTTGATGTTGGCGCTTTTTGTCACCGCCATGTTGATGTTTTTGATCGCCCAAGTGGTATCATTGACCCAAAAATCTCCTTTGAAAGTCAATTCGTTTTTCCGTCGCGGATAGAAGACAATGTTATAGCACAATTTCTTGTCGATGTAAGCGGTATCGGTCAACACGTAATTGTAGACGTCGATTCCGGTTCGTGACAATGGACTTGTAAAACTCTTATCAAAAAAAGTCACATAATTATTGTAGATATTGTAGTCAGAATAGAGATCTTTGATAAAGGCAATTAATTGCTGATTGGTTTCAAAACCTGAATTTTTGTTGGCTTTTAGAATTTCTTTGACTTTTTTCTGGACATTATCTCCATACACATCCGACAAAGCTTCATTGATAAAAATCGGTAAATACGTTTTTCCGGTAATTTTTGAAGTATCGACTTGATTGAAAATAAACTCCATGCCTTTGAAGATTTTTCGCTTCATAAAAGCACTGTCGATTGAGTTCATGTCAAATTCTACTTTCTCATACTTCTCCATTTGGTATTGGTTGAACATATTCAAACCATTCTTGCGTTTTCGCTCCCAAATTTTTCGAAGAATATCTAATGCTGGATTGTTTTTCTTAGAAGTTTTTCCAGCATAAACCACGACTTCTTTTAGCTTTTGTCCGTCGCTGAGTGTGACTTTAAAATTGTAATTGACATCTTTGGTCAGCGGCACTTCCTTGGTTTCAAAACCCATAAAGGAAACTTGAAGGATTTTGTATGTTTTGTCCGATTCTAAATAGAAGCGACCATCTTCGTTGGTGACGGTTCCTTGCGTAGAATTTTTGAAAATTACATTGGCATAAGGAATGGGCTGATTGGTATTGTCAACAACTACGCCACTCACTTTGGTTTGAGCGAATAGCATCGGCGATATAATGGCGAATAATAGTAGGAATAAACTCTTTTTCATAGGACAAAAAAACTCCACCAAAACGAACTTGATGAAGTTTCAAATATATTGATTAATTGATAATGGATAATGGATAATTAACAATTAAAATGTAGGCTTCAAATTACCCAAAATAATTATCAATTGTCAATTATCAATTGTTAATTGCTTTTATACATCACTTTTTTAACCGCTTTTATCACATCTCCCGAATTCGGCAACCACTCTTTTAACAAAGTTGGTGAATAAGGTGCTGGTGTATCTGCAGTAGTAATTCTCTGAATTGGCGCATCCAAGTAATCAAACGCACGTTCTTGAACAATATACGTAATTTCTGAAGCGACACTCGCAAATGGCCAAGCTTCTTCTAAAACGACTAGTCTGTTGGTTTTTTTAACTGAATTCAAAATCGCGTCATAATCCATCGGACGCACGGTACGCAAATCGATGATTTCACAAGAAATACCTTCTTTCGCTAACTCGTCTGCCGCAATATGCGCTTCTTTGATGATTTTCCCAAATGAAACAATCGTTACATCAGTTCCTTCTCTTTTGATATCTGCAACACCTAATGGAATAGTGTATTCTCCTTCTGGAACTTCCCCTTTGTCACCGTACATTTGTTCAGATTCCATGAAAATTACCGGGTCATTGTCACGAATAGCCGCTTTCAGCAAACCTTTCGCATCATAAACGGTTGACGGCACTACCACTTTCAAACCAGGCGTGTTCGCAAACCAATTCTCAAAAGCTTGCGAGTGTGTTGCTCCTAATTGTCCCGCAGAAGCTGTTGGTCCACGAAAAACCATCGGCATCGGAAATTGTCCCGCTGACATCTGACGCATTTTTGCTGCGTTGTTAATGATCTGATCAATTCCAACCAACGAAAAGTTAAACGTCATATATTCTACTATTGGTCGACAACCATTCATCGCTGAACCAACCGCTATTCCAGCAAAACCAAGCTCTGCAATTGGCGTGTCAATGACTCTTTTCGGTCCAAATTCGTCTAACATTCCTTTAGATGCTTTATAGGCACCATTGTATTCCGCAACTTCCTCACCCATCAAATACACCGATTCGTCACGGCGCATTTCTTCACTCATTGCTTCACAAATTGCTTCTCTAAATTGTATCGTTCTCATAGTATTTTCGAATTTTGAACAGCAAAAATAAATATTTTAAACAACTATAAGCATAAAATTTTGGTATTTTATTAGGAGCTCCTTCCGCTATCCGCTCTATCTTTTTTGCCTATCAATCCGAGCGCAGTCGAGGGGCTTTTGCAAGCAAAAAAGGATGCCGCTGCTATCGGGGCTACGAAATCGTTATAATAGGGAAATTTATTATGCAAGCATAGTAAATAATTCAAATTAATGTCCTAATTTTGCGCAACATTTTTTACATAAACAACCTAAAAATATGAAAATATTAGTTTGCATCAGTCACGTACCTGATACTACTTCCAAGATTAATTTTACCAACGGTGATTCAGAATTCGATACCAACGGCGTTCAATTTGTGATCAATCCAAACGACGAATTCGGGTTGACACGCGCGATTTGGTTCCAAGAGCAACAAAGTGCCAACGTTACTGTTGTCAATGTGGGCGGCACGGATACCGAGCCAACGTTGAGAAAAGCTTTAGCCATCGGAGCGAATGAAGCTATTCGTGTCAATGCCAATCCAACCGACGGATTTTTTGTAGCCAAACAACTCGCTGAAGTCATTAATAGTGGCGGATATGATTTGGTCATTGCCGGAAAAGAATCTTTAGACTATAATGGCGGAATGGTTCCGGGAATGCTTGCAGGTTTGTTAGGATTCAATTTCGTCAACTCATGTATCGAATTGACGGTCGACGGAACTTCAGCCAAAGCTTCCAGAGAAATTGATGGCGGAAAAGAAATCGTATCGACTTCCTTACCTCTAATTATCGGTGGACAAAAAGGATTGGTAGAAGAGAAAGATTTGAGAATTCCGAATATGCGTGGGATTATGACCGCCAGAACGAAAGTTTTAACGGTTCTAGAACCAGTTGCGCGAATAGTGAAACTAAGGCAGTAAAATTTGAAAAACCAGCTCCAAAATCGGCAGTAAAATTATTTTCAGCCGACGATTTAGACGGATTGATTAGCGCTTTGCACAACGAAGCAAAAGTCATCTAGTTTTGCGGGTTCGCGTGAGGGATTGCAGCAAGTACCGCGTACTGCGAAAAGCCCGACCCGCAGGGACACGCCCATACAAATGAACGATTAAACAAATCAACAAATAAACATTACAAAGATGTCTATACTAATATATGCAGAATCTGCAGAAGGAAAATTTAAGAAAGTAGCTTTCGAATTGGCTTCTTATGCTAAAAAAGTAGCCGCTGATTTAGGAACAACAGTAACCGCAGTGACGGTAAATGCTGGAGATGTTTCAGAATTATCAAAATACGGCGTTGATAAAGTGCTAAAAATAAGCAATGACAAACTCAGTGGCTTTACTGCAAAAGCTTATGCGGATGCGATTAAACAAGCCGCTCAAAAAGAAAATGTAAAATTGGTTTTATTGTCTTCTACGACTGACAGTTTGTATTTGGCTCCACTTGTAGCAGTGGCTTTAGATGCAGGTTTTGCTTCAAATGTGGTTGGATTGCCAATAAGTACAAATCCATTTCAAGTAAAAAGAAATGCGTTTTCAAACAAAGCATTCAATATTACTGAAATCAATACAGACGTTAAAGTGTTGAGTTTGGCTAAAAACTCTTACGGTATTTTTGAAAATGCTTCGTCGATGGCTACAGAAGATTTCTCTCCATCAATCAGTGATGCTGATTTTGGCGTGAAAGTACAATCGGTTGAAAAATCATCTGGAAAAGTGACGATTGCTGATGCGGATATTGTAGTTTCTGCCGGTCGTGGCATGAAAGGCCCAGAAAACTGGGGTATGATTGAAGAATTAGCCGCTACTTTGGGAGCAGCAACTGCTTGTTCAAAACCAGTATCTGATTTGGGTTGGAGACCGCACGGGGAACATGTGGGTCAAACCGGAAAACCTGTAGCAACGAATTTGTATATTGCAGTTGGAATTTCTGGTGCGATTCAACATATCGCTGGGATTAACTCTTCTAAAGTGAAAGTGGTAATCAATACCGACGCTGAAGCACCTTTCTTTAAGGTTGCTGACTATGGTGTGGTTGGAGATGCTTTCGAAATTGTTCCAAAATTGATTGAAAAATTTAAAGCCTTTAAAGCTCAAAACTAATATTTTTCCTAAATTGTGCCTATCAAAGGCTATCTAAATAGAGATTGTTTAGATAGCCTTTTTTTTGTTTTGAATTGAAAAATATCTTGGTACTTTGTAACATTTCGTTGTACTTTTGCAATTATGAGCTTAGTAAAATTAACAATAAAAGGAATTTCATACAGTCAAACTCAAAACGGCGCGTATGCTTTGATCCTGAATGAAGTAGATGGTGAACGCAAATTGCCTATTGTTATTGGCGCTTTCGAAGCACAATCGATTGCCATTGCTTTAGAAAAAGAAATCAAACCACCACGTCCTTTGACCCATGATCTTTTCAAAAACTTTGCGGAGCGATTTGACATTGTTATCAAACAAGTGATCATTCACAAATTGGTGGATGGTGTTTTTTTCTCCAGCATCATATGTGAAAGAGATAAGATTGAAGAAATCATTGACGCTAGAACTTCTGACGCCATCGCATTGGCTTTGCGTTTTTCTGCACCAATATTTACCTATAAAAACATTTTAGACAAAGCAGGAATTTATTTAAAAGGAAATGCTTTAGAAGCTTCTAAAGAAGGAGACGATTTAGATGGTGTGCTTTCTACACCCGAAACTTTTGGTATGGAAGAAAGCAATCAGTCAGGTGAAACCTATACAAAACATAGTCTCTCAGAATTACATGAACTTTTAGATGGCGCTGTTCGGGATGAAGATTACGAAAAAGCTGCAAAAATTCGCGATGAGATTTCGAAGCGAGAACCGTAAACGTTGAATCGTGTAAAAGCATAGCGAATCAACGGTTAAACGATTAAACAGTTTAACAAATCAACGATTAAACCAAATGAAACAATACCACGACTTAGTAAAACACGTGCTGGAAAACGGTACTCAAAAAGGAGATCGAACAGGAACAGGAACCAAAAGTGTTTTTGGCTATCAAATGCGTTTTGATTTGAGTGAGGGTTTTCCGATGGTGACAACTAAAAAACTCCATCTAAAATCGATTGTTTATGAATTGCTATGGTTCCTAAAGGGCGATACAAATATTGGCTATTTGAATGAAAACGGCGTGAAAATTTGGGATGAATGGGCCGATGAAGATGGGAATTTAGGTCCAGTATACGGACACCAATGGCGCAATTGGAACAGTGAAAATATCGATCAGATTTCAGAATTGATCGAGACTTTAAAAACAAATCCGAACAGTCGCCGCATGTTGATTTCTGCTTGGAATCCATCGGTATTACCTGATACTTCTAAATCATTTGCAGAAAATGTAGCCAATGGGAAAGTGGCGCTACCGCCATGTCATGCGTTCTTTCAGTTTTATGTTGCCGACGGAAAATTGTCTTGTCAATTGTACCAACGTTCTGCTGACATCTTTTTGGGTGTTCCTTTTAATATTGCTTCTTACGCACTTTTGGTATTGATGATTGCACAAGTTTGTGATTTACAACCAGGTGAGTTTATTCATACTTTCGGAGACGCTCATATTTACAACAACCACTTCGAACAATTAGAATTGCAATTGTCACGCGAGCCAAAACCGTTGCCTAAAATGATTTTGAATCCTACCGTGAAAAACATCTTCGACTTTAATTTTGAAGATTTTACGTTGGAAGGCTATGAGCCACATCCGCATATTAAGGGCGTTGTGGCGGTTTAAGTCAACACTTCACAAGATAGATAAATAAAAAAAACCTCAAACTTTCATTTGAGGTTTTTTTCTGAGCGGAAGACGAGGCTCGAACTCGCGACAACCAGCTTGGAAGGCTGGAGCTCTACCAACTGAGCTACTTCCGCGTTTGGTGGTGCAAATATAAATAATAACTTTATGCTTTTGCAAGTTTTTTTTAATAAAATTCTCTTTTTATTTGTCTTTTGTTAGTTTTGAATTCGCAATGATTTTAAAATTAAATTGTTAACTACCACAAGATTCAAATAATCTGATGATTCAAATAAGAAAAATTGCAGCCGCTGAAACTTATCCACTTCGACACGCGATCTTGCGCCAAAACGAACCAATTGAAAAGTGCGTTTATCCTTTTGACACTGCGGAGTCAACGCTACATTTTGGACTGTTCGAAAATAATACTCTTCTCGGAATTATCTCTGTTTTCGAAACAAGCAAAGATGTCTTTACTGATAAAAAACAATTTCAAATTCGAGGAATGGCAGTCTTAGAAAATCATCAAAAAAAGGGATATGGTGCAGCTTTAGTGCAACATGCAATGACATATCTGCAAAAAGAACAAGAATTTCTTATTTGGTTTAATGCACGAATAATCGCATTGGGATTTTATGAGAAGCTAGGATTTGAAAAAATAGGAACTGAGTTTGAAATAGTCCCAATCGGGATGCATTATATTATGTTTAAGAGATTTTATAATCCTTAATTACAATGTAACTTTGTTGTTTCCAGTATAAGTTCTAGAAGGATGATATACAAATAAACACGATTTATCTTTCACCATTTCGATAATTTGAGGTGTCAATTCAACCGGTAACGCAGGACAACCCTGGCTTCTGCCCAATCTTTTGTTACTTCTTATAAATTCATCAGAAACATAATCTGCGGCGTGCATCACAATGCCTCTTTCTCTTGCCTTGTCATTGATTCCCTTTTCTACACCATCTAATTTTAGTGACATTCCGTGTTTTCCGCTATAAATTTCAGCCGTCGTATAAAACCCTAAACTGCTCTTAAAAGAAGAATTTTCATTAGAAAATGAATTCGCAAACTCTTCTCCAGTGTTTTTGCCATGAGAAACATAAGTATTCATCAAAACCTGATGCGCCACCATATCAATCACCCAAAGTCTTTTTGTATTTGAAGACAAACTAAAATCTATAATGGTCAAAATCTCCTTCTTTACCAAACCCTTTTCTTTCAACTGATAAAACCCAGTGATGGCTTCTGTAAAAGAATTTAAAGTAGGAAGTGAAAATTGATTTTCTTTCAACTGTTGATATAAGGACACAGCTTCAATTTCAGCAGAAGAACCAGTGATGTAACCTCTTTTAGAAGAAAAAGTATTCCTTTTATCTATCGTGGTAAACGAAAATAAAAAAAATAAAACGAGTGGTAAGAATCTGTATTTCATTGTATTTGTTTAAGTTAATGTATAGACTCGGGGCGACAAATATAGATAAGTGAAATCGCTACACCAACTTTTTATTCATAAAAATGCGTTAAAAAGCAAAAATAACCGATGAAATGCACGTTTTCTTACCGATGAAGTTCAAAAGGCAATACCGATTAAAGTCGATTTACACTAACGAACCAAATGGGAAAATATTGTAAAGTAGTTGTGTTAATGAATATAATAGTTATTTTTGTGAGACAAACCTACCGCCTTATATGAGTAAATTTTCTTACTTTTTACTTTTCTCTATACTCCTATTTCAGGCAAACTCCTACAGTCAAAAAAAGGTATTAAACGCGGTGGCCTCAGGAAACATTACTATTGACGGCGTTTTTAACGAACCCATTTGGGAATTCGCCCCAGTCGCAAAAGACTTTGTCATGTTCTTCCCAGATAACGGTAAAGCAATTGATGAAAATAAAAAAACAGAAGTTCAAATTGCCTACAACGACGACGCCATTTACATTGCAGCAAAAATGTACGACGACGAACCAAGCAAAATTCTTCGTGAAATCAAACTCCGTGATAATTTTGGAACCGCAGATCATTTTGGGGTTTTCATCAACGGATTTAATGACAGTCAACAAGATTTTCGATTTTTTGTCAGTGCTGCTGGAGTACAAATTGACTGCATTTTTACTAACAAAGACGGAGAAGATTTTACTTGGGACGCTATTTGGGACAGCCAAGTTGTTCCTACTGATTACGGCTGGGCAGCAGAAATAAAAATTCCATATGCAGCTTTGCGTTTTTCAAAAGCAGAAAAACAAACCTGGGGCGTTAACTTTTATCGCGAAATCAGAAGAGACAGACAATCATATACATGGAATTTTATCGATACCAAAATCAATAACGAAAGTGCACAATCTGGGATTCTAGAAGGCATCGACAACATCAAAACACCAACCCGATTGTTTCTCATTCCCTACTCTTCTTTCTATTTGAATAGCAATCGTGAACAAAAAACCCGAGGTGAATTTAAAGGCGGATTAGATATCAAATACGGCATCAGCGACGCTTTTACTTTAGACGCTATTTTAGTTCCCGATTTTGGCCAAACGAAATTTGATAACGTCGAATTGTATTTGGGTCCATTCGAGCAACAATTCAATGAAAATCGTCCTTTTTTTACCGAAGGAACCGACTTGTTCAACATCGGGAATTTGGTGTATTCAAGAAGAATTGGAGAAGTGACAAAAATCAATACTGCCGATAATGAATCAGTCGAAGAATACCCAAACTCCATCCAATTAATTAATGCTGTAAAAATATCTGGACGAACCAAATCTGGTCTTGGAATCGGTGTCTTGAATGCGATCACCGAAAATACAACGGTACAAGTTGAAAATGCTGACACCAATACATCGCGACTTGAAACCTTGCAACCGCTTGCCAACTATAATGTGATGGTTTTAGACCAACGTTTTAGAAAAAATTCTACGGTTTCGCTCATCAACACCAACGTTACGCGCAGTGGTTCCTATCGCGATGCCAATGTAACCGCTGGAGTTTTCGACCTCAACACCAAGCGAAACACTTTCAATCTCAAAGGCGATTTTAAGTATAGTTTCATCAATGATGATTTTCTACTCGAGGATCAAAAAGGCTATAATACCTCATTACTTTTCGCAGAAACCAGCGGAAAATATCGCTATAAATTGAGCGGCCAATACATTTCAAAAGATTATGATATTAATGATCTTGGAATTAATTTTAGAACCCATTACCATGCGATTAACGCCGAAGCAAGTTACAGAATCATCAATCCGACAAAACGATTTAATTCACTGAACTTTTTCGTAAATGCCGACTCTGAATTCGAAAACAAAACGGGCAGAGTGCAATTGTTCAACACCAATTTGAGCTTAAATACCACAGACAAACTGAATGACTACTATGGCGTTGGAACTAGAATCAGACCACTCAAAGTATATGATTTCTACGAAGCGCTTTCGCCTGACGACACGGAATATCTAACGATTCCAGAAAATATCGACTTTTGGTTTTTCTTCTCTTCCAATTATAATCGAAGGTTTGCACTTGATTTCAATCCAACGCTCTCCTTTTTCAATGAAACTGACAGAATCAAATATGGCGTTTTTATTAGTCCACGATACCGCTTCAATGACCGATTTTCTCTAATTTACGAATTCGACTTTTCACGTCTGAATAGCAATATCGGGAACACTTTCGAATTAAGTGGCAATGATTACATTTTCGCACGACGTGACATCATTACCTACACCAATAAATTGGAAGGAAAATATTCGGTAAATAATCGAATGAATATTAATCTTTCCGCACGTCATTACTGGTCTTACGTTACGAATCGCGAATTTTTGAACCTTCAAAACAATGGTGAAGTAGCAACAAATACGACATTTACAGACAACTTAAACCAAAACCTCAACGTGTGGAATTTTGACCTTTCTTACAATTGGTGGTTTGCCCCCGGAAGTCAAGTTACTGTGCTCTACCGAAACAATACCGCATTGTTCGAAAGACAATTCCGACGCAATATTGAACGCAATTTCTTAAACGCGGTAGATAACGAAAATGTCAATCATATTTTCTCCATCAGTCTGCGCTATTTTATCGATTAGAATTCCTTGAAAAAGAAGTAATATTAGTTACTTTTGTAGCTATTTCCTGCTGTACGCTCTATCTTTTGCGCCACCCGAGCGGGGCGAACTGACGAAGTAAACAACGGCGCAAAAGGATGCCGCTTCCATCAGGGCTAGGGCATCGCAGTTCAATATTCGATGTTCGTTAATCAACATTCAAACTTCAAAAAATTTGAAGTCATACGACAGAAATATTGAAGCCTTTAAAACAAAAAAACAGCAATAAATTAGACAATTTGCAATTCAATAAAATTATGAACAAAAAAGTAATTCTCATGATTCTCGACGGTTGGGGAAAATCACCCGACCCAAAAGTCTCCGCGATCGATAATGCGAATGTTCCATTTATCAATTCATTGTATCAAAAATATCCAAATGCACAATTGCGCACCGACGGCCTCAACGTAGGTTTGCCAGAAGGACAAATGGGAAATTCTGAAGTCGGTCACATGAATCTCGGCGCCGGACGAATCGTCTATCAAGATTTAGCCAAAATCAATTTGGCCGTCGAACACAAAACACTGAGCAAAGAACCTGTTCTCGTCGATGCCTTCCAATATGCCAAAGACAAAAATGTCAATGTGCATTTTCTGGGATTGGTTTCCGATGGTGGCGTGCATTCTCATACTTCGCACCTGCGTGGTCTCATCGATGCGACGCAAGATTTCGGATTAGAAAAGGTTTTTGTTCATGCTTTTACTGATGGTCGTGACGTTGATCCAAAATCAGGAATATCCTATATTCAAAATCTAGAGGATTACATTGCCAATACCAACGTAAAATTGGCATCCGTTGTCGGTCGTTATTATGCCATGGATCGCGATAAACGATGGGAAAGAGTAAAAATCGCCTATGATTTGCTAGTCCATGGAAACGGTGAGAAATCTCAAAATGCGGTGCAATCCATAGCAGCAAACTACGAGAATAATATTACCGACGAGTTTATCAATCCAATTGTGCTGGTTGATTCCAATAATTCTCCTCTTGCCACCATACAAGAAAATGATGTGGTGATTTTCTTTAATTTTAGAACCGACCGTGGACGAGAACTCACCGAAGTACTTTCTCAAAAGGATTTCCATGAACAAAACATGCACAAACTCAATTTGTACTATGTCACTTTAACCAACTACGACGAAAGATACCAAAATGTCAAAGTCGTTTATAATAAAGACAATATCACGGAAACGTTAGGTGCAGTTTTAGAAAAACACCACAAAAAACAAATCAGAATTGCAGAAACCGAGAAATATCCGCACGTGACCTTTTTCTTTTCTGGCGGGCGAGAATTGCCTTTTGCTGGCGAAAGCCGAATTTTAAAAAACTCGCCAAAAGTGGCGACCTACGACTTGCAGCCTGAAATGAGCGCCTTTGAACTCGCAGATGCTTTGGTTCCTGAACTCGAGAAAGGTGAAGTTGACTTTGTTTGTCTTAATTTTGCCAATGGCGATATGGTGGGTCATACCGGTGTCATGAGTGCTGCGATTAAAGCGTGCGAAGCGGTCGATCAATGCGTGGAAAAAGTCATCACTGCTGCTCTAAGAAACAACTACACTACTTTAGTGATTGCAGATCACGGCAATTTGCGAAACGATGATTAATCCAGACGGATCGCCAAATACCGCACACACCACCAATCCAGTTCCGATTATCCTGGTCGATCCAGATTTAAAAACCATACACAACGGCGTATTAGGCGATTTGGCTCCAACGATTTTGGAATTGATGGGAATCGAAAAACCAGAAGTAATGACGCAACATTCATTATTGTAAGAAAAAGCTAAACCATATTTCACAAAAAAAGCTCCAAATTGGAGCTTTTTCTATTTACATTTTATTGAGCAATTCATAATATTCCCGTTCAATATTTTCCTGATGGTTGGGATGTGCAATTCGAACCAATTCATTGGCGCGTTCCCTTAACGTCTTACCGTACAAATCCGCAATGCCATTTTCTGTAATAACATAATGAATATGAGCTCTTGTAGTAACAACTCCAGCTCCTTGCTTTAAAAAGGGAACAATTCTACTTTCGCCTCTTTTGGTGGTAGACGGTAATGCAATTATTGCCTTTCCACCTGGACTCAGCGAAGCGCCTCGAATAAAATCCATTTGACCCCCAACTCCAGAATACATTTGCGGACCAATAGAATCCGCACATACTTGCCCAGTCAGATCTACTTCGATAGCAGAATTAATCGCAATCATCTTTGGGTTTTTTCGAATGCGCGCCGTATCATTGACCATGGAGGACTCTTTCATTTCAATAAATGGATTATCACTTACATAATCATACAACCGTTTCGAGCCGATGAGAAATGTCGCCAAAACACGACCGCGAAGTGTCCCTTTATAATTGCAATTGATGACGTCATTTTCGATCAAATCGATGACACCATCCGAAAACATCTCGGTATGCAACCCCAAATCTTTGTGATTTTTCAACTTGCTCAAAGCAGCATTCGGGATAGAACCAATACCCATTTGAAGGGTGCTTTTGTCTTCAATCAAGGACGCAATGTAGCCACCAATTTTATCTTCTTCTGCTGAAAAAGGAATAACTTCATGAGAATAAATGGGAACATCTACCTCAACCAAATAGTCAATTTCAGAAACGTGTAGGATTCCATCGCCAAAAGTTCGCGGCATTTGAGGATTGACTTGAGCAATGACGATTTTAGCATTTTCGATAGCAGCAACCGTGGCTTCAACCGAAACCCCAAGCGAACAATATCCATGAACGTCTGGCGGAGAAACATGAATAAAAGCAACATCAATCGGCAATACATTTTTTCGGAATAAATGCGGGAGTTCACTCAAAAAAACGGGTGTGTAAGAACCATTTCCCGCCTTTAAAGTGTGACGCACATTAGCGCCAATAAAAAAAGAATTAACATGAAAACTATCTGCTAATTCTGGATTGGCATATCGCGCTTCGCCCTCGATATGCAAATGACAAACTTCAACGTTTCGCAGTTCTGCGGCGCGATCTGTCAGAGCATTTGCCAATATAGTAGGTGCCGCGGCGGCAGCCTGAAGATATACACGATCCCCTGATTTCACGACTTTTACAGCTTCATTCGCTGTGACATATTTACTCATACCTTAAGAATTTTGATCAAATTTAAGTCAGAAATTCAATGCAAAACATGACAAATCTCATTTAGTTTTTGTTACAAGAAATAATAAATAAAAGTTAAAATGACTTTTACAATAGTATTACTATTATATTTGCAAAAAAAATAGATAGTATGCAAACTTTACTAAGTAACTTTAAAATTCAAGTTAATCCAAAAATCTACGTCAAAGATCCTGAAACATCTGCTTTAGGGCAGAAGATTATAGAACATAGCATTGTTATGATTGAAGAAATTGGTTTTGAAAATTTTACTTTCAAAAAACTGGGAGATCGAATTGGTTCGAACGAAAGTTCTTTGTATCGCTATTTCGAAAACAAACACAAACTCATGTTGTACTTGTCCTCTTGGTATTGGAGTTGGATGGAGTATCGATTAGTTTTTACTACTTCCAATATTGTCAACGTGGAAGACAAACTGAAAAGAGCCATAACTATCATTACGGAAAAAATTATCGACGATCAAGAAACTGCGCATATTAATGAAGCCATATTAAACAGAATCATCATTACTGAATTTACCAAAAATCTGCAAACAAAGGAAGTTGACCAAGAGAATAAAGAAGGTTTTTTCTTGATCTATAAAAGAATTATCAACCGGATAGTTTCTTATATCAACGAAGTAAATCCAGAGTATCCATTTGCAAAAAGCCTTGCCTCGACCATTGTGGAAGGAAGTCTACACCAACATTTTTGCAACAGCACATCGATACGATTACAGATTGCAGTGAAACTATTTCTCCTTCGGATTTTTATATTAACCTAGTTCAAAATGTTTTAAGAAAATAAACGTATGACTCCACTCAAAAGATATTATAATTTACTTGGCTTAGACAAAAAAGACGTCATGCAGCTTTTCTTTTATGCGATTTTCGCCGGATTGATTAGCTTGTCTTTGCCTCTTGGAATTCAAGCAATTATCAACTTTATACAAGCCGGAAGAATCAGTGCGTCGTGGATTGTACTGATTATTCTTGTTGTAATTGGTGTGGCACTCGTAGGAATTCTATCACTCATGCAGTTGCGAATTACTGAAAATTTACAACAAAAAATATTTGTTCGTTCCTCCTTCGATTTTGCTTCACGTTTCCCAAAAATAAAATTCGAGTCGATATATAATGTTTATCCTCCAGAGCTCGCAAGTCGCTTTTTTGATACCATATCCATTCAAAAAGGAACTTCCAAACTTCTAATTGATTTCTCTGCCGCTTTATTGCAGATTGTTTTTGGTATTATTTTGCTTTCGTTGTACCATCCATACTTTATCTTGTTTGGACTTCTTTTGATAATCCTATTGTATACTATTTTTAGATTTTCATACAGATCGGGTCTGGAAACAAGTTTGAAAGAATCTCACTTTAAGTATAAAGTAGCCAATTGGTTGCAAGAAATGGCAAGAAATAATTTTAGCTTTAGAAGGGTTTTAAATTATGATTTTGCTTTAGAGAAAAACAATATTTTGGTTAAAGACTATTTAAGTTATCGCGAAAAACACTTTAAGATAATTCAAAGACAATTCACGCAACTTATTGTCTTCAAAATGATTATTACCGCAAGCCTTTTGTCGATAGGCGGCTATTTGGTTATTAGTCAACAAATGAATATTGGTCAGTTTGTCGCTGCGGAAATCATTATCTTGCTAGTAATCAATTCCGTTGAAAAAATAATCCTTGGACTCGAAACTTTCTACGATGTACTGACGTCGGTTGAAAAAATTGGCAGTATTACCGACATGGATTTAGAAGAAGAAATCACAGTTGAAAACGACTACTGCTTTACCAATATTCAATTGGAAACAGAAAATCTAAAATTCCGTTTTCCTGAAACAAAAAATGATGTCTTGAAATCCATATCGTTAACAATAGCGCAAGGTGAAAGAATATTTATTGAAGGCGAAAATGGCTCTGGAAAGACTACTTTAATTCGTGTCTTGTCTGGCTTACTACAACCAACTTCTGGCGCTTTCTTTATTAACGACGATACCTTTCGAAAAATTAATTTACAACAATATCGCTCGCAAATCGGGACTATTTTAAACGGCGAAACACCTTTTGAAGGAACGATTAAAGAGAATATTACTTTTAATGATCCTACGGTAAATGACGAGCAATTAAAATGGGCGATTGATGCAGTTCAGCTCGGGTCATTAATAAAAGCACTACCAAATGGGTTGGATACTAAAATCTTCCCAGAAGGAAAACAATTATCATCTTCAAATGCAAGAAAAATTTTATTGGCTAGAAGCATTATCCATAAACCAAAAATCCTATTCTACGAAAATCCGACAGATAATATGGATGAAAACGTAGCCAATCAAATCATCGATTTTGTCTTGTCGCCGGAGAACAAATGGACCGTAATTGTATCGTCAAAAAACGAACGATGGAAAAGCAGTTGCTCTAGAGTAATTACACTTGACAACGGGAAAATTATTGCCGAAATAAAAAAATAATTCTATGTTAAATTTATCAAGTACAGATCAAAAAATTGGGCCGCTAGAGAAGTATTCTACTGTGAAGAACCTAGCAAATAGACCGCATTACAAGATTTTGAATAGAATTATCGCGATTGTTTCATTATTTGTTCTTATCGCATTATTCTTGCCATGGACACAAAATATATCGGGTCACGGATCAGTTACTACTTTGAAGCCAAATCAAAGACCTCAAACCATACAAACCGTAATTTCCGGACGAATCGAAAAGTGGTATGTCAAAGAAGGTGATTTTGTTCAAAAAGGCGATACCATCCTATTCATTTCTGAGATTAAAGAAGAATACTTTGATCCAAATCTAGTAGACAATACCAAAAATCAAGCTGTTGCTAAAAAGAAATCCGTTGAATCTTATGGTTCCAAAGTAAACGCTTTGGGGAACCAAATTAATGCGATCGAAAACGAAAAGACATTAAAACTGCAACAAGCTCAAAATAAAATTAAACAATCCATATTAAAAATTAAAACCGACAGCATCGATCTAGAAGCAGTAAAGACCCAACTAAAAATCGCCAAGACCCAGTTTAATCGTGCAACACAATTAAACAAAGAAGGGCTAAAACCGCTGACCGATGTGGAAGAAAAACGCTTGAAATTGCAAGATGCCGAGGCCAAAATTATTTCGCAAGAAAACAAATACTTGACAAGCAAGAACGAATACATCAACACCAGAGTTGAAATTAATCGCATCACAGCGGAATACAACGAGAAATCATCCAAAGCTGAAAGTGACCAATTTACCGCCTTAAGTAATCAATATGATACGGAAGCACAAGTCAATAAACTAGAAAATCAATTGGTAAATTACAGCATCAGAAATGGTATGTACTATATCAAAGCGCCACAAACTGGTTATGTGAATAGAGCTTTACAAGCAGGTATTGGAGAAAATATCAAGGAAGGAACACCAATCGTAAGTATCATGCCTGCAGATTATGAAATTGCAGTTGAAACTTTTGTCGATCCTGTTGACTTTCCCCTCATTCATAGAGGAGAAAAAATACGTGTTTGGTTCGACGGTTGGCCTACAATCGTGTTTTCAGGCTGGCCTAATATGTCCTACGGAACTTTCGGCGGTCAAGTAGTAGCCATTGAAAACTTTATCAGCGATAACGGAAAATTTCGAATCTTGATTGCACCAGACAAAGAGGATATACCTTGGCCAAAACAACTAAGCATCGGCTCTGGCGCACAGACAATTGCTTTGTTAAACAACGTACCAATTTGGTTTGAGTTATGGCGAACACTAAATGGATTTCCACCTAACTACTATACTCCAAAATCTAAAGACACTAAAGACAAAAAATAATGAGAAGTATCTTATTCGTTTTCTTGTTTACTGCTTTTGCATCGATGGGGCAAAATACTATTCCAACAGAATTTACTTATAATGAATTCTTGGGGCAAGTAAAAAAATTCCATCCATTGGTCAAGACCGCTAATCTTGAAATCAGTATGGCACAAGCCAACTTACTGCGCGCTCGAGGTAGTTTCGACCCTAAGATAGAAGTCGATTTTTCAAAAAAACAATTCAAAGACAACGAATATTATTCCCTTTTGAATAGTAGTTTCAAGATTCCAACTTGGTACGGCGTGGAAGTCAAAGCTGGTTTCGACAACAGTGAAGGTGTGTTTTTAAATCCAGAAAACACGATGCCTAATCAAGGACTAACCTCACTGGGGATTAGTGTCCCTTTAGGTCAAGGTTTGTTTATCAATCAGAGAATGGCTGATTTACGAAAAGCAAAAATGCAAATTCGTTTGAGTCAAGCGGAAAGAAAACTCAACGCGATTGCCGTACTTTACGATGCTTCTGTTGCTTACTTTAATTGGAAAAGAAGCTACAACGAAGTCAAATTATACGAAACTTATGCGACCAACGCTAAAGTGCGATTTGGTGGTGTAAAATCATTAATTGAGCAAGGCGACAAGCCAGCAATTGACAGCATTGAGGCTGGATTATTCTAAAAAATCGCCTTTTAAGTCTAGAGGATTCCAACCTTAAGCTAGCCAAAGCCAAACTCGAACTAGCGAATTTTTATGGTTAGACAATACCATTCCGCTAGAGCTTTCAGATACGCTTATTCCCGAAGACAAATTGGAGATGACCATCCAAGAAACGCTTAAAACAAACGATCTTCTCAATACAGATTTTTCGATAAACAACCATCCAAAAATCAATGCGCTGGAAAGTAAAGTAGATATGTTAAATGTAGACCGTCGACTCAAAGCCAACAGTCTTTTGCCAAAAATTGACGTTGGGTACACTTATTTATCAGAGCCCAGTGCTTTTGATAACTATCGTTTCGAAGACTACAAGGTTGGAATGAATTTCTATTTCCCTCTTTTTTTGCGAAAAGAACGCGGTGATTTGAAAATTGCAAAGTTTAAATTACAAGAAACAAAGTTCTCATTGGAATTGGAAAGAGTGCAACTGACCAATAAAATCAAGGCGCAAAAAACAGAAATTCAATCCTTACAAAAACAAAGAGGGTTTATCAAAAGTTTGGTGACTGACAATACAACCATGTTGACTTCTGAAGAACGACTTTTCTCTTTCGGAGAAAGCTCGATGTTCCTGATTAATTCAAGAGAGAACAATTTAGTAGTCGCGCAATTGGCTGATATTGCTTTTGGAAAACAGATTCTTCATTTCCAATTCCGAACTCTTCAGAATCATGGCAAATCCCGATTAAAGGAGGTTAGTCGGCAGTTCATTTGACTTCACTATTCTCTATTTTTATTTGAGTTAAATACGTACTTTTGCGACTCGAATTATGAAAAAATGATTATCCAAAAAACACGAGAAGAAATTGAGTTAATGCGTGAAAGTGCGCTGATTGTTTCTAAAACTTTAGGAATGATTGCAGGCGAAATCAAGCCCGGAGTTACTACATTATATTTAGACAAATTAGCCGAAGAATTTATTCGTGATCACGGAGCTGAGCCCAGTTTTCTTGGCCTATATGGATTCCCGAATTCGCTATGTATGAGTCCAAATGCTCAGGTAGTACACGGAATCCCAAACAACAAACCTCTAGAAAGCGGCGATGTAATCTCGGTAGATTGCGGTGCTTTCAAAAACGGCTACCATGGCGATCACGCTTACTCATTTGAAATCGGAGAAGTTGCCCCTGAAACCAAGAAGTTACTTCAAGTTACCAAAGAATCGCTTTACGTCGGAATACGTGAATTCAAAGTAGGAAATCGCGTAGAGGATGTGGGCAACGCCATTCAAAAATATACAGAATCGCATGGTTACGGCGTGGTTCGCGAACTAGTTGGACACGGTTTAGGGCAGAAAATGCACGAAGATCCAGAAATGCCCAACTACGGAAAACGTGGTCGTGGAAAATTATTTGTAGAAGGAATGGTCGTGGCCATTGAGCCGATGATCAATATGGGAACGCGCAATATCAAACAGCTGAAAGATGGTTGGACGATACTCACCGCCGACGGAAAACCAAGTGCCCACTTCGAGCATGATGTCGCAATTATTGATGGCAAACCTGAGTTGCTCTCGACATTTTCCTATGTATATCAAGCACTCGGAATCGTTAGCAATGAAGAAGACGAATTTCGCAGACAACCTTTGGTGCTCTAATGAAAAAAATTTTTAAACTAATCTTAAATACCATTCCCAGACCAATCCTGATTCGATTGAGTTATGTGGCTCGACCCATATTGGCTTTTTTGCTGCGTGGAAAAACATACACTGATCCGATTGACGGGAAGAGTTTTCGCATGTTTCTTCCTTATGGCTATGGAACGCAGCGCAATAATGTACTTTCACCCAGCACGCTATCGTTAGAAAGACATCGTTTGCTTTGGTTGTACTTGAAAAACGAAACGGACTACTTTTCTGCTCCGAAGAAAGTACTGCATTTCGCTCCCGAACAAGCGTTTTACAAGTTGTTTAGAAACCAAAAAAATCTGGATTACACGACGACTGATTTACTTTCTCCCTTGGCAGATGTCAAGGCAGACATTTGCAATTTGCCCTTTGGCGACAACACCTATGACGTCATTCTTTGCAATCATGTTTTAGAACACATTCCAGACGACACCAAGGCAATGCAAGAACTATATCGCGTTTTGAAACCAGGTGGAATGGGCATTTTTCAAATCCCACAAGATCTAAATAGAGCGGCGACTTTTTCAGACGATTCCATAACAGATCAAAAAGAAAGATCAAAAATATTTGGGCAATACGACCATGTTAGAATTTATGGAAGAGATTATTTCGACAAACTAAGAAGCATCGGTTTCGAAGTCAACGAAGTAGATTATACCGCAGAAATTTCTGCCGATTTGGTCGAAAAATATTGCTTGGCAAAGGGCGAAATTATTCCAGTTTGCACAAAAAAATAATCCCATAAAAAAGTTAATAGGAAGTATTTTAAAATCATTATTTTAGTACTTTTAGCTTCTAAAAAACTGTTTTATGAAACATTCGATTTTTACTTACTTACTCCTATTATTTGTCTCGACGACAGCAACCGCGCAAGCGGAAAAGGAAATAGCCCCGCCATTTCATATTAAGACAATTACATTTGTTCAAAACAAACAAAATATGGTTCCTGTTTTTCAATTGGGCGATTCGTTTCAGTTGCAATTTGATGATCTACACGGAAACGAAGCAAATTATTACTACCAAATTGTGCATTGCGATTACGATTGGAAGCAATCCCAGCTTTCTGTTAATGAGTACTTGAGAGGGTTCGATAACCAACGAATTATCGATTACACCAATTCATACAACGCACTTCAACTTTATTCCCATTATCGAATTCAATTTCCAAATCGAAATACGCAGTTGATTGTTAGCGGGAATTATATGCTGAAAATAGTAGACGAAAATGGCGATCTTGTTTTCTCCCGGAAGTTTATTATTTACGAGAACATTGTAACGGTGCCACTTCAAGTAAAACGAGCTCGTAATATTGCAGAAGCCAGTTACAAACACAATCTTGAATTTTCTGTTAAGTCAACAACCATAACATTTCAAAGCCCATTAAGTAATGTGAAAGTGCTATTACTTCAGAACGGAAAATTAAATTCCGCAATTACCAATATAAAACCAATGTTTACAATCGGAAATGATTTAATTTACAAATACGACACTGAAACACAATTCTGGGCTGGAAATGAGTTCCGTTATTTTGAAAATAAAGACATTCGAGCAGCTACAAATAACGTGGCAAGAATCGATTCTCAAGGCGGAGTATATAATGCATACCTCTACACGGACGAAGCCAGAGCCAAAGAACCTTATACGTTTAATCCTGATTATAACGGAAATTTTTTGATCAATAATCTTAATGTGGTGACCAGCGAGATTGAGGCCGATTACGCTTGGGTCTATTTTACTTTGTCTGCGCCTTCATTTTACGAGAAAAAAGACATTTATGTGAATGGAATGTTTAACAATTACGCCATGAATGCGGAAAGCAAAATGGACTATAATGCCGAAAAAGCAGTCTATGAGAAAGCCATTATGATTAAGCAAGGTTTTACCAATTATCAATATGTTGTTGCAGATAAAAACGGAAAAATAGACAACGCTAATGCCATCGACGGCAACTTTTTTCAAACAGAAGACAATTATTTTGCCTTGATTTATTACAAAGAAAACAACCAACGCTACGATCGTATCATCGGAAAAGCTGTTGCGAGTTCTACAGACATTATTAATTAAGAAAATTTAACTTTAATTTGTCTTCTAAAATTGATTTTTTCGTAAATTTGAGGTGCATTTTTGACAAATACTACCATGGTTTCGCAAATAACAAGAGGTATAAAAATTTCCGTTTTAACGAATTTTGAAGGAACGTACTTCAAAAATCACAAGATTCATTTTGCCTTTAGCTACCAAGTATCGATTGAAAATCACAGTAAAGATTCCGTTCAACTCACCTCGAGACATTGGGAAATTTACGACTCTCTAAACGATAAAGAAGTTGTAGATGGCGAAGGTGTAATTGGCAAAAAACCAGTGTTAAAACCCGGCGAGATTCATACGTACAGTTCGGGTTGTTTACTCTCTTCCCCATTTGGCGCGATGCACGGTCATTTTAATATGATCAATTTTACCTCAGCCAAAAACTTTAAAGTGATTGTACCAACCTTCAAATTGAGTGCTCCTTTTGCACTGAATTAACAACCCAAAATTGCGAGCGCATCAAAATTTTAAACCATGATGAAACTAACATATCTTTTACTTATTCTAGTTTCAACTGTTGCTGCACAAAGCAAAAAAATCAATTTCTTTGGGACAGAATTTGCCGTGAACAATGCATGTGTAGTGAAGGAATCGAGTGCCAGATATGATAAAAACGCTATGATTTGGATGGATGCTCCACCAAAAATGATGCGCAATACAATGGTTTCGATGATTAAAAATAAATTCAAAGAAAATAACATAAAGGAAGTTAAGGACGACGCATTTAAAGTTACTTTACTCAAAAATAGTTGGGAAGGCAGACTATCCGCATTTAAAAAAGAAGGCAACGATAGCATCACCAATTGCGTCGAACTTTATGGTCATTATAAAAATGAGGAACGGCTGCTGATTTTAATATACAAAACGGCAAGACTTGAAGCCTTTCGTATTCCGGCGTACTTTGATTTCCTTGCAAAATAACCGTTGAACTGTCTCTTATAATTAACCCTTTTTTAAAATTTACGTTGTACTTTTGCAATCTATTTTTAACTTACAACACAGAACAACCAAAACATACAAATATGCTCAAAGGATTCTTTCATGTACCCAAAGCAGTTAACGAACCTGTAAAATCGTATGCTCCCAATTCGCCAGAAAAAGCCGCTGTTTTAGCTGCTTATAAAAAAATGTGGAACGAAAAAATTGAGGTGCCACTTTACATCGGAAGCGAAGAAATCAAAACTGGTAATACACGAACCATGTCGGCGCCACATGACCACCAGCACATCGTTGGAACGTATCATTTAGCCGAAAAAAAACATGTTGAGAAAGCCATTGCCAATGCGCTAGAATCAAAAGCTAAATGGGCAAATATGGCTTGGGAACAACGTGCAGCAATTTTCTTAAAAGCTGCCGAATTAATCGCTGGACCTTATCGTGCTCGCATCAATGCTGCGACCATGATTGCACAATCTAAAACTATTTTTCAAGCCGAAATCGATGCGTCTTGTGAACTCATCGACTTCTTACGATACAACGTCGAATTCATGACGCAAATCTACAACGATCAACCAAAGTCAGATTCTGCGGTGTGGAATCGATTAGAATACCGTCCTTTAGAGGGATTTGTTTATGCAATCACACCGTTCAATTTTACAGCCATTGCTGCTAATCTTCCTGCTAGCGCAGCAATGATGGGAAATGTAGTGGTTTGGAAACCTAGCGACAGTCAAGTGTTTTCCGCTAAGATAATTATCGATATTTTCAAAGAAGCTGGCCTTCCTGACGGGGTTATTAATGTTGTTTTCGGCGATGCTCAAATGATTAGTGAAACTGTTTTTGCGAGTCGAGACTTTGCAGGCGTTCATTTTACGGGTTCCACACATGTTTTCAAAGACATTTGGAAAACCATCGGAATGAATATCCATCACTATAAAACCTATCCAAGAATTGTCGGAGAAACTGGCGGTAAAGATTTTGTCATCGCGCATCCAAGTGCCAACGTCAAGCAAGTCGTTACAGGAATTGCTCGTGGTGCTTTTGAATTTCAAGGACAAAAATGCTCTGCCGCGTCAAGAGCGTACATCCCGAAAAGTTTATGGAATGACGTGAAATCGCAACTCATCACCGATGTAAAATCGATGAAAATGGGTTCGCCTGAAGACTTTGGTAATTTTATTACGGCGGTTATTCACGAAGGTTCGTTCGATAAATTGGCGAGTTACATCGACCAAGCTAAGAAAGATAGCAATGCAGAAATTATCGTAGGCGGAAACTACGACAAATCAAAAGGATATTTTATAGAACCTACGGTTATTGTTACTACAGATCCAAAATACACGACCATGGAAACGGAATTATTCGGTCCCGTAATGACCATTTATGTGTATGAAGATTCTCAATGGAGCGAGACTTTAAAATTAGTAGACCAAACTTCGGAATATGCATTAACAGGTGCTGTTTTCAGCCAAGATCGCTATGCCATCGAAGAAGCGACGACCGCACTTCAAAATGCAGCAGGTAATTTCTACGTCAATGACAAACCTACTGGAGCTGTAGTGGGCATGCAACCTTTTGGTGGCGCAAGAGCTTCAGGAACGAATGACAAAGCAGGTTCTGCTCTGAATTTATTGCGCTGGGCGTCTCCAAGAACTATCAAAGAAACATTTGTAACACCAGAAGATTATCGTTATCCTTTTTTAGGAGAATAATATATTCAAATCTTAGAAAAAGTCTATTGTTTTGCAATAGACTTTTTTATTGCTCTGATTAAGAAATATTTAGTAATTTCGAAATCTCTTTTTTATTTATTTTAAATTCAATTTATATGAAAACAAAATTACTTGTCTTAATCACTTTATGTACTGTAGGAGCGAGTTATGCGCAATCACCTATCAACTCTTTTTATGTTGATGACAATGCCGAGTTCGCAGTAGTTACTTCAAGCACTGAAATTAATCAGACGGCTTCTGGTCCAAATCAAGTGTGGAATTTTGATCAACTTTTGCAATTGGGCACGTCAAATTACTTAAAAACAGTCCCAACAGCAGTCGAAATTTCTACATTCCCGAACACAAATAATGTAATTGTGTCAACATTTACTGCAGCAACAACTAGTTCATCACAAATGTTTGTAAAGGATGTGGCAAGTGTAATTTCAATTACGGGCTTAAGAGCAGCAGGTTTGGAATTAAACTTTACGAACAATGCTACTTTGGGCACTTTCCCAATGAATTATGGTTTTACAAATACAGACCAAGTTGCAGGTAATTATGTTTATGATACTTTTTCTGGAACATTCACAGGAAACATAGTTACATCCGTCGATGCTTACGGAACGCTTTATCGAAATGTCGGAGGTATTCCCAATAGTAATGCAACGCGACTAAAAACAGTGATATCAATTTCTTTGAATTATGGTTTTCTTACTAACGTTGGTACGATTACGCAAACCACCTACAGCTATTATCAAGATCCGAATGTATCTTCTGACGGGTTGCTTTTTCGAACAGCAACAACAGAAGCTCTTGTTGCTTTAGCTGGAATTGACCAAACAGATGTCTCAATAGAAAGTTATATTGGAACAACTTTGAACATAGAGTCAGAAAATTTTATTGCAAATCAAATTCAAATTGCACCAAATCCAATCAACAACCTATTGAACATAAATACAATAGAGAACATAGCTATTCGGTCTATTGCTATTTTTGATTCGACTGGTAGAAATGTCTTAATTCGTGAGACTAATGAAAAGTCAATTGATGTCAGCCAATTACAAAAAGGGATTTACGTTGCTCAGATAACGACCAACAAAGGTGTCATCACGAAGAAAATAATAAAAGAATAATAGTAAAAAGTCTCAAGAAATTGGGACTTTTTTTATGCTTTAAACTTCAAAGGTAAATGCACCACTTTTTTGGTTTCAAAGAATTCATCATCAAAAAAATTTGCTATAGCATATTCTGTCGCTTTTGGAAAATCTTTAAGTTCTTCAGTTAAATCGCCGCCTTTGAGATATAAAATGCCATTTTTCAACTCGTGCTTGTTTTGCTTTTTGATTTTGTCTTTTACCCAAGAAAAGAAATCAGGCATGTTGGTAACCGCTCGACTAACAATAAAATCAAAGTCGCCTTTAACATTTTCAGCACGCAATTGTTCAGCTTTTACGTTTTTCAATCCGATAGCTTCGGCTACCGCTTTTGCAACATTTATCTTTTTCAAGATGACATCAATCAAATAAAACCTCGTTTCCGGAAACAATATCGCCAACGGAATTCCTGGGAAACCACCGCCAGTTCCAACATCCAAAACATAAGTGCCAGACTCGAACTTCTGAATTTTTGCAATCGCGAGCGAATGCAACACATGCTTTACGTATAATTGTTCGATGTCTTTTCTCGAAATCACGTTAATTTTAGCATTCCAATCCAGATATAAAGCCTCTAATTTCCTAAACTGCTCAATCTGATTTTCGGTAAGATCAGGGAAATACTTCAGAATTTCTTCCATGCTTATTTTTTTTAACAAAAGTAATACTTTAGTGTTGAAATATTTATGGGAACTTTGGCAAAGCAAAAACTTATAATAAGTACCTTTGTTGCTTAAGCTTAATCTATGAATAATACTGTTCCTACTTTTTCAAATCAAGATAATCTGAAATTTTTCAGAACCTTAAATTCAAGAGTCAATAATTATTTTAAAGAAAACAACATCCCTAAAACAGGGAATTGGAAAATCCACCTTAAAACAGTTATTCTCTTTACCATTTTTCTAACACCTTATTTCCTCATTCTTACACTCGATATGTCTATTTGGTATCAACTTTTGTTGAATATCCTTATGGGAATTGGAATGGCTGGTATCGGAATGAACGTAATGCACGATGGAAATCATGGTGCGTATTCTTCTAAATCATGGATCAATAAATTTATGGGCGGAAGTATCTATGTTTTGGCAGGAAATGTATACAATTGGCAAGTCCAACATAATGTACTACATCACACATACACCAACATTCTAGGTCATGATGAAGATCTAGACGCGGGGAGAATTATTCGTTTTTCTCAAAATGCAGAATGGCGTCGTTTCCATAAATTTCAGCATTATTATTCGTTCTTTTTATACGGCTTACTAACTTTCAATTGGTCACTTACTACCGATTTTAAACAAATGCGCGCTTACTTAAAAAGAAAATTGTCCTACGGTGAACCACAAAGTCCAACAAAATTGTGGACCGTATTGGTCATAACCAAAATAATCTACGCGCTTATCTGGGTCGTATTGCCCATCGCTTTTGGTGTGATTTGGTGGAAAGTTTTGCTAGGATTTTTCGTAATGCATTACACCGCTGGTTTGATCTTAAGTATTGTTTTCCAATTGGCGCATGTCGTTGAAGAAACCGACAATCCAATTCCAAATGCCAATGGCGAAATGGAAAATACTTGGGCCATTCACCAATTGTATACTACTGCCAATTTTGCTCCCAAAAACAAAATTGTTAATTGGTTTACTGGTGGACTAAATCATCAAATCGAACATCATTTGTATCCGCATATTAGTCATATTCACTATGGTAAAATTGCACAGTTTGTCAAACAAACCGCAGAAGAATGCAATTTGCCCTATCACGAATTTAAGACCATGCGAAGTGCCGTACTAGCACATTATAAGCATTTGAAAGACTTGGGACAAAACCCACAAATAGCCTAAAAAATAAAGACGCTTCTATAGCGTCTTTTGCTTTTAACCATTTTCAGCAACTCTTTAAAAGTACCATATGAATCACCTTCTTTCCGACAGAATTAATAATTTATCAACCTCACAAACCTTGGCAATGGCAGCGTTGGCAAGAGAATTAAAAGCACAAGGAAAAGACATCATTAGCCTAAGTTTAGGGGAACCAGATTTTAATACTCCAGATTTTGTTAAAGCAGCAGCCAAAAAAGCCATCGACGAAAATTATAGCACCTATTCGCCTGTCGAAGGTTACTTAGAACTTAAGGAAGCCATCTGCCGTAAATTCAAAAGAGACAACAATCTCGACTATAAACCCAACAACATTGTCGTATCTACAGGAGCCAAACAATCATTATACAATATCGCCCAAGTCATGCTCAACGATGGCGACGAAGTGATTCTTCCTGCTCCGTATTGGGTAAGCTACTATGAAATCATCAAAATGGCGGGCGGCATTCCAATTGAAGTCCCGACTTCTGTGGAAAGCGATTTCAAAATTACGCCAGACCAATTAGAAAAAGCCATCACGCCCAAAACGAAAATGATTTGGTATAGTTCTCCTTGCAATCCAAGTGGCTCTGTGTACAACCGCGACGAATTAACAGCCTTGGCAAAATCATCGAAAAACACCCGAACATCTTTATCGTTTCTGACGAAATCTACGAACATATCAACTTTTCTGGAACTTTTTGCAGCATTGCTTCCATTCCAGGAATGTTCGAAAGAACCATCACGGTCAACGGCGTTGCAAAAGCGTTCGCTATGACCGGTTGGAGAATCGGCTATATCGGTGCTCCAGAATTTATCGCCAAAGCCTGCACCAAAATGCAAGGTCAAGTAACCAGCGGCGCCAACAGTATCGCACAACGAGCTACAATTACAGCTGTTGATGCAGATCCTAGCGTCCTTGACGAAATGGTTGCCGCATTCAAAAGCCGCAGAGATTTAGTCGTTGGATTGGTAAAAGAAATTCCAGGCTTCAAACTCAATGTTCCTGAAGGTGCCTTCTATGTTTTCCCAGATGTTTCGTATTATTTCGGAAAAACACTACGCGGTCAACTCATTAAAAATGCCGATGATTTCTCGATGTATTTACTTTCAGAGGCTACTGTTGCAACAGTAACCGGAGACGCGTTTGGAAACCCAAATTGCATCCGTTTCTCCTACGCTACCAGTGAAGCCTTGCTCACCGAAGCCATGAAAAGAATCAAAGAAGCGCTCATCTAAAAATAGCAATCGCCTCAAGTGTTCTTGGGGCATTTTTTTATAAATTTGGGCGTGACCACAAGGGTCGGGCTTTTGTTCAATCTTTTTATCTCTCCCCGAGCGCACTCGAGGGATACCGCTACTATCCCTCACGCAATCCAGTCTAACAAACAACTATGAATTACAAAATACTACTCCTCGGCTCCGGTGAATTGGGCAAAGAATTCGTCATCGCCGCACAACGCATCGGTCAAACCATCATTGCAGTCGACAGCTACGAAAATGCACCTGCTATGCAAGTCGCCGATGGTTTTGAAGTCATCAATATGCTCGACGGCGATGCGCTAGATCGTGTCGTTGCCAAACACCAACCCGATTTTATCGTGCCCGAAATCGAAGCCATCCGAACGGAACGCTTTTACGATTATGAAAAACAAGGCATCACAGTTGTGCCTTCCGCGAAAGCCGCTAATTTTACCATGAATAGAAAAGCAATTCGCGATCTAGCCGCCAAAGAATTGGGCTTGCGAACTGCCAATTATCGCTACGCCACCACAGCAGACGAATTGACAAAAGCCGTTGCCGAAGTAGGAATGCCATGCGTCGTAAAACCCTTAATGAGTTCTTCAGGAAAAGGACAATCCACCATCAAGACCGAGAGCGATATCGAAAAAGCATGGAGCTACGCAGTTGAAGGTTCTCGTGGCGATGTGGTAGAAGTCATCGTTGAAGCTTTTGTCAATTTCAATTCAGAAATTACTTTACTAACCGTAACGCAAAACGGCAATCCCACGTTGTTTTGTCCGCCAATCGGTCATCGGCAAGAACGCGGCGACTACCAAGAAAGTTGGCAGCCTGCGCAAATTTCTGAGGAAGCACTCACCGAGGCAAAAGAAATGGCGGCTAAAGTCACTGAAGCATTAGGCGGTGCTGGACTTTTCGGCGTTGAGTTTTTCCTAACCCATGAAGGCGTATATTTTTCAGAATTGTCTCCACGCCCGCACGACACAGGAATGGTGACTCTCGCTGGAACACAAAACTTCAATGAATTCGAATTGCATCTTCGTGCTATTTTGAGCTTGCCTATTTTTGAAATTACCCTAGAAAAATCGGGTGCCAGCGCAGTTATCTTAGCGTCAGAAAATTCAAGCAATCCCACCTTTCATGGACTCGAAAAAATTGCTGCTTTACCACAAACTGATTTTCGTATCTTTGGAAAACCGACTTCACGGCCGTATAGAAGAATGGGAGTTGCGTTAACCTATGACACAATTGAAACCCCAATTGAAAAAGTGGTAAACAACGCCAAAAAAGCAGCAAGTTTAGTAATTGTAAAACCTTAATTAATATGAAAAAAGTTATTTTAATTGTGTTCTTTTTTTCTTGTTTAGCAACTCATGCGCAAGACAAAGCAAAACCTCAAACTGTTGAAGCAGCTTGCGGTCAATGTAAATTCGGAATGAAAGGCAAAGGCGGTTGCGATTTAGCAGTTCGTATTGCCGGAAAATCTTATTTTGTAGATGGCACCGATATCAACAAACATGGTGATGCCCATGCAAAAGACGGTTTCTGCTCAGCAATCAGAAAAGCTGAAGTAACTGGAGAAATAAAAAACGAACGCTTTGTTGCAACGTCATTTAAGTTACTTCCCGCAACGGATCACGATGACCATAAAGGTCACAATCATTAAGATATAAGCGGAATCATTTTCCGCTTTTTTTAACCTTGATTAACCTGTTTTATAAAACCTAGCAGCATTTTTTGAAATATGAGTAGTATCATTCAAAACATTTCAAAGCACATTTCATTAACTTCTGAAGAAGAATCTTTTTTCTTATCAAAAACAGAAGTCAAATATTATAATGCAAAAACCCTAATTTTGAATGCAGGAGAAATTTGCAAACATTCCTACTTTGTCAATTCGGGTCTGTTGCGCAGTTTCACTATCAATGATCATATTGTTGAACACGTCCTGAGTTTCGCGTGTGAGGGCTGGTGGATTGGTGACATGTACAGCCTACTTTCGCAAAAGCCCGGCAATCTATTTGTGGAAGTTCTTGAAGATGCAGAAGTGGTACTGCTATCCAAAGAAAACCAAGAAATACTCTACCAAGAAATACCAAAACTAGAACGCTTTTTCAGAATTCTAACCGAAAATTCCTTAGTCGCCAATCAAGAAAGATTGATGGATAATTTGAGTTTATCGGCCGAAGAGCGCTTTGAGAAATTCTGTAAAAAGTACCCGACGCTGATTCAAAAAGTCCCGCAAAAGCAAATAGCGTCTTATATTGGCGTGACTCCTGAGTTTTTTAGTAAGATGAAATCTCGTCTCTTAAAAAGATAGTTCGAAAAAAAAACCTGCATTTTCTTAATCTACATTAAGCCACAAAGCAATACCATGATTGTAAATTTGTATTCAAATAAATACTAAATTTATCCATCATGAAAAATACAATCATACACAAAGCCAACACACGTGGACATGCCGATCACGGTTGGCTCAACGCACACCATACTTTTAGTTTTGCTAGTTATTACGATCCAAATCGCGTTCAGTTTGGCGTTTTGCGGGTTTTGAACGACGATATCGTTGCGGCAGGAATGGGCTTCGGCACGCATCCACACGATAATATGGAAATCATTACGATTCCACTCGAAGGCGACTTGGCACACAAAGACAGCATGGGCAATACCGAAATTATCAAATTCGGAGATGTTCAAGTCATGAGCGCCGGCACTGGAATTCAACATTCCGAATTCAATCCGAATCACGATAAAAGAACCAATTTGTTGCCAATTTGGGTGTTTCCGAAAGAAAGAAATGTGGAGCCGCGGTACCAACAAATTACACTTGACACCTCAGACCGTCATAATCAATTTCAACAAATTCTTTCTCCAAATTCTAACGATGATGGTGTTTGGATTCATCAAGATGCCTGGTTTCATATGGGCAATTTGGATGCTGGTACAACTGTAAATTACCAACGCAAATTAGAAGGCAATGGCTTATACATTTTTGTGATTAAAGGCAGTGTAACAATGGATGGACAACAACTTGAACAACGCGACGGTCTTGGCATTACCGACTTCAATGAAGTAACTTTTGAAGCGACTTCAGATGCCGAACTATTATTAATGGAAGTTCCCATGTTAACAAACTAAAACCATGGAAACAGAAGTACTGCAAAAAATCAACGATAAAAGTGGATTCTTTTATATTGATGTGAATGGGAATCACGAAGCCATGATGACCTTTGTATTTGCCGGCAGCGACAAAATCATTATTGATCATACCGAAGTAAAACCTGGAAATGAAGGCAAAGGATTTGGTAAGAAAATGGTCGTGAAAGCGGTAGAATACGCGCGAGCGAATAACATCAAAATCATTCCGCTCTGTCCGTTTGCTAAAAGTGTTTTCGACAAAACACCTGAATTTAAAGACGTTTTATAAATTATAAAAATACGCTATGGATGCAAAAGATTTAAAAAAGGAATACAGCAACGGCGAAGTGACCATTGTTTGGCAAAACAGCAAATGTATTCATGCTGCCGAATGTGTAAAAAATAATCCAGATGTTTTCAAACCCAAAGAAAAACCGTGGATTACTCCAGAAAATTCAACGACTGATAAAATTATTGCAACCGTCAACAAATGTCCTTCTGGCGCACTAACCTATTACAAAAATTCTTAATGAAAAAAATTATCGCATTCGCCGGTTCTTCCAGCAAAAACTCTATTAATAAACAATTAGTGACCTATGCGGGTTCACAATTTGAAAATGTTGTGTGTGAAATCCTCGACTTAAATGAGTACGAAATGCCCATTTATTCTGCCGACCGTGAAATAGAAAGTGGCGTTCCACAATTGGCCATCGATTTTTTTGAAAAATTAGGTTCTGCAGATTTGATTCTAATTTCGATGGCAGAACATAACGGAGCCTATTCGGCTGCTTTCAAAAATATTTTCGATTGGACATCACGCCATAACAACAAATTATTTCAACAAAAACCAATGCTTTTAATGGCTACTTCTCCAGGACCACGTGGCGGATTAAGTGTACTTGAATTGGCAAAAGACCGCTTTCCTCGTCACGATGCAAATGTAGTGGCGACCTTTTCTTTGCCTAGTTTTCGTGACAATTTCGACCCAGCAATCGGTATAACCAATGCAGCATTAAAAATCGAATTGCAAACTATTGTGAAAGGCATTGTATTCTAATAAAAATGCTACTTTTGCTTTTCAAAATTTGAAACTAAACATAACTATTTAGCATTGATGAGATGCTGAAAATAAATTTATCACCAAATGAAAGCATACGTTTTTCCGGGGCAAGGCGCCCAATTTACCGGAATGGGTAAAGAATTATATGAAACTTCAACTTTGGCCAAAGATCTATTTGAAAAAGCCAATGAAATTCTCGGCTTCCGTATTACGGATATTATGTTTGAAGGAACCGCAGAGCAATTGAAAGAAACCAATGTTACGCAACCCGCCGTGTTTTTACATTCCGTAATCTTAGCCAAAACGTTACAAGATTTCAAACCAGAAATGGTAGCCGGACATTCTTTAGGCGAATTTTCAGCTTTGGTTGCCAATGGCGCTTTGTCTTTTGAAGATGGATTGAAATTGGTTTCACAACGAGCGCAAGCAATGCAAAAAGCATGTGAGATCAAACCATCCACCATGGCTGCTGTTTTGGGATTAGACGACAAAATTGTAGAAGATGTTTGTGCGTCAATTGATGGAATTGTAGTCGCTGCAAATTATAATTGTCCAGGGCAATTGGTTATTTCTGGTGAATTCTCATCCGTTGAAAAAGCTTGTGAAGCCATGAAAGAAGCGGGAGCCAAACGCGCATTATTATTACCAGTTGGCGGCGCTTTTCATTCGCCAATGATGGAGCCTGCACGTGAAGAATTGGCCGCGGCTATCGAGGCTACGACCTTTTCGACTCCTATTTGCCCAGTATATCAAAACGTGACCGCTGCTGCAGTTTCAGATCCGAATGAGATAAAGAAAAATCTCATTATACAACTTACTGCTCCAGTCCGTTGGACTCAGTCGGTGCAACAAATGATTGCCGATGGAGCTACTTCATTTACGGAAGTTGGACCGGGTAAAGTTTTGGTTGGATTGGTTAATAAGATAGATAAGGAAGTCGAAACAATATCCGCATAAACAACACGACCACGTCATTGAATAAAATCCTCATAAACAGATGTTTGTGAGGATTTTCTTTTTACATTTGAATTACATTTAAATCGAAATCCTATGAAAATCAAGAACAAAGACTTTACGATAGGAACAACTTTTCTTCTTTTTTTTTCGATCACTTTATTATTTGGACAAAATGAAAATAGATTTTCTCCAATAGATAGCGGTGGTTTTGAATACACTAAAAATGATGAACAAAATCCGTGCATTAGTGCGGAGGAATACGCTAGAATTGAAAACGAAATTAGCGCCAATGTAGCGAAAATTGGGTTTGCCAATCGAAGTGCTAATAGTGCTTTAACAACTTCTCTTAGTTGGCCATTACGCCCTGCTGCGGGTTTTTCGCAATGTAATTATCACTTTATTGCTGCCTATGTAGACCAAAATACTGCAACGACTGCCATACAAGATTACAATTGCGAATCGAATACTTATGATGGGCATCAGGGCACAGATATCTCAATTTGGCCGTATGCTTTTTACAAAATGGATAATAGTCAAATTGAAGTTATTGCAGCGGCACCAGGAACCATCATTCAGCGCGCCGACGGTAATTTTGATCGAAATTGTGTTTCTAATACGATTCCCGCCAATTCTATAATTATTCAACACGCAGATGGGACCTATGCGATGTATTGGCATATGAAGAATGGAAGTGTCACTTCAAAAACTGTAGGACAAACGGTCGAGGTCGGCGAATATTTAGGAGTCGTTGGAAGTTCGGGCAGTTCTTCGGGGCCACATTTACATTTTGAAATTCGAACGTCCGCTGCGAGCAATTCCTATAAAGATCCATTTGCAGGAACTTGTAATTTACTGAATGCGACCTCTTGGTGGGCAAGTCAAAATGCACATACAAACCCAGCCATTTTTAAAGTTTCTGTAAACACCACCGATTTGGTTGCCCCTGGTTGTCCAACAACGGAAACGCCTAACGAAAGTGATTCTTTCACCATCCCATTTCAGGGCGCAGGTTTGGCCCCAGGATATGCAAAATTTTATATTTTTCTGCGAGAAGCCACTGTGGGAACCAGTGTTGACTTGAAAATATTAAATCCAAATGGAAGCACCTTTAACAGCTGGACGTACCCAATTTCGACATTTTATAAAGTAAGTTATTGGGGGTTTTCAAAAGTATTGCCCACAGCTCCTGGACTATACACTTTTCAAGCGACGTATAATGGAGTAACCTGTTCTAAGACCTTTCAAATACAAAATCCATTGGGGATTTCTTCAAATGAATTGACAGAATTGGTACTTTACCCGAATCCGGTAAAAGATCAACTTCACTTAATCGGAAATGCGATAGAAAACGCAAATTACTCGCTTTCGTTCATGACTATTTCGGGGCAAATTATTAGGAAAGAACAATTTGAGACCCGCAACAATGAAATAGAAAAGTCAATTTCAGTTTCTGACTTTCCAGCGGGAATTTACTTTTTAGAAGTTACTGGACCCCATTCCAAATTGGTAAAGAAAATCATTAAACAATAAAAAAATCCCGAATACAAATTCGGGATTTTCTATCTTATAATCTCACAGTCTTACCATCTAACTTCTAATTTTCTGTTCCCATTTCCAGGCGCTAGCTAAGGCCTGTTCAAGCGTAGATTGTGCTTTCCATCCCAGAACTTGATTTGCTTTATCAGTATTGGCATAAGCGGATATGATATCTCCTTCTCTTCTACCGACAATTTTATAAGGTAATTTTTGGCCGCTAACTTTTTCGAAAGTATTGATGACTTCAAGCACAGAGCTTCCAGTTCCCGTTCCTAAATTGAAGGTTTCAACTTTAGCTAGATTCTTTTTATTGATTAGACGTTGCAATGCAATCACGTGTGCTTTGGCTAGATCAACCACATGAATATAATCGCGAATACAAGTCCCGTCTGGAGTCGGATAATCATCACCGTAAACCGATAATTCCTTGCGTAAACCGATGCCTGTTTGGGTAATAAATGGAATAAGATTTTGTGGAACACCAATTGGCAATTCCCCAATTTCAGCAGATGGATGTGCACCCATCGGATTGAAATAACGCAATAATATAGCGTTGATACCGCTTACTTTACACACTTCATTGATAATCTCTTCCCCTATTTGTTTGGTATTTCCGTAAGGAGAAATGGCAGGTTGTACTGGCGCATCTTCTGTAATCGGCATTTTCTCCGCTTCACCATAAACCGTACAAGAAGAACTAAAGATGAAATTAGCTTCTGGTTTTTCCTGCAACTCTTGAAGTATATAAACTAAGGTTGAGAGGTTGTTTTCGTAATAAAGTAATGGGTTTTCGACACTTTCCCCAACTGCTTTCGAAGCGGCAAAATGTATGATGCCCGAAACATCTTGATGCTTTTTGAAGAAATTTTGAACTGCTATTTTTTCCCGCAAATCCATTTTTTCGAAAAGAGGTGTTTTGCCAGTGATAGCAACAATCCCTTTCAGCACCTCTTCAGATGAATTAGAAAGATTGTCAATGATGACTACCTCAAATCCTTCGTTTTGCAATTCAACTACGGTATGTGAACCGATAAATCCTAAACCTCCTGTAACTAATACTTTCATATTTATCCTATTGTTGTTAACGAGTAGAATGCCCTAGCCCTGATAGAGCCGATATCCTCGGAATGCAATGGAGAGATAAAGGCGAAAGCAGGAAATAGCTTCTAAAAATTATTTAAAAAACTCTAAAACGGCGTTGGTAATGTATTGAATTTGCTCATCTTCCAATTCGGTGTGCATCGGGAGCGAAATGACTTCCTTGATCAATTGATTCGTCACTGGAAAATCCTCTTCTTTATATCTTGGGTCCGTGTACGCTTTTTGGCTGTGCAATGGAATTGGATAATAAATCGCACATGGAATTTCTTTTTCCAACAAATGTTGCATCAAGGCATCGCGGTCTCCATCGATAATTCGCAACGTATATTGATGAAAAACGTGGCAATCGCAAATATCACAAATGGAAGGCGCGATGATGTTTTTGTGACCTTCGAAAGCAGCGGTATATTTTCTTGCCGCATTTTGACGGGCTTGACAATACGCATCTAAATGAGGTAATTTTGCATTTAAAACCGCAGCTTGAATACTGTCTAAACGAGAGTTGACTCCAACCACATCATGGTGATAACGCACATACATCCCGTGATTTGCGATACCTCTAATTTTGTGAGCCAATGCATCGTCGTTAGTAAAAATCGCACCACCATCTCCATAACAACCTAGGTTTTTAGAAGGGAAAAAAGAGGTTGACGCCACATGTCCAATCGTTCCTGCTTTCCTTTTGGTTCCGTCAGAAAATTTACAGTTTGCGCCGATAGCTTGGGCGTTGTCTTCAATTACGTACAAATTGTGCTCTTTGGCTATTTGCATAATCGCTTCCATATTGGCGGCGCGACCGAACAAATGTACCGGAACAATTGCTTTGGTTTTTGGAGTAATGGCTTTCTTAATCGCTTCGATAGAAATATTCATATTGACCAGATCTACATCTACCAAAACAGGCGTCAACTGGAGTAAAGCAATTACTTCAACAGTCGCAGCGAATGTAAAATCGGCGGTGATTACTTCATCGCCTGGTTTCAAGTCCAATCCCATCATAGCGATTTGCAGCGCATCTGTTCCGTTAGCACAAGGAATGACGTGTTTTACATCGAGATATTCTTCGAGGTTTTTTTGGAAAGACTGCACTTGAGGTCCATTGATATAGGTATTGGTATCTAGAACTTCTTGAATCGAAGCGTTTACTGTCGCGGCAATTTTATCGTATTGACTTTTAAGGTCAACCATTTGGATTTTTTTCATGTAGCTGTAAATTAAATGCACGCAAAATTAGTAATTAATTGATGGGTGACAATAAAAATTATATAAACTAATGTATTTTAGCGACACAATTTGGGAGCTATGTTTTTTTTGTATAATCTATTGGTGACTTTTGCTGGTTTTTGTATAAAAATCTTGGCTGTTTTCAATCCGAAAATGGAGCAATTTGTGGAAGGCCGGAAATTGGTGTTTGAAACTTTAGCAACAAGAATTAGTGCTAAAGACAAAACCATTTGGTTTCATGCTGCCTCTCTAGGCGAATACGAGCAAGGCTTGCCAGTGATCGAAAAAATGAAAATTAACTATCCAGACCACAAGATTGTTTTGACCTTCTTTTCACCTTCTGGCTTTGAAGTTCGAAAGAACAATACCATTGCAGACGTTACGGTCTACTTACCATTAGATACCAAAAAAGATGCAATAAAATTTATCGAATTGGTTCATCCTGAGATGGTATTTTTTATCAAATATGAATATTGGCCGAACTATTTACAGGAGTTAAAAAAACAATCAATTTCTACTTATCTGATATCAGGAATTTTTAGAAAAGACCAGTTGTTTTTTAAATGGTATGGCGGATTTTATCGAAGCGCTTTGGATAGTTTTGAACATTTCTTTGTGCAAAATTCCAATTCAAAAGATTTGCTATTTCAATTAGGAAAAGCAAACGCGACGGTTTCTGGCGACACCCGATTTGATCGTGTAGCCGCTATTTTGGAAAAAGACAATCATTTGGACTTTGTGACGGAATTTAAGAATAATCAACTCACAATTGTCGTTGGAAGTTCATGGCCAAAGGATGAAAAAATCTTGGTGGATTATATCAATTCAATGACCCATCAAGTGAAATTTATTATTGCGCCACACAATATTAAAAAGAGCAGATTGAAGAATTGCAAAAGTCGATTGTAAAGAAAACGGTTTTGTTTTCTGAAAGAGAAGGAAAAAACTTGAGCGGATATGAGGTGTTGATTATTGATACGATTGGGATTTTAACCAAAATTTATAGTGAAGCGGATATCGCCTATGTTGGTGGTGGATATGGAAATCCTGGCGTTCACAACTTGTTAGAACCAGCTACTTTCGGCGTTCCGATTGTTCTTGGACCGAATTATTCCCATTTTGCTGAAGCCACTGCATTGGTCAATTTGGGTGGTTGTGATGTAGTATCAAACGAAAATGAATTGAAAGAAACATTCGATAATTTAATTCAAAATTCAGATATTCGAGCGGAGAAAGGTCATATTTGCAGCACTTTTGTGAAAATGAATACAGGTGCTTTAGAAACTATTCTGGAGTACATTTCTAAACGAACGAGATAAAATAAATCAAAATTAAAATAAAACAATATGAAAATTTTAAAAGTACTCTTATTACTATTTGTTATTCAACTTCATGCACAACAAGGCGGCATGTGGATTCCTTCATTATTGCAGGGAATGAATGAAAAAGAGATGAAGAATTTGGGAATGAAAATGTCAATTTCTGATATTTATGATGTGAATAAGTCGAGTTTGAAGGATGCTGTTCCACAATTTAATGGCGGTTGTACTTCGGAGGTCATTTCGCCTAAGGGTTTGCTCCTAACGAATCATCACTGCGGTTTTGATGAAATACAAAGTCACTCTTCGGTAGAACATGATTACTTGACAGACGGTTTTTGGGCCTACAAATTGGAAGACGAATTGCCTAATCCTGATTTGGAAGTTACTTTTATAGTAAGAATTGAAGATGTAACAACGAAAGTCTTAGAAGGTGTTGCCACTTTGACCTCTGAAGCAGATAAACAGAAGAAAATTCAAGAGAACATCGCGTCTTTAAACAAATCACTGCCGAAAGAAAGTTGGCAAGAAAATAAAATCAGGACCTTTTTTGAAGGCAATCAATACATGCTTTTTGTGACGGAAAGTTATAAGGATGTGAGATTGGTGGGTGCGCCACCTTCGGCTATTGGAAAATTTGGTTCCGATACAGACAATTGGGTTTGGCCAAGACACACTGGAGATTTTTCCTTGTTCAGAATTTACGCTGACAAGAACAATCGCCCGGCCGCGTACTCTAAAGACAACGTACCTTATACACCAAGACATTTCTTGCCAATTTCTCTTGATGGCGTAGCGGAAGACGATTTTACATTAGTTTTCGGTTATCCTGGAAAGACCAACGAATATTTACCGGCAGTTGCTATTGAGCAAATTGTTAATGAATTGAATCCAGCAAAAATTGAGATCCGTGATAAGGCTTTGAAAGTTCAAGATGGATTTATGAGAAAAGACAATGCGATTAAGATTCAATACGCCTCTAAATATGCAGGTATTGCGAATTATTGGAAAAAATGGATTGGAGAAACGCAAGGTTTGAAGAAATCAGACGCTGTTGCCATAAAGAAAAAACAAGAAGCCGCATTCAGAGAGAAAGTTGTTAAAGCGGGAAAGACAGCTGAATATGGAAATCTATTGACCGATTTTGAAAAGAACTATACTGAAATTGCTCCTTATGCTTTGAGTCGAGATTATTTTATAGAAGTGGTTTTGCGAAATACAGAACTTTTGAATGTTGCCTATAAGATGTACCAATTAGAACAACTGAATACGACTAAAGGCGAACAAGCGTTCACTGATAGAAAAAATAACCTAATTAGCGGACTAGGCGATTTCTACAAAGACTTTAATCCCGCAGTTGATGAAAAAGTTTTTGAGCAATTAATTGAATTGTATGCCACTAAATCTCCTAAAGCATTTCTTCCAACTAGTCTATTAAATGCAAACATCAAAGAACTGACTAGCTCATTATATACTAGTTCAAAATTGATATCTTTTGCAGGAACTAAAGAACTATTAACTGGTGACACAAAAACAATTTTAACAAATCTAAATAACGACAAAGGCTATTTATTGGTGAAAGAAATGGCGGATAAATATCTCAAAGAAGTGGCGCCAAAATATGATGAAATCAACTTAAGAAATTTGGCTTTGCAGCGAACCTATATGAAAGCGCAATTAGAATTGAATAAAGAATCGAGAATTTTTCCGGATGCCAATAGCACTTTGCGAGTTACCTACGGAAAAGTAAAAGGATATGAACCTAAAGACGCTACTATTTACAAACCCTTCACTTATTTAGATGGTGTTTTAGAAAAATATATTCCCGGTGATTATGAATTTGATGTTCCAAAAAAATTGATTGACCTATATAAAACCAAAGACTACGGAATGTATGGTGTAAAAGGTAAAATGCCTGTTTGCTTTATTGGCACGAACCACACCACTGGAGGAAATTCTGGAAGCCCCGCCATCGACGCAAAAGGAAACTTAATTGGGTTGAATTTCGACCGAGTTTGGGAAGGAACAATGAGTGATATTTACTACGATCCTGCCATTTGTAGAAACGTAATGGTAGATGTAAGGTACATTTTATTTATCATTGATAAGTATGCCAACGCCAAAAACCTTATCGAAGAAATGAGAATTACCCATCCAAAACAAAAAATAAAAAAATAAAACGTAGGTTTTTTTCATAATTAATTTCATAAACATAGCGATATGTTAAATTTACTGTGAATTTAATTTAAATGAACAACTTCATTTTTTTGGCATAATACTTGGTAAACAGAGCGCAGTTGCAATAGAATGTAAATTTTGAAAAAAAAATTGAAAAATATTTTTCCATAATAAAAAATTTATATCTTTGCCTCGAATTAATAATTAACCTTTTATAATTAAGTAAGATGAAAAAAGTATTTTTAAGTTTAGCTGTAATCGCTGCATTAACTGTAGTATCTTGTAAACAAGCTGAAGCTCCTGCTGAAGAAGCTCCAATGACTGAAGAAGTTGCTCCTGCTGTAGAAGAAGCTCCTGCTGCTGTTGACACTGCTGCTGCTGCTGCTGAAGCTGCTCCTGCTGCTGATGCTGCTGCTGCTCCTGCTGCTGAAGAAGCAAAAAAATAATTAGAAATTACTTCTAAAAATTTTAAAACCACGCTTAGCGTGGTTTTTTTATTTGGCAACATTTGAAATGTTGAAATAGGCATAAATAAAAAAAGCTTCAAACTGTTGTTTGAAGCTTTTTTGTACTCAGAGCGGGACTTGAACCCGCACGAACATTGCTGTTCACTGGATTTTAAGTCCAGCGTGTCTACCAATTTCACCATCCGAGCGAGATCAACTTGAGCGAAAAACGGGGCTCGAACCCGCGACCTCGACCTTGGCAAGGTCGCGCTCTACCAACTGAGCTATTTTCGCATTTCAATCTTTTAAAGAACTGCCTTACTTGTTTCGTAATGCGAGGGCAAATTTAATACTTTAATTCAATTTTACAAGCCTTTTCAGAAAAAAAAGAATGTGTTTTTATAACGCCCTGAATCACTATTCTTTAATCATAAATTTTTTATTTTTTCGACAACATTCTCTTAATTTCATTAAGTTTCATCATGGCCTCAATGGGTGTTAAAGTATTGATATCTAAATTTAGAATCTCATCTCTTATTTCTTCCAATAAAGGATCGTCTAAATTGAAGAAACTCATTTGCATTTCAGCCTTCTCAGTCTTGATGCTATCTAAAGCGTCACTCGAGTGATTCTTCTCTAACTTTTTTAATATTTTCTGCGCTTTTAATAAAACGATTTGCGGAATTCCCGCCATTTTCGCGACATGTAATCCGAAACTATGTGCGCTTCCTCCTTTCACCAATTTTCTAATAAATAGCACTGTATCTTTTAGTTCCTTTACCGAAACATTGTAGTTCTGGATTCTCGGCAGCAATTCGCTCATTTCGTTTAGTTCGTGATAATGCGTTGCAAACAATGTTTTAGGTCTCGTAGGATGCTCATGAAGGAACTCCGCAATTGACAATGCAATCGAAATACCATCATACGTGCTGGTTCCACGTCCGATTTCATCCAACAAAATCAAACTGCGTTCTGAAAGATTATTCAAAATTGATGCGGTTTCATTCATTTCTACCATGAATGTTGATTCTCCCATCGAAATATTATCGCTTGCTCCAACTCTAGTAAATATCTTATCTACAACTCCCATATTTACGGATTCGGCAGGCACAAAACTTCCCATTTGAGCCAGAAGAACAATTAAGGCAGTCTGTCGTAAAATGGCTGATTTTCCCGACATATTGGGACCCGTTATCATAATTAATTGTTGCGATTCTCGATCTAAAAAAACATCATTCGCAATATAAGGCACGCCTACAGGCAATTGCTTCTCGATTACTGGATGCCGGCCATTTTTAATATCGAGATCAAAACCTTCGTCTAAATTTGGACAAACATATTTATTTTCAATTGCTGATTGCGCGAATGAAGTCAAACAATCCAATTGCGCAATCAAGTTGGCATTCAACTGTACTGGCTTGATATACGTAGCAACCCAAGTCACTAACTGCTCAAATAGCTCAACTTCTAATTTCTGTATTTTTTCCTCAGCACCTAAGATCTTTGTCTCATACTCCTTTAGTTCTTCGGTAATGTAACGCTCTGCATTGACCAGTGTTTGCTTTCTAATCCATTCTGCTGGCACTTTGTCTTTATGTGTATTTCGAACTTCTATATAATATCCGAATACATTATTAAATGAAATCTTTAAAGATGCAATGCCTGTCTTTTCAGACTCTCTTGATTCTATTCCTTCCAAAAAATCTTTTCCTGACCTAGATATTAATCGCAATTCGTCTAATTCGTGACTAATCCCAGTGGCGATTGCATTTCCTTTAGAGATCGCTACTGGAGCTTCTTGATTAAGAGTTGTTCCTATTTTTGCTCGTAATACCCCACAACTGTTCAAACTATCACCAATGATTCTTACCGCTTCTTGCTTGCTCTTTAGTGCAATATCCTTGATAGGAATAATAGCATCGAGTGAATCTTTCAAATAGATCATTTCACGTGGAGAGACCTTACCTGTGGCAATTTTAGAAATCAAGCGTTCCAAATCGGAAATCTGCTTAATTTGAAATTGAATGGCACTTAAAATATCTTGGTTTTCCTTCAAATAGGCAACAACTTCATGACGGTTTTGAATTTTTCGAATGTCTTTCAATGGCAACGCCAACCATCGTTTCAATAATCGTCCTCCCATTGGCGACAACGTCTTATCAATTACATCTAGCAATGTTACAGCATTAGGATTGTAGCTGTGATACAACTCCAGATTTCTAATTGTAAAACGATCCATCCAAACATAAGAATCTTCAGCAATTCTTTGAATCGAGGTGATATGTTGTCTCTTGTTGTGCTGCGTCTCCGATAAATAATACAAAATGGCACCAGAAGCAATTATACCTTCTTGTAATTCTTCAATTCCAAAACCTTTAAGTGTGGTTGTTTGAAAATGATTAGTCAATGATTCAAAAGCGTAATCTTCTTTATATATCCAGTCTTCTAAATAAAAATGATGGTAATCTTCACCAAATGTCTCTTTAAAAATATTTTTATGAATTTTAGCCACTAAGACTTCACTAGGGTTAAAGTTTTGCAGCAGTTTATCAATATATTCTTCATTCCCTTGAGCAGTCAAAAACTCCCCGGTTGAAATGTCGAGAAAAGAAACACCTACAACCTTTTTTCCGAAATAAATAGAAGCCAAAAAATTATTAGAATTAGATTGCAAAACCTCATCATTCATAGACACTCCCGGCGTTACCAACTCTGTAACGCCTCTCTTGACAATAGTCTTTGTCATTTTCGGATCTTCTAATTGGTCGCATATTGCTACGCGAAGTCCTGCCTTAACAAGTTTAGGCAAATAAGTGTTCAGAGAATGATGTGGAAATCCTGCTAAAGCCGTTTCTGTTTCAGATCCAGCACCTCTTTTTGTAAGAACAATCCCCAAGATTTTAGAAGCTCTAATCGCATCGTCACCAAAAGTTTCATAAAAATCACCCACTCGAAACAACAAACAAGCATCAGGATACTTCCTTTTTATCTCATTATACTGCTTCATTAACGGAGTCTCTTTTGCTTCTTTTTCTAATGATTTCAAGGGCTTAAAATATTTTTGAGGGTTGAAAATGGAATAGCGAATTTAAAAATTTTAAAACGATTATATTGTTGAATTAAAAATTAATTAATTTTAAGAAAAAATTAAATTGCAGATTAAAATTTTTGAATAGTTTTGCTTCGTAATTATTAATCAATAACAACAATGAAAAAAATAGTATTATTAGCTGTATTGACCATTTTTGGAGTAACAACCTCAAATGCACAAGCAAAAAAAACGGTGAAAAAAGAAGTAGCAAAAAAAGAAGCTGCTCCTGCTAAAGCTGATTCACCTAAAGTAGATGGAGCTGGAATGCTTTTCGAAAACGAAACCATTGATTATGGTACACTTCCTCACAATGCTGATGGAAAACGTGAATTCGTATTTGTAAACAACGGAAACAAACCATTAATTATTACCAATGCTACTGGTTCATGTGGTTGCACAGTGCCTTCTTTTCCAAAAGAGCCAATTGCTCCAGGTGCAAGAGCGGTGATTGGAGTAAAATATGCAACAGATAGAGTCGGTGCTTTTACAAAAACAGTAACAGTTACCTCAAATGCTGAAGGTAGCGCGTCTAAAGTTTTGACTATCAAAGGAACAATCCTTGGTGATGATGCTCCAAAAGAAACTCCAAAAGGATAATTTTTAAAGATAAGATTAAAGGCTTCCATTTTATGGGAGCCTTTTTTTTGCAATAACCTAAAATATACTTTCATGCGCAAACTCGAAAACAGTGAGTTAGAACGAAAATCTATTGAAGACTTTAAAACAGCTACTAAAACGCCTCTAATTCTTATTTTGGATGATGTCAGAAGCCTCAATAATATTGGCTCTGTTTTCAGGACTGCCGACGCTTTTTTGATTGAGAAAATATATTTATGCGGAATTACAGCAACGCCGCCCAATAAGGAAATTCATAAAACTGCCCTAGGCGCTACCGAAACAGTCGATTGGGAATATGCTCAAGACGTAGTGTCTGTAATCCAAAAACTCAAAAGCGATTCGGTAAAAGTATTTGCCATTGAGCAAGTTGAAAATGCTATTCTTCTCCAAGATTTTTCAATAAATGTTAATGAAAAATATGCGGTCGTTTTCGGAAATGAAGTGTTCGGCGTTAATCAAAAGGCTATTGAAATCTGCGACGGAACAATCGAAATTCCACAATTGGGCACCAAACACTCTTTGAATATTGCGGTTAGCACAGGCATTGTCGTTTGGGATTTATTTAAAAAAATACACTTCTAATTTGATAATTTGTCTTGAATCGCTTCCAAAACAAAAACATAATCTTCTTGTTTTTTGACGAAATCTTTATCGGATACATCAATAATCAGAACATTTAAATCCGTTTGTGACTTGATGTAATCTAAATATCCTTTATTAATTTTATCAAGATACTCCGCGGGAATCTCTTGTTCGTAAGATCTGCCGCGGTACTTAATATTCTCCAATAGCCGTTCGGTATTCTGATAAAGATAGATATACAAATCTGGCTTTGGCATTTCCTTATAAATGATCTCAAACAACTTTCGATACAGACGATATTCATCGTCAGTAAGCGTAACTTTCGCAAATATTAGTGATTTGAAAATATGATAATCCGCAATAATAAAATCTTTAAATAAATCGAATTGCGCCAGATCATCAGAAATTTGTTGGTATCGATCTGCCAAAAACGACATTTCCAGCGGAAAAGCATATCGATTCTGATCTTGATAAAACTTGGGCAAAAACGGATTGTCGGCAAACCTTTCAAAAACAGTCTTAGCATTAAAATCTTCCGCAATCCTCGTGGTCAAAGTTGTTTTTCCAGCTCCAATATTTCCTTCAATCGCAATGTAATTGAATTGGTCGAGTCCCATTTTCTTTAGCGGAAAGTCCATGGATTGCAACAGCTTAATCTTGCTTTCGTCCTCAGAAGCTTTCAGAAGTTCTGGCAAGTACTTTTGTAAAATAGGATGTCTCCAATCTAAATTCAAATCTCGCATCGGCACCAAGACAAACAATCGCTCCTGCATAAAAGGATGCGGCACTGTTAAATCCTTAGAAGCAATAATTTCTTCGTTAAAAGCGATAACATCAATATCGATGACTCTCGACTGATACCCTTCAACTTCAGACCTAACTCTCCCCAAATTATTTTCAATCTCTAAAACTTTTTCAAGCACAGTTTCGGCAGAATTCTGCGTGTTTAATACCAGTGCGCAATTGTAAAAAGCTTCTCCATCAAATCCCCAAGCTGGTGTTTCGTACAAATTTGAAACTTTAACCACAGTCCCAACACCACGATGGATAGAATCAATAGCATTTTGGATATTCTGTAACCGATTTCCTTGGTTGCTTCCTAACGATAAAATAACTTGATGTTGCGTGCTCATATTAACCGCAAATTAAGTAAAAGAATTTTAGAATAGAAGTATATTTGCAGCGACTGTTAATAAATTTAATTACCGTTGTTTTTTGTAACTTTCAGAGTTCAAATTCAACCTATTGATAAAAAAAATTATGCGATTTTTAGCAAACGTCTTGGCCACAATTGTTGGTCTCTTTGCCTTTTTTATGATCTTCATTTTTGGATTATTATTTATTGGCGTATTATTCGGAGGAAGTTCCGACAGCATCTCTGCAGATGACAATTCGGTCATTATACTCGATTTATCAAAGGTCTCGTCAGACTATGCAGGAAAATTCAATTATAAAGAGATTGATTACTTTGATGCAAAACATGATGGGTTATCCGATGTTATTAAGGCCATTCATGCGGCTAAAGAAGATGATAACATCAAAGGAATTTCTATCTTAAACGACAATTCTAACCTAGGAATGGCGCAAATCAAATCAGTTCGGGAAGCATTAGACGATTTTAAGAAATCAGGAAAATTTGTACTCGCCTATGCGAATTTTTATACTCAAAAAGAATACTATCTAAATTCTGTTGCGAACACAATTTATATGAATCCAATTGGAGAAATGGAATTCAAAGGTCTGTCTTCTGAGCTTTTGTTCTTCAAAGATTTTCAGGAAAAATACGGCGTTAAAATGGAAGTTATTCGACATGGAAAATACAAAAGCGCTGTAGAACCTTTCCTCGAAAATCAAATGAGTGAGGCCAATAGAGAGCAAATAACCTCACTATTAAACTCACTATGGAATTCGGTTGTAACTGACATTTCAACAAGTCGTAAAATTCCGGAAAATAAGCTGAATGAAATTGCAGATCAATTGGCTGCCCGAACGCCAGAAATGGCGAAAATGCAAGGATTGGTAGACAAAGTTGTTTATGAAGATGTATATCATAATGACATCCGAAAATTACTACAAGTCGACGCTGACGAAGATTATAATTCTATTTCTATTATTGATTATGCGAAGAATGTGGCGTCAACTGCCACTGAATCTTCCTCTAAAAACAAAATCGCAATCATTTATGCACAAGGAGATATCGGAAGTGGCGAAGGTGATGTGAATATGGTCGGCGAAGGCTCAATGAGACGCTCGCTGCAAGAAGCTCGTAAAGACAAGAAAATTAAGGCCATTGTGCTTCGAATAGACTCGCCAGGCGGAAGTGCTTTGACCTCCGAACTGATTTGGAGAGAAATCGAATTGACAAAAAGAGTAAAGCCTGTAATCGTTTCTATGGGTAATCTCGCGGCCTCTGGCGGTTATTATATTGCTTGCAACGCCAACACCATCTTTGCTGAAAAAAATACCATAACAGGTTCTATCGGTGTTTTTGGTTTGTTACCAAACTTTACAGAACTCACTACAAAAATGGGAATCAATTCTGAACAAGTGAGCACCAATGCAAACGCTGCTGATTACAGTATTTTCAAACCTTTAACTGCAAATTATAAGTTTGTTGCCCAAGAGGGTGTCGAGAAAATCTACAATACTTTTGTTTCACGCGTTGCCACTGGACGAAAAATGTCTTTTAGCCAAGTGGATGCCATTGCACAAGGGCGCGTTTGGTCAGGCTCTGAAGCGTTGAAAATTGGTTTGGTGGACAGAATCGGTGGACTTGATTCAGCTGTAGAATATGCTGCGTCTTTGGTAAATATTAAGGATTATAAAACGCAGAATCTCCCGATTTATGAAAAAGATTTTCAAGATTACTTGGGCAATCTTGGCGTTCCTTTCATGAAAACAAAAGAAAGTTTTATAAAAGAAGAATTGGGTGAAGAAAACTATAAAGTGATTGAACAAATCCGCCGTATTCAAAGCAAAAAAGGCGTGCAAGCAAGTTTGCCATTTGAAATTAATATTCATTAAATAAGAAATTCTGAGTTCGTTGCGTTCTAAACTAAAACAATCTAGTTATGCTAAAGAAAATTTTAAAAATTGTTGGAATTATTTTATTGGTTCTTGTACTGTCTCTATTTGCAATTCCTTTCTTCTTCAAGGATCAAATCAAAGCAAAAATCACCGATGCCATCAATGAAAAAGTAGATGCCAAAGTCTCCTTTGAAGATGCAGATTTGAGTTTATTCAAGAGTTTTCCGCAAGCGAACGTCACAATCGACAAACTGCTTATCATTAACAAAGCCCCATTTGAAGGCGACACGCTGATTTCTTTGGGACAAATTAATTTGAAAATGTCTGTCAAAGAACTTTTTAAAGGCAAAGAAGAGTCGATGAATATTGAAGCTGTTTCCACTGAAAACGGTTTAATCAATATTCTCTTCAACAAAGATGGCCTCGGCAACTTCGATATCGCATTGAAAGACGACAAAGAGCAGGACGATAGCAAAAGCAGCCCTTTAGCTCTAAAAATTAAAGAATACAAAATCACTAACCTTCGTTTCAAGTACTTCGATGAGCGATCTAAGATTAAGATGATTATCGACAGTCTAGATCATTCTGGGACTGGAGATTTTGCCAATTCTAAATTGGACCTTGACAACGAAATCAACTGCAAAAGTTTCCCTATTTATGGATAAAGCCAACTATATGAATCAAGTGGCTTTGTCGCTAGATGCGGTTTTGGGAATCGATTTGGATCAAAGCAAATATACTTTCAAAGAAAACAAAGCGCTCATCAACAAATTGCCTTTAGAATTTGATGGTTTTATTCAAATGCTCGAAAACGGACAACAATACGATTTGAAATTTAAAACACCAACGTCTAGTTTTCAAAATTTCCTAGGTTTATTGCCAGCCGCCTATGCGGCAAATATCAAAGATGTCAAAACAACAGGCGACTTTACCGTAACTGGTTTTGCCAAAGGAATACTTTCTGACACAACCGTACCAAAATTCAACGTAGCGATTGCATCCAACAACGCTTCTTTTCAGTATCCGAACCTTCCAAAATCGATTCAGAATATTATCATCGACACGAAAATTATTAATGAAACTGGTTTGACCAATGACACGTACGTGAATTTAGATCAGTTGTCATTTCGTATTGACCAAGATGTTTTTAATGCGAAAGCCAACATCAAAAACTTAGCAGAAAACCCGCTCGTTGATGCACAATTAAAAGGTGTAGTCAATCTTGGAAATGTTTCTAAAGCCTATCCAGTAAAGTTAAAAGTACCGCTTTCCGGTATTTTGAAAGCGGATGTTGTGACGAAATTTGATATGAAATCCGTAGAAACGAATCAATATGAAAAGATGCAGAACTCGGGGAATATGACCCTAACTGGATTCAAATATGTGGACGACACCAATAAAGCGATGAACATCAACAAAGCAGTGGTTCAGTTTACCAACACGAGAATCAACCTACAAGAACTCGATTTGACAACTGGCAAAACCGACATGAAAGTGAATGGCGTCCTAGAGAATCTTTTCGGATTTATGTTGAAAAATCAAGAATTAAAAGGAAGCTTCAACATGCAATCAAATCAGTTTGCTGTTAGTGATTTTATGACAGCAGAGGCGCTAAAAACAGGAAGTCAAAAACCAAAAGAAGCAGTTAAAATTCCAGCATTCTTAAATTGCACATTAACAGCAAAAGCAAACACTGTTTTGTACGATAATTTGGCTTTGAAAAATGTTTCGGGTAAACTCACTATAAAAGACCAAAAAGTAACACTTGAAAACATTAAGACCGATATTTTTGACGGACAGATTTTAGCCAATGGCGATGTTTCTACAAAAGGGAAAATCCCTGTTTTTAATATGGATTTAGGCATGAAAGCAGTAGACATTCAAAAGACTTTTTCGCAATTAGATATGTTGAAAAAAATCGCTCCGATTGCAGAAGTTGTCGAAGGAAAAATAAATACAACAATCAAATTATCTGGAAACTTAAACGAAAAGGAAATGACGCCAGATGTCAATAGCCTTTCAGGGGATTTATTTGCTCAATTGCTTTCGACGACGGTCAACCCAAGCAAATCGGCACTTTTATCTAAATTAGGAACTGATATTCCATTCTTGGACTTAAAGAAATTGAATTTAAAAGATCAAAGAGTAACTCTGAATTTTAGCAACGGAAAAGTTAACGTCAAACCGTTCGAATTGAAATACCAAGAGGCCAAAGTGAATATTGGTGGTCAACATGGGTTCGATCAAAGTATGAATTACAACCTTAAATTTGACGTTCCAGCAAAATATCTCGGACCAGAGGTCAATAAACTGTTGGCAAAATTGTCTCCTGCAGACGTTAATAAATTAGAAAACATTCCGATTAGTGCATTGGTTACTGGTAATTTCAAAAGTCCAAAAATAAGCACGGATATTAAGAGCGGTATTACTAATTTGACTACTCAATTGGTAAAACAACAAAAAGAAAAATTAGTAAAACAAGGCACCAACGCTCTAGAAGACTTAATTAAAAAAAATACAAAAACCGATACAACGAAAACCAAATCTCCGGCAAAAGAAGACATCAAAAAGAAAGCAGGAGATTTGCTCAATGGATTGTTTAAAAAATAAAAGCACTTAAGCATAAAGCCCTAATAATTTTTAGGGCTTTTTTATATATCAATGGTAACAACGCTGCCTTCCGAACTGCGGACATTAAGAACCGTTCCATCTTCAAAAAGCAAGTATTGCCCTTTGATTCCCATTAAGACGCCTATGAAATTTGGATTTTTTTCTAAACTAAGACTGTTGATTTTTTTTGGATAGTCTAGAATTGGATACTTCATTTCGTAGACCTCGTTCTTATCGGAAAAAAAATATTCTTTCACTTCTCGCGGAAGTAAGCTCTCAACCTTTGCTTTTTCTAAAATTAAATCGTTGGTAACAATATCATTGGTAAGCATTTTACGCCAATTGGTTTTGTCTGCAAAATGTTCTTTTAGGGCAACTTCGGTAATTCCGGCCAAATAACGATTCGGAACCTCCACAATGGCGATTGCCTTCTCGGCGCCTTGATCAATCCATCTTGTGGGCACTTGGGTTTTTCTGGTCACACCCACTTTCACCTCGCTTGATGTTGCTAAATAAACAATATGCGGCTGCAACTGCACTTTCGATTCGTAGTCTAAATCCCGATCAGCAATTCCCAGATGCGCAGTACTTAATTCAGGTTTCATAATCCAATCACCCACCGCAGGGCTCGAATAAAAGCAATCGTAGCAAAATCCCTGTCTGAAGATTTTTTTTCTCTTGCCACAATTCAAACATTGATAACCTTCTAACTGAATCGTTAGTTGCTTGCCTAAAACCTGATTGACGTTCAAGAAACTGTTTTCGAATACCAAGAAATATTGAATTGGATTTCCAAATTCGGATTGCATTTTAGTTAAAACTCCTTCGTACTTCATTTGATTTTTTCTCTGATTATCCAAAAATAGCATTAGAATTTCTGCTATATTTTTTGTTATTTTGGTAAAGCTGTAAAGTTATCGATTTGTTACTAAAATTTTATTCCCGAAACGTAAAACATACTTTTAAAATCATTCATCAAAAATGCCTTTACCAATAATCAATTCTATTGCCTCCTGGGTTTTGAAACAACGCATTCATCAGATTGAATTGTTTTTAAAATACCCAAATGAAGTTCAAGAGGAATTGCTTATGAATCTCATTAGGGCTTCCGAAAACACAGTGGTGGGCAAGCATTATGACTTTGCATCCATCAAATCTTACAACACTTTTGCTGAAAGAATTCCAATTTCAATTTACGAAGATATTGAGCCATTTATTGAACAAACTCGAAGTGGAGAACAAAATATTTTCTGGGGTTCACCTATTAAGTGGTTTGCCAAATCTAGTGGCACTACCAACGCAAAAAGCAAATTCATCCCTGTAAGTAGTGAAGCGCTCGAAGACTGTCATTACAAAGGCAGTAAAGATTTACTCTGTTTATACTTAAATAACAACGAGGATTCTCAATTGTTTATTGGCAAAAGCTTACGATTAGGTGGCAGTTCGCAAATCTATGAAAACAACAACACTTTTTTTGGCGACTTGTCGGCCATCTTGATTGAAAACATGCCGATTTGGGCAGAGTTTAGTAGTACTCCAAGCAGCAGGGTTTCATTAATGAGCGAATGGGAAACCAAAATAACGGCTATTATAGAGGAATCAAAAAACGAAAACGTTACCAGTTTTGCTGGTGTTCCTTCATGGATGTTGGTTTTGATGAATAAAGTGTTGGAAGATACAGGTAAATCAAATTTGATGGAGATTTGGCCCAATTTGGAAGTCTATTTTCACGGCGGAGTTAGCTTTGAACCTTATCGCGAGCAATACAAGAAAATTCTTCCTTCTTCCAGTTTTAAATACTACGAAATATACAATGCTTCTGAAGGCTTTTTTGCAATTCAAGACTTAAATAATTCTAGCGATTTATTGTTGATGTTAGACTACGGTATTTTTTACGAATTTATTCCCATGTCGGTTTTTGGAACTTCTGATGAAAAAGCAATTCGACTTTCTGATGTGGAAATAGATGTGAATTACGCCATTCTCATCTCAACCAATGCGGGGCTTTGGCGCTATTTAGTTGGCGACACAGTCCGATTTACTTCATTAAGTCCATACCGAATCCGTGTCACAGGACGAACCAAACATCACATCAATGTTTTTGGTGAGGAACTCATGGTTGAGAATACCGATCAAGCGATTTCGAAAGCGTCCCAGCTTACAAATTCAGAAGTTGTTGATTACACTGTGGCACCAATATTTATGCAAGACAAAGAAAAAGGAGCTCACGAATGGATGATAGAATTCAAAAATAAGCCTCATAATATCAATGAATTTCAAAAAATATTAGACGAGACTTTGCAATCTTTAAACTCGGATTATGAAGCCAAACGATACAACAATATGACGTTGAATCCGTTAGTAATAAATGTGGCACGCGAAAACTTGTTCTACGATTGGTTGAAGGAGCAAGATAAATTAGGAGGTCAGCACAAAATTCCCAGATTGTCAAACAAAAGAGATTATCTAGAACAACTCAAGAATTTATCTCATTAAATATTTGACCTTGTATGAAAAAGATTCTTTGTCTTGTTGTTGCTATATTAATTTTCATTTCATGTGGACCACACAGAATGCGCTGCGGCCCGAAAGGAATTTGCCATCAGTCTTCAGAAAATAATCACGGTAAAATTGTGTAGCGGCTGTAACAATCTTTCAAGATGATGGTCTAAGAAGGCAATCATCAATCACCCGAGGCGCAGCTGAATTGTTGGAGCGCAGCGGAAAAAAATCAAGGTCACAATGAAATTATTATTACTCGCCGGCGTTGCTTTCTTGTCTTTTCCATTAATTGCTCAAGAAATCACATCCAAGGATTCTATTCCCAAAATTAAAGATCAAGAATTAAAAGAAGTTACCGTTTATGGAAATAGAAAGCAATTTCTAAAAGTTGAATCCGACAAAACGACGGTAAGCGTCAAAGACAACCCCATGTTAAGTACTGGTAATGCTTTTGAAGTGGTCAAAAAGTTACCTGGAGTCATTGCCACGCCAAGCGGCGGTTTAACCCTAAATGCAAAAGGAATTTCCATCTACATTGATGGAGCTCCCAGCTCGCTCAGCGGTTCGGATTTAGAAAATTATTTGTCTTCTCTTCCCGCAAGTGCCATTGAAAAAGTAGAACTTATATATAATCCTGGAGCAGCGTTTGAAGCGAATTCAAGCGGATCGATCATCAATATTATTATGAGTTCGAAGCGTTTAAAAGGAATAAATGCTAGCTTTAATATCAATTATAATTTCAATAAATACCAAAAACCGAGTCCACAAATTTTACTAAACGGCAAGGAAAAAAATTTGAGTTGGCAAACAATGCTTGGCTATAATTATATTGATAGCGAAACTTTACAACGAAATGTTCAAACCTTCACGGCTTTAGGTAATCAAAAATTACGTCAAGAAAACCTCAGCGTCAACACCAATCGAAATCTCTATTTTCGCGGTGGAACTAATTATCGACTATCAAAAAAATCAAATCTCTTATTCAACTATAATTTGAATTTAGCTAACGACAGAAGTGTTTTTGACGCTGCTACTTTTGGCGACAATATCAGTTATTTGAATGACGGAATAACAAAAACAAAAAATAGCAACCACGAAATTAGCTTACAATATAAAACCAAATTAGATACTATCGGAAGCACTTTAGACATTATTGGTTTTAGTAACTTATTCGACAGAAATCCTATTACCAAATCGAACGCAATCGATAATATCGCAAATGTTAATTCCTTCAATAATGCGAATCTGGACTTCACATTACAGAATTATTATTTGAAATATGATTTTGCTTTTCCTTTCGATAAGTCAAAATTTTCAATCAATACTGGCGGAAAATTTAATGTTTTGAACGTTGGCAATTTGGGGAATTATAATTTCAATTCTCCAAATTTAAGCACCATCGACTTTGATTATTCTGAAAATAACTTAGCGTTTTATGTCGAAGCCAGAAAGAAAATTAAAAAGTTTAGTTTTACGGCGGGTTTAAGATTTGAAGATTTTAGAGTCAAAAGAACGGCGGTAAAAGAAGGAGAAAAAATCAATATCGATTTTACCAATTCCAACTTTTTCCCGAACCTAAGTGCGTTATATGAAATCACTCAGGATATAAATTTGTCCGCTTCGTATTCTAAAAAAATTAACCAGCCAAATTACAATAGTTTGGATCCAAATAACGGATCGAACTTTGACCAATACAATGCGTCGCAAGGTGATCCTTTATTAGATCCCACTTTCTTTGACAACTATGAGTTTAAGATATCCGCAATGGATTTTGTTCAATTGGGAGTGAATTACAGTACTTCAAAAGATAATAATCTATTTGTGTTTAGTGCTGATGCAAATGCAACCGAACCAGTAAGCAACCAAACGTTTCAGCAATTTGATAGGTTTAGTACGTTTAGCGCTTTCTTCAATTTTCCGATACCATTAGATTATTTTCTAAAGGGCAAAGAGGAATTCCAAAAGAGAATGAATACGATTGACAAGATGAATTACATTTATCTGAGTATTAATTACATTAAGTCTGACATTGAAGGATATGACTTTCCATACTCGAATAAAGCAATAATGAATTATGCTGCTGAAGCTCAATTTATTTTACCATGGGGCATCAGAAACTCGATGACCTATTATATATTGCCGTCCGGAAACTGGCAGATTTATAAAGTGACGAAACCCATCCAACAATTTGACATTTCTTTTAGCAAAGATTTTATGAATAAGAAATTGAAAATTGGATTACATGCCTTTGATGTGTTTAATGCGAATAACGTAAATGCCCTAATTGCTGGTCAGAATCTTGAGACTACTTTTTACAAAAAAGACGATTCCCGAGTTTTTAGAATATCGTTAACGTATAACTTTGGCAACTTAAAATTAGACAAAGACAACACCGAAATACAGACTGAAAAAGTGCAAAGCGGTGGTGGAATTTTGAAATAAAAAAGTTGAAGTAATAAAAAAATCCCGCGTCAATGAAGCGGGATTTTCTATTATATTAATCTTATACTTACGAAGCTATTTCAAGTCGTTTCAATAAGTTTTTAGTCAACGTATCGCTGGCGTAATCTCTATCGATATGTAGTACTTTTTCATCATTGCTTGGCAATTCGTACATCGCATCTGTTAATATCGCTTCACATAAAGATCGCAATCCTCGTGCTCCTAACTTATATTCTAACGCTTTATCAACGATAAAATCTAAAGCGTCGTCGGTGATGATAAAATCCACATCATCCATGGCAAACAATTTTTGATATTGTTTAATTAATGCATTCTTTGGTTCTGTGAGAATGGCACGCAACGTCTCCTTATCTAGTGGATCCATGTGCGTCAAAACTGGAAGACGGCCAATAATTTCTGGAATTAATCCGAAATCTTTGATGTCTTTCGGAATGATATATTGCAGAAGATTGTCTTTGTCAATATTATCGACATTCTTAGAAGTGCTATAACCGACAGCTTGACGATTTAAACGTTTAGAAATGATTCTTTCTATTCCGTCAAAAGCACCACCCGCAATAAATAAAATATCCTTGGTATTTACTTCGACGAACTTTTGATCGGGATGTTTTCTTCCTCCTTTTGGCGGAACGTTGACCACTGTTCCTTCTAATAATTTCAACAAAGCTTGTTGCACGCCTTCACCTGAAACATCTCGCGTTATCGAAGGATTATCGCTTTTACGAGCAATCTTATCGATTTCATCAATAAAAACGATTCCTCTTTCTGCCTTAGTCACATCATAATCGGCTGCTTGCAACAAACGAGTTAAGATACTCTCAACATCTTCTCCAACATAGCCCGCTTCTGTTAAAACTGTTGCGTCAACAATTGCTAAAGGAACATCAAGCATTCTGGCAATGGTTTTGGCGACCAAAGTTTTTCCGGTTCCGGTTTGACCAACCATTATGATGTTGCTTTTTTCAATTTCCACATCATCATTTAATTGCTGTTGCATTAAACGTTTGTAGTGATTATAAACGGCTACAGCCATGACTTTTTTAGTCTGATCTTGGCCAATCACATATTGGTCCAGAAAAGCCCGGATTTCTTGCGGTTTCTTCAAAACTAGATCCGCCGCCATTTTAGAATTGCCATTGGTTTTTAATTCTTCCAATACAATTCCATGAGCTTGTTCAATACATTTATCACAAATGTGTGCATTGATTCCAGCAATCAAAAGATTGGTTTCAGGTTTTTTTCGACCACAAAACGAACAATCTAATAGTTCTTTTGCCATTGTTTTTTATTTAAAGTTAAGTCCAAAAACTCAACGTTATTATCGTCTTAAAACTTCATCAATCATTCCGTATTCTTTCGCTTCATCCGCAATCATCCAGTAATCTCTTTCACTGTCTTTGTGCACTTTATCGAAAGTTTGTCCAGAATGTTGGGAAATAATTTGATACAATTCGTCTTTCAATTTCAACATCTCGCGAAGATTGATTTCCATGTCTGTTGCCACACCTTGCGCGCCTCCAGAAGGTTGGTGAATCATCACTCGAGAATGCGGTAAAGCCGAACGTTTCCCAGCGGCACCTGCACATAATAAAACGGCTCCCATAGAAGCTGCCATTCCGGTGCAAATTGTCGCTACGTCAGGCTTGATGTATTGCATAGTATCATAAATTCCCAAACCAGCATAAACACTTCCGCCAGGTGAATTCAAATAGATTTGTATGTCTTTAGAAGCATCTGCACTTTCCAAAAACAACAATTGCGCTTGCACGATATTGGCGATTTGGTCGTCGATACCGGTTCCTAAAAAGATGATTCTATCCATCATCAAACGAGAAAAAACATCCAATTGAGAAACATTCAACTGGCGTTCTTCAATGATATATGGCGTCATATTCGTTGGTGTCATTGCATTCACGATTTTGTCGTAATACAAATTATTTACACCATGATGTTTTGTAGCAAATTTTTTAAATTCTTTACCGTAGTTCATAGCAGAGTTTTCTTTTTATAGCATTTAAAAAAACAAATGAGCGTCAAAATTTTTCATTTGACGCCCAAATATATGTATTTATTTTGATTTATTCGCCGTATGAGGCTGCAATAAATTCTTGGTAAGTCACTTCTTTAGTGGCAGCATTGGCTTTTTCCTTGAAAATTTCCAACATTTTTTCGCTAACTACTTGTTGTGAAAGTCTTCTCACTTCCTCTTGATTCGACAATACACGAGCCACAATTCCTTCTACTTCCTCTTCAGTTGGATTCATTTGTCCGTATTGCGCCATTTGAGCACGAATCGCTTTTGACGTATACGCTTTTAGATCTTCGAATGTAATTTGAATATTATTCTGGGCCAACGCTTTTCCTTCAATTAATTGAAAACGCAAACCTTTTTCAGATCTTTCGTATTCGAATTTAGCTTCTTCCGCCGATAATTTTTTCTCACCAGTGGTCTGCAACCATTTGATTAAAAACTCTGCTGGCAAATCAAATTTGGTATTGTCTATTAAGAAATTCGTAACGTCAGCCATCAATTTTTGATCTGCTTGCAAAGCAAATTGATTCTCGGCATCTTCTTTAATTTTGTCTTTTAATTCATCTAAGGAAGCAATTTTTCCTTCACCGAAAAGCTTGTCAAAAAGTTCTTGATTTAATTCTGCCAAATCGGCTCCGTTGATGGCTTCGATGGTAAACGTAACATCAACATCAAGACCGTGCACGTCGTCATGACTCACTTTTAAATAATCCATCAACATGTGATCGTCCTCAAACAAACCTTTGGTTTTTACAGTTACGGCATCACCTACCTTTTTACCAAGGAAAGAAGCGCCTGTTTTTTTGTCTTTAAAAATGTCTAAAGCGAAAGTTGATTTGGCGTTGATTCCTTTTTCTTCGTTGTTGAATGTTCCTGTTACATCGGAATTCTCTGCCACCACTTCTTGTGGAATCGGCGTTCCAAATTGTTTTTGAATTCGAGTAACTTGATCATCGATTAATTTATCGTCTGCTTTTACGATATATTTGATGATATCGTTTTTTGCGTCTAAATTGATTTCGAAGTCTGGCGCTAAACCAATTTCGTATTCGAAAGTTAATTCTTCGTCATCCCAAGAAAAATTCTCGTTGATTTTTGGAAGTGGTGAACCCAATAAATTCAATCGTTCTGATTCTAAATAACGCGTCAAAGCCAATTGAACGACTTTGTCTACTTCTTCTATCTTGATTGCCTTTCCGTATTGTTTTTCAACTAAATCTCTTGGAACTTGTCCTTTTCTGAAACCTTTCACGGTAGCCAAAGGCATCTTTTCGTTGATTCTTTTTTGCACTTGTCCTTTATAATCCATGTGCACTACTTGCATCACGATTACTTCGTTTACCGCATCAATTGCGACTCTTTTAATATCCATTGTGATCTTTTTACGTAATAAAATTGGGTGGCAAAATTAGAACATTTTAACCACCCAAACAAGTTTTTATTCTTTTGAAATTGTTTTATTTATCCTTTGAATTTTTAAATAAAATAGACTGAGAAATCGACAGAATAATACTAAAAAACACGGCAGTCCAAAAACTCGCAACGTGAAATCCGCCAACGATTTTTGTACACAGCAAAATAATCAACGCATTGATGACGAGCAAAAACAAGCCAAACGTCACAATCGTGATGGGTAAAGTGAATAAAATGAGAATGGGCTTTATAAAAATGTTGAGTAATCCGAGAACTACAGCGACAATCAGCGACGTGGTAAAAGTATCGACTGAAACTCCTGGCATAAAATGCGCTATGACGACGACTAAAACGGCAGTCAATAATATTCTAAAAAGTAAGTTCATGCTATTTATTTTTAAATCATATCAAAAGTAATCAAATTACCCCTCCAAAAACGAAGCGGTGATTTCAAAAAACAATTTCGGATTCTCAGCGTGCAACCAATGCCCAGCATTGGGAATGGTTTCTATAACAACAACTGGAAAATGATTTTTGATGCTTTCAAAATCTTCGTCTTTGATGTATTTGGAATTGCCTCCACGAATAAACAAAGTGGGTTTGTCAAAATGCGAATTTGCTGGAAGCGCCGTTCCGATGTTTTCAATTTCACGAGTAAAAACAGCTAAGTTGAAACGAAATGCTAACTGCTCAGGCGTTTGCCAATATAAGCTTTTAAGCAAAAATTGACGCGTTCCGAAATCTGGAATATGTTGTGCAACTATTGCATCGACTTCAGTTCTGGAAGGTTTTTGAGAAAAATCGACGGCATTGAGCCCGGCGAGGATTTCTTGATGGTGCGGCGGGTAATATTTCGGACCGATGTCGCCCACAATGAGCTTGTGAATCAAATCGGAATGTTCGACTGCCAGAAGCATCGCCACTTTTCCGCCCATAGAATGACCGATAATATCGATGTTGCTCAGCTTGTGTTCTTGGCAATAATCGAGGATATCTTGCACCATGACCTCATAATTAAAAACTTCAGAGTGGAAACTTCGTCCGTGGTTGCGCAAGTCGAGCATGTGAACTTCGTAACCCAAAGTAGCGTATTGTGTGCCTAGGGTTTTCCAGTTGTCGGACATGCCGAGGAATCCGTGGAGAATGAGGAGTGGTTTTGCTGCGCCAGTTCGGGCTATACCCTCGTGTGCCGGAGCTTCTATTTTGGAGTAGAGTTTCATAGGTTGTGGGTTGTGAGTTGTGGGTTGTGGGTGTTGTGTCAGGGGGTTGGGAGAGATGGAAAGCCTTGTTAAGAATCCCTCGCGCGTAGTGTAACAGAAAAGATATGCAACGGATAGCCCGACCCTTGTGGTCACGCCCTACTATTTTAATTTATTCAAATACATATTGACTACATTATCGAGGCCGAGGTAGAGCGATTCGCAGATCAGCGCATGACCGATAGAAACTTCGAGAAGGCCAGGAATATTTTGTTTGAAAAACTGAATATTGTCGAGGCTTAGATCGTGCCCTGCGTTGATTCCGAGACCCAGTTCGTTGGCCAATTCGGCAGCTTTGACATAAGGTTCGATGCCTTTTTTGTTACCCAAACCATATTCGTACGCAAAGCTTTCTGTATACAGTTCGATACGATCGGTTCCGGTTGCTTTGGCGCCTTCGATCATTTTTAGAACCGGATCGACGAAGATGGAAGTTCGGATATGGTTTCGTTGGAATTCTTGGATGACTTCTTTGAGATACGCTTGGTGCTCGATGGTATTCCAGCCTGCGCTCGAGGTAATAGCGCCAATCGCGTCGGGCACTAACGTTACTTGAGTAGGTTTGGTTTCGAGGACTAAGTCGATGAAATTGTGCTGTGGATTCCCTTCGATATTGAATTCGGTGTAGACGATGGGTTTCAAATCGCGTGCATCTTGATAGCGAATGTGTCTTTCATCTGGTCGTGGATGAATGGTAATTCCGTGCGCTCCGAATTGTTGAATATCTTTGGCCACTTGCAAAAGGTTGGGGACATTGCCGCCACGCGCATTACGCAAGGTCGCTATTTTATTGATGTTTACACTTAATTTTGTCATAATCTAAATTGTTGTGGCAAAAATAGAAAGTTAATGTAGGTCGTATTGCATAAATTTGATTATTTTGCATCGAGTAAGAACAAGAGAAATATGACTGATATTAAAGACTATATCAATAGTGATTTTAAAGCGATTAACAGCACGGATACCGTGGTTGAGGTGCAAGATTTTTTCCATGAGTTGACCTTTACTCATTTTCCCGTATTGGACGAGGGTGTTTATATGGGCTGTATTGCTTTGGATGATGTGGATACGTTTGATGCAGACAAAAAGATTAGTGATTACCGATATACTTTAGAGCCTTTTTTTGCTAGAAACACCATGATGTGGTTGGATGTGTTAGAGGTTTTTGCAAAGAATCATTCGAATGTAGTTCCGGTTTTGGATGCGAACAATTTGTATGTTGGTTATTATGAATTGGATGACATTATTAAGTTTTTCCATGAAACCCCATTTTTGAAAGAGCCGGGTGGCATTATTGTCGTACAAAAACCGATTATCGATTATTCGATGAGTCAAATTGCGCAAATTGTAGAAAGCAATAACGGCAGACTTTTAGGCTTGTTTGTTTCTGAAGCGACGTCAGATTTGGTTCAAATTACGGTTAAGATTAGTTTGGGAGCAATGAATGATATTATTCAGACCTTTAGACGATATAATTACGAAATAATTTCCGAACATCAGGAAGATGCTTACATCACCAATTTGAAAGAGCGTTCTGATTATTTGGATAAATACCTTAATATGTAGATGTTTAATCGTGAAAGCGTTTCATCGTCGATTTGGAAAAACGATTAAACATTTAAACGATTAAACGATTAAACAACCCGCTATGAAAGTCGCCATCTACGGTCAATATTACCAAAACAGCACCGAGCCCATAATCAAGGACATTTTTGTCTTTTTTAATAGAAATTCTGTTGAAATGGTGATTGAGTCGGAATTCTTGGCGATGTTATATAACAAGAAAATCATTGAGAAACAATACCAAACTTTTAGTTCAAATACGGAACTGGATTCTAGTTTTGATATGCTGATTAGTATTGGTGGAGACGGGACGATGTTGCGAGCGGCCACTTTAGTGCGTGATTCAGGAATTCCGCTTCTAGGCGTAAATGCTGGTCGATTGGGATTTTTGGCGTCGGTTCAAAAAGAGAATATTGCCAATTTCTTGCAACTGGTTATTGAAAAAAAATACACGATTTCGCCGCGAAGTTTGTTGTCGTTACAATGTATTCCTGAAAACGAAGATATTCAAGAAATTAATTTTGCACTGAACGAAATATCAGTGAGTAGGAAAGACACTACTTCGATGATTACGATTGAAACCGATTTGAACGATGAATATCTAAATTCCTATTGGGCAGATGGCCTAATCATTGCCACACCAACAGGATCAACTGGCTATTCTTTAAGTTGTGGCGGGCCAATCTTGATGCCAGATGTATCCAGTTTTGTCATCACTCCTATAGCGCCGCATAATTTGAACGCGCGCCCATTGGTCATTCCCGACTCAACTGAAATTCGATTAAGAGTTTCCGGAAGAGAAGATTTTTACTTGGTTTCTCTCGATTCTAGGATTGCATCTGTTCGGAATGAATCTATCCTCATAATAAAGAAAACTCCCTACAAAATCAATATGGTTGAGATTATGGGGGAGACGTTTTTGAAAACACTTCGAAACAAATTATTGTGGGGTGAAGACAAAAGAAATTAAACACTCCTCTTTTTGAACACTATATCTCTAAAATTAGCGTTTACTTATGCTAACGGTTGACAAATTTTTGATTGTTTTCCACCGTTTTATTTTAAATTACGAGAAAACCAATTTTGATGTTAAACAAGACTTCATAATTATTATATTTGCACGCTATTTTTGAATTAATGAAGAGAATTGTATTTGCGTTTATTTTCCTTTTAATGGCACCGTCATTAGAGGCACAAATTCATGAAATTGGAGTCTTTATGGGCGGCAGCAACTTTATCGGTGATATCGGGCCAACTGATTATATTTCTCCAGAAAAACCTGCTTTTGGATTATTATATAAATGGAACAGAAGCCCAAGACACACATGGCGTTTTTCCTACATACAAAGCAGATTAAGTTCCTATGATGCAGATTCCGATATGACATCGAGAGTTGAACGAGATTTTCGATTTAAGAATGACATCAAAGAGTTTTGTGCCGGATTAGAATTTGATTTTTTTGAATTTGATTTGCACGATTCTAATCCACAGTTTACTCCATACGTTTTTACCGGATTGAGTTATTTGCGATATGAGAGTTTATATATTAAAGATGGTGAATATAAAACAGATGCTTCTCGAGGCACTATCGCTGTACCGATGATTGTCGGAGTCAAAGGGCGGGTATTTGAAAACTTTGTGATAGGATTTGAAGTAGGCGCAAGAAATTCATTCGCGGATGACATTGACGGAAGTAAACCAAGGAGTTCAAAATATAGCGATTTAAAGTTTGGTAACTTGACAAGTAAAGACTGGTACGTTTTTACCGGTTTTACTTTGACTTACACATTTGGCGAAAAACCTTGTTTTTGTTCTGAGTAATATGGAAAAATTATTAGATAAGATAAATAAAGACCAACTTCCTAAGCATGTCGCTATTATTATGGATGGAAATGGACGTTGGGCAAAACAACAAGGCTTAATGAGAACTGTTGGGCATGAAAACGGTTCCAAATCTGTTCGCGTTGTCGTGGAAACCTGCGCCAAATTAGGGATTGAGAATCTTACGTTGTATGCTTTTTCTACAGAAAATTGGAACAGACCAAAAATCGAGGTGGATATTTTAATGAAATTACTCATTAATTCGCTAAAAAGTGAAGTCAAAAGTTTAATTGAAAATGATATTAAACTCCTCACCATAGGCAATATTGAAAGACTGCCAAAATCTGCACATAAGAAACTTCTAGATGTTAAAGAAAAGACCGCGGGTAATAAGCGAATGACATTGACGATTGCTCTGAGTTACGGTTCGCGGGAAGAAATTATTCATGCCATTAAAGATATTTCTAGTAAAGTTAAAAATAATGTAATTTCAATAGATAGTATTGACGAATCGATTATTAATCAACATCTTTACACGCGAAATTTGCCAGATGTCGATTTATTAATTCGCACAAGTGGAGAGCATAGAATTAGTAATTTCTTATTGTGGCAAATTGCCTACGCCGAATTATATTTTACGCAAGTTTTATGGCCAGATTTTGGGGAAGTTGATTTATATGAAGCGATAATAAGTTATCAAAATAGAGAAAGAAGGTTTGGAAAAACAAGTGAACAAATTAAATAAATTTTTAGTGTCATATAAAGGATTAAGATTAGCCGTTCTCGTATCGCTTTTTTGCTGGATTTCACAAACAAATGCTCAAGATAGGATTCCTTTCGATCAAGGAGTAAAATATATTTTGGCTAATGTAGATGTTACCGGAAAAATAAGCTTCAACAAACAAACTGTCGTAACATTCGCCGGCTTAGAAAAGGGCCAAGAAATCACAATCCCTGGCGAGGAAATTAGTAACGCAATCAAGAAATTAGGTAAATTAGGCTTGTTTAGCGAGATTGATTTTTTTGTTACAAAAACAGTTGGAGATAGTTTGTTTCTTGAACTCAACATTATTGAGTTACCAAAACTAAGTGAAGTGAAGTTCGCAGGCGTAAAGAAGAAAAAGACTGAAGAACTTATAAAAGACAACGGACTGACCAAAGGAAAAATTGTCAATGAAAATCTTCTAACGACCACCAAAAATTATATTGAAAACAAATATAAAAAAGATGGATTTTACAATACAAAAGTAACAATTCGAACGATTCCAGATACTACATCGGGGAATGAGGTTAAGATGTTTGTCAATGTTTTTAAGGGAAACAAGATAAAAGTCAAGGAAATTTCCTTTACTGGCAATGAAAAGTATTCAGACAACAAGCTTAGAAAAGCTATGAAGAATACGAAAGAAAAAAATCCCATTCGTATTTTCAAGGCCTCAAAATATATTAAGGACAAGTACAAGGAGGATTTGACAAAAATCATCAGTAAGTATAAAGAAAATGGCTATCGAGATGCCAGAGTAGTTTCTGACACTGTTGCCTTTGATAAGAACAAGAAAGACTTGTCAATAAAAATTAATATTGAAGAAGGACGAAAGTACTATTTTGGAAATATTAAGTTCTTAGGCAATACTATATATCCTGATAACGGATTACGCAACATACTTGGAATAAAAAAAGGAGACGTATATAATGGTGTTTTGCTAGAAAAAAGAATTGCTGATAAATCAAAACCTGATGGGGAAGATATTACGAATTTGTATCAAAATAACGGCTATTTGTTTTCCAATATTAATGCGGTAGAAGTAAAGACAAGCAATGACACCATCGATTTTGAAATACGTATTGTGGAAGGTCCACTTGCCTATTTTAATAACATAACGGTTGTTGGTAACGACAAGACAAATGATAAAGTAATATATCGAGAATTGCGAACTAAACCGGGTCAAAAATACAGTAAAGAAGAATTAGTTCGTACCATCAGAGAAATTGGTCAACTGGGTTATTTTGATCCAGAAGCCATCGAACCAATTTTTAAGAATGTTGATGCTGGAGCTGGTACCGTTGACATTGAATACAAACTTGTCGAAAAAGGATCAAGTCAAATTGAACTGCAAGGCGGTTATGGTGGAGGAGGCTTTATTGGTACTTTAGGACTTTCCTTTAATAACTTTTCAGCAAGAAATATATTCAAAAAAGATGCTTACAGACCTCTGCCAATGGGCGACGGTCAGAAAGTTGCTCTAAGATTCCAAGCCAGTTCATTTTTTCAAACCTATAGTATTTCGTTTACGGAACCGTGGTTTGGAGGAAAAAAACCAATCCAATTTAGTAGCTCACTGGCATACAGTAAACAGTTTGCAAATACGGGTAGTGGTGTAGACAAAAGTAGAAATTTTAATATTATTTCCGCCAATGTTGGCTTAGCGCGAAGACTTAACTTCCCAGACGACTTTTTTGTTCTTTCACAGTCTCTTAGTTTTCAATTTTATGACTTAAACAATTATAATATTGGTTTATTTACATTTGGTGACGGTACTTCTAGAAACCTTGCCTATACAATTGGACTAAGCAGAAATAATAAAGGAATAAACCCTATTTTCCCAATGTACGGCTCTGAATTCAGTATATCCGGGAAGTTTACCATTCCATATTCATTATTTGATAATGTAGACTACGCTAATTTAGGAAATCTAGAAGAATACAAAAGACAGAACGAAGGCTCAACGCAAATACCAAATGCGAATGGACAAGGATTCATTAACCCAGGAGATTACATTGATGCCAATGGAAACAAAGTAGAAACATACCAAGAAGCAGCTGCAGACGTGAGCAAAGTAGATCAAAAAAGATTTAATTGGTTGGAGTACTACAAAATTAAGTTCAAAGCAGATTGGTTTACAAAAATTTATGGTAAATTGGTTCTAAGAACTTTAAGCGAATTTGGATATCTTGGAGCCTATAACAACGACCGAGGAATTGTTCCATTTGAACGTTTCTTTGTCGGAGGAGATGGACTTGCAAATTTTGCACAAGATGGACGAGAAATTGTACAATTACGAGGTTATCCCAATAACTCTTTGTCATCGAATAATGGAGGCCCCATCTATAACAAATTTTCTTTAGAAATGAGGTACCCAATTACTTTAAAAGCTGCAGCCTCCATTTATATACTAGGATTTGTTGAAGGAGGAAATGCGTATGAGACATTCAGTACTTACAACCCATTTCAACTTAAGCGATCTGCCGGTGCGGGACTGCGGATTTTTATGCCAGCCTTTGGTTTGCTCGGAATAGATTTTGGCTACGGATTTGACCCTTTAACAGGACAAACAAAAGCAAATGGATTGGAAACGCACTTTATTATTGGTCAGCAATTTTAAAATTAACTATATTTGGCATGGAATTTTCTAACGAAATTTAAAAAGTATGAAAAAACATATTGTATTACTGTTGCTTTTGATACCTGCTTTTACATTAGTTCATGGGCAATCTAGAGGAGTTAAGATAGGTTACATCGATATGGAATACATACTTCAAAATGTACCAGATTATAACGAGGCCAAAAATCAACTAGAGCAAAAAGCTCAAAAGTGGAAACAGGAAATTGAAACTAAGAAAAATGAAATTTCTAGATTAAAAGATCTTTTGGCCACAGAAAGAGTGCTCCTAACCAAAGAGCTATTAGAAGAGCGAGAAGAAGAAATTGTATTTCAAGAAAAAGAACTATTAGATTACCAAGAGAAGAGATTTGGACCAAAAGGCGATTTAACAATACAAAAAGCTGTTTTAGCACAACCTGTTCAAGACCAAGTTTTTAATGCGGCTCAAGACATTGCAGAAGCAAAAAAATATGATTTTATATTGAATAAGACGTCGGACCTAACAATTCTATTTGCCGCAAAAAGATATGATATTAGCGATCAAGTCATAAGAGTGATTACTAGAACAAATAAGAGAAATCAACTCACAAAAAAACAATTAAAAGAAGAGGAAGCCAAAGAAGCCAAAGAAGATATGGTCGATGAAAGCCCAGCTTTAGCCGAAAGAAATAAGAAACTTGACGAAAGGAAAGCAGCGAGAGAAAAATTAATTGCGGATAGAAAGGCATTAGCTGAAGAGAAAAAACTTGCATTGGAAGAAAAGAAAAAGCAAGCAAAAGCTGAGAAGGACGCACTGAAAAATGGAACACCATTACCTTTAAAGAATGATGTGAAGACAGAAAAATCGCAAGACTCTACATCCATAAAAGTCGAGAAAAACATTAAACCAGTTGCACCTAAAAAGGAAATCGATAGTTCACTTGTTATAAAGAAGCAAAAAGCCGCAGAAGAAAGAGCTAAAGTCTTAGCAGATCGTAAGAAGGCAATTGAAGATAAAAAGAAACTACTTCAAGAGACTAAGGACGCAAAAGAAGTGCCGGAGTAAATGCTAAGAAAGACTCGATTTCAAACAAAACTGAGACGAAAATACCTGTAGAAAAATTACCGAAGAAAAGTGCTGATACAACTGCGGTAAGCAAAAAACTAAAAACAGCCGAAGAACGAGCTAAAATAATTGAGGATCGTAAAAAAGCCATTGAAGAAAAAAAGAAAAAAGCACTTGAAGAACGAGAAGCTGCAAAAAAAGCGAAAGAAGGAAAATAATTTGTATAAATAGTTTAAGAACAGTTAATTAATAGTAAAAATGAAGAAAGAATTTAAAATCTTAGTAGTAGCAGCGTTTCTTTTCGTTGCTGGCAATCAAAAAATTCATGCGCAAGCAAAGTTAGCCCATGTTGATGTTAGTGAATTAATGGCAAAAATGCCAGCTATGCTTGACGCTCAAAAACAATTAGAAAAATTAAGCGGCACATATGATGGTGAATATAAAACCATGGTTGATGAGTATCAAAATAAATTAAAGAAATACGAGCAAGAAGCAACTACCGTAACCGATGCAGTAAATGAAACTAGATCAAAAGAGGTTCAAGACATGCAAAAAAGAATTGTTGATTACAGAGATAATGCTCAAAAAGAATTACAACAAAAAGAAGCGGATATTGTAAAACCAATCATGGAAAAGGTAAAAGCCTCTATTCAAAAAGTTGGAAAAGCAAAAGGGTATCAATACGTTTTGAACTCAGAAGGTCTTCTTTTGACGGATGGACCAAACATAACAGCTGACGTAAAAAAGGATTTAGGATTCTAATATTATTATTGTCATCATTTGAACTACTCAATTCGAACATAGGATTGAGTAGTTTTTTTTTACCTTTGTTTTATGACGAACAATAATCCCATAGGTCTATTTGATTCAGGTGTTGGTGGCATATCGATTTGGTCAGCGATTCACAATTTAATGCCAAATGAAAACACAATCTATCTCGCAGACAGTAAAAATGCCCCTTATGGAGTAAAATCGAAAGAAGAAATCTTAGCACTCTGCATTAAGAACACCGAATTTCTGCTGTCAAAAAAAGCAAAAATAATTGTAGTGGCTTGTAATACAGCTACAACCAATGCAATTAAGGAACTGCGTTCACGATATCAAGTCCCATTCATCGGGATTGAGCCAGCGATTAAGCCTGCAGCAATTCATTCCAATACACAGATTATTGGAATTTTAGCCACGAAAGGAACGTTAAGCAGTGAGTTGTTTAACAAGTCACTTGAAATGTATCAGGACACAAAAATTATTGAACAGGTTGGGTACGGCCTAGTAGAACTCATTGAAAATGGCGAATTAGAGTCAACGAAAATGACTGAACTCCTTCATTCTTATGTAGATCCAATGGTAGAGAAAAATATAGATTTCTTGGTTCTTGGTTGCAGTCATTATCCCTTTTTGATACCTCAATTAAGAAGAATTCTCCCTAATCACATAACAATAATCGATTCTGGCGAAGCCGTTGCGAAACAAACTTTAAATGTTCTAAAGGAAAGAGTTGGATTGCATGATGAAAGCGAAGCTAATACGCAGTTTTACACCAATGGAAACAAAAAAGTACTTCGAGAAATTCTGAAAAATAAGTACGAAGTAATCTACAAAGACTTTTGATTCTACTTATCGTCTTTATACCATCCTGAATACAACAAGTAGTTATTAGCAATGCGATTAATTTCGGTGCCAAAATCGGATGTGTTAATATCTTTTACCCATTTTGCAGGCACTCCAGCATAAATTGAACCTGAAGGCACAGTAGTGTTTTGGGTAACTACGGCTCCGGCAGCGATGATAGAATTACTTCCAATATGACAGTTATCCATTATTATTGCTCCCATCCCCACTAAGACATTATCTTCAATTGTACATCCATGAACAATTGCGTTATGTCCGACTGAAACATTATTGCCGATTACAGTAGCGTGCTTTTGATACGTGCAATGAACAATTGCTCCATCCTGAATATTAACCATATTACCAATGGAGATTGAATTAACATCGCCTCTTATGACAGCGTTGAACCAAACACTACATGAAGACCCAAAAACAACTTCACCTATGATGGTAGCGTTTTCAGCAATAAAGCAGTCTTCTGGTATTATTGGACTTTTCCCGTTAACCGTTTTTATTAGCATTGTAAAAAAAAGTCCCATATTATTGGGACTTGAATTAAATTTTTAAGGATTAATTGCTGGACAATTACAGTGATATTTTTCTGGTCTACAAAAGATATTCATTCCTAAAGTAATTTGATGAAAGCCTCCATTATCAAATTTTACAGCTCCCGTAATAACTGAGTAGGTGTAAGAAAGCATATAGTTTTTATAATTTAAACCTACAATTGGTGTGATATACTGCAATTTTTGAGTTTGAGTACTTGTACCATCTCTGTATTCCGCACCATCTAAACTCCTTCTATAAGACAAACCACCCCAAAGCCTTCCAACTTCTAATTGCTTATAGACTTTCAAATTGACATCAATTGTCTTTTCTTTTGTTTCATTCACCAACTGAAACATAGCACTTGGTTCCCATAATAAACCATCTTCGTTACCAAAAACATACCCTGAATTAATAATAAATTTTCTAATATCATCACTTTCATATTCCGTATAGATCTTTCTTCTGGTTTCAATAGCATTTTTCACCGTGAAATGCGTGTAAAATTCAAGATAATTGTACGACATACCAACATCAACATTGAAATACGAGTACTTTTGTATGCTACCATCAACAATTGGATCAAAAATACCTCCTTGCAAAAATTGACTTTGATCTAGTGTACTTTGCGTAAGTCCCACACTCATACCAAAAGACAACTGATTCATATCAACGGCATCTCTAGAAAACATAATATGGTGTGCATAAGTTGCTTTTATTCCTTGCTGAGAATGATACCCATTCTTGTCGTTATAAACAATAACTCCTGCACCTGATTGATCACTTTCTCCAATTTTTCCATTGAAACTCAATGTTTGCAGTGATGGGGCGTCTTTCTGTCCAAACCACTGTTGACGTCCAGTCAATCTTAATTTTGAACAACTAGAAGCTCCCGCCATTGATGGGTGCAATAAGTAGTAATTATCCGATAAGTAATCTGAATACACCGCTATCCCTTCTTGCGAAAAAGAATATTGACAAACAAAAAACACAATCAATAATAATAATTTTTTTATATTCATTTTATATATCGTTTTGTTGAAAAATGGGGCTAAAATTTTTACTAATTATCATCTAATCTCTGAAACAAATCTACTAAACACTTCTGAAACAATCCTCCAAAATCATTAACTAACTCATACGAAATACTTACTATTTAAGATTTTTTTGGGAACTTGTCAAAGATATAAATTTTGTATTAGCTTGACTATTCAATGCAAAAATATTACCATCAGAATATCTTAATCGCAATATTTATCTTTTCAAAGAAAAATGGGACCTAAATTCTTTGTCTTGTCCGTTCTCTTTATAAAATAATTTAAACCAATAATCATCTCCAGGTAAGTCTGCTCCGTTATATTTTCCGTCCCAGCCTTCGCCTTTTGTAGCAATTTGTTTAATCAATTTACCGTAGCGATCAAATATATAAATATAAGCCTCCGTTTGGTCTGCGATTTCAAATATATTCCAAGTGTCATTATAACTATCGCCATTTGGTGTAAAGAATTTCGGGTAGTTTATAATAGTGAAACTAGTCTGCACCGATCCGCATCCAAACTTGTCTTTAACAGTCACAATATGGGTTCCTGAAAGCAGTGCTACAAAGAAATTCTGAGTTTGAAACGGTCCTGAATCCAACTGATACAAATAATCTCCCGGTGGTTCTACAGTAATCACAACCTCCTGATCTGCATCAAAATAAGTGGTCTCTGAGCTATAGGCAGCACTTGGAGCCAAGGAAGGAACAATCGTTGCATTTTCTATATTGGAACAATTCGTTGCTAAATTTGTGACTTGAACACTATATTGCCCCGGAACCGTCGCTAAATAACTATTACCTGTTTCTCCAGCAATGACACCATTGATGTCGGACCACTCAAAACTATATTGTGATGTACTTAAATTAGTGGTCAAGGTATAATCCGAAATTGGGTTTCCAGATGGGTCAACACAAATGTATCCATCTTGTGGTAAATTAATCTCAGGAAGCGGATTGACATTTATGGTACCGGTTAAACTCGCTGTACCGCATCCGCCTAAAGTTCTAATGATATAAGTGAAAGTTCCCGATTCTGTAGTGACCCCATTGATGGTAAAGGTTTTTGTTGTAGCATTATAATTCCCTTGAATACCTTCAGGAACACTTCCGGCTACTAATGAGGCTCCCGTTGCTCCATTGCCTACTTGATAGGTAATAGGAAGTATCGCATCGTTGATACAAACCGTTTGTGAAGCCGTTGAACTCACTAAAGCAATAGTCACATTAGGATCGATAGTAATGGTACCGTTTAATGAAGCTACGCCACAACCGCCAACAGTTGTCACCACATAAGGATAGGTAGCCACGACTGAACTCGAACCTGAGATCGTTAACACCCCACCCGAGTAAGTACTTGTCACGCCCGTAGGCAATCCCGTTACTGTAACACTTGTCGGATTGTTCTCTGTTCTATAGGTTATCGGGTCGATAAGTTCATTGATACAAGCACTTTGAAAAGTGGTACTTGTTGAAGAAGTCAGAATCAATTCAACTTCAGGTCGAACAACCAATACGCCACTTAATGATGAAAAAGAACATCCTCCGGTGGTAGTAACCACAAAATTAAAGGTGCCTGGCTCCAAGGCCGTACCGCTGATGGTCAGCACTCCTGCCGTAAAAATAGGGTTCACTCCAAGTGGTAAACTTCCAGAGGTAATCGATGCCCCTAATGCTCCATTGCCAATGGTATAAGAAAACGGTGTGATATTATCGTTGACACAAAGTGTTTGTGTACTTACCCCTGAGGTCAACGAGATACTAGCCGTTGGCAAAATAGTCACACTAGCCAAACTACTATCATTCACACAAGGCGCTGTGCCGAGTAAAGTATAAGTAAATGTACTGGAGGTAGCGCCAATAGTAGGGACAAATGTTCCTGCTAAAGCGTTGAATATTCCTCCGGTTCCTGAACTTCTGGTCCAAGTTCCTCCTGGTTGTTCTCCACTAATTAGAGTAAATAAGTCAACCGTAGTGGTGGCACTCTCACAGATTATTTGTGCAGGTCCATCTACGCCTGCATTGGGTTGATTGTTAATATTCACCGTAGCGATACTACTATCATTCACGCAAGGTGCAACCCCTGGTATGGTATAAGTAAATGTACTTGTAGTAGACCCAGCCGATGGCGTAAAACTTCCACTTGCTGCGCTAAACAATCCGCCTGTGCCTGAGGTTCTACTCCAGGTTCCTCCGGCTTGCTCTGCTGTGATTAATCCAAATAAATCTATCGCCGTGGCGCTACTATCACAAATCGAAGTCACTCCATCGAGTCCTGCATTGGGTTGCGCACTGATATTTACTGTTACCACACTTGTATCATCCGTACATGGTAATATACCGCTTAAAGTGTAAACAAATGTACTGGTAGTGGCTCCAACAGCTGGAGTAAAAGTGCCCAAACCAGGATTAAAACTTCCTCCTGTTCCACCTGTTCTTGTCCAAACTCCACCCGACTGCTCTGCTGTGATTAGTGAGAATAAATCTATGGCAGTAGTACTGCTATCACAAATCGCTACAGCTCCATCCACACCAGCATTAGGTTGCGCATTGATGTCTATCGTGGCAAGGCTACTAGAATCTACACATGGTGGTGTTCCTATTATCGTATAGGTAAAAGTACTGTTTGTAGCACCTGCCGCTGGGGTATATCTCGCCGTTGCAGCGTCAAAAACGCCTCCTGTACCTGAACTTCTTACCCAAGTCCCTCCTGTTTGTTCCCCATTGATTAGCGAGAATAAATCTATGGCAGTGTTATCGTTCTCACAAACCACTTTTGCCAAACCACTTACTCCTGCATCGGGTTGCGCATTGATATTTACTCTAGCCTCACTAGTATCATTCCCACAAGGCGCTAAACCATTTACTGTGTAAGTAAAAGTGCTGGTTAAAGCTCCCGGAGCAGGTGTATAGATTCCACCAGGGGTAAGTGTTCCGCCACTTCCTGTACTTCTTGTCCAAGTTCCTCCAGGTTGTTCTGAAGTAATAAGTGTATTTAAATCAATTGGTGTTGCACTACTATCGCAAATCGTTGTTGCCCCATCAACTCCAGCATTAGGAGCGGCAACAACTACAATACTCACTTGACTACTAGAATCTACGCAAGGCGCAGTGCCAGCAATATAATATGTAAAAAGACTCGAGCTACCGCCAGGACTTGGTGTAAAGGTCCCTGCAATCGGGTCAAAAACACCACCAGTTCCTATTCGTGTCCAAAGGCCTCCACTTTGTTCTCCGGTGATTAAATCAAATAAATTAATTGATGTAGTACTATCACTACAAACCAACAGTGGTGCGTTGGCTACTCCTGCATCGGGTTGTGCGTTGATTGTTACCGTAGCTACACTTGTTGCATCTACGCATGGCGCAATTCCTGGCAATCTGTATTCAAAAGTACTGGTAGTCGCATCAATGGCTGGAGTAAAGCTTCCTGTGGCTGCAACAAAAGTTCCTCCTATTCCGGTTCCTGTTCTTGTCCATGTACCTCCAGGTTGTTGACCTGAAATTATAGTATTCAAATCTATAACTGTAGTATTGGTCTCACAAATGGTAATGCCTCCTGAGGTTCCTGCATTAGGTTGCGCATTGATATTTACTGTGGCAATACTGGTAGAATTAACGCAAGGCGCGGTTCCAAGTAAGGTATATTCAAAAGTGCTGGTTGTTGCTCCAGTCGGGATAAAAGTTCCGGCTGCTGCATTAAAAACACCTGTCACTCCACCTGAAGTTCTTGTCCATGTACCTCCGGCCTGTTGACCAGTAATTATAGTGTTCAAATCAATCAAAGTCGTGTCATTATCACAAACAAGTGTCGATCCATTTGTTCCAGCATCAGGTTGTGCATTAATCGTTACAATGACCAAACTAAAATCATCAACACAAGGTGCTGTTCCTGTTATGGTGTAAGTAAAAGTACTACTTGTAGCTCCTGGAGTTGGAATAAAAGTTCCAGCTATTGCGTCAAACGTTCCTCCAGTTCCGGTTCTTGTCCAAGTTCCTCCTAGTTGCTCTCCCGTAATTAAATTATTCAAATCTATCAATGTCGTGCTGCTATCACAAACAACTTGTGGTGCTCCGTCTAAACCTGCATAAGGTTGCGCATTAATATTCACTGTAGCAATACTGGTAGAATTAACGCATGGCGCGGTTCCAACTAACCGGTTCTTGTCCAAACCCCGCCGGTTTGCTCCCCCGTAATCAAATTATTCAAATCTATCAATGCAGTACTGCTATCACAAACAACTTGCGGTGCTGCGTCTACTCCTGCATTTGGCTGTGCATTAATATTCACTGTCGCAATACTGACATCATTTATACAAGGCGCAGTTCCAACTAAGGTATACTCAAAAGTACTAGTAACGGCATTTGTGGGGATAAAAGTCCCCGCTGCTGCGTTAAAAATTCCTGTCACTCCTCCTGAAGTTCTTGTCCAAGTTCCTCCAGTTTGTTGACCCGTAATTAAAGTATTCAAATCTATCACTGCCACACTGCTATCGCAAACCAACGTACTTCCGTCGCTTCCCGCATTTGGAGCCGCATTAATATTTACTGTTACAACACTAAAATCATCAACACATGGCGCAACGCCTGCTATTCTATACTCAAAAGTGCAAACCGATGAAGCACCAACTGCTGGTAAAAATGTCCCAGCTAATGCATTAAAAGTCCCGCCAGTACCTAATAACCTGGTCCAGGTTCCGCCTGCCTGTTCACCCGTAATTAACAATCCTAAATCAATAGGAGTCAGTAGATTATCGCAAACTGTAGTGGAACCGTCAAGGCCAGCGTTGGGCAGTGGCTGCACATCAATAGTAGTGGTTACAGAACAGATGTCAACCCCGCCCGATGTAATTTCATAGGTGAAAACATAATTCCCAGCTACACTTGGTGTGCCCGATAAAGTAAAAACCCCTGCTAATAAACTACCAGTAATTCCTGCAGGTAAAACACCGGCTGTTAAAACCAAACTAGTTATTCCAGCGGTTGTACTATAAGTAATCGGAGTCATCGATGAATTCACACATGGTGTTTCCAATAAAGAAGAGGCATTCACAGTACAAGGGCAATTATCAATCTCAACGGAAGTTTGCGCATTAAATGCTGGACAACTCGCTGTTGCAGCGATGTCATAATTCACAGTGTAGGTGCCCACTGTACTTCCAAATGGGGTTATCGCTCCAGTCGCAGGATCTATAATCAATCCTGCTGGTGTTGCTGAATATACTCCTCCTGCCGTTAGCAAAGTTTCAGTAATTGCTTGAGGGGTTGCGATGTTATTGCAGTATGGACTAGCAGCGTACGATATTGTTCCTGATGGTGTTGGAATAACATTCAGGTCAAATGTCTTTACCAATACACATCCCGTTAAAAGATCTTCAAATCGCACCCAAATTGTCGCAGTAGTCCCCGAAATAGAATAAGTCGCTAAATCAGCATCTGGAATAATGCCGTTTGGCGAGCCGTCAAATGGTTCATTACCGGCATTGGTGTTATAATAAGTGACGATATAATCGGCTGGATTTAATGTAGATGTCATCAAAGTCGTCTGATCAATATTAAATTGATAAGGTCCAGCAGAAGAGGTACACAAGGTAAGGTCGATAGGAGGAGTCGCAGTAATTTCAGGCAAAATCCAATGATTATGTCATCAACCGCTAGCCTGCAACCCGCTGGTGTATATTCTTCAAAAGTATATACTCCAGGCTCAGTCGTTACTAAATCTGGCCCTGTTTCAAGAGGCAACAATACCCCGTCTTTATACCACTTAAAAATATTAGCACTTGGAGTAACTCCAGAAGAAATAGTAACCGTCTCTCCGAAACAAACAAAAGGATTGTTATCTAAACCAAGGTTATCTACTAAAACCAATGGTTCAATTCTAAAATTCTTAATGAAAACACCTGAATCCCATAAGGCATCTGATACATTGGCAATCGCCAGTTTGATGTGATAGGTTTCTCCGCAAATCAAAGGAGCAGTAGCCCGAAGAGGCACTGTAAACCCGTCATATTGAATATAAGTATGAGAAGGATTACCGACAATTGTGTTGTTTACATAGTAGGCACAATTCCGACAAGGCCCCGCATTAGCGATTCCATTATTTACATTTCCTATAGATACTGCATTAGACCCCGTAGTAGTGGTCGGAATAACCGCAATATTAGCGGCAGTCCCGCCAGTATAAGGACCTGTTATTCCTGGCCCACTCAGAAAGAAACCAAATACGTCATTAAAGATGGAAGCACTATATTCAGGATATTCCTCGGAAGCAAAACATAATCAAAATTCAGAATCAAACCAGTGGCCACAAAATCGAACTCCAATATGGAAGCATTCTCCACTGTCAGACCTGTTAATAGCGCCAAATCTACATCGCCAGTAACCGGTATCGCTGTCGTCAAAGAGCTATTCCCAGCGCCATTAGGCCCGAGCGCTACAGATGACCTTCCAGTAGTTAAAAAATTCATTATCTAATCCCAAACCTGAGGGATTGAAATTTGTGCTAAATTTCGACGCTTGATCTCTAACTGCAGTAGCCGCAGGGAAGGAACGGTTAAATTTTACATTTATCGGAACAACACCTTCTCCAACGAGCACATCTTCAACCAGCTGAGTGGGCGTTAGCGTATTATCAATAATCAATTGGGCTTTTGCAAAACAACTGAAAAATAATAATGCAAATAGTAATTTTCTAGCCATGACTTAGCGGTTATGTAAACGTTAAATAATACTTAATTGCCAAATATAAATAAATGCTGAAAATATCTTTGTTAAATTTGCAGAAAATAAGCCATCATGCTAAAAATCAAAATCAAAGAGACGCAAAATCCTACTATTTTAAAATTCGAATTCCCCGATTTTATTACCCAAAACGAGAACTTTGAATTCAAGAATATCGACGAAGCTAAAAACGCTCCGTTAGTACAACAATTATTCTACTTACCCTTTGTAAAATCAGTATACATTTCCGGAAATTTTATCGCCATCGAACGCTATAATATTGTCGAATGGAAAGACGTTCAAGAAGATGTCGCCGAACAAATTGAAGATTTCGTCAACAATGGCGGAATCATCATCAAAGCCGACGAAAACAAAAACAAAAAACAACCCATCACCGTTTACGGCGAAATGACGCCAAACCCTGCGACGCTTAAGTTTGTGATCAACAAAATGGTGACAAAAACAGCAATGGAATTCAAAAATATCGACGAAACAAAACCGTCTCCGTTGTAAAAAGAATTGTTCAGTTTTCCTTACGTGAAGAAGTTTTTATTGATGAAAACTACATTTCAGTAAGCAAATACGATTCCTACGAGTGGAACGACATTACCATCGAATTGCGTTCCTTCATCAAACTATTTATAGAAAATGGCGGCACCGTACTCGACGAAGATCTCATCGTAGCGTCTCCAAAAATTGAAAAGCAAAAAATAGAAAATTTCGATTCCTTAGACACGACCTCGCAGCAAATCATCAACATCCTCGAAGAATACGTAAAACCAGCGGTAGCAGCCGATGGCGGTAACATTCTGTTCGATTCTTACGACGAATCTGAAAAACGCGTTAAAGTGGTTTTGCAAGGCGCCTGCAACGGCTGTCCTTCATCGACTTTCACCCTGAAAAGCGGCATCGAAAACATGCTCAAAGACATGCTCAACGACAAAGATATCATCGTCGAAGCACTTAACGGTTAATTTTTTTTAGGAGCTAATTCCCGCTGTACGTTCCCAATCTTTTCCTTTTTAAAGAAAAAAGCAAAAGGATTTCCACTGCCATCGGGGCTAGGGCATCGAAACCATTTCAACATTCGTTATTCTATGTTCGTTGTTCAACATTTTAAGTGTTTTGAAGTTTGAATAACGATTAACGAACTTTGAACTTTGAATTACTTTTCATGAACGAACTATCAAAAGAAACCAGTCCATACCTACTCCAACACGCCAACAACCCCGTGCATTGGAAAGCCTGGAATACCGAAAGTCTTGCGCAAGCAAAAAACCAAAACCGACTCATCATTATTAGTGTCGGTTATTCGGCTTGCCATTGGTGCCACGTCATGGAACACGAAAGCTTCGAAGATGATGAAGTCGCACAAACCATGAACGCGCATTTCGTCAACATCAAAGTAGATCGCGAAGAACGACCAGACATAGATGCCGTGTACATGAAAGCCATCCAAATTATGACAGGTCGTGGCGGTTGGCCCATGAATGTGGTAACGCTTCCCGACGGACGTCCGGTTTGGGGCGGCACTTATTTCAGAAAAGCCGAATGGATCAATTCATTAGAACAATTACAGGAATTATTTCTCACGCAACCTGAAAAGTTAGAAGAATATGCCCAAAAACTACATGCAGGATTGCAGCAACTTTCTATAGTTCCTTCTCCGAGTAAATCTGATAAAATTCCACAAGAAGTAATTGTCCCATTAATCGAAAACTGGAAAAAAAGTTTCGATTGGGATTTTGGCGGTATGGCACGTGCGCCCAAATTTATGATGCCAAATAATTACGCGTTCCTGATGCGCTACGGATACCAAAAAAAAGACCATGAACTTCTAAATTTCGTCGATTTAACGCTGACAAAAATGGCCTATGGCGGTTTGTTCGACACCGTTGACGGCGGTTTTTCACGCTATTCTGTAGATGGGAAATGGCATGTCCCGCACTTCGAAAAAATGCTCTATGACAACGGGCAATTGGTATCTTTATACGCAGATGCTTTTACACGAACGCGAAATCCGTTGTACCAAGAAATCGTCGAGAAAACGCTACATTTTGTAACCAAAGAATGGCTCACGCCGGAAGGTGCTTTCTTCAGCGCCCTCGATGCAGACAGCCTAAACAACGAGCAACATTTAGAAGAAGGCGCTTTTTATGTTTGGACAAAAGAGGAACTACAATTCCTTTTGAAAGAAGATTTTGATTTGTTCAGCATCGTATTCAACATCAATGACTTCGGCCATTGGGAACACGGAAATTATGTCTTGATCCAAAACAAATCAATCGAAGAAATTGCTGCGGAACAAATAATTAATGTTGAAGTGCTAAAAGCGAAGAAATTGAGTTGGGAAAAACTACTATACGAAGTTCGAGAACATCGAAGCAAACCGCGTCTTGAAGACAAATGCCTCACTTCTTGGAATGCCATCATGCTAAAAGGTTATGTGGACGCGTACAAAGCATTTCAAACTGAAAATTATCTGGAAATCGCGCTCAAAAACGCCGATTTTATTGTAGCAAAACTGTGGTCGACTGAGGGAAATCTATGGCATTCATACAAAGATGGCAAGGCAACTATTAATGGATTTTTGGAGGATTACGCGACTGTCATCGAAGCCTTCATTGCACTTTATCAAGTGACTTTCGATGAAAAATGGCTGCAAAATTCCAAAAACTTAACCGATTATTGCTTGGATCATTTCTTTGATGGTTACCAATCCTTGTTTGCTTTCAAATCAGACCAAGATGAACCGCTGATTACTTCGCATTACGAAACAGAAGACAATGTTATTCCGGCTTCAAACTCAATGATGGCAAAGAATTTATATAAACTGAGCATCTATTTCGGCAACAGTCATTACGAGGAAATTGCTAAAAAAATGACCCATAAACTAATCCCAACGATTGACTATCCAAGCGCCTTTTCTAATTGGCTCGACGGATTTTTGAATTATGATAATGCCTCCCGTGAACTTGCAATTTGCAGTAGCGACGCGATTCAAGTTGCCAAAGAACTCCATAAGAGTTATGTTCCCAATGTACTTGTCGCAGGCACAGCAAACGAGTCAAAAATACCTTTTTTACAAACCAGATATACAGATAAGAAGTCCTTATTTTATATCTGTAAAAACAAAACTTGTCAATTACCCTCAAGTGACTTCTCGCTGGTTTTGAAAGAATTGCAGTCACAATGATTCGCGAACTAGTTTTTTTAGTAAATTTGAGAGTTAACCAAAAACTAAAATATCATGGGATTAGGATCTTTTTTTAAGAATTTATTTGGATCAGCTAAAACCTCAGCTGAGGAAATGGCAGACAAAGCGGAGCATATTGTTGATGAAACTATCGCAAAAGCAAAAGAAAGCGCGGCTCCATTAGTAGAAAAAGCAGAAGAATATGCAGAAGTAGCTAAAGAAAAAGCAGGACAATTTTCTGAAAAAGCGGAGGAAACAATTAGCGAAGTGATTGAAACAGTGAAAGAAAAATCGGCACCTATCATTGCAAAAGCAGAAGAATTTGCGGAAGAAGCAAAAGAAAAACTTTCCGAAACAATTGAAACAGCCAAAGAGAAAATTAATTCTTTTTCAAATGATGGTTCACATGACGCACAAGAACCCGAATCAACAAGTACAAATAGAGTTGAAGAAGACGCGGATTAATTCATAAAAAAACTATTTTTGCACCAAAATCACCTTCTCTATTTTGAGAAGGTTTTTTATTATAACAACATGAACTTACTTATAGACGCTACACTTTTCGGCCAGTATTCCGAGGCTTTTACGAAAGTCTTAATTGACTATGCCCCAAAATTAATTGCTGCTTTATTACTTCTTATTATTGGAATTTGGTCCATTCGATTTATCACTTCGGTAGCGAGGAAAATCATGGTAAAAAGAGAAATCGAACCGACATTAATCGAGTTCCTTTCAGACATCATTTTTTGGGGATTGCGCGTTGTTCTATTCGTCGCTGTTATCTCGAAATTAGGTGTCGAATCTTCTTCATTTCTTGCTATATTGGGCGCTGCAGGATTGGCGCTTGGACTTTCATTGCAAGGTTCGTTGTCTAATTTTGCTGGAGGAATATTGATTATTCTTTTCAAACCTTTTAAATTAGGTGACACTATTGAAGCGCAAGGATCGGCTGGAAAGGTAATTGACATTCAAATATTTGTAACACAATTGTTGACGGTTAACAATGAGGTGGTTTTTATTCCAAATGGAATTTTATCAAATGGGAAAATTGTCAATTTTTCAGAAAAAACACTACAAAGAACCGACCTAACGATTCGCATCTCCTATCAATCAAACATTCAAGAGGTCAAATCAGCAATTTTGGAAGTAGTAAATGCAATTCCGAAAGTTTTACAAAACGAGAAACCATCAGTCTTTGTAAAAGAATTGGGGGAAACAGCTATTTTTATGTCCGTTCAAGCTTGGACAACAAACGAAGACTACAAAGAAGTTTGCGCAACTATTTTAGAAAATTGTAAAAAAGCATTTGATGAAAAACAAATCAAGTTTAAATCTGAATAATGATCCAATTAGTTTATTTTTACTCAAAACATTTCAAGCTATGAAAAATATTTTAATTGCATTGTTACTAATTTTCATTTTAGTTTCGCCGACGCATGCGCAAGTGGACTTGCAATTCGCAAATATTGATGCGATTATGATGAACCAAGGTGCTAGTAAAGTCTTTAGAAATTCAAAAAACAACGGCAACAAGATTCAAGGAACACCCTACTTGCAGCAAATGTTTGCCATTGCTAAAGTTGAAAATGTGAACCAAAAGTACTTTATGCGCTATAATGTTTTTGCAGACGAATTTGAATTTATTACACCAAAAAACGACACACTGGTTTTAGATAAAATAAAAGATTTTAGCAAAATCACTTTTACGGGCATCAATAAGAAGTATGCACTAGTAGATTATATTAATATTGGCGGAAAATCAGTTAAAGGATACTTGATCGAATCCCATTCCAAAGGAAATTGCACATTATATGTGCAGGAACGCGTACTTTTTTATGATGGGAAAGTTGCTAAAACCTCACTAGAAAAAGATATGCCCGCCAGGTATGTGAAGTCGGATAACGCGTATTATTTCAAATGTAACGACCAAGGAATCATCGAATTCCCAGAAAACAAAAAACAACTCCTCAAGTTATTTCCTGCTAAAAAACAAGAAATAGAAGTTTTTTTAAAGGAAAGTAAAGTATCGTTTAGTGAAGATTATGATAAAGTAAAAATCATCGACTTCTTATCGACCTTATAATTTACTTTTTGGTGTAGTGGCCACAAAATCTTTGAGGTACAGCGGTTCAAAATAGGCCACATCCACAAAATCATTTTCTTGATATTTTTCATAACTCAATTTAGCCATGTCTTTCGATGATGGATAGACTATTTCTTCCATGAAAATGTAATTAGATCTCTTCAACACTTCCTTACATTTTGTCGTAGAATCTCCTAAGAAATATATGGTTTCATCATATGCATTGAAGGATTCTTCTGTGATAATTTCCGCTTGCGTTTCCATTATTTTTTGATATTGAGAATCAAAAATTGCACTGTAAACCTCCATACGTCGCGCATCAATCATAGGAATGATTAAACCCTGTTTGACTTGGATTTGATGTGCTAGAACTGAAAGTGTGTCTAAGGCGATCATGGGAATATTCAAAGCATAACATAAACCTTTCGCTGCTGAAACACCGATTCGAAGTCCGGTATATGAGCCAGGTCCTTGACTGACTGCTACGGCTTTTAGATCACTAAATTGTACGCTTGCTTCTAACAAGACTTCCTCAATAAAAACATGTAACTTCTCAGCGTGTGAGTAGCCCTGTTCAGCAATCTCTCGATAATTAATGATGTTGCCTTTGTCAGACAATGAAACTGAACAATTCTTCGTAGCTGTTTCTATATTGAGAATTAATGCCATTATTTCTTAGATTCAGATGTTCCTTTTGGAGCAATCTTGACTTTATCCCCAGAATTTAAATCCTTTGTGACGGTGGTATAGGGACCAACGATAATGACATCCCCTTTCTTAAGACCTTCCGTCACTTCGATATTGGTGTCGTCTTGGATACCTGTTTTGATAATCCTAATTTTCGACTTATCGCCTACTTTTACAAACACGCACTCGTATTTCTTGTCATTGTGAGGCTTTACTTTGTTTTCTTCCGAATTCGGATCTTCAACCTCTAATTTCTTTACGGCAGCGGTATCAGATTTTACTACCACAGCACTAATCGGCACCGCCATTACATTTTCTTTTCTTGTTGTGATGATGTCAACTGTGGCGGTCATTCCTGGTCTAAAAGGCGAATAACTTAGTGGTTTTCCAGCCAACAAATCCTGATAAGACTCCTTTAAAATTCTAACTTTCACCTTAAAATTAGTCACCTGATCGGCAGTTAAAGTGGTACTTGCTGAATTCGAAATACTAGTAACAATTCCTTTAAATTGCTTCTTCAAGTAAGCATCTACCTCAACCTTAGCAGAGTCACCCACATTGATTTTTACGATATCATTTTCATTCACGTCAACTTCGACTTCCATATTATTCAAATTGGCCACACGCAAAATTTCTGTCCCGGTCATTTGCTGTGTTCCCAATACCCGCTCGCCTAATTCGACATTAAGCATAGAGATTGTTCCGTCCGCAGGCGCATAAATTGTTGTTCTGCCTAAATTATCCTTGGCTTCACTTACAGTTGCTGAAGCACTTTGCACATTATAATACCCTGACTTTTTAGATGCCTGAGCATTTTCAAAAGCAGCAATCCCTTTGTCCCATTCTGACTTCGAAATAATTCCTTTGTCAAATAAAGTTTTACTTCGCTCGTAGTTGGCTTTAGCTTCCTTAAAACTGGCATCCGCTTGACTTAAACCAGCTTTTGTTTGCGACAAACCTGCCACCGTTCGGTTATAACCAGACGTATATAAATCTGGGTTGATTTTTACTAATAAATCCCCTTTTTTCACCACTTGCCCTTCTTTTACAGGAAGTGCGATAATTTCTCCTGAAACTTCAGAAGATATTTTTACTTCTATTTCTGGCTGTATTTTTCCCGTGGCAGAGACAGTTTCAACAATAGTCATCGTATCGGCTTTGGCAATTTCAACTTCTATGCTAGTGTCCTTATTTCCGATGACTCCTTTTTTTGCCAGCACCAATAAAGCTATTACCAGAATAATGGCAGCTCCAATTAAATAATACGTTGTTCTTTTTGACATGACTTAAATTTATTTAATAATCGGTAAACCGAAATAGAATTCAACAATCTTGGTTCTAAATATAAAATCGTATTTAGTGCGCAGTACTTCTGATTGCGCATTGGTAAATAAACTCTGCGCTTGATTAAAATCGAAGGCATTCATCATTCCAACTGCATACCTTTCCTTCGCATAATTATAAGCATTTTCCCTTGCCTCTAATGCCTGTTTTGCAGACTCATAAGCTCTTAAGGCGCCATTTGCATCGGTATAAACGGTATAAATGGTTCGTTCTAAATCCAATTCACTTTGATCTAAAGCCAATTTGCTTTTTTCAAGTGATATTTTGTTGCGAGCGACATTATTTCTTGCTGAAAAACCGTTCAAAATGGGAACACTCAATTGCACCCCAAAATTATGTCCTTTGTTATCACTAAATTGGTCAAATATCGGCGCAGCTTTGCCAAACACAAAAGATCTATTCGGTTGAAAAACATCATAATTTGTTCCGCCAACATTCACAAAAGTACCCGTGGGAGCAATTGGATTTAATGCATCTGTTTGAATTCCCGTAATTCTATCAGCGTATGAAGCTCTGGTGCTAAAACTGTAAAAACCTTGAATGTTCGGTTGGTAAGCACCTTTGGCTATCTTCACATCTTTCTCTGCAATGGCAACATTATTCCTGGCAATCTTCACTTCCATTCTATTTTCTTTTGCTTTCGCCAAAATAGCTTCGGGAGTTTGGAGCATCACTTCACTTTTTTTGGCGTCATTCTTTACTTCAGCCACGTCAAAATCTTGAAATTTTTCTAATTGTAGCAATTGTGCTAAACTCAATTTTGAAATAAGAAGTGTATTTTCGGCGTTGATAACACGCTGCCTATCACCCGCAATTGTAGCTTTACTATCTAATATATCTCCTTTTGGCAATGATCCGGCATTGACAAGTTCTTCTGTTCTCGCAAGTTGCTTTTCGTCTATCGCCAATTGTTCTTGCTGGACTTTTAGATTTTCAATATTGAAAAGAATTTGCAAGTACGCGTTTGCTACATTTAATACAATATCATCTCTTATTTTTGATAATTGATATTGTGCTCCTATAATCGAGAGTTGTGATCTTCTAAAACGATTTTGGTTTTGCAACCCATTGTAGATATCAATACCCGCATTTAAACCGGCTGAAGTAAATTGCGTAGTTTGATTTTCTAATAATCCTGTTGTGATATTTTGATTTAAACCTACATTCCATGAATGATTTGCATTAGCATTCAGCGTTGGAAGAAAATTTCCAATAGCAGTACTCTTATCTAATTGTGTGATTTGAGCATCTAACTCGGTTTGTTTTATTGTGATATTGTGTTCTAAAGCATACTGAACACACTCTTCTAAAGTCCATTTCTTCGCTTGTGCACCACAATTCGTCTGAAGAATCAAAGTGAAAAAGAAACAAAATCCGATAATTTTTTTCATGCGTTTTTCAAATGAAAGTGTTGCAAAGGTAGCACACATAATTAATTTATAAACCCTTATTCAAAATTCTTTTGGTCAAATGCTCATTAGTTCTTGGCGCTTAAAATCCATAAAATACAGATTCATTTATTCACTGAAGTCGATTAGACAGTAATCAATATTATTTGTTACAGTTCGTCAAATTATTAATGCTATTTAAGTAATTTCGCACCCAATAAAACGTACAAGATGATTCCCTTTCGTACTTCCTTTCTGCTATTAGTTTTTTCAATTCTTTTCTTTGGTTGCAGTACCACACAAAAGATTGCTTCTCTCAAACCAGAACCAGATGATGCCTCACCATTAATTTATGACAATGCTGTTTCTTACATCAATATGCCAATACAAATTAAATTAAGAGATGTTGAAAATAAAATCAATTCGACACTAACTGGTTTAATTTACGAAGATTCAAATATTGAAGACGATGATATTGCTTTAAAAATATGGAAACAAGCTCCCATTCAACTTGACAATGTTAATGGTAAAATAAAAACACTTTTACCCTTAAAAGCACAAGTGAAATATCGCATTGGCACCAATAAACTTGGAGTTGATTTATATACAACCAAAGAATTTATTTTTAATGGCACCATCAATTTGCTCAGCGAAGTGAATCTATCCAATTGGAAATTGAGCACAAAAACTCAATTTAGATCTTTGGATTGGAATGAAAGTCCAAGTGTCATTGTATTAGGAAAATCTGTACCCATTACTTATTTAGTAAATCCAGCATTACATTTTTTTAAGGAAAAAATGGAAAAAGTATTGATGATGCTATTGAAAAATCCATGGATTTCAAACCAAATGTCCTTGATGCATTGGAAAAAATATGTACCCCATTTCAAATGAGCGAAAGTTATGAAAGTTGGCTGCGTGTCGTTCCGGTTGAACTTTATACGACTGATGCCAAATTGCAAAAGGAAACGATTGCTTTCGAAATGGGAATGAAATGCACAATGGAAACGATAGTTGGACAAAAACCAGTAAGTCAATTTAATAGAAGTAAGATTGTTCTGAAAGCAGTTTCAAAAATGCCAGAGCATGTTTCTGCGAATATTGTCGCCATCTCCACTTATGCTGATGCTTCGAAGATTATGACAAAAAACTTTATGGGTCAAGAATTTGGTTCAGGAAATAAGAAAATACAAGTTCAAAATGTAGCATTATGGCATAAAGACGGCAAAATGATTATCGCCCTTGATGTTCTTGGGAGTGTAAATGGCACGATCTATTTAAATGGATTTCCTCAGTATAATGATACCACAAAAGAAATTTACTTTGACCAATTAGATTATGTAATTGACACCAAAAGTACCTTAATCAAAACCGCAAATTGGCTCGCACAAGGTTATGTTTTGAGAAAAATTCAAGAAAGTTGTCGCTACTCTATTGTCCCTAACCTCGAAGAAGGTAAATCGAGTATGCAGAAATATCTAAAAAATTATTCTCCTATGCCTGGGGTTTTTGTAAATGGTTCTCTCAAAGACATTCAATTTCAGAAAATTCAATTGACAAATAAAGCAATCATTGCATTCATAAAAGTCAATGGCGATGTTTCGATTGCTGTGGATGGCTTTAAGTAGCCTATGCTTTTTTTTCTTTCTATAAATTCGATATACCGCAAAGCCAATCAATGCTACGAGGATATATGGAATGAGCATCAAATAGACAATCCCATCATTTACAGCTTCTGCTTTTGCCGCATTTCCTTCACCTTCTAAAGCGGCACGACACATGGCACATTGCGCATTGCTAGAGAGGGAAAAGAAGCAAGAAGCGAGAAGCAAGAAAATAGTTCTAATTGCTGGTCTTGGCTCTTGGATCTTGACTGTTTTGTCTTTTTTAGTTAACATAATAAGGTGCAATCATAACATAGACAATCACACCAGTAACCGCTACATACAGCCAAATCGGAAAAGTGATTTTAGCAATTCTTCTGTGGCTATCAAATCTTTCAGATAACGCTCTTACGTATGAAATAAGTACCAACGGAATTACTGCAATAGACAAGAAAATATGAGAAAGCAGAATAAAGAAATACACAAATTGAATGACGCCTTCTCCTCCAAATTTAGTAGAATCGGCCGTCATGTGGTAGGCAACGTACATGACTAAAAAGGCAAGTGATAATGCAATTGCAGTTGTCATTAAACGTTCGTGTAGTTTTCTTTTCCCGTTCTTTATTGCTATCACAGCAGAAACAAGCACGACAGCTGTAATTCCATTGATGGCGGCATAAATTGGCGGCAAGAAAGAAAGCGGTTCCACTTGAATTCCAAGATCTTTCAGCTTTACACTAAATAAAACCGCCACAACCACCGGGATGATAATTGAAACTGCGATAATATACTTGTTGTACTTTGTTTCTAATGATTGGTTTTCCATTACTCTTTTAATAAAATTGCTATGTCTTGTTGAATGTCTCTAACGCCCTTTTTTTCCAAGCCGTCATAATATAAAATCGGATTTCCGTATTCGTCTCTTCTGCAACGAATGTCTCCATTCTTATCTATAAGGGCAAATAAACCTGAATGTTCAAATCCACCATTTACCTTACTATTTTCTCCTGCATACAAATTAAACCCCTTGTTGGCAAGATCATAAATATACTTTTTGTCTCCTGTAAGAAAATGCCAATTTGCAGAAGTAACACCAAGTAGATCAGCGTGTTCTTTTAGTGCTTTCGAAGTATCATGCTCGGGATCGATTGTGATTGATGCGATTCCAAAATTTGGATTCCCGAAAAATTTATTTTGAATAAGCAGCATATTCTTATTCATCTTGGGGCAGATCGTAGGACAGGATGTGAAAAAAAACTCAAGTACATAGACTTTTCCACTATAATTTGCATTTGTAATTTCTACATTATTTTGATCTGTCAATTTGAATTTCGCCGCAGGTCCAATTTTCATCAATTTTGGTTCCGCACTTTGACTGTTCTTTACATTGTCCAGCCGATCTCCTTTAACAATTTCACCGTTACTAATTCTAGAAATTATTTTAGGAACCGCGTATATTCCGAAAAGCAGTATAATAAAAGAAATTCCTATATATGATTTGTTTTTTAACACTGTAGCACTAATTTAAATTTGACGATCTGCATTATTCTTCTTCAAAGCCAAACGATACTCGGCAAGAATTACCTTAACATCATCGGTCATTTCATTATATAAATCAGGATTCGACGACGCATCATATCCTTCTTTATATTCGTCTTTGTCTTTTCTTCCGCGAAGATTTCTTTTCTTATCGATAATGAATACGTTTGGAGTACCAAAATGCGAATCTAGTTTACCCTTCAGTTTGAGAGCATCATAAAAAGATTGTATTTCGCTTATCGGGGCAAAAACAAACAACCATTTAGAAGTGTCGGTTAAATCATCGAGTCCACGCAGAATTTCTTTCGCTTGATCTTCAGTTCCTATCGGAGCTACCATTACGAATTGAAAATCCTTAAAGTCTCTATTTTTATTGTAAATTTTCTGATTTAAATTGAAGTAATTCCCTTTATTCTGTACAATTTCATCTCCTACAAAACCAAGAATTGTAATTTTTTTATTCAAGGTCACCGTTTCGCCGTTTAATGATTTCCAGTTTGCTAAATCGGGAACATTAGGTGTTACCGTTGGCAGAAACATAAAGCTGTTGACTCCAGTTGCAAAAAAAAGGTACGCGACAATCGGAAAGATAAAAAGTACAAATAAAACTAAGTTTTTTTTCATTTAGTGCAATGAATTAATCGTGTACAAAAATAAAAAAGGCGCGCAATGCGCACCCTTTTATTGAATTAATATCTTGTTAAAAATTCCACTTAATCGTAGAAGTTTTGAATATTTCGAAGACATAATCTGCTTCAACCAAAAGGATAAAAAGCAAATATAAAACTAGGAAAATAACTGGAGAAACAACTGCCCATCTTAGGCTTGCTCTTTCTCCCTCCATATGCATAAATGCCCAAACAATGTAATACGCTTTAAAAATTGTTAAGGCATAAAAAATCCAGTTTAATAGATTCATTCCAAAAAGTTCTGTCATGTGCAGCGACTCTGGTTTCAATATCCCTAGAATTACCTCAACAGTTGTTACAACTGATAACAAAGCAAAAACAAACCAAATTCTCTTTGTATTAGATACGTGTTCGTGTGACATAATAATAACTTAAAAAATTAAACAAGATAGAATACGGTGAATACAAATACCCAAACTAAATCTACAAAGTGCCAATATAGCCCAACTTTTTCAACCATTTCATAAGTTCTTCTTTTCTCATAAGTACCCAAAAGCACATTAAAGAAAATGATAACATTGATGATAACTCCAGAAAATACGTGGAACCCGTGGAAACCAGTAATAAAGAAAAAGAAATCAGCAAATAATTTACTCCCGTATTCGTTTCTTACCAAGTTCGCTCCTTCTACAACCAAATGCGCATTCTCTAATCTTTTCTCAGATTCCGCTCTTGTCAAAATTGTTTTGTGCTTGTGCTTGGTTAATGTGTGATCAATTTTCGGATCTTTTTTAGCCTCTGCATCATCCTTGTAAATAGATTCTGTTCGCACCAATATTTCAGGATGCGCTTTGAATCCTGCTTGAACTTCAGCGACAGAATAAGTAGGCAAGCTCGGTTCTGACATAAACCAACGCCCTTTGCTTCTATCCAATTGCTCTCTTTCTTCTGGCAATGTTACAGCAAAATCTTCTAACTTCACTCGCTTTCCAGTGTTATCCACGAATTGCAGTAAGCTTCCTCCTTTGGTTTCTATTGCTCCGTATTCCCCATGGATAAAATTCTTCCATTCCCATGCTTGAGAGCCCACGAATATTAGACCTCCGATGATCGTTAGAAACATGTAAAAAGCCACTTTCGCTTTATTCATATGATGACCTGCATCAACAGCCAAAACCATCGTAACAGAAGAGAAAATAAGAATAAAAGTCATCAAGGCCACATAATACATTGGTGCTGCTACGCCATGCATAAACGGAAAGTGTGTAAACACTTCTTCCGCTAAAGGCCAAGTTTCAATAAATTTAAATCTAGAAAAACCATAGGCTGCCAAAAATCCTGAGAAAGTCAAAGCATCCGATACGATAAAAAACCACATCATCAATTTGCCATAACTTGCCCCTAACGGTTCATTTCCGCCGCCCCAAATTTTTTCTTCACTGTTTGCAGTTGTTACTGTCGCTCCCATAAAAGTTAATCGTTAAAAAGTTCCCAAATTTACATTTTTTTCTTATTTAAAGAAATATAAAAACAAAAACAAATAAACCCACAATAAATCCAAGAAATGCCAATACATTGCACCTAGCTCTATTCCAAGGGTTTGAGTTGAATTGTATTTTTGTTTAAAATGATTATAAATTATAATTAAAAGCGAAATTAATCCGCCGAAAAGATGCGCCAAATGCGTAATCGTTACTACATACAAAAAAGTAGTCGTGATTGAACTGGCACTTCCAGTAAAAAAATAACCTGCTTCGACGATTTGTCTGAAACCAACAAACTGCAAAATCACAAACAAAATCCCCAGTGCTAATGTACCTAAAAGGAATGACGTCGTGGCTTTTTTATTATCTTTTTGTATCGATTTCTTTGCCATGTGAAAGGTCGCACTACCACAGATAATCACCAGTGTACTGATCAAAAAAGCGGTTGGCATTTGAAAATCTTTCAACCAGTCAGCCCTAGATTTGCTCACTACAAAAGCACTTGTGAGTCCAGCAAACATCATGGTCATACTCACCATTGCAAACAGCAATAGCAATTTATAAGACCGGTCACTTCTTGCTTTTTCTTCTTCTCTCGTCATTTTATCTAAATTTATTAACGTAAAAATTTGTCAATGATGTAAATGATCTGCAACAATGTAATATAGCTCACACTTACTAACATTAATGTCCTCGCCGCTTTTGCAGTTCTTGATTGATAGAACTTTACAGCATAAAACAACATCCACAATCCCAACAAGAATACCACTACCGCGGTTATTGGGGCAATATGAAAATTACCTGTAAATCCTAAAACTGGCAGCAACGAAGCAATAATCAACCAAACGGTATATAATATGATTTGCAGCGCCGTCGACTTGTCTTTCTTCCCAGAAGGCAACATAAAAAATCCGGCTTTTTCATAATCTTCATACAAAAACCATCCTATCGCCCAAAAATGTGGAAACTGCCAAAAGAACTGAATCAAAAACAAAGTACCCGCTTCAATTCCGAAATTACCAGTAGCGGCGACCCATCCTAACATAAATGGAATAGCACCAGGAAATGCGCCCACAAATACAGACAAAGGCGTCATGGTTTTTAAAGGTGTATAAACACTCGTATATAAAAAAATGGAAATGGCGCCAAACATCGCCGTCTTTGGATTGATAGAATAAAGAATCGCAATTCCTGATAAAGTCAACAAGCCCGCAATGATCAAGGCCGTATTTGGTTTCATTCTTCCGGCAGGAACGGGTCGGTTTTTAGTGCGGTCCATCAAGGCATCTAAATCTTTTTCAATAACTTGATTGAAAGCATTCGAAGCGCCCACCATTCCGTAGCCGCCAATGGCCAATTTGAGTAAAATAAGCCAACTTTCCACCCCAAAATTATCGACACCCAACATAAAGCCAGCCAACGACGAAAACACCACACTCACTGCGAGTCGTGCCTTGGTGATTTCAAGAAAATCAGTGGTAATCGATTTGATGGAAAGCGTATTCGTGGTTGCGTTCAAAGCGTGTTGATTAGTAATTTTCAAAACTTGTGCAAATGTACTTTAACAAAAGGGATTTGACAAAAAAACAATTCACAAAAACAGCAACCTTAATATGGTTTTTTAGGAGCTAATTCCTGCTATCCGTTCCAATCTTTTTATCCTGAACTCGTTTCAGGATCTCGTACTTCTGGGAAAATTCTGCAGCGAGTTCAGGATAAAAAGGATTTCCACTGCTATCAGGGCTAGGGCAATCTACTAATAATCAAAATACCAGTTGAAAATATCGCATCGCAATCCTAAAGAAATCCAAGTGCTGCTTTGTTTGAATGTGGTCAAAGTTTCCTTTGTCGGGTCGAAATTACGATAGATAAAACTTCCGAATAATTTCATATTCGTTTGCGGATTAATCAAGTAACCTGCTTGGACATCTGCGATGACAATAGTTGTTTTGTTTCCTTGCCCAATACGCACTTGGCTGTCATATGGTCGTGCTGCCTAATAATCCAAATAAATATTACCTCCATAATTGAAAGTATCTTCTGCAGTGTTAAAGTCCAATCCTCGAATGCCATAAGTCAACTTCGCATCTGCAAAATATCTTCCTTGCTGGTAACGTGCAATAAGAATCGCTTCTCTAAAGTTACCGCCCCATTGGTGTCCCACATTCTGATTCGCATGCCCATAATTTGTTAGCGGATCACTATGAGAATAAACGTATGGACGAACATGGTTGTACTCCACTTGTAGCAATAAATTTTTGACATTAAAAGCATTAAAATATTTTACGCCCAATTGATAACCATATTTGTTTTTCCAGCTTCCGTTGGCTTTCTTGACCTCTTCTAATGAAAATTCATCAAGCAAAAACTGTCCATAAAAATTAAACTGGTTATTCCACTTGTATTTGTAAGTCAATCCTAGCAACGCATTCCCTGTTTTGGCGGAGGAAGCAAACTCTACCGAACGATAAAATACAATGGGATTGAAAAAACTCATGTCAAACCCACGACCATTGGTATTCGCCCAAATAACCGACTCGAAAAGTCCAATATTCAATCTTTTAGTGGCATTCCAACTCAAATAATGATTTGCCATATACTTTGTGGCATACGTTCTTTCCGCAATTGCTTCTTGTCGGATATCTTTCAAGAACATGTAGGTATTGGTGTATTTAATTTTCCAGAAACTCGTATTGATTTTGAAAAACGGATATGGACTAACACCGTCTGTGGTAATCAACGAACGATAACCATCGCCTATAAAGTTTCTGCCATATCCCGTTTGAAAAGTAAAAATTTTGCTAGGCGTGTAGGTGATATAAGCCTCCGCCATCGACATATCGTAGGCGTCTTTCTTAAAGCGCTTGGCTATACCAATTCCAGGAATTACAGCGGGATCTCCCTGATCTGAGTCTGCTCCATATGGCTTGATGGATTCCGAGTATTGATTAAAATAGTCGGCAAATCTTCCTTGACTTTCAAAAATAGTTGTAGTAAAAGTCACTTGGCGACCAAGTCCGCCTTGCAATTGTATTCCTCGCGTATTGATGTAGGTATAACTAGAAACGCTGGGATTGCTTTTTCCCACTTGCAAATCGAAAATCGGGTTCAAAGAAAACCAATACCCGTCACCTTGAATTTCCACCATGTTTTCGTTCCACAGTTTTCTTCCCCACCAGCCCTTTTTATTGAATTTGAGCGCTTCATTAGCTTTTCTAAAATCGTAATACTTTGCAACTTCATTGTAAGTATATGGTTTTATAGCAGTGTGATTGTTCGAACCGACTTGATTGATTTCGTCATCAAATTGCGCATAATAACTGTGTGAAAAAGGGATTCCTAAATTGCTATTAAACTTCGGATTATTAAATTTGTGGTACGCCAACTGGTCGTACTCTGACAATTCCTTATCATTATTTTTGGCATAGTTTTGTGAATCTAAAATTCTAATTCTTTCAGCTTCCGCCGCTATTTCCTCCCCACTTTGAAGTGGAATCGCGATCTTAATTGTAAATTTTGAATACGTTGGATTTCCATTGTAAGTTGCGGGCGCTACTATCGGAAATTTAGTAAAAACGCGTCTCGCCTCCGCAGCAAGCTGTTCATCATTACTATCGATAAACAAAGATTTAAATGCTCCTTCTTTAGTAACCTCAAAGACAACAATAATGCTGCCTTTGTAGTTGGATTGCTTTAAATCTGCTGGAACTTGAAAATTAGCGTAGACAAAATCTTGAACTTGTTTGTTAAAACAACTTTCCAATTCCGTGTTGATCATGTCCTTGCAGGCATCAAAAGCAGGATTTTGTTCGGTTTTTTGGATGTTTTCTTGAGCAGACACATCCCAAACGTAGGTCCATAATAGTAAGAAATAAAGATATCTTTTCATTTTCAATTTAGTATTGTATTTAGTATTGGGAATCGGCAATCTGTCCGTCGGCAATTGCTTTTGCTCCCGACGTTCCTATTCTCTTGACCCCAAGTTGAATCATTGATACCGCTTCGTCGTAAGTTCTAACGCCGCCTGCGGCTTTTACAGGTAATGGTGACGCATTCTCCAACATTAATATAATTGTTTCTACGGTAGCACCGTTAGGTTGTCCTTCTTCAGTTTTGTAGAAACCAGTCGATGACTTTACAAATACGGAGTGATAAAATTCCTCTTTAAAATGGGTAATAACCACGTTCTTGATTAAGGCAGATAAGCGAATAATTTCCTGATGATTTAGCGCGGCCACTTCTATAATCCATTTTACAATCTTATGATTGTCCAGACCAAGTTTGGTACAATTAAGAATTTCTTCTCTCACCAAATCCAATTTTCCTTGTTTGAAAGCTTCGTAATTGCAGACAAAATCAAGGTCGTCTGCACCATCTATAATGGCTTTTTGCGCTTCTTTAATTTTCGCTTTACAAGTTGCTTTGCCAAAGGGGAAATCGATTACAGTGCCTATTGTTACTTTCGAGTTGGCTTCAGCAATCATTTTTCTCGCCATGGCTACTTGATTAGGGCGAATCATAATTAGTTTGAATTGCTCTATGATGGCTTCTTGAATAAATTTCTTGACAATTTCTGTATTTTCGTTTTCCGAAACGCCTGCTTGCTCTGCAGTTTTCAAATACGTAGAATCGAGGTACTGTTTTATATTCATGGTATAAAAATAAAAAAATCCCACCTATGCGGGATCAATTTGTAGTGAATTATTTCAAATCTTCTCTTCGATACAATCGTGGAAAAACACAGATGACAATAACTGCAGCCGCAGTTCCAACAGAATTAGCAAGGACATCTAATACATCTGACTTACGAGTGATTGTAAAAAAAGCTTGACCAACTTCAATGAGCGAACCATAAACAAAATCTAACAATACAACAAATGCGATGTTCCATTTTATTTTCATTGTAGACTTTACATACAAGTACCACAATAAGGTAAAAACGAAATGAAGGATAAAATGTACGCTTTTATCCAAACCACTTATTCTAACTGTAGGAAGTTTGTTAAAATCTGTCAAACATAAATAGGCAATCAATAGCGTCCACAGAGATGCTAAATAAAGATAACCTTTCTTATGCTCCAATAAGCGCTTTATAGTCGTCACTTGAAAGTAATTCATTCATATCCGACACGTTGCTCACTTTCACTTTCACCATCCAACCTTTTCCGTATGGATCCGTATTTACAATTTCAGGAGAACTTTCCAACGTATCGTTAAATTCGATAATTTCACCAGCCACGGGCAAGAATAAATCTGAAACTGTTTTTACTGCTTCAACTGTTCCGAAAACCTCGTCTTTAGCAAGCGTTTGATCTAGTGTTTCTACTTCAACATAAACGATATCTCCGAGTTCTTTCTGCGCAAAGTCAGTAATTCCAATGGTGGCAATTTCACCGTCGAGCGAAATCCACTCATGATCTTTTGTGTATTTTAAGTTTGCAGGTATATTCATTTTTTAGCTTTGTTTTTAATATTGATGTCAAATATAAAGTTTCGGTACTTGAAAATAAAACTAATTTATATTAATTCCCGAAATTATATCGAAGTGTAAAACCTGATCGAATATTTGTCGTTGGGAAAGCGGTTGATATTACTGGTTTAGAGAAAGAATGATCGTAGAAGAAAATCACGGTCAAATTCTTGCTAAATGAATAATCTGCGGTAAGACGTGCCGACCAAACATTTTGCCCGCCAGATAATTGGTTGTTATCATAGTCCAAATATCTCACTATCGTTTGTGTATTTCGATAGGACGCATCCAATTTTAAGTTGATATCACTTTTGATAATACCTGTCGGATTATCTGCTAATTTCGATGAAAAAATGACATCTTTAATTCTATATCCTAAACCAACAATATACTCGATACCTTTCACTTCAGTAAGCAAATTATTGTCAAAAACTCAACGACATGGCTCGATCCTTTTTCATTTCAGCCAATACTTTTACTGAATTTTTCATTTCAAAATCAAATCGAACTAGTGGATTGAATTGCTCGACCAAATTGATGTTCGAAATCAGTAACTTGTTAAAATAGTTTCCTCCGACATCTGTTCCGATAGGATTATTATCGTATTCGAAATTGGATCTAAAAGCATTGATGGTATAAGTAGCTTTGTAACCATGCTGAATCGACATTCTCTTGAAATTATCTTTAAAGAATTTGTATCTCATCAGACCGGTATACTTGATGTTCCAGTTAGGAAGCGGAATATCTCTAAAAGTTCTCAAAGAAGAACTAGAAGCGTCTTTTCCGGTATACGCCGCCAAGAAAGATGGAATCAGAACTGCCTGGTTGTTTTTACCAAAACCAACAGGAAATCCTTCATTAGCGGTATACAATTCTCTTTGAGGAAATCTAATATCATTAGGGTCCGTTGGAATCGTATAGGCGCCAACACCGTATCTAGGAATGCTCTGTCCACCATAATAATTTTCCGCAAGTCGATTGGCAATGATCAAACGATTGTTTCGGAAATCTTCAAATGCGGCGGAAAAATTCTCGTCACTTTGACTAAATGCGGTATTTATTAATATGGTAGATATAGAATAATTACCAAAAGTGTAAGGCGATCTTGAATTATAAGTCAATGTTGTTGGATCTACATCATACTGTTCCGAATAATTATTTACATACGTTCGATCTGCATTTAAATCTATTTTGAAATCAGGAAACAAGTCGATATTGGAAGTAATATTAAGTGTTCTATTTGTAACTTGGGTAAAATTCTGATTGAAATCTTGATAATTTGTCAACCAACCGTTGCTTGCAGATTCTTGTCTAATATCAGTCTGCGAACCGAAAATAAATCCAAGTGTTGGTTTTGATGAACCGAAGAATCCTTGTCCAGGCAAAAATCCAGGAAGTACCGTACCTCTATTTTCAATATAATTAACATTGATGGTTTTAATACTAGTTAGTACGCCAAGTAGCCCATTGACAAATAGGTTATTGTTAGTTGGCGCTGGGCCCGCTGCCGTATTAACCACTTTTTGGCCGGGTTTCGGTGGCGCAACTGCCTTGCTTGCGGGTTTTGCCGTTTTTTTAGTCAATCCAATATACTTGTAAAATGAGTCCATATTGAATGCAGTGTTCAATTTGTGGGAACTGGCATTCTGAACTGTATTTCCAAGATCGTAGTTGATGCCATCGATCTCTACGTCTGACAACAATAATGATGCTCTTTGCCAGTTATAATCTCCTGTGTAAGAATAGGTGGATTTAACAAAACTTAAGAACGGTAATTTATTGATTGGCAAATCATAATTCACTACAAATTGCTGTGTTCGAGTAAACGCTTCTCCTGGATTCCAATAATCAGTATACAAGGTAACACTATTGATTGGTTCGTTATTTTCATCAATGTAATTTCTAACGATATTGTTTGATGAAGCGGTGTAATTAATTTTTAGCGCTTTTGTCAAATTGTAATTAAATCCGTATTGGTAATTGAATTGATAATTTCTTCTAAACAAAGGATCCAATGGAATTCCTTCAACATCAATTTGTCTAAACTGCTGCTTGTTAAATTGACGAATAATACTGCTACTAAAAGAAATATTGCTTGGTAAATAATTAAAATTAAAGTCGCTTAGCATTTTCCAATAAGAACTTTTCTTCAAAAATTTATTATTTTTTAATGGTTCGACGGCTTTCGGCTGAAAAGCATAAGTGTAGTCGACCGTTGTATTGACTTGTTGATCTATAAAATTTTCAATTTCAAAATTATGTCGTTCCACTTGGTTGAATGAATAGGACAACGTTAGATTTTCAGGATCATAAATTCGTTGTTTCTGTTCTGGTGCTCTTTCTTTCTTAACCCCAATAAAATTGATACTCTTACGCTTTGTGTAGTCAATAGCGCGATCTTTAATATTAGCGCGCTCTGCACCGTCGGCAGTCACGTCCAAAATTTGATCTAGCTTTATATCTTGATTGAAAGGATCGTATTCTGGCGTAATAGTTTCTTCGCCAATAGAGTAATTAAATGGTAAATTTATTCTCCAGTTTTTAGGCATTAATTTACCCAAACTTAAATTCGTGACAATATTATATTGTTGCACATCTTCTCTACTTCTTTCGTTTGGACCTTGTTCTAAGGAACCAAAACCGATGGTACTCTTTTTACCTACGGCAGAAATTGTTGCAAAATCTGCTAAATTGGTATCGATATTTACGAGTGCCGCCATACCGCCACTATTTTCCATTTGTGCCAAACGAAGTTCATTAAACCAAACTTCTCCTCGAATTGGTCTGTCAATCAAGTCTGCTCCTGTTGGACTTAGTCCAGTTGAAGTGTTATTTTTTATACCGACCATTAGATTTCGTACCAATCCAAAGTTAGGATTTCCACGAACTCCCAATTTTAGCTTATTAGGCCTATTAGCATCTAGCTCATTTTCATTTTTATAAAAAATTCATTAGGACCTAACTGTACCGATCTTGATAAGATTTTCAATTGCGTTAACAACTCCAAAGGCAGATCAATTTCGTTTTCCTCTGGCCAAATTAGTTCCGCAGTAGCGGCACCGGGAGCAGTAACCTTCAAAGGTATTTCAACTTCATAAAAATTCTCCGTGAAGTCATTCCCAAATCTAATAAAACCAATCATTTCATTATCTTGTAATCCTAGTGATGGGTCGCTTGGTAATGCTTCGGCATGCAAGAACATCTTTAGTTTTTTAAACTGACGCATATCGACACTTACATTTTTAAAAACTCCTCTTGCATCAGTTATTTCAAGACCTTGTTCACCAGAAACTCTCAAAGAAAGTGATTGCTCATTTTGATTGATAATGGTGTTGTTGTTAAATAGCTGTTCTCTCACAACTCCAGGAGGAGAAAGATAGCGAATTGGCGATCTAGAGGCATTCTCTAAAATATTTAGCGACTGGACTTCAAATATTGTTGGATCATCGGCAACATTGGTGTCGGTGTTTGGCGGCAAAACCGAATCCAATGTATTGGTATATCTTCTCCAATCTCCTCGAACCAAATCCAAGGCCCCAAAACGAAGGGTCACTTCACTTTCAAAGCCTGTCAAGAACATTCTGATAAAACGAACGGAAGTAAAATCTGAAATTCCACCTATTTTTCTTTCGAATTCTGTCACTGGAATTTTGTATTGAATCCAACGAACCGCTGTTTCTTCTCCAAAAGATGATCCGGTCGTAGATGCAATAGTCTCCTTCACATCAGTAACGAATCTATCACCAACTACTAAACCTGGTTTAATGTCAACGCTGTATTCGTAATAGGCTTCCACCGTATCCATAGTATTATCGCGGTTGATATCCTCGACATCTGGAATTGTCGAATTACCTCTATTAGTATCGGTAACATCCACAGGTGAATTTCCCTGTGTTCCGTTGAAATTCTTATATCTTTCGATTACACCTCCACCTGCTTGCAAAAAATAAACGTAATTATCTGCAGCTGGATCGGCTTCTCCCGCATAATTAGTATAAATAGTACTTTCTGCAGCATCGGTCAATCCATCAAGTCCAATATCTTGAGCACTCCTATTTCCTTGATCGGTATCAAAAGCGTAAATTAGGGATTGTGCAGATGGAACCTTACCCCAAACTGTACTGATGGTAAGTGTATTTGAACCTGCTTCAGGCAGACCATTTTCATACTGCTTTCTTCCATCCTTAAGTATGTCTTCTGAAATCGAACCTAGATTGAAATATATTTTACCTGTGTTTGAACTATTTGAAGGTAAAGAGCCATGTCCAATGTAAGGATCCATCACCCAAAATTGTACAAATTCAACATTGGCTTGTTCAAAATTGGTAGAATTTAGTGATCTCGTAATCCCTCCAAAATTGTCTCTTGGAAAAGCTGCAAAATCTAAACTATTATTATATGGGCCTCTTTCATTGGGATAGTAAGTAAGGTCTAAAGTATTAATAATCTGAATCTGTCCCGGTGCAATATCCGTACTTGGGAATAGTTCATTAATAAAAACCCTTCTTGTCTTATTTAAAGAAATATCGTCTGTCGAAATACCGCCAGGACGCGTATAAATTATGGGATCGATGGTGTACCAGCTCATTTTAGCTCTTTTAGAACCATACTCCAACGTGGTTAAATCTCCTTTAAAATTATATGGACTTGGGGTTTCATTTTTTGTAATGTCATTATCAACTAAAGGCGTTGATGACAATGCCCATGATAAAGGAGATCTCAAATCAACGTTTGTTTGTGAGCCTTCGAAATCATCGACATAAATAGTTGCTTCTCCATCAAATTGATCGGCGTTTGGCGTATCGGGCTTTAAGAAAGCAACTTCTCCTCTAAATGAAATATTAGATGGAACATCCGTATCCATAAAAGGCAACTTGTTGACCATTCTTGTGAAAAATGGAACCTCAGTTGAAAAATTAGTATTAAAGCCGTAAATCATATTATTTACAGATTCTTGACCAAAACTAGATTTCTGAGTTAGCGGCCTTTCTGTCATTTTTAGAAAGGTTCCTCCTACTGTAAACTTTTCTGAAATCTTATGGTCAACTGTAATACCCATAAACCTTCTTGTCTGCTGTCCAAAGGTTGAATTGTTTTCAACAGAAACTTGTATTGGGGTATTGGATGCTTGCAGTGAAGGATCTAATATTTGAACTCTACCCGCTTGATAATTAACACTATAATCTATTCCTTCAACTAAGACGCGACCTCCAGCCGTAACCACGACGGATCCACGAGGTACGTTAAATGCTCCAATTGGAATTCCGTCTCCTCCGGTAGATTTGAACTTACCTCGTAATTGGTATTTGTTCTTATCGCCATCTTGCAGTGCTTGTGCTTGTGTTCGACGATACATACTACGAAAAACATACTTTCTTTGATTCTCGTTATAGGTATTTGGGTCGCTATATAATTGGCCTGGATTATCTTTAAGTTTATCAAAAATCAACCGCCCAAAAGGCTCTACCGTGGTGAAAATCAATCGCCCATTCTGCGTATCTACAGTTAGCCCAGGAATAAAATCAAAAAAACCATCACCTCCAGCTTGAGGATCATTATTAAAATTTAACTTATCTACATTAAAAACTTTTAATAATGGTGTATCAGTTACTCTATTATCTACCGTTGGATTTGCCGGAAATGTTGTCCCAACGACTGGTGTAATATAATTTATGGGTGACGGATCGGAATACAAAATATTAAATCGGAAATCCTGTTGTTCTAATTGAAAGGCTCCTGGAATTTGATAAATATTCTTCATCATCAAGTTCCATACTGGTTTTTCAACGTTAGACAAATTACTTTTAAGCATTTTAAAACCAAAGCCTGCGTCGTAATTGTTTCTGGTTGACCAGTATCTGGATTGGTAGAGCCTGGCTGTGTGGCATCTACTCCATCATTTCCAAACTCACCCACTTGATATACTTTATCCCCAACGGTGTATTGATAGGCAACAGCTAAAACTTCGTCATTTGACAATCTTTGCTGCAAGGATAAATACCCTAATTGTGTATTAAAAGTAAATTCGTTTGCATTTAATTTTCGAGCATTCTCTAATTTTGAAAAATCCAGTCCCTCTACTGGAGTAACCGTATTAAATCCGGCTCCTGCAGTTGCAATTTCTCTAATATTTGGGTTTAATAGACCCGCACCATTGGTGGAGTCGTCAATTAATCCCGGGTCATATAAATTATTTTTATTGTCTGCTGGAGCGTCAATTGGATTCACAAAGAATCCGACCGGCTGTGGATTTAGCGACACAATCTCATTATTGCTAATACCACTAATTTGCGCTTCACCTAAGTCTTGGAGCGCAATAATATTTCTTTGATTGTTATTTGCTACATTGACCCGATTTTGTCTGTTGGTTATCCAAACTTCAAGACGCGTAATTTGAACCCTACTATTAATAAATGGATATTTATTTAGGGCAGCGTCGTATTTGTTTCTAAAGTACTGTGATAAAAAGAAATGTCTGTCATTGTCATACTCCAATCCAAACAAATCAAAATCCTGAATAGTTCCGCCTCCCTGAGCCGTCACCGTTCTCGTTTGTGATTTTTGCTCCGAAAAAATTCCCGTTAGAGTTGTTTTACCAAATTGAAGTTGCGCTTTTACTCCAAACAAACTCTGAGCGCCTCGAATTAAAGAACTACTTAATGGAAGGCTGACGTTACCCACTTCTATCTTCTGAATAATATCATCTTCATCAGGCGTGTATTCTAACTTAATTTGATTCTGGAATGCAAAAGTTGACTGCGTATCATAATTTGCAGTGACTCTGAGTCTTGTACCCACTTTTCCCATCAGACTCATACTAATTCTTTGAGCAAAATCGAAATTAGTTTGCGCACGATTTTGCGGAGAAAGAGCGGGGTTATCTTGTTTTGTATGACGTACTCCTAAATCTACTTCAACCGATCCTGTAGGCTTAACGTCTATTGTATTGCTCCCAAAAATAGAGGCAAAAAATCCTGAATTAACGTAATATCGAGGCAATAAGTCTTTCTTTCCTTCTTCTGACCCGTCTTTTTTACCATCAATTGCATCCGACTTTTTCTTGAAGTAGGCACGCATAGATTCTTGAAGCATCAGTTTTTCGTACTCTTTTGGCGTAAGAATAATCGGATAGTTGATATTGAATCCGTCAACACTGTTGGTATAAATATAACGATCTGTTACCGGATCATAGGTATAGGCATCCAAAATACTAGGCGGATTTGGCAACTGCAATGTTCCTGATGCGTACCCTGGTTTGATACTGTCGGTTTCTTCCTCGAGAACTTGAGCATTCGCGGAAAGACAGTTAAGCAAAACCATCGCAAAAACACTGATTTTAAGTACCGCTTGTATTTTCTTTATGAATAGAGTTTTCAAGTATTATAAATTTTTTAAAGCTTGTTTTATTATAGATTCCACGGTTGCGTCAGAATCTAGATTAACAATTTTATCCACCACCTTTTCTGCCAATTTTTTGTTAAATCCAAGAACTTCTAGTGCTGATAACGCCTCATCCTTATTTCTATTGTCATGAGAAATAGAAACTTCGTCTAAGTCATATAATTTTAACACTTTGTCTTTCAAATCAAGAATAGCTCTTTGCGCCGTTTTAGCGCCAATTCCTTTTATAGATTGTATGGCAGCTACATCACCAACCGCAATAGCTTGAATCACTTGCCTCGGTTCAAGAGAAGAGAGCATTGTTCTGGCAATACTCGCTCCAATTCCAGAAACGGACAATAACATTTTAAAAATTTCACGTTCCGATTTTTCAACAAATCCAAATAAAGTATGCGCATCTTCTTTTATTTGAAGATAGGTGTATAATTTTATGAATTCAGTCGATGGAAGCAATGAATAGGTATGCAAAGATATGTTAATATGATAACCAACTCCACCACAATCAATAACCACATCTGTTGGTGTTTTTTCAACTATTTTCCCTTGAATATGTGCTATCATTAGTATTGTAAAGTAAAGCCAAATATAACAAAAAACTTCAATTGCACTTATTTTTACGAACAAGTGTTAAATTTTTATTTCTAAATTCTTTAACCTTTTCATTTTTTCCTGGGCATCTACAACCGCAACCGCTGCCATATTAACCATTTCTTCTACACTAGCGCCAAGCTGAAAAATATGCACGGGTTTTCCCATTCCCATCATAATCGGACCTACAGAATCTACTTTGTACAATTCTTTAAGCAGTTTGTAGGTAATGTTTGCAGATTCAAGATTAGGAAAAATCAGCGTATTCACTTTTTTCCCAGCAACCTTCGAGAAGGGGAATTTAGCTTTCAACATTTCAGCATTCAACGCAAAATCAGCTTGAATTTCACCATCAACTATCAAATCTGGATAGTAATTATGTAAGTACGCCACTGCTTCTCTAACTTTTGATGCACTTTGATCAGTAGAAGATCCAAAATTCGAAAATGAAACCATTGCAATTACTGGTTCCATTCCAAAAAGTTTTACGGTTTTTGCGGTCATCAAAGCAATTTTTGCCAAATCGTCTGATGATGGGTTCGGATTGATGGCAGTGTCGGACAGGAACATTGGACCACGGTTGGTCATCATCATATTGGTTGTCGCAATCAACGAAATGCCTGGTGCTTTCCCTATGAGTTGCATAATAGGTTTAACCACTGTTGGATAACTCCGAGAATAACCTGTAACTAAGCAATCCGCCTCACCTTCATTGATCATCATTGCAGCAAAATAATTTCGCTCTCTCATCCACTTTTGGGCATCTAGTAACGAAATTCCACGTCGCTGTCTTGATTTCCAATACATCTCTGCGTAATGCAACCTCCGCTTGTCTTCCTCCGCAGTTTTCGGGTCAATGATAGGAACGTCTGCATCGAATCCCAATTCCTCTTTCAATTCTAATATAAGTTCTTTATTTCCCAATAAAATTGGCAGTCCAATCCCTTCTTCTAGGACAATTTGAGCCGCTTTCAATACGTCTAAATGATCCGCTTCTGCAAACACAATTCTCTTTGGATCCGTTTTGGCTCTATTCGTTAACAGTCGAACCATTTTATTGTCTGAGCCGAGGCGCTCCAATAACTCTTCCTCATACTGCTCCCAGTCTTGAATCGGGTTAAGTGCCACTCCTGAGTCCATCGCAGCGCGCGCAACAGCCGGCGCTACCGTTGTAATCAGACGGGGATCGAAAGGCTTCGGAATAATATACTCTCTTCCAAAGACTAACTTGGTTTCTCCGTAGGCTATATTTACTTGTTCAGGCACGCTTTCTTTCGCCAAGGCTGCTAAAGCTTTGACGGCTGCCATTTTCATCGCCTCATTTATTTTCGTAGCTCTCACATCTAAAGCACCTCTGAAAATATATGGAAAACCCAAAACATTATTAACTTGATTAGGATGGTCTGATCGCCCAGTGGCCATTATAATATCTTTACGTGTGGCAATAGCCAAGTCATAGGAGATTTCAGGATTTGGATTTGCCATTGCAAAAACAATGGGATTATCCGACATTCCTAGCAACATCTCGGGCGTCAACAAATCGCCTGAAGACAAACCTAAAAAGAGATCAGCACCATTGAGTGCTTCTTCAAGGGAAATCGACTTGCCTTCACGCGCATACTTTAATTGCATTGCAGATAACGAAATATCGCCGTTGGTAAGTAGCCCTTTGCTATTAAACATATAAATATTCTCTGGTTTGATGCCCAGCAATACATACAAATCTGCGCAAGCCAATGCCGCTGAACCAGCTCCAGACACGACCATTTTTATATCAGCAGCGTTCTTTCCAGCTAATTCCAAAGCGTTAATCAAAGCAGCGGATGATATGATTGCAGTACCGTGTTGATCATCATGCATCACCGGAATATTCAACTCTTCGACCAATCGACGTTCAATTTCAAAAGACTCTGGGGCTTTTATATCTTCCAGATTTATTCCGCCGAAAGTTGGCGCAATATTTTTTACTGTTTCGATAAAGGCATCAACGTCTTTGGTTCCAATTTCAATATCAAATACATCAATATCTGCAAAGATCTTAAACAGTAATGCTTTTCCCTCCATTACTGGTTTTGAAGCCTCTGGACCAATGTCTCCTAAACCTAAAACAGCCGTTCCGTTAGTAATTACCGCAACAAGATTTCCCTTTGCAGTATATTTATAAACATTATTAACGTCTTTAGCAATTTCTAGGCAAGGTTCTGCTACACCTGGAGAGTAAGCCAATGACAAATCTCTTTGTGTTGCGTATTTCTTGGTTGGAACAACTTGGATTTTACCTGGAGTGGGTTTTGCGTGGTATAATAATGCTTCTCTTCGCTTACTATTTCTATTCATGGCATTGGTCTTTAATTCCGACTTGCAAAGGTAGAAGTCTGAATGTAATACCGAAATTTTTACGCATTAATCTTTATCAAAAAGATTACAAGATATCATGAAAAATATTTATAAATAGCTATTGTTTCGGTGTAACAACTTCTGGTGCACTAGGTGAAGGAGCTACAGCATTTGTTGGAGTTTCGACATATTCGGTTTCCGCTAAATCTTCTGTTTTCTTACCAAGTTTCACTTTCGGCGCCTCTTGAGTTCCAGTAACCGTTAATGGTATTCCAATAATTCCAAGCGGCGGCAAACCAAGTCGCATTTTTATATTCAATTGACCGTCAAAACTTGTAGTTCCTTCTATTCTTGGTCGGAACCCAGCAAACTTAAACTTAAACCGTTCAATAGTGATAATATTGTTCTTGATTGTAGTTTTGATGTCCACTTTGCTAACATCTGGATTCTTTATTGCTTCTGTGCTTGTTTTTTGACTTACCGCACTAAACATTTTAAATCCACGCATTTTTACTTCTTTGACAGAAAGTGTTCCTCCGCCAATTAAAGAAGGGTAAATCGGTTGCATATTGCCATCTAATTTTCCGCCCACCTTATAATCTAAAGAAACTTTTCCTTGCGCTTTTTCTGCAGCTGAAGCCATTTCACGGAACATTTTAATTTCGTCGTAGGCACGTTTGATATCAAAATCAGCCGCTTTTACTTTAAAGTCAAAAAAGGCTCGATCAGGCGTTTCGCTTCCATAAACTATGTCCATATTTACGGGACAATCAATGATATTGAATCCTGTATTTTTGAGCAACATTTTCCCTCCCGAAATAGTCAAATCTCCTTTGGCATTGTCTAATATTAATTCTTCAAAATTTACTTTTGCAGCATTAGCAACAAATTGCAAATCAAAATTAGACGGAATCACAACCACACCCGTTTCAGTTTTTGAAGGATTTTCTTTTGAAGGATTTTCTTCTATTGGCGCAGTTGTTCCGGACATAAATTCATCCACATTTATGAAATTTGAAGTCAATGAAAACTTGCCCTTTAACACCTCTCTATCGGACAAAACAAAATTGATTACGTTTTGTAAATACCCATTCATCTTAAAATCAGACTGTCCATAGGACGCAAGGAAATCAGAAAAATTCATTTTATCTTGCTGAAAAGTAAACAATCCTTCATTGATTACGAATGGCTTTGGAAGATATTCCGAAGTTGTTTTGATATTTTTTAACTGTAAAGTACCGCTATTGTTGAGTTTGCTATAATTTCCGTTAGTTGCATCACTTTGTTTCCCTTTGAAGGCAACATCAGCTTTGATAAATCCCTTTATGTCAATTCCTTTTTTAGAAAACACCTTGTAGATTTTTGCAATATTAATAGTTCCTTTTGCCTTGATATCATATAAAACATCATCAAAATCAGAAAAACTTGCTTTGAGGTAGAATGGATTTCCTTCAAAAACGAATGACGCTGGATTAATTACAAATCGTGTTTCTTTAAAAGTTCCATTACCATTAGATAGTGTTGCATTTAGATTTATATTCTGAATCGGCTTGGGATAATAAATTGTTTGAACGGTAACGCCTTTCAAATTGATAGATCCTTTTGTCTTTGGAAAAACAGACTTGGACTTGTCGTAGATTCCGTTCGAGATCACATTTGCCTTCAATAATCCTCGTAAACTCATATTCTCCAACCCCATTGCTTGATCTAATTTTTTTAAATCTAATGAAGCTTGAATATTGGCTTGAATCGACGGTTTCTCAACACCTTTCGATTTTACGATCGCTTTTATATAATCTGTCCCGACATTGAAAAACAAAGAATCCAACGTCACTTCTACATTTTTGGGATTTAAGCCTGGCACTTTTGTGTCAAAATTCAAAAAGATATTTGAGACAGGAAACGGCGCGTTTTTGTATTCTATTTTGCCTTCACGAATATTCATATTAAAAGCCAAATCTGGGCTTTTGCGTTCCGAAGCGATATATTGTCCTTTGAGTGAAAGCCCTAAATCAGTACTGCCTTTTACTTTTGTTTTTTCCAACCATTCAACATATTGCGGCGGCAGGGCAGTGAAAAAATCATTCAGTTTACTTCCTTTTGAATCAATCTTAAAATTCATATCATAGCCATTTTTTAAGAAATTAAACTCACCCGTAAACTGAATTGGAAGTTTATTGATCTTTAAATTATTCTGTTTAAAAACGAATGCAAAAGAATTTGTATTAATTCTGGTTATCAAGTCGGCTTTTATTTTCTTATTCTTGAGATAGGTCTCTTTATCATAGGTTAGATTCAACGAATCTATCTCTGCTTCAGTATAAATATCGAAAACCGCTTGGTCTAACGAACCATTGCCCACATAGTTAAATCCTTTTGCATCAATTAAGATTTTTGTCGATTTGTCATCGTACACCAAATGACTATTTCGTATATCTATTTTCTCAAGCTTTAGGGAAGTACTTGAGCCATCCTTTGATGGTTTCGATTCTTCTGAATTGTACACGTTATAATTTGCCTCTCCCTTTTCGTTTACTTTGACATTCATTAGCGCATTAGAAAGGAAAATCTTGTCTATTTTAACTTGGCTGTCAAAAATTAGTGATTTGACATTAATTCCGAAAGCGATTTCATTGGCAGAAATCAGCGTTTCATTCTTAAATGGTGGCGACCCATTCAATTTGAAGTTCTTTAAAGTCAGTGTTAACGAAGGAAAATGGTTGAAGAATGAAAGATTCGCTTCTGAAAAATTTAATTCGCCTTCTAGTTTTTCATTGGCAAATAACTTAACCTCTTGCGCAATTTTACCTGGAAACACAATTGGAAACAAAAACATTAATAATAACAATACAAAAATGGTCGCGATTGTTAATTTTAGCGCCTTAAATAATTTATTTTGCTTCTTTTCTTCCATATTGCAAATTTAGAATTTTACTTTACTTCGTCTAACAAAATGACAATTAATATCTTATTCATAAAAAAAGAAACCTCCCAAATGGAAGGTTCCTTAAAAAAACTAAACTAACTTAAATTCTATTGTTTTAACAATTTTGTTGTTTTCACTCGATTATTTTCGTCTACTATCTTAACCAAATACATCCCACTATTTAAATCTGAAATATTGTATTGGTATCCAGTTGGTTGACTAGCAAAGCTTTTTACCAATTGCCCAGAAATAGAGAATATTTCTACTTTTGAAACCGTATTACTAATAAAGAAATAATCTGTTGAAGGATTTGGATAGATATTAGTAATGTCTGTGGTATCAAGTTCGTCAATACTTAAAGATGATGGTTTGTTACCAAAAACTCTAAATCCTCCAGGCTCAATACTGATATTCATATTGGTATCCATGACAGAGAAAGTCGAATTATCCATCAAATTTGCCCATGTCCCTGTGAAGGGAAAACCACCTGCTACATTATAAGTATTATTACTAAAGTTGGTCAATACAAACACATAACTCAAAGAAGCGGTTTGCGAAGTACTTGTCCAAACGTCTAATCTTGGACGTCCTACTGATCCAAAGTTCCATGCAAAAGAACCATTTTCAAAAACGTCTTCTGTTTTTCTTAGATTGATCATTCTCGACCAATTATTGTAAATAGTACTTCGATTAGTATCTGCCAACCAATTTTCCGACCATTGCGGTTGCGGTTTTGTATCTAGTTTACAATCTGGGCTTGAATATGAAACGGTTCCATTTTCGCATGTCCACAAAGATTTTTCCCAGCCAAGAGGACCAAAGTGCCAAAGCATTTTCGGACCAGGAACCAGCAAATGAACTGCTCCCATAGCAGATGCTCTTAAATGCACCTTTGCCAAATCATTTAGCGTTTGACCAGCTTCTGTAAGCGCTTTAAAAAAAACTCTTTCTTCATCATGACTTTCAGCATATCCGATAAATCTTTCTGATGGGTCAGTTACACCCGACAAACTAGTACCATTACCCTTTAATAAATTAGCATATGGATCTGTCATCTTGCGCCATTGCATTATTCCTTTTGAATCACCTGACTTAAGATAATTTGCCCATTCTACTTCTTCATTATATGAACCTCCTGTACCCAAATGCTCAAAAATAACTAAGAAATTTGGATCTATCTCCCATTGCTTATCGGCATAGTACTTCAATTTAGCGACTCTATCCGATCGATAACCATTGGTGCACGCTTCTTGACCGCCAGATACACTAGGAGGGCATTGATTGGTAAAACCTTTGGTTAAATCCCAACGATACCCATCAATTTTATACTCATTAATCCAATGCTGTATAGTTCGAATTGAATACGTATTAGTTAAATTGTCTGGTTCACGAAAATGATTCAAATCTGAACCAACACTATAGGAGTGTTGTGCAACTTGGTTACAATAAGGATTTTCAGATGTAATTCCGTTACCCCACCCATCGTTATCAGTATCTGTCATCCACATTCTTTCAAGCGGCGATCTTCCAAAAACATGATTTAAAGCGACGTCTAGAATAACTGCGATTCCATTTTGATGACATAAGTCAATAAATTCCTTTAATTTCGCTGGAGGGCCATATCTTTTGTCAGGCGCCATATGATATACGATGTTGTAACCCCAACTTAAATTTCCTTCAAATTCCATCACCGGCATCAATTGAATTGCATTTATTTTGAGATTTCTGAAGTAATCAAATTTGTCAATTAGGTCTTGATAGCTTCTATTGGCGTCAAAATCACGCACCAAAACTTCATAAATCACCAAATCCTTTTTCTTTGGTTTTACAAAATTTGTAGTCGCGGCGCTCCAATTGTAGTTGTAAAAAGCATTTGGACCTGTTTGCAATACAGAAACTTCTCTTTGTTGTCCTGCAGGGTATGCTGGTAAATTAGGATAAACTCCCAAAGTAGCAATCTCTGGGTCGTCAAACGGAGACAGTACCAATGTAGAAAATGGGTCCGCCGTTTTTACAATTGCAGGAGAATTAGCTGGTCTGCTTGTTACATCGCAAACCCAATACTGGTAATTATAGGATTGATTAGGAACCAGACCTGTCAACTCAAGCCAAAATTTCCCCGAGGTTGGGTCTTTTTTCATTGCATAAGCGCCACCAGGTTGGTAGTTGTTGAAACTTCCTGCCACATATATAAAATCCTTGAACGGTGCATTGAGCACTAAGGTAGCTTTAGTAGGATCGCCAGAGTCATAATTCACGCCGTCCACCAAAGTACCTGAAGGCAATGCTTGAGCAATTATCCCTGGATTTACTATTACACTAAACTTTTTCACTTGTGTTGAAGCTCCTTGAGAAATCTCAAGTTCATAATTTCTATTTTCCGTAATATTGGTGTCAGTAAAAGAGTAAGAAGGAACATCAGACGCAGTATTTATACTAACGCCATTGGCTTTTAAATTGTAGTTTGCATTTCCATTTGTATTGGCGGCTTGAACTGTTCTGCTTTCTCCAGAATTAATTATCGTGCTACTATTCTCTACTGGTGTAGTCAAAGTAGTTTGAAAAAAACCAACGTCAAAAATGTAGTCGACGCAAGAAGGCGCTTTCTTCAAAGTTTGTGTTCCTGTTGCATTTCTAAAAACCATCCCCATTTTCGTGGCATTTGCTTGTTGTGTGGCATTAATCCCAAAATAAGTACTTGGAGTAATGGTTATACTATAAACTCCAGCTCCAACATTTGCCATTTGTCCGATTGTATCATCTTGACCCCAATTACCAATTACCGAATAGCCAAAAGCATTGACTGTATCCCCAATTCCCGCGTGCATATACACTTTTGCAGGAGCGTTCCCCATCGTATTACAAGTGGTGATAGGAAAAGTTACGGTAATAGTCACCGGATCAGTGACATTGAAATTCGCAGGGGAAATTGTAACCTGAGCAAAAAGTCCAGTTGACATAAGCCCAACGATAAAACTCAATAAAATTTTCTTTTTCATAGCTAATTTTTAAAAAAAGGGCTGCGAATTACAGCCCTTAATATGAGATACATGTTTAATTAGTTTGGAACTTCTTCCAGTTGATAAGTATAGTTTCTAGGATTAGAAACATTCATTTCAATTTTAAATTTTTTAATTGCTCCGTTTTCAGTGCCAGGAGCCTTGATCTCACCACCGATAGCTACTGGAACAGGTACTAATATTGAACCTGTTGAATTCAAATCTCCAAGCAATGAAATTATACTAGTAAAACTTGGAGCAGCGCCACTAGTGGGAACATAAGATGGGGAAGGAAGTGGTTCATCTACAGGTGTAACTACATCTCCTTCCCACATATTTGATTTGAATCTAAAATTCTTACCTACTATTAAATCCATGATAATAGTCCATTTTTTATTAATTACATCGTAAGTCATCGGTACCATAGAAGCGACATTAGCTCCGCCAGTTCCTCTAGTGGCAGGACCAAAAGGACCAAAAGCTCGGTATTTCTTAATCGTACAAGTTGAAGCTCCTGAACCTGCATCTATATTGGCCTTGATATAAAAATGCGCCGCCTCTGTTACTACAAAATTCTGGCTTTGGTCTGATGATAAACTAGCAACTCCTGTTGTTGAAGGTATCCCGATTCCATAAATTGTTGGGTTTGAAAAATCTCCACAACCATCTGGTCTGTACATTTTATAATTTCCTGGTTCCAAATAAAAGTAACCTTCATAATCGGTTAGGTTTGAAACTGAAGAAGACACTAACTTTTGACTTGTATCTGGGTTATCTCCTTCTTTTACTAGTGCTAAGATTTGACTCAGTGTTGGATATCCTGTAACTGAAATTGTAACAGGGTTTGAATATTGAAATAAGGCATTTGACGCTACACCTAATTTGGACTTAACTCTAATGTCAATATTCATTTCACTACAAGTGAAAGAGGGTAACTTATTTAGTAGACCATTAAAATCTCCAACTTTTAATGTACATGTTCTTGCATCTGCTGTCAAATCTAGCCCAACAACCGACTCAACTGCGTCCGAATAGTCTGGATCATTATCATGATCAGATACAATTATAGAGTACGTTGATGAAGTAGGCACACCATTATCACTCCGATCCCATTCCAATTTTATAAAAGTATCGGCACTATTTGCTTCCAACAAAATATCTGCTGGAGTAATAGAGTTGTCCTTACGCAATTCAAAACCATTGGCACTAGCTACAAATTCTTTATCATTCGTACAAGAATTAAACAAAACTAATGACAAAAGAAATGTAACAGATCTTAAAATATTTTTCATTATTAAAGTTTTTTAAAATTAATACCCATCGTTTTGTGTGAGAAACTGATTGGCTCCTAGAGCTGAAAGCGGAATAGGAAACAAATTATAATGAGAAGGAATTGCAGCTCCGTCTTTATTATTCCCTTTCCATGGCCATAAATACGATCCTCCAGTGAATTTTCCAAAACGAATCAGGTCGCTTCTTCTATGACCCTCAAAATTGAGTTCTCTTGCTCTTTCATCTAAAATAAAATCTAAGGTTAAATCACCTGAGTTGATAGAAGAAGCATTCGATCTAGTTCTTACAGCATTTACATATTGTAGTGCCAAGCTATTTGACCCACCACCGCCTCTTAAAACTGCCTCAGCGTACATTAAGTATGCATCAGCTAATCTAAATAATGGAAAATCTGTGTTTGAAAATTTAAGTGGAGCCGCAAGTGGCGAGAGAAAATTGGTGTTTCTAAACTTCGTAGAAGGAAAACCATCTAACCATTTTTTGTAGTCCACCATCTCATAATTATGTCTCTTAGCTTCGGGTCCAGTATAGTTTGAAAAAAACAAATGTGCTCTTTCATCAGGTGAATTTGCCAATTGTTGCGCACTAGTTATAAATGAGCCATCTGGATTTGCATATTTACCATACCAAGCTTTTGTAGCACGATGCCCAGTCCAACCTTCAGAAGCACCGAAGTCTCCGATGTTCATAGTATCATTACTTAAACTTCCATTCACCAAATAGGTGGTATTACCAAAACTTTGACTTACAAATGGATCAGCAACTAACGCATATATAATTTCATTTTTAGCATCGCTTATGTCATTATCTCCCGAGAAAATACTGACAAACTCAGTTGCTAATTGATAACCACCTTCGTCGATAACTTTTTGAGAGTACTCCAATGCCTTTTCATATCTCGGCACTCCTGTGTACACTTCCGAATTCAGATACATTTTTGCCAATAACATTCTTACTACATGTTTGTTAGCTCTTCCGTATCCAACACGGCTTGGGAGTTTGTCTTCAATGTCCAATAATTCTGACACTACAAAATTGTACAATTCAACTCTGCTAGCTTCTGGCTGAGGTCCAGCATCTGCAGGATCTGTCTCTCTCAAAATAGGCCCTTTACCAAAACAATCAATCAAATAATAGTAGGCCAAACTTCTTAAAAATCGAAGTTCACTTTTGACCTGCTCTCTTGTAGGAATATTATATTGTGAAAGCTGGTTGATTACCTTATTACATTGCGGAACGGTATAATATACCCTATTGTATAGGTATTTCATAAACTTATTATTCTCGTCCCAACCACTAGCAGTTGTGAGCGGATCTAATCCTCCATCACCCCAACGGTTCTTCATATCATCTGCAGTAAAGTCCTGCAGATTGATAATTCCTCTCAAGAATGGAGATTCTCCAGCATCATCTCCAGGAGTATCTGTACTTCCTGGACCTGAAGCACCTGATAGCGCAAACGTACCATAGACTTTCGACACCAAACCGTCTAAATTTGGTTGCAAATCCAAAAGTTGCTCTTCTGTTATTATTTGTCCTTTCGGATCTGTATTCAAGTCATCGGTACAGCCGAAAATTAAACCTAGACTAATAAAAAGTCCAAAATAAATTACATTACTTTTTTTCATAATATTTTTTTTTTAAAAATCAAGACTTAAACCTAATGTGAATGTTGTTGGTCGTGGATAAAAATTTGCCTCAAACGCACCAAAAGTTTCAGGATCTTGACCTGAATAATTAGTAAGTATAAAAACATTGTTTACTGATCCGCTTACACGCATAGAAGCATTTTTAACCAGTTTCTGAAAATTATACGACAATGCAATATTATCACATCTTAGAAACGTAGCGTCTTCTAACATATAGTCTGAAATCGCAGAATTATTAAGTGCGTAATTATCAAAAAGCGGATTTGCCGATCCATCATTAAAGTTAAGAACGTTATTCACAAAACTTGCATCTTGTGGATTAACGGCACTTTGTATTGAACCGTAACGTAACTTATCGGCATTATATACTTGTCCACCGAGTTGACCTCTAAACGCTGCCGAAAGGTCCCACCTTTTGTAGCTGAAATTAGTATTAAATCCATACACCCAATTCGGTCTAATACCTTTATAAACTCTGTCATCATTTCCAATTTGTCCATCCTTATTAGTATCAACATAGGCTCCAACAATTGGATCTCCATTACTGTCATAAACCTGCTGGAAGACCCAAGCAGAATAAGCCTGTTGACCAACCGCATTAAAGAAAAGCGGAACTCCTGTACCTGTTGGTATTCCACCAGTCTGCAACGGAGCTGGAGTGTCTAATTGATCGATACGGTAAAAACTATATCCGATATTTCCACCGATGTTGAACGAAACATTGTCGTTTTCTACTATTTTGACTTTCAAATCCAATTCAAAACCTTCTCCTTTTATCGAGCCAACGTTGTTTAGGAAAAGCGTTCCCCCTGTACCACCTGCAGCTCCAGGAGTTTCTGCTAACAAGTCTGTTGTATTTCTTTGGTAGACATCAAAACTTCCTGTAACAATACTTCTCTTAAAAATCTCAAAATCTAATCCCGCATTTAATGTAGTGGTTGTTTCCCATGTCAAGTCAGGATTATAAGGAATCGGAGTATAGGTAGTGGCATTTGGCAAGTACTGACTTGTCGCATCTCCTGGTTCATATAATTGTCGGGAAGGAAAAAATTTCCCCGGTATATTTGCTTGTCCCGTTTGACCCCAACCCAATCTTAATTTCAAATCTTGAACAAAATTCATATTCTTTAGAAATGACTCTTCTTTTAATTTCCATGCTAAACCAAAGGCTGGAAAATAACCCCATCTTTTGTTTTCTTGGAATAATGAAGAACCATCTGCTCTCAACGTTGCAGTAAACAAATACCTACCTAATAAATCAACATTAGTTCTAGCAAAAAAAGCTTGCAGATTTAAAGGCGAATAATATCGGTTAGAAGGGTTCTCTCTTGGATATTTAACAAATAACTCTCTCGCTCCTGTTTCTGGGTTATATTGATACTCACTCTTGGTACCATCAGTAACAAAATCTTGATAAGAATAACCCGCTTGCGCATCAACCTTTGTAACAAAACCTGTAAGATTTTTTGAATAGGCCAAATAGGCATCCATCGTCTTGTTTGTTGACGTTTGTTGTTCTTGGTAATCAACTCCAGGACTAAATACATAATTCTTTTCTGGGTTGTTTAGATCGACAAAAGTTGCGCTTTTATTAAATCTGTAAGTAGCTAATGCATTATCATCAAAAACAGTTCTTCTTCTTGACTCTGAAGCATCTATACCCAAATTGACTACCGCTCTTAACTCTCTTAGAAAAGGAAGTTTATAATCAAATTCAATATTTCCTAAAAATCGAAGTGATCGAACTGGTTCATGTCTTTGCTCTAATCTCGCAAGGGGATTAATCGCGCCTGTTGTTTCATCTCTATTTTCTCTCAAAACTGTTGCCTGATAATAGCCAACAAATTTGTTATTAAAGGAACTACCGTATACTGGTTTTGTAGGATCCATCTTGGCTACATCCCCAAATACGCCGCCTTCATCAATTTCGTTTTTATCGGTGTACAATCCTTTCGCATTGACATCAATTTTCAGATTATCATTCCAAAACTTAGGAGTCATCTTTAAGGAATACGTGAGTCTTTCTAGATCACTAGTTCTAACAATTCCTTGAATTTTTGAATACCCAATCGAAGCTCTAAATGGAATTCTTTTATACAAGTTAGCTCTTGCACTAAAATTATGATCGGTAGAAATAGAAGTTCTACTGATCACGTCTTGCCAGTCAGTATTGCTAAGAAGTCTACCTTCTATTTCTGGCGTATTTAAGTCGTCTGTTAACTCATTTGTTGGATCATCAATTCCCAAAACATTTGTTCTGTCCGGGTGGTATTGTCGGATGAAGCTCACAAAATCACCAGCATCCATTACATTCATTTTTCTGAACAACTTCCCAACTGACAAATTAGCTGAATAGTTAAATTGTGGCGCTCCAACTGTTCCTTTCTTTGTTGTAATCAAAATCACCCCATTAGATGCTCTCACTCCATAAATAGCAGTCGCAGATGCATCTTTCAAAATAGAAAAAGACTCGATATCATTTGGATTCACTAATGATAACGGGTTTTTTATACCTACTGGATTTGAGTCACCGATTGGAACACCATCTATAATAATTAATGGGCTATTTGAAGCATTCAATGAAGCACCTCCACGAATTCTAATATTAGGATCTGCATCGGGTTGTCCACCATTGGTAGTAATTCGAACCCCAGCGGCCTTTCCTGCCAGCAATTGATCAGCTGATACGATTGCTCCTTTGTTAAAATCTTTCGCGGTAATCAAAGCCACAGAACCTGTCGCGTCCTTCTTCTTTGCAGAGCCATAACCCACCTGAATCACAACTTCTTGTAGTTGATTGGATTCCTCCAAAAGACTCACTGACAAATCAGTCTGCGAATCGTACGTTACGGTAGCGTTCACATACCCTACATAGGAAAAAACAATCTTTTCTCCTTTTTTAACTTTGTTTAATTTGAACTTTCCGTCAAAATCGGTCTGTGTTCCGTTGGCAGCACCTTGAATTACGACGTTTACTCCAGGTAATGGCTGCTTAGAAACTTTGTCGACAACCGTCCCTTCAACTGTGCTTTGTGCAAAGACAACAATTGGGAGTAAAAGCATTAAAAATAACAACTTATTGTAAATTGTTTTCATACATTTTGTTTAAGTTAGAATTAATTTTTTGAGCTTATACTTTACTTCGAACGTTAAATTTAGGTAAATTTTTTGATTTCACTTGGGAACGGCTGTTAATTGTCTGCCGAAAACGTTTTCGTGTTGAAAACTTTCTTTAGTATTCAATATTTTAAGGATATAATTTCCATTTCTGAAAATAAAAATTATCTTTAATCGGAAAATAGTAATTATTATAATCGCAATGAAAAGAAAAGTTACCCTCAAGCAAATTGCTAAAGAACTCGATGTGTCAATTTCAACGGTTTCAAAATCACTTCGAGACAGCTCTGAAATCAGCGAAGACACCCGGCTGAAAGTGCAGGCATTTGCCAAGTTGTATAACTACAAACCGAATCTTATTGCTCTAAGTTTAAAAAACAAAAAAACAAAAACCATCGGGATCATAATTCCTGAAATTGTGCATCATTTTTTTGCCACAGTCATTAGCGGAATTGAACATGTTGCGAATGAAAGAGGCTACAACGTCATTGTTTGTTTATCTGACGAATCGTTTGATAAAGAGGTAATCAATATGGAAATGTTGGCCAACGGAAGCATCGATGGATTTATCATGTCACTTTCTAAAGAAACGCAGCAAAGAAAGGACTTTCACCATATTACTGAAGTCATCAATCAAGGAATGCCTGTGGTTATGTTCGACAGAGTCACTAATGACGTATTGTGCGATAAAGTGATCATTGACGACAACTTAGCAGCCTATCAAGCGGTAGAAAGTTTGATTAATAACGGGATGAAAAAAATCGGTCTTATTACTACCGTTGACTATGTTAGTGTCGGAAAATTGAGAACCGAAGGTTACATCAAAGCGCTCCTTAGCAATGGCATTCCTATCAATAACGATTTGATTATCAAAATTGAAGATATTGATAATTGCTCCACCCAAATTGAGGAGCTTTTAACCAACAACGACTTAGATTCGATTTTTGCAGTTAATGAATTATTTGCCGTAACCGCGATAAAAACTGCCAAAAGACTGCAAATGAACGTGCCCGAAGATGTTGCAATCATTGGATTCACAGACGGAATCATCTCCAATTATTCTTCTCCGAGTATTACCACTGTCAGTCAAAATGGCATCAAAATGGGGAACAAAGCAGCCCAGATGCTCATCGAAAGGCTAGAGTCTGAGGACGAAGAAAACGAGCAGTACATTACAGAAGTTATTGAAACCCATTTAGTGCAAAGAGAATCAACACCAATACTAAAATAGATAGACGCTCCCAAAAATAATGCTCCCTCGAAAAATTGATAATTTTTGATATTTTCTTTTTGAAAAGAAAAAAATTATATATTTACCCCCGATTATCAGAACTTGTACTTTACTTCGAAAATATAGTAAGTTTTGATAAGCAAAGCGCTTATCGTATTCAACTTTAAATTACGATAATGGAAAAGCGTAGATTAAGTTTCTGGCAAATCTGGAACATGAGTTTCGGATTTCTTAGGAATACAGATGGGTTTTGCACTGCAGAATTCTAATGTTAGCCGTATATTTCAAACTTTAGGTGCCAATATTGACGACATCCCAATTCTTTGGGTCGCGGCGCCGCTAACAGGATTGATTATCCAACCCATAATCGGTTATTTTTCAGACAGAACATGGACCCGATTGGGCCGAAGAAAGCCTTATTTTTTAGCAGGAGCTATACTAGCCTCTGGAGCTTTATTCATTATGCCAAACTCTCCAGTTCTCTGGTTTGCGGCAGGAATGCTTTGGATTATGGATGCTTCTATCAATGTTTCTATGGAGCCTTTTAGAGCTTTTGTGGGTGACAATCTCCCAGAAAATCAAAGCACTATGGGGTTTGTGACGCAAAGTTTCTTCATCGGAATTGGTGCGTACGTAGCTTCAAAATTGCCGCTAATGTTAACGCATTTAGGTGTAGAAAACACGGCACCACTCGGAGTAATTCCTGACTCCGTGAAGTATTCCTTTTATATTGGCGGGATAGCTTTTTTGGTTTCGGTCCTTTGGACGGTTATTACTTCAAAAGAGTATACCCCAGAAGAATTAGAAGCTTTTGATAACCACCAAAAAGTGTCCTATAAAAAAGAAGAACGTTCCCCTGACTGGTTTCAAGCCAACGGGAAATCTCATCTGACCAAAGGCATTATCTTTTTTACCATCGGAATTCTCTTTGCTTTTGCAATACACCATTTTGATTTGAAAAAAGATTTGTATGTACTTGCGTTAGGATTAATTGGATTAGGCGGATTGGCAATGATCATATCAGGAGTGCTACAAAAATCTAATCAACATGAAAATGGCTTCGTAACCATTATGAACGATTTTCAATTTATGCCTACAATCATGAAACAACTCGCTTGGGTGCAGTTCTTTTCTTGGTTTGCATTATTCTCGATGTGGATTTACACTACTCTTGCAGTAACCCAACATATATATGGCACAACAGACACAACGTCTGAAGCCTACAACACCGGTGCTAACCAAGTAGGCGAAATGTTTGCCAATTACAACCTTATTGCCGCGATTGCAGCTTTCTTATTGCCATTATTAGCAAAAAAAACAAGCAGAAAATTTACCCACTTCATCGCGCTAACTTTTGGAGGACTGGGTTTAATCTCAATTTATTTTATCAAAGAACCAACTGTATTTACTATGGAATGGCTTCCAATGATTGGCGTTGGAATTGCTTGGGCCAGTATTCTGTCGATTCCTTACGCCATGCTGTCTGGTGCTTTACCATCAAACAAAATGGGATATTATATGGGCGTTTTTAACTTTTTCATTGTAATTCCGCAATTGGTTGCAGCTTCGATTTTAGGATTTCTAGTTTCCCGGTTTTTCAACAGCGAGCCGATTTATGCACTATTTATTGGTGGAGCATCCATGATTGTAGCAGGATTAATTTCATTGACAATCAATGACAAATTAAAAATTGAAATTAATGAATAAAAAAGCCTTCATATTCGACCTCGACGGTGTAATCGTCGATACGGCAAAATATCATTTTCTCGCTTGGCAAAAAGTTGCTAGTGAACTTGGAATTGAATTTACTCCAGAGCACAACGAACAATTAAAAGGTGTAAGTCGAGTACGCTCTCTAGATATCATCCTAGAACTTGGAAAAATAGAGGCAACTCAAGAAGAAAAAAACCGATGGCTTGTTCAAAAAAACGAAGATTATCTCTCGTATTTAGTGAATATGAATTTTAGCGAAATTCTGCCAGGCGTAATTCCAATTTTGCAGTTTTTGAAAGAACATCAACAAGGAATAGCACTAGGTTCGGCAAGTAAAAACGCTCGTCCGATTTTAGAAAAAACGGGGATTATCAGCTATTTCGACGCCATTGTCGATGGGAACGACGTCACCAATGCAAAACCAGATCCCGAAGTTTTTGTTCAAGCCGCAAGATTATTGAATATTACCAATGAGAACTCAATTGTATTTGAAGATTCGGTTGCTGGAATTCAAGCCGCGAATATTGCAAAAATGACTAGTGTGGGAATCGGCGAAGCAGCAATTCTGCATGAAGCAAAATACATTTTTAAGGATTTTACCTACATGGATACCAGCTTCGTTGAAGCACTAATAAAAAAATAAAACGAAAAGAAGAAAAGCACTTTGTGTTTTGAAATGTCAAGTTAATTGAAAACTATTATTTAAAAAAAAATGAATCAAAATTATATTCAACCAGACAATTGGTCAATTATTGAAGAAGGATTTGATGTTGAAAGAGTAAAATCATCCGAAAGTTTGTTTAGCATCGGAAACGGAGCCATGGGTCAACGTGCCAATTTTGAAGAATCATATACAGGAGAAACTTTTCAAGGAAGTTATATTGCTGGAATTTATTATCCAGACAAAACCAAAGTGGGATGGTGGAAAAATGGGTACCCCGAATATTTCGCCAAAGTACTCAATGCACCAAATTGGATTGGAATTGACATTGAAATCAACGGTGAAAATTTCGATCTCACTACCTGCACAAAAGTCACTAATTTCCGCAGAGAACTAAATATGAAAGAAGGTTGGTACAATCGCTCTTTCGAAGCAACACTTCAGAACGATACCGTGATTTCTGTAAACGTGCGTCGTTTTCTCTCACTAGACATTGACGAAGTCGGCGTGATCAGATTTGAAATAACACCGCTAAATAAAGGAGCTGTAGTGACATACAGGCCATACGTTGATGCAGGAGTTACCAACGAAGATACCAATTGGGAGGAGAAATTTTGGGAAACCCTTGATATTCAATACTCGGACGACCAAGCTTTTGTTACCTCAAGAACCTATAAGACACACTTTATCGCAACGACTTTCATGCACAACACGATTCATTTGAATGGTGAAAATTTGAATATATTGCCAGAAAAAGTCGATGCAACTAAAGAAAAAATTCAATTTACATATACCGTTGCAGTCGCCAAAGACGGCACTTCATCTATTCAAAAAATAGGCGGTTATGCCGTTTCGTTAAATCACAACAACACACAACTTGGCGCGGAAAAAGCAATTCAAGCCGCATCTGCAAAAGGATTCGACCAGTTGCTGCAAGATCAAATTGATACTTGGGCAAAAATTTGGGAGATGTCTGATATTACGATAGACGGTGATGTAAAAGCACAACAGGGAATTCGTTTCAATATTTTCCAACTAAACCAAACTTATTTGGGTAAAGATTCAAGATTAAATATTGGACCCAAAGGATTTACAGGTGAAAAGTACGGAGGCTCGACTTATTGGGATACCGAAGCTTATTGCATTCCTTTTTATATGGCAACAAAAGACCAACATGTGGCACGAAATCTTTTGACATATCGCTACAACCAATTGGACAAAGCCATTGAAAATGCTGAAAAATTAGGTTTCAAAAACGGCGCTGCACTCTACCCGATGGTGACCATGAACGGAGAAGAATGTCACAACGAATGGGAGATTACCTTTGAAGAAATCCACAGAAATGGTGCCATTGCTTTTGCTATTTATAATTTTCACAGATATACAGGAGACTATTCGTATATCCCAGAAAAAGGATTGGAAGTATTGATTGGCATCGCTCGTTTTTGGCATCAAAGAGCAACACTCTCAACGCATAAGAATCAGTATATGATTTTGGGGGTTACCGGACCTAATGAATATGAAAACAACGTCAATAATAATTTCTACACCAATTATATTGCAAAGTGGTGTTTGGAATATACGGCGAAACAAATTCAAAAAGTGGCCGCTGAATATCCTGTTGACCATCAAAGAATTGTAGCCAAAACTAACATCAGTGACTTTGAATTGCAAGGTTGGAAAAAGGTAGCAGATCATATGTACTTCCCTTATTCGGAGGAATACGAAGTGTACTTACAGCAAGATGGCTTCTTTGACAAAGAATTAGTTCGTGTTTCCGATTTAGATATGAGTCAACGTCCAATAAATCAAAAATGGTCATGGGATCGTATTTTACGTTCTCCTTATATTAAGCAAGCTGACGTATTACAATGCTTTTACTTCTTCGAAGATCACTTCTCCAAAGAAGAATTGCATCGAAATTTTGAGTTTTACGAATCGTTTACCGTACATGAAAGTTCACTGTCCCCATGTGTTCACTCAATACAGGCAGCTGCTTTAGACAAAATGGATATGGCCTACACGTTCTACTTACGAACATCTCGCCTCGATTTAGATGACTACAACAAAGAAGTTGAAGAAGGCTGTCATATTACATCTATGGCGGGAACTTGGATGAGCATTGTTGAAGGTTTTGGTGGCATGCGAATTAAGAACGATACGCTTCATTTTTCTCCTCGAATCCCAAAAGAATGGCAAGGCTACTCTTTCAAAATCAATTTTAGAAATCAAATACTAAAAGTGTCGGTGGCACAAAATAAAACTAATTTTGTTCTAGAAGGCCATACCGAAATTACCGTTAATGTTAACGGCAAAGAAGTTTTGGTTGAACCTAACAATTTGGTGACGGTTTAGTTTTTTAGCATGAAATGGAATTCAACCATTAAGGGATTAAGAAAATTAAGAATGAACTAATAAAACTTAATCCATTGATAACTTAGATAATGACTAAAAAGGAAGTAACACAATTGTCTTATGAGATAACTGGATTAGCAATAAAAGTTCATAAAGAATTAGGTCCAGGATTATTAGAAAGTGTTTATGAAAAATGTTTGAAATACGAGCTGGAGTTGAATGGATATGAAATTAAGCAACAATTACTAGTTAAAATTGATTATTTTGATTTAGCGTTGGTTTCTGATTTACGACTAGATTTATTGGTCAATGATTGTGTTATTGTAGAATTAAAAACAGTCGAATCATTACTCCCGATTCATGAGGCTCAATTAATGACGTACATGAAATTATTAAGAAAACCGCAAGGTTTGCTCATTAACTTCAACACAACTAATATTACTAAGTCTTTAAAACCAATTGTAAATGAATACTTTGCGAAACTAGACTAAAAATCCTTAATGAAACTTAATCTCTTAATGGTTCCAAATGAAAAATATATTATTTCTATTCTTCTTCAATATCTCTGTATTTGCTCAAGTAGATAAAATGGAGCCACCGTTTTGGTACTCTGGCACGCACAATACCGATTTGCAAATCATGTTTTATGGGAAAAACATCGCTCAGAATGCTGTAGAAGCATCTAATGGAATCACCATCAAAAACATTCAAAAAACTGAAAATCCAAACTATCTTTTTGTAACAATCGACACAGAGAATCTGCAGGCGCAAGAGCTTATTTTCACTTTCAAAAATAACAATAAGAGTTTTACACAAAAATACAGTTTAAAAGAGCGAAAGAAGAATTCTTCGTTGCGCAAAGGTTACGACGCCTCTGATGTTATTTATCTGCTCATGCCCGATCGTTTTGCCAACGGAAATCCGAAAAACGACAGCGATAATTCGGTGTCTGAAAAAGGAAATCGTTCCCTTCCTGGAGGCAGACACGGCGGCGATATTGAAGGGATTGTCAACAATCTCGACTATCTAAAAGAATTGGGAGCAACTGCTGTTTGGTCGACACCACTTTGCGAAGACAATGATGAAACTTATTCTTACCACGGTTATGGCCAATCCGATGTTTATAAAATTGATCCTCGCTATGGTAGCAATGAAGATTACTTGCGTTTAAGCAACGAATTGCACGAACGCGGCATGAAAAATATCATGGATTATGTCACCAATCACTGGGGCTGGCGCCATTGGATGATCAAAGATTTGCCAACTCATGATTGGGTGCATCAATTTCCGACTTTTACGCAATCAAATTATCGAATGACCACGCAATTCGACATCAATGCTTCTGCGACAGATGCCGAACATTGTATGGATGGATGGTTTGTAAAATCGATGCCGGATCTCAATCAATCAAATCCGCTGTTGCTCACCTATCTGATTCAAAACGCTATTTGGTGGATTGAATATGCCGATTTAGATGGATTCCGAGTAGATACTTTTTCGTATAATGACAAAGTGGGAATTTCCAAATGGTGTAAATCCATTCTTGACGAATATCCCTATTTCAATATCGTGGGCGAAGTGTGGATGCACGACCAAGCACAAATGGCCTATTGGCAAAAAGAAAGTAAGATTGGAGCGATTCAAAGTTATAATTCCAATTTACCAAGTGTTATGGATTTTACTTTACACGACGCCTTTGGAAATGTTTTTAATGAAGACGAATCTTCCTGGGACAAGGGAATGATCAAAGTCTACGACAATTTTACGAACGACTTTTTATATCCGAATCCAAATAACATCATGACGTTTCTGGAGAATCATGATACCATGCGTTTCAATGATATTTATAAAGATGATTTCAAAAAGTACCAATTGGGAATGACTTTAATTGCTACTGTACGAGGAATTCCGCAATTGTATTACGGATCCGAAATTGGCATGGCAGGCAACAAGGACAAAGGCGGAGATGCAGCCATTCGTCTAGATTTCCCCGGAGGTTGGAATGGTGATACGAACAACGCATTTACAAACGCAGGAAGAACAGCCGAACAAAAACAATTTTTCGATTTTACTTCTAAACTATTGCAATGGAGAAAAACCAACGACGCGGTTCATTTCGGAAAAATGAAACATTATGTCCCACAAAATAACGTATACGTTTATTTCAGATATACCGACAACAAATCAGTGATGATTATTTTAAACAACAGTACCAAAACACAAACCCTTAAGACCAATAGGTTTAAGGAAAGTATTCAAAATTACACGACTGGCAAAGAAGTGTTATCTGGAAAAACCATTGACTTAAAAAATGAAATTACTATCGAAGCGAAATCGTCTTTGATCATAGAATTGCAATAAACAAACTTATATGTCCTTATATGCCTTGTATGGTAAATTTTTATACTGTATAAACTTATAGGAAAACCTAAACAAAGTTTAATATTTTAAAGACTTATGAAAAAATTCCTTTTAATCTTTTTTATCACTACGATTGCCATTGCTCAAAATGCAAACAGAAAATTTGAAAACTTTAAAAAAGCAAACAACACACTTGAAGTGACGACTTCCGACGGAAAATATATTTTCAAATCGTACTCCGACAAGATCATAGAAACTAGCTTTATTCCCAAAGGTGAAACTTTTGATGCCACTTCACATGCGGTTGTTATTACTCCAAAATCTGGAATAGCAAAAGTAAAATCTGATAAAAACGCCATCCAATTTGTTACGTCTGGAATCGCCGTTACCATTCAAAAATCGCCATTCAAAATATCTTATTCCTATAAATCCAAAGCACTGATTTCGGAAAAGAACGGCTATTTCAAAAAGGACAGTACTGATGTCATCGACTTTAATTTGGATGGTTCAGAAATTTTGTATGGTGGTGGTGCTCGAGCTCTTGGTATGAATCGCCGCGGCAATCGCCTGCAATTATACAACCGCGCGCACTATGGTTATGAAACCAAAGCTGAGTTGATGAACTTTTGTATTCCATTGGTTTTATCTTCCAAAATTTACGCTGTACACTTTGATAACGAGCCTATCGGTTATTTAGATTTAGACAGCAAAAAGACAATACACTCGCATACGAAACAATCTGGACGTAAGACTTATCAAGTGATTGCAGCGGATTCTTGGCCTGATTTAATTGGAAGTTACACCGATTTAACCGGAAAGCAACCTTTACCAGCGCGTTGGACGCTAGGCAATTTCTCTAGTCGATTTGGATATCATTCTCAAGAAGAAGTAGAAAAAACCATCCGAAAATTTGAAGAAGATAAAATCCCAGTCGACGCGATTATCCTCGATTTATATTGGTTCGGAAAAACAATCAAAGGCACGATGGGAAATTTGGACTGGGACAAAGACAATTTCCCAAATCCAACCAAAATGATTGCCGACCTAAATGGTAAAGGCGTCAAAACGGTTTTGATTACGAACCTTTGTTCTGACGACATCTACCAAAATGGCAGGAAGCAGTCGATAAAAAGTGCTAGCAGTTGGCAAAGATGGAATGCCATTTAAATATGATTTCATTTCGAAATACCGATTAATCGACATCTTCAAACCAGAAGGCTACTTGTTTTGGGATATCTACAAAAACTAATCAATCAAGGGTTGGCTGATTTGGGGTGATTTAGGCGAACCTGAGGTTTTTCCATCAAAAGCAATACTGCCAAAGGAAAGCAGATGAAGTACACAATATTTACGGACACCATTGGGCAAAACTAATTGCAGATGGTTATCAAAAAGATTTTCCAAATCAACGCCCATTTATTTTAATGCGCTCTGGTTATTCAGGTTCACAGCGTTTCGGAATGATGCCATGGAGTGGTGATGTGAGCAGAAGTTGGGGTGGATTGCAATCACAACCTGAAATCGCCCTTCAAATGGGAATGCAAGGAATGGGTTATATGCACTCGGATTTGGGTGGATTTGCAGGCGACTATTTCGACAATGAATTGTACATTCGTTGGTTGCAATACGGTGTTTTTCAACCGATATTCCGTCCACATGCGCAAGAAGAAGTGGCGTCTGAACCTGTTTATAAAGACATTGTGACAAAAGCCAAAGCCAAAAAACAAGTCGAATTGCGTTATCAAATGATGCCTTATAATTACACCTTGGCATTCGACAACAATCAAAAAGGAACACCACTGATGCGACCGTTATTTTTTGAAGAACCGACGAATACTTCTTTAGCAAGTGTTAGTGATAATTATTTGTGGGGAAATGATTTCTTGGTGGCGCCTGTGATGAAATCGAACGTAACTTCAACATCGGTTTATTTCCCAAAAAATAACAATTGGTTCGATTTCTACACCGATCAAAAATACGAAGCTGGAATTACAAAATCTGTTTCTGTAACCGACGATCATATTCCGGTTTTTGTACGTGGTGGCGCTTTTATTCCGATGATTAAGACCATTCAAAACACGTCGACTTATTCGTTGGCTAACTTTGATTTGCATTATTATACCGATGACAAAACGACGACGAGCTACGGTAAACTCTATAATGACAATGGTTCGACAGTACAAGCTTACGAAAAAGGAGATTATGAAATTTTGCGCTTCAAATCGTCTAATACTGCCAAAGAACTAGCAATTACATTGATGGCTGATACTGGAAAAATATTTCAGGCGGTTTCAAAAAATGTAAATCTTATTATTCATCATTTAGATGCCAAAGTAAGTTCCGTTGTAGTGAATGGAAAAAGCACTCCTTATAAAATCATCAACAACAATACGATTGAAATAACCGTTATGTGGGAAAAAGGAACCTCAAAAGACATTAAAATTCTATTTTAAAAAATGAAAAAAATCGCTTTAATATTCTTAATTCCATTGCTATTGAATTGCACTCTAACCACCGCTCAAACCAAGAAAAAGCAAAAAGCAAAAACGCAAATTCAGAACAAAGCACCTTTCGTTTGGGAAGGTGCGAATCTGTATTTTTTGATGACCGATCGCTTTGTAGATGGAAATAATACCAAAGAAGTATACTTTAATCGAACTCGAAATACAGGGATGCTTCGCGGCTTTGAAGGCGGAAATATTAAGGGAATTATTCAAAAAATAGACGAAGGTTATTTCGATAAATTAGGCGTTAATGCGATTTGGTTTACGCCTATTGTAGAACAAATTCACGACGGCGTTGATGAAGGAACAGGTGTAACCTATGGTTTTCATGGCTATTGGACGAGAGATTGGACCGCCATCGACCCAAACTTTGGAACCAAAAAAGACTTAGCGGAATTGGTTACAAAAGCACACGCAAAGGGAATCCGAATTGTCCTTGACGGGGTCATCAATCATACCGGACCAGTTACCGATATTGATACTGTTTGGCCGAACGAATGGGTACGAACTGGACCCCAATGTGATTACAAGAATTACGAAAATACCACGGCTTGTACCTTAGTAAAAAACCTGCCTGATGTCCTAACCGAAAGCAACGAAAATGTTGATCTTCCTCCTTTTCTTATCGAAAAATGGAAAAAAGAAGGACGATATGAAAATGAAGTAGCTTCTTTGGATGCATTCTTCAAAAGAACTGGTTATCCGCGCGCACCAAAATATTACATTATCAAATGGTTGACGGATTATGTTCTCGAATTCGGAATTGACGGTTATCGTGGTGATACCGTAAAGCACGTTGATGAAAGTGTGTGGACGGACTTCAAGACGCAGTGTGACTACGCTTTTGAAACTTGGAAAAAGAACAATCCGACAAAAGTACTTGACAATAATTCATTTTATACCATTGGTGAAGTGTATAATTATAGCATCAGCAATGGACAAGATTTCGATTTTGGAGATCGAAAAGTAAATTACTTTACTCATGGATTTAATAATCTAATCAACTTCGAGTTTAAGTGGAATGCCGCTCAAAAAAGTTATGAAGAGTTGTTTTCGATGTATTCCAATAAACTTTCAAATGAACTAAAAGGATTTAGCGTACTGAATTATATTTCCTCACACGATGACGGAAAACCATTTGACCCCAATAGAACGAAAAGTATAGAAAGCGGAACGAAACTGTTATTAACGCCAGGGATTTCTCAGATATACTATGGCGATGAAACGGGTCGGTCACTCGTTATAGAAGGCACTCAAGGCGATGCAACACTGCGTTCATTTATGAATTGGGAGGATGTAAAATCGAATCCTGAAACGCAAAAAATTCTATTACATTGGCAAAAACTGGGGAAGTTTAGAAAAAATCACCCCGCAGTTGGTGCTGGAATTCACAAAGAAATCTCCAACAAACCGTATGTGTTTTCAAGAACATTCTCTAACGGAAAATATACAGATCAAGTTGTCATTGGATTGGAATTGAACAAAGGAAAAAAAGAGATTCCAGTCGGAACGATTTTCAAAAACGGAAGTAAAATAAAAGATACGTATTCCGGCAAAACGGCAATAGTTTCAAAAGGAAAAGTGATTATAGATTCCGATTTCGATATGGTCTTGATTGAAAAGCTGTAACCTTTCTCTTGGTGACTTGGCGAGTTAAAAACGAAATACATGTTAAAAATCGGACATCGCGGCGCCAAAGGACATGCTCCTGAAAACACCTTGATTTCTTTTCAAAAAGCAATCGAATTGGGTGTTGACGGCATTGAGCTCGATGTGCATTTGACTTCTGATCTTCAATTAATTTGCATTCACGACGACACTTTAGACCGAACCACTTCTGGAACAGGATTGGTAAATTCATTTACCTTAAGTGAATTGAAAGCGGAGCGAATAGACAATCTTCACGAAATTCCAACACTGGAAGAAGTTCTTAATCTCATTGATAAAAAAATATTCATCAACATTGAGCTTAAAGGAAAAAACACGGCAAAACCAGTAGCAGCAATAATAGGGCATTACATCACAGAAAAAAATTGGACTTACCATCACTTTATTGTTTCTAGTTTTGATTGGAATGCATTGCAAGAAGTCCGTTCTTTGAATCCGAATATCGCAATTGGCGTCTTGACCCAAACCGATTTAGGATTGGCAATAGCATTTGCTGATTTTATTAAAGCGAAAAGTATACATCCCTATTTTCATTTGCTAAACGAAGAGAATTCGTCAGTAATCCAAGAAAGAGGATTTCACGTTTTTCCTTGGACGGTTAATGAAAAAGAAGATATTCAAAAAATAAAATCATTTCAAGTAGACGGAATCATTACCGATTTCCCAGACAGAATATGAATCAAAATTTCGACATCATTATTGTAGGCGGTGGCGCTGCTGGATTTTTTACCGCAATTAATATTGTCGAGAAAAATCCAAAACTCAAAGTGGCCATTCTCGAGCGTGGCAAAAACGTTTTAGAAAAAGTTCGCATTTCTGGCGGCGGAAGATGCAACGTTACGCACGCCTGTTTTGAACCCAATGAATTAGTCAAATTTTATCCTCGAGGTGAGAAAGAATTACGCGGTCCTTTCCATCAATTTTGTTCTGGCGACACCATCGAATGGTTTGACAAACAGGGCGTTGCACTCAAAATTGAAGACGACGGACGCATGTTTCCCGAGTCTAATTCATCGCAGACTATTATCGATTGTTTTTTGAACGCCACTCAAAAATTAGGCATTTCAGTTTTGACAGGACAGAGCGTTCAATCCATTTATAAAAAGGACAATTGCTGGAAAATCGAAACACCAAGCGAACAGTACCTCACAGAAAAATTAGTGCTTGCCACGGGAAGCAATCCGAAAATGTGGGAACTATTGCAAACTTTTGGACATGCGATTGTGAGTCCAGTACCGTCGTTATTTACTTTCAATATCAAAGATCCGCGCATTAAAGATTTGATGGGCGTTTCTGCATTCGCAGCTGTAAAAGTAAAAGACACTAAATTATCAGCGACTGGACCATTATTAATTACCCATTGGGGCATGAGCGGGCCAGGCATTTTGAAATTGTCTGCTTGGGGTGCTAGGAATTTTGCATGACAAGAATTATCAGTTTACGATTCATGTGAATTGGCTCAACGATGTCGAAACCGAAGATGCTGAAAAGTTGCTAAAAGAATTAAAAATCGAGCACGCGAAGAAAGCCGTTTCAAAGAAATCGCCTTTTGATTTCCCAAACAGATTGTGGGAAAGTTTGGTCTTGGCTTCTGGAATTGAAAGCGAGACCAAATGGGCCGATTTGTCCAAAATACAATTGCAAAATCTAGCCACACAGCTCACCAACGGTAGCTTTCAAGTGAATGGGAAAAGTACATTTAAAGAAGAATTCGTCACTGCGGGCGGCATCGATTTGAAAGAGATTAACTTCAAAACGATGGAAAGCAAACTACACCAAAACCTTTATTTCGCAGGAGAAATCGTCAACATTGATGCAATTACTGGAGGTTTTAACTTTCAGAATGCTTGGACGAGTGGATTTATTGTGGCGGAAAACATTTAAAGATTTATAATCAAGGAATTTAAAGTCATACATTTGAATTATCAATACTTCTGCTATGAAAAAAATCTACCTATTCTTGTTGCTTTTTGTTTTTTCAATTAGTTACGGTCAATTTGACATTTCAACGATAAACGTTACCATGTGTGAAAACACAAGCCAGAATTGGGGTTTTGATTTAACTTCATGTGTTGTGGTTGATGCCAATCCCACAGATTATACAATTGGCTATTTTGATGTTGAAGCCAATGCAATTGCTAACATCAATGCAATTTTAGACCCAACTTCGTACTATCTTTCTAGTGTGGGAACGCTGATATTCTATGTTAGAGTGTTGAATATTCAAACCAATGAAATTCAATTTACTTCGTTTAATATTACTGTAAATGCACTCCCTTATGCAAATCCTGCTGTTCTGACGTTTTGTGATCCAACTGCTCCTCCGATTTATAACTTGGAAGATGCCAATACTCAAATTATAGGCGACCAACAAAACGTAACTGTTACGTATTGGACCAATCCATTTTCTGGGGGAGTTTTATTAGTTGGAGGACCTTTTACTCAAACCGTATTTCCTATTCAGGTTATTGGCGTTGATATCAGTGATGGTATATGTACAAGTCCTCGTACTTCAATTACTTTAAGTACGAATGATTGTAACCCATGCCTTCCACCATCGTTACTAACTGCAAGCAATATTACGGACACTTCTGCATTGCTTAGCTGGAATCAATCAACATCTGCTTTTCTCAGATTTATTTGACTGTCACAGGCGCTCCAAGTCCTTCAGCGACTACGATCCCAACTTACATAGCACAAACAGGCTCTTATAACACATCTGGGTTGCTTGCTAATACGTGTTATTCATTTTATGTTAGAACAATATGTGGCGCGGTTCCAGGAGAAACCAATATTAGTGATTGGATTGGACCATTCCAATTCTGCACTTTTGATTGCGAGAACAGTGGCTTATGCCCTGACTCTCTTGATTTAAGAGCGTTTTTAGATAGCAATTCAAATGGCGTAAAGGATTCAAATGAAGTGATTTTTACTAACGGTGTTTATCAGTATCAAATTAATGACGCTGTAAATACAATTATCGGTTACAGTAATACAGGAAGTTTTAAAATATTCGATAGCAACCCTGCGAACTTCTACGATTTAAATTTTTCAATTAATCAAGGTCTTGAACCGTTTTTTAGTTCAACAACTTCCTACAGTAATATCAATATTCCAATTGGAAGCGGAAGTCAAATCTACTATTTCCAGTTACCATTACAGCCTTATCAAGATTTAGAAGTGCAACTTATTCCAAATGCGCTCCTCCTCGACCTGGATTTACCTATTCAAATCTCATTCGCTATAAAAACAATGGCGCAGAAACCATGGCGGAACCATCAACTTTGTTAACGACAATTTCCTTTCAATAACTTCTATTTCGCAATTTGGCGCAACTAGCACGGCGAACGGTTTTAGTTTTGACTTTACTAATTTAGGTCCAAATGAAGAAAGACAAATAGACGTTGTAATGCAAGTGCCTACAATTCCGACGGTTGTTTTAGGACAGAATTTAGCCAATTCCGTTGCCATAACACCAGAAATAGGCGACAACTTCCCATTGAATAACACAGATGATTTATCACAAATTATAGTAGGTTCGTATGACCCAAATGACAAAACTGAAAAGCACGGCGGCAGGATTAGCCTCGATGAATTTGCTGATAATCCCTCTCTGACTTATACTATTCAATTTGAAAATACCGGTACGGCTAATGCAGAATTTGTTCGCATTGAAGATGAATTAGATGCACAATTAGATCTTTCTTCGGTCATGATGATAAGTTCCTCACATCCGTTTAACATGCGCAAGATCAACAACAAATTGATTTGGAACTTTTACGATATCAACTTGCCTCCTACGATATCGGATCCTATTTTGAGTCACGGTTTTGTTCAATTTAAGGTGAAACCTGTATCGGGTTTTTCAGTAGGAACGATAATTCCAAATACTGCCGACATTTATTTTGATTATAATCCTGCTATTGTTACCAATACTTTCGAAACTGAATTTGTGGAAACTTTGAGTGCCAATTCATTTACGAATACAATTACAATTTATCCAAATCCAGCGAGTTCAACGGTTCGTATTGTTGAGAGCAATCGCTAGAAAAATCTCTTCAATTATTGTTTACGATATTGTTGGGAAAGAAGTAATTATTCATTCAGAAAGAGAATCATCAGAGGTTAATCTAGATGTTTCGCCATTGAATAATGGAATTTATTTTGTAGAAATCACAAACAAAAATCAATTAAAGATTACCAAAAAACTAGTTATAGATAAATAATAATTGTACGCAGATTAAAGATTTATGATGAAAAAGAAAATCCTTGTTTTATTACTCATTCTCAATAGCGTTTTTATTTTCGCACAACCATTAGCTGTTAATACCTCTCTTACCCCAACTGAAATAGTTCAAAACACGCTGCTTGGCAATGGAATTACAGTTAGCAACATTCAATTCAATCGTTCGTCTGCTAGCGCTTTGGCGGTAAGAGACCAAATCGGTGTTTTTACCAATGGTTTGGGGACAAATCTCGGAGTAGCAAATGGTGTTATTCTATCAACAGGTAAAGTGCAATTCGCCGTTGGACCGAATAACTTGAGTGGTGGTTCAAATCAAACTTCAATTCCAGTTACAGGAGATGCCGATTTGTCGTTATTATCGACAAATCCGACTCAAAATATTGCTGCAGTTGAATTTGATTTTGTCTCCTCGGGATCCGAAATCAGTCTTGATTTCATTTATGCTTCCGAAGATTATCCCGAATATGCTAATTCTATTTTTAATGATGTGATGGGTATTTTTCTAAGCGGCCCTGGTATTTCTGGTCCATTTTCAAATAATGCTCGGAATATTGCAGTACTTCCTTCCACATCCGAACCCATTTCAACAAACAATATAAATAATGGTACCACGAATAACGGACCTTGTGAAAATTGCAATTTTTATGTGAATAACGGAACAGGAAATACACCTATTGTAAACGCAACTATTCAATTTGACGGTTTTACCACTGAAATTAACACTTCGGCTACTGTTCAAATAGGACAAACCTACCACTTGAAAATTGCAATTGCGAATGTTGCAGATAACTTGTTTGATTCAGCGATATTCATCAGAGCGAATAGTTTCAAAACTTCCACTTTAAGAAATCTCAGTTTTGAATCGACTAAAATGACGATTTCGCCAAATCCAGCGAGCAATACGATTCAAATAAATTTAATGGATCATGCAGATACGATTGAAGAAATAACTTTGTCGTCAATACTGGGAACGCAATATAACTCCTCTTTTGAATCAAATGGCAGCAAGACTTTTGTAGATGTTTCTTCTTTATCTAAAGGTTTATATTTTGTTGCAGTCAAAACAAAAAGTAATTCCAAATACATTCAAAAATTACTTGTTGAATAGCTATAAAAACTACCGATTCAACCACCAAATACTACCATTCAAAACGGTGGCAAAACTCACCCAAAGTATGTACGGAATAAATAAGTAACCCGCAATTTTGTCAATCTTACCAAACTGAACGTAAGTTTCGTAAATCATTAACCACAGCAAAATGATTTCAATGAAGGCTAAAAATGGGTTTCTAATTCCGAAAAACAGAATCGACCACAGCGCGTTCAACGCCAATTGAATTACAAAAAATAATAATGCTTTTTTCACCGCTTCTTTTTCGTAATCGATCCGGTTCCAAACCAAACCAGCGGCAACTCCCATCATGGTGTATAATAAACTCCAAACCGGCGCAAAAACCCATGCCGGTGGATTAAAACTGGGCTTTGTTAGTGTTGGAAACCATGTGGTCACAGAAGATTGTGTAGCCATGCCCGACAAATACCCAACGGCGATACAAGTCACAACAAAAAGTAGAATTTTGACGTATTTATTCATCACATTTTTTTTCAAATGTAAGGAATTTACAAAGTAGAATTGAGTCTTTGCCGTGTGTTTTCAATTGCACTGGGCAAACCTTAACTAATAATTGTTGGCTTCGTCTTCGTCCTTTTCGATTGGAATATCACTTTCTCCCAAAAACTCCTCATACTCTTTCTCGTCTTTCCGGTTTTTTTTGATTAGAAAAAAAACGACGATAACAACAATAATGAGCAAGCCGCCAATTGTAATCCAATTTAATTCCATCAGGTTTATTTTTTATTAAAGTTACAAAAGTAAAATTAGTTATCGCATCTTATTTGTTTACCAAATCATTAATTTGATTGAATATTGTAACCAAGTATCGAGCAGTACCTCAAAAAAAGTATCTTTGTTGAAATTGAATTTTATGAGAACTGAAACGGATTTTATATCAAAATCATTTTCTACAACAATCGATAACGGAACCTTTACTTGGAGCGCTCCTAGTAATATTGCTCTAGTGAAATATTGGGGAAAAAAGGCACATCAGATTCCTGCGAATCCATCGATAAGTTTTACGTTGAACGCGTGCAAAACCATTACGAAATTATCATATAGTGCGAAAGAAGACAACGCCAATTTTTCGTTCGATCTTTTGTTTGAAGGACAACCAAAGGAAGATTTCAAACCCAAGATTCAAAAATTTTTGGAGCGAATTGAAACGTATTGTCCCTATTTGAAACAATATCATCTAAAGATTGATACCCAAAACACGTTTCCTCACAGTTCCGGAATCGCTTCTTCCGCTTCTGGAATGGCAGCATTGGCGATGAATATTATGAGTTTGGAGAAAGCACTACATCCAGAAATGACAGACGACTATTTCTTCCAAAAAGCATCCTTTTTAGCACGTTTAGGTTCTGGCAGTGCCTGTAGAAGTATTAAAGGTGAAGTAGTGGTTTGGGGAAATCACGCCGAGATTGAAGGCAGTTCGGATTTGTATGGCGTTGAATTTCCGACTACAATTCACGCTAATTTCAAGAATTATCAAGACACTATTTTGTTGGTGGACAAAGGCGAGAAGCAAGTGTCAAGCACCGTTGGGCATGATTTGATGCACAACCATCCTTATGCGGAACGACGATTTCAGCAAGCACACGAAAATCTTTCAAAACTAAAAACAGTTTTAGAAACGGGCGACTTGAATGCTTTTGTTGAAATTGTAGAAAGCGAAGCCTTGACATTGCATGCGATGATGATGACTTCAATGCCCTATTTTATTTTAATGAAACCCAATACATTGGAAATTATCAATCGGATATGGGAATTTAGAAGAAGCTCCAATATTTCGGTTTGTTTTACGTTAGATGCTGGAGCGAACGTACATGTTTTGTATCCCGAAAACGATAGCGCGAAAGTTTTACAATTTATTAAGAACGAATTAGTTGGCTATTGCCAAAATGGTCAGTATATTTGTGACGAACTTGGAGCGGGAAGTCAATTGATAATTGATAATTGATAATTGATAATTGATAATTGATAATTGATAATTGATAATTGTACAACTTCTCGTTCGAGTTTATTAGTATACGCCATTTAAAATCTATTATGAAAAGTAATATCATCAAGGAGAAATCATTTTCTTTTGCCTTGGAAATTGTAGATATTTATAAATATTTGAGTTTCGAAAAGAGAGAATTTGTCTTGTCAAAACAAATATTGCGTTCAGGAACTTCAATTGGTGCGAATATCAGAGAAGCTGAACACGCAGAAAGCAAAGCTGATTTTATTCATAAATTGTCAATTGCCTTAAAAGAGGCTAACGAAACAGAATATTGGTTAGATTTATTGTACCAATCCGAATATTTGACAATTTCTCAATTTCAGAATATTAAAGATCAAATTACTCAACAATTAAAATTGCTTACGAGTATCATAAACACAACCAAGAATAAAAACTAATTATCAATTGTTAATTGTTAATTATCAATTAAAGAATATGAAAGGACCGTTATTTTACTCAAAAATTCTGCTCTTCGGAGAATACGGAATCATCAAAGATTCTAAAGGTTTATCGATTCCTTACAACTTTTATAATGGCGCTTTAAAGTCAGATGGAAATTCTTCAGATGAAGCCATCAAATCCAATCAAAATTTAGGACGATTTGTTTCCTATTTAGAGCAATTACAAACAGAACAACCCGAACTTGTTGCGTTTGATTTGGCTGCTTTGCAAAAAGATGTGGCTTCAGGCATGTACTTCGATTCGAGCATTCCGCAAGGATATGGCGTTGGAAGTAGTGGTGCTTTAGTGGCAGCGATTTACGACAAATACGCTCAAAATAAAATCACCGTGTTAGAGAATCTAACGCGTGAAAAATTACTACAACTCAAAACTATTTTTGGTCAAATGGAATCCTTTTTCCACGGAAAAAGCTCCGGTTTGGATCCGCTAAACAGTTATTTGAGCATTCCAATTTTGATTAACTCAAAAGACAATATTGAAGCGACTGGTATTCCGACTCAAAGTTTGACAGGAAAAGGCGCAGTGTTTTTATTAGATTCTGGTATCGTTGGAGAAACGGCACCAATGGTCAATATTTTTATGGAGAACCTAAAAGATCAAGGATTCCGAACCATGCTAAAAACACAATTTATCAAACATACAGATGCTTGTGTAGAGAATTTCTTAGGTGGCGATATGAAATCATTGTTTGAGAATACCAAGAAATTATCTAAAAGTAGTTTTGAGCAACTTCAAACCGATGATCCCAGAGCAGTTTCACGGCATTTGGCAAAAAGGAATAGACACCAACGATTACTACTTAAAACTTTGTGGTTCTGGCGGTGGCGGTTATATCTTAGGATTTACAGAAGACCTAGAAAAAGCCAAAATATCTTTGAAAGACTACAAATTAGAAGTCGTTTACCAATTCTAACTGCGTTCTACTTCAAATTCTATAAATGCTGAGTAGAAAAAACAAATTGCGCGTCATGAAAATCGTCAGTTTGTTTTCTGTGGTTCGCGGATACAACATTCCCATTATCATTTTAGCGCAATATCTTTCCGCCATTTTTATTTTTGCTCCAGATAAAAGTGCACTTTCCATTCTTTTAGACTATCGGTTATTTATCGTTGTTTTTGCATCTTCTGTTAGTATTGCTTCTGGTTATATCATAAACAGTTTCTACGATAGCAAAAAAGACCTCATCAACCGACCCAACAAATCAATGCTAGACCGATTGGTCAGTCAAAAGACAAAGTTGCAAGTCTATTTTGTACTGAACTTTATCGCAGCATTATTCGCATTACTCGTGTCCTGGCGCGCCAGTCTTTTCTTCGCAGTCTATATCTTTATGATTTGGCTGTACTCTCACAAACGCAAAAAGTACGCTTTATTCGGGAATTTTATTGCGGCTTTTTTGGCCATTTTCCCTTTTTTCGGCATCCTTTTGTATTACTATTTTCGATTGCCTTTGAATGAAATTGAAAGCCACAGCAACGATTTGGCAGTAACTTTTACGCATGCAACATTTCTCTTTATTTTGTTATTGGTCCGTGAAATGACGAAAGATTTAGAAAACATCAAAGGTGATTTGGCCAATGGATATCAAACCATTCCAGTTACTTTTGGCGAAAACGCCTCAAAAACGAGCATCACGGCCTTACTCGTTTTGACGACGATTCCCGTCTATTTTTTAATCAATGTTTTTGATGTGGGTTATATGGATATCTACTTTTATGTGGGTTTTATCATCATGATTTTCTTCGTCTTGCAATTGTGGAAATCGACTTCGAAAGAACAATACTTGTTACTGCACAATATCTTAAAAGTGCTCATTGTTGCCGGGGTTTTTTCGATTGTGTTGATTGATCCAACGGTGCTATGGAATGGCAAAAAATTACTTCAATCTATTTAAGGAGTTAGATTGCACCGCGATGCCTAGCCCCGGTAGCAGCGCAAATCTTTGTTTTGACGGCGCTCGGGTCACAAAAGATTGCAACAGATAGCGGGATCAGCTCCTCATAAAATTAATAAACCTATCTTTGTACAAAATTTACAGCAGTTATGAATAAGAAGGAAGGCAATAACAAGCGAACGAGTTCAAGACCAAGTTCGAATAAGCCAAAGCCTGCCATGGCAAAACGGGCGCAAGGACCGAAAAAAGTGAAACCAAAAACGGTGACGCCAGCCGAAGCAGCAAAACCAGAGCGCAAACCAAATCAAGCTCCGAAAAGACCGAAAGTAGCAGACGAAATTCGGTTGAATAAATACATTTCCAATTCAGGCGTTTGTTCCAGGAGAGATGCGGATATTTACATTCAATCGGGCAATGTGAAAGTGAATGGGATTCCCGTTATTGAAATGGGTTATATGGTGAAGCCAGGCGATGTCGTAAACTTTGATGGCGCGACATTGACTCCAGAGAAAAAAGAATATATCTTATTGAACAAGCCTAAGAATTTTACCACGTCATTTGATGAAGGTCAAGAAGACAGAAACGTATTGGAATTAGTGCGTGGCGCTACCAATGCTAAGATTGCTTCCGTAGGTAGAATGGACAAAAACACGACGGGACTGTTGTTGTTTACGAACGACACGGATATGATTCGAAAATTTAGTTTGCCGAATCAAAAATCTTCCAAGATTTACCAAGTTTCGTTGGATAAAAATTTGAAATATGAAGACTTGGAGAAAATTTCAGGTGGCGTTACTTTAGATGGACACCGATTGGCAATTGAGGAAATTACGTATATCGAAAATGAACCTAAAACCGAAATCGGATTAAAATTGCGAACTTCAAATGTGAAAGTGGTTCGTGCGATTTTTGAAAATTTTAAATATGATGTCTTAAGAATTGACCGTGTTGCCTTTGCAGGTTTGACCAAAAAGAATTTGCCACGCGGCAATTGGCGCTTTTTGACGGAGCAAGAGATTATTAATTTGAAAAATGTATAGCAAGTTGCTGAATATCTGAGATGCTGAGTAACTAAGTTTTGAATTCCTGCCTTTATCGCGGGAATTTTCTTTTAAACAACAACAATGACAACACAACAAAATCTTTCGATTGCGCACAAATGGTTCGACGCTTTCAATAATCACAATCTAGAGCAATTGCTTTCTTTGTATGATGAAGAAGCGGAACATTTGAGCCCGAAGTTAAAAATCAAAACCAGAAACCAATGGTTTGGTTCAAGGAAAGCCAGCTTTATATGATTGGTGGGAAAGTGCTTTTGAAACGATTCCGTCTTTACATTATCGTGTAACTTCGCTTACTGCCGATGCCAATCGTGTCTTTATGGAATATGTGCGAACAGTAGAAAATGAACAGGATATGCTCGTGGCGGAAGTCTTAGAAATTAAAGACGGAAAGATTGTTTTTTCAAGAGTGTATCACGGATGACATCACCATTAAGAGATGAAGAGAAATTAAGCCTTACTGCAACTTAATTCCCTAATGGTTTAAAATAAAAAAAGTCCAGATTTTCATCTGGACTTTTTTGTGCGGATAATAGGACTCGAACCTACACGCCTTGCGGCACCAGATCCTAAGTCTGGCATGTCTACCAATTTCACCATATCCGCGAAATAGAGGTGCAAATATAGATATTCTTTTTAAATTCCAAACATCAAATTCCAAATTACAATAAAAAAACATCAACTGGGAGAAATTTGGAATTTGGAACTTCACTATTGGAATTTCAATTTGTATATTTGAAATACTAAAACAGTCAAACCAACATGGACAATATTAAATCATACGTGCAGCAGCACAAAGATCGCTTTATCAACGAGTTAATTGAATTGCTAAAAATTCCTTCCGTAAGCGCCGATCCCGCTTATTCTCAAGATGTTATTGACACCTCAGAAGCGGTCAAAACGAGCCTTCAAAAAGCAGGTTGTGATTTCGTAGAAATCTGCGATACGCCTGGCTATCCAATTGTATATGGTGAAAAAATAATCGACAAGAATCTACCAACCATTTTAGTCTACGGACATTACGATGTGCAACCACCAGACCCAATGGATTTGTGGACGTCGCCTCCATTTGAACCTGTAATTAAGACTACTGAAATCCATCCTGAAGGCGCCATTTTCGCCCGTGGTTCATGTGATGATAAAGGCCAAATGTATATGCATGTGAAAGCGCTAGAATATATGGTGCAATCCAACTCTTTGCCATGCAATGTGAAGTTTATGATTGAAGGGGAAGAAGAAGTCGGCTCGAAAAGTTTGGGCTGGTTTGTAGAACGCAACCAAGAAAAATTGAGCTGCGATGTAATTTTGATTTCCGATACGGGAATGATTTCCAACCAACAACCATCCATTACAACAGGTCTTCGTGGACTAAGTTACGTAGAAGTCGAGGTAACTGGACCCAATCGCGATTTGCATTCTGGTTTATACGGCGGAGCGGTCGCCAATCCCATCAACGTTCTGGCAAAAATGATCGCTTCATTGCACGACGAAAACAACCACATCACGATTCCTGGTTTTTACGAAAAAGTTGAAGAATTAACCGCAGCCGAAAGAGCCGAAATGGCCAAAGCGCCTTTCAATTTAGACAACTACAAAAAAGCTTTAGACCTCAACGACATTTATGGTGAAAAAGGTTACGTGACCAACGAACGCAACTCGATCAGACCCACTTTAGACGTCAACGGAATTTGGGGCGGCTACACTGGCGAAGGCGCCAAAACAGTCATTGCAAGTAAAGCTTATGCGAAAATATCCATGCGTTTGGTGCCACATCAAGACTGGGAAGAAATCACCGAATTATTTACCAAACATTTCGAAAGCATTGCGCCTGCAGGTGTTACCGTAAAAGTAAAACCCCATCATGGCGGTCAAGGTTACGTGACGCCTATCGATAGCATTGGCTATAAAGCAGCGAATATGGCTTATACGGAAACCTTCGGGATTCCTGCGATTCCCGTGCGTTCGGGCGGAAGTATTCCTATTGTTGCCTTGTTCGAAAAAGAACTCAAAAGCAAAACAATTTTAATGGGATTTGGGTTGGATTCGGATGCGATTCACTCACCCAACGAGCATTTCGGAATTTTCAATTACTTAAAAGGTATCGAGACGATTCCGTTATTTTACAAATATTTTGTGGAATTGAGTAAGTAAAAGTTAACACGAATTCCACGGATTAACACGAAAAAATTAGTGCTAATTCGTGGAATTCGTGTTTTATATTATGGCGTTACCACAAGGGTCGGGCTTTCCGCACTCGCTTTTTTTGTTTTGTCGGACCTATTACAAACGATTGGACTATTTCTAAAAACAAAAAAGAGCTCAAACATATGCTGCAATCCCTAACGCACACTCCTGCAAAAAACCAATTTCACTTTAACTTCCGGCAATTGGCGATCCAAAAACACCAACTGCAAGTTCTGCCCAAATTAGAAGAAACAGGGTGAGAATGCTCAAACAAAGTAAGATTCTGTATTTGACCGTCGTGACTTTTCGCAAAACAAATTCGCACATAAAACCAGTTCCGAGCAGTAGTGCTCCCATGACCATAAAATCGAACAGCGACCAATTTACTTCTGTGGTCATTTGCATCGCAAGGAATGGAATGAATAGCAGTAACGCGACGATACCTACAACAATAATATACCTTTGGTTAGTCATAATGATAATGTTTTTGTAAGCATTTTAGGAAAGAAAGTACACCTAAAAAGGGTAATCTTCAAATATTGACTCCAATGTAAGAAAAATTAATTTTCTCCAAGCGAAACAATCAAACTTAATCGATTAAACTATTTTTTATTCTTCGCTTCAATCCACCTCGACATATATCTGGTGCTCGCTGTCGTGTGATGTAGCAAGATCGCTCCCATAAAATTAGCATTTCGATGTGGCGCCAAACTTTTTTGAACAGAAAGAATCCTAGAAATAAAATCACTTTCAAAAAGAGATTTTTCATACCGCTGGTTGACAATCACTACACCACTTAGTTGCGCTTGCTTCGAAGAAGTTTGATTTTGATACAATTCCTCCGCCGCCTTTGCAATAGCTTCTGGATCATCAGCAATACTGCCGCTCCAAGCCAAATTTCCATTCATCGACTCCGCTCCCACTGAAGTTGTAACACTCGGCGTTCCGCATTGCATCGCTTCGATGAGTTTTCCTTTGGCGCCTGCTCCAAATCGCAGTGGCGCTATAACCACTCGCGCTTTCGAAACCACATCAAAAGCATTCTTTGCTCGACCTAAAACTAAAAATCGCTCTTTGGGATTGTGTAACTGTAATACTTTTTGCGACGGATAAGCCCCATAAATTTGCATCGAGGCTTCTGGCAATTCCTTTCGGATAAGCGGCCAAATAGCTTCTTTGAGATATTGCACAGCATTCCAATTGGGCTCGTGTAAAAAATTCCCAATAAAAATAAAATCCTTTCGTGCTTCAAAAGAAAGCCAACTTTGAATCGTTTCTTCATCAATAGCATCCACTAAGAAAGGCAAATAATACAAAAGACTTGGATCTATTTTAAAGTGTCTTTGCAACAATTCCACTTCTACTTCAGAAATCAACAAAGAAATATCACAGCGCAAAATACTGGCAATCTCCCGTTTTGCAGTATCGGAAAATAAATCATCTAAATGAAAATCCTCTTTTTCTTTGGTCGCTTTTTGACGCGCGATTCGTAACGAATGTAAGTCGATCGTGTCTAATACCCGCAAAGCATCCGGGCATTGTTCCGCAACCCGCCATCCAAATTGTTCCTCGACCATAAATCGATCGAACAAAACAATCGTCGGGTTCAATGCTTTTACAAATTCATCAAAACCAGAATCATTGATCGCAATAGCTACTTTTTCTACGCCTAAATTGGTTACATCGAACATAAACTCACTGTCTGATGCAGCGCTAGCAAAAGTGATTTTCCAACTTTGCTTCAAAAACAACTCGATGAGTTGCAGCATCCGTGTTCCCGCTCCAGAAGAATTCGGTTCGGGCCATACAAATCCAATAATCAAAAGTTGTTGCTGCATGTGAAAGTGACTATTTACGCCTGCAAATTAAAGCAAATTATTATTGACAAGAACTTAAAAAAGTACAAAACAAATCGCGACAAACGAATAAAAATCAACAAATTATAACAATATAAATTTATTGGCGTTAAATTTGTAAAATCATCAAATCATCACAGCTAAACACGTTTTAGCATCTAAATCAATCATCATGTTAAAATCCTTTTTTCTACTCTGTTCTGGAGTCGACAAAAACCTGCTACAAGGTTGCTCCGAAGGCGAACAAACCAAATATGTTGGAATTGGCGCCACCGTTTTCTTCACCGCCGTTATGGCTTTTATCGCAAGTGCTTACGCACTTTTTACTGTCTTTGACAGCGTTTATCCCGCATTGCTTTTTGGCGTTGTTTGGGGTTTATTGATTTTTAATCTCGACCGATTTATCGTATCTACTATTCGAAAAAGAGATTCTTTTAAATGAATTGATACAAGCCTCACCCCGAATCATCCTGGCCGTCATTATTGCCATCGTCATTTCAAAACCTTTAGAAATAAAGATTTTTGAAAAGGAAATCAATACTGTTTTATTGAAAAAAAAACGCCATGGCATTGAACAACAAGAAAGAAGTAGCCAATTACTTCCAATCCGATCTCGATAAAAACAAAACAGAAATCGACAGTCTCAAATCTGAAATCAACAAAAAAGAAACAGAAGTCAATCGTCTTTACGAAACCTATATCAACGAAGCCGAAGGCACTAAAGGCACGATGAAATTGGGGAAAGGTCCGGTCTTTAAAGAAAAAATTGCCAAACATGACTTGGCGAAAGCAGAACTCGACACCTTACGAAAAAACAATTTGGATAAAATTGCCGAACGTGAGAAAAAAGCCAAAACATTGCAAGCAGATTTGGATAAAAAAGTCACCGACACCCAACCGATTATTGACGGATTCGACGGATTGATGGCGCGAATTAATGCGTTGGGAAAATTGCCACTGATTCCTTCTCTATTTATTATGTTGTTGTTCCTGGCGATTGAAACCTCGCCAATTATTGCAAAATTATTATCTCCAAAAGGCGAATACGACTACAAATTAGAAGATTTAGAAACGGCTCTGAAAGCAACACTAACACAAGATAAATACCAACGAGAATTACTAGTGAAAACGAGCGCCGGTATGCATGATCGCGTATACGATGACATTTCACAAGACAAAAAACTCTATGATTTACAACGTAAAAAAGCGACAGAATTACTAGAGATACAGGCGAATGGCTTTTTGGAAAAACAGAAACGAACGCTTTGATAATAGTCTTTTACCGCAAAGTTCGCAAAGTTATACGCAGAGCGCGCAATGAAATAGTATTAAGAATAAAAACCCCGCAACTTATAAATTGTCGGGGTTCTTTTTTTAATCGTAGCGAACCTTGCGTACACCTTTGCGAACCTTGCGGTTATAGTCCTAAAACCTCACCCTGTATTTTCTTCGTCAAGCTTTTAAAAACCAAATCATAGGAATGATCGATCAATTCTTTTAGAAATTTGTCAGACAGATCATGGTTTACTTTTATCGTATTCCAATGCACCTTACTCATGTGATAACCTGGTTGGATATCATCGTACTCCGCTCGCAGTTCCTCTGCTCTTTCTGGATCGCATTTTAAATTTACCGACGGATTGCCTTTTTCCCATTCACTCAAAGAAGCCAGCGCGAACATCTTTCCACCTACTTTAAAAACCAAAGTGTCTTCATCAAACGGAAAATGTTCAGTTACTCCTTTTTTAGAAAGACAATAGTCGAAATACTGTTGAATATTCATTTTCTTTTCTCTAAGTTCAAAAATCAATTATCAATTATTTAATAATTTTTTCCATCATCCGTTCTGGATGGGCTAATAATTTAAATCCAAATTTTTCATAAACATGATGGGCATCTCGTGTTGCCAAACGCCAAATTTTTACGTTCTGCAATTGTGGTTCATTCATCATGGCTTCAATCAAAATAGAGGAATAGCCTTTTCCACGATGTGCTTCATCAATAAACACATCCATCATATACGCAAAAACCACATAATCGGTAATAACTCGGGCAAAACCAATTTGCTGGTCGTCGAGATAAATTCCAAAACAAAACGAATGATCAATCGTAGTTTGAACTTCTTCGATGGTTCTTGCCGCCGTCCAGTAAATATCTTTTAAAAAGTTGTGAATAAACGGTAAGTTTAACTTCGCTTTGTCGGTCGAAACTTTTATCATCACTATTGTATGGCAAATAAAATTGGTTTACTTGGACTCGCATCATTCTCAAAAGAAGCTATTTGTAGATTTAACAAATAACTACCATCTTTCACCTCGTCCGCAACGAAAATTAATTCCGTAATCGTCGCATTCAATCGCGCATCCGCATTAAGATTGTTAATGTCTTTGACATTCCAAAAAGCTTTGTGCGACAAAAGCAAACCGTCGTCGTGTTCTTTATCGACACTGGGTAAATCAATCAACAAATGCTGAATTCCATTTTCTCTGATAAAAATCGCAGCCGCTTCTTCTAGATAAGGCGGATTGGTGTTGGAGTAATTTTGATGCAATTTCTCTTCATCGTTGGGCAAAGTGCGAATAACTACTGCTTCTGGAGTCTTTCCAGCCAACGCTTTTTCTACTTGATTCTTGGTAATTACCCAATCTTCAGTGATCCATTCTGGCGCAATTGAAATGAGTTCTGCCACAAAGAAAAACTGCTTCAACAATTGATTGACACTGTAAAAATCTCGGGTAATATGTCCCAAACATTCGGTGTGGGTGCCATGTCCGTGTGGGTTAAAGTGAATGTTATTGAAATTGGTCGATGAACTACCTTCTGACACTTTGCCAATCCAATCACCAAATCGAACGGGCTCAATGACTGGTTTGTCAAGGTACCAAGCGATTGGGTTTTTATCTGTGTTGGAAAGTGGTATAGAAATGTCGATGGGTTTGCAAAGATCGACTTTGAAGGTTTGGTTTTTGTGTTGAATTGTTGTTTGCACTCGTCTTGTTTTGTGCCGCAAAGGCTCTAAGTCACTAAGCATTTGAATTCGTGCCTTTGTGTCTTTGTGGCGAATTGTAATTACTCCAAATTTATCAAAAATAAATCGGATGCTATTCCATCGGTTAAAAACTTCCCTTTGGTCGTTGTTTTTATAATATCTCCATCCATCGAAAGCAATCCGTCATCAAGAAATTTACCAGCTTGCTTTTTTAAATAAGTCAATGTTTCTGAACCAAATTCAATTTCAATTCGATTCAAATCAACACCCCAAATCGTTCGCAGTCCAGTCATGATATACTCGTTATATCGGTCGTGCATGGATAGCGTTTCTACTTCACTCGGCAATTGATGGTCCTGAATTGATTTCAAATACAAACTATTATTCGACACATTCCAACTTCTCGAAACACCATCATAGCTGTGCGCTGATGGACCGATGCCAAGGTATTTTTTCCCTAACCAGTACGCAGAGTTGTTTTTAGAAAAGTAATTCGGTTTGCCGAAATTGGAAAGTTCATAATGAATAAAACCCTGTTCTTGAAGCATTTCGACCAAGATCGAAAATTGTTCTTGCGCAACATCGTCGTTGGGTTGTGCAATTTTTCCAGTTTGAATCAGTTTCTTCAACGCCGTATTGGGTTCAACGGTCAAAGCATAACTGGAGATATGTGGAATGCCAAATGATAATGCGGTTTCTATATTTTGCCTCCATTTTTCGTGGCTCATTCCAGGAATGCCATAGATCAAATCGACCGAAATATTATCAAAGTGTTTTGTCGCTTCGGCAAGACAATTTTTGGCTTCCGCAGCATTGTGAGCACGGTTCATCATCAACAAATCATCTTCAAAAAAAGATTGAATTCCGATGCTCAGTCGATTGATTGGGCTTTTAGATAGTTCAATGATTCGGTCGCTGGATAAATCATCGGGGTTGGCTTCCAACGTGATTTCAGGATTTTCGACAACTTGATAATTCTTATAAACCGCATCGAGCAAAAATTGAATTTCTTCCAGGGTCAAGACGCTTGGCGTTCCTCCACCGAAATAAATGGTTTCAATCTTTTCGTTTTGAAATTCTCCCGCTCGTAATTGGAGTTCATTTGCCAATGCCAACACCATATCGGCTTTCTTTTTCATCGAAGTCGAAAAATGAAAGTCGCAATAGTGACACGCTTGTTTGCAGAAAGGGATATGGATGTAGACGCCGCTCATTTTGAGTGTTCAGTGTTCAGTTCTTAGTGTTCAGTGGGATTCAGATTTGAATGCTACTCTTTTTTCGAACCAAACTTTTCTGGATTTAATATCATATAGTTAATTAGTTTTCCTATTTCTTGGCTTTCTGAGGTTAATTCTTCAAAAAGAATTTTTGAAATATACTGACACTCAAATGCAAACGCTAACCAAACTTGTGTTTCAGAATTTTCTGCGTCAGAATCAGTCAACTTACTATAAAAATTCTTCGGATAAATTCTTTTTCTATAGGCTTCTGCAATAGTAACGGAGACACTTCTAGAGGAACGTCTAATTTGATCTGTTAATGAATAGATTTCTTCTTTTGGAAACGATTTTGTCATTTCAAAAATTTTCATTGCCAAACTAAACGATTTCTTGTAAGCTAATAATTCTTGAAATGTCATTGATATCTACTTAAATTGATTACTAAAAACTAGAGTCTTAAACCCTAATCCATATTCCATTCATCTGACCACTATTACTCTGACCACTGACCACTATTTCTTAACGCGTTCCTCATTCTGCTTGACAAAAGCATCCCAACCAGTATAACTTTTTGCGCCAACGACTTTCCCCGAATTGAAGAAATGACAAACAGCCGCAGCCAATCCATCGGTGCTATCGAGATTTTTCGGTAAGGTTTTTAAACCCAACAACTGCTGCAACATTTTCGCGACTTGTTCTTTGCTGGCATTTCCATTTCCGGTAATCGCCATTTTGATTTTCTTCGGCTCGTACTCGGTAATCGGAATTTGACGCGATAAACCCGCCGCCATGGCAACACCTTGCGCTCTTCCGAGTTTCAACATCGATTGTACGTTTTTTCCAAAAAAGGGCGCTTCAATGGCAATTTCGTCGGGATGATGTGTTTCGATGAGTTCAATGGTGCGCTCGAAAATAACTTTGAGTTTGGTGTAATGGTCGTCGTATTTGCTTAGAATCAATTCGTTGAGTTGAAGAAATTCCATGTTTTTCCCAACGACTTTAATGAGTCCAAAACCCATAATTGTGGTTCCTGGATCGATTCCTAAAATGATGCGTTCGTTTGCCATGTTATTGCCACTAAGACGCGAAGGCGCAAAGTTTGTTGAAAGTTATTATAATCGACGAGAGTTTCCGTTCTTTGCAACGATGATTGCAATTCCCCACAAAGCTAAACAATTCCTTGTTTTTACCATCAAAGTTTTGATTGTATCGGCAGCGTTTTATTTTGTCTACCGGCAACTGGCGCAAAATGACCAATTGGATTGGGGAAAATTCAGGGCTCTTTTTGAGCGAAAATGGACCGTCGGCGGAATTCTATTCATTTTACTTTTTAGTATTTTGAATCGACTTTTGGAGATTCTGAAGTGGAAAAACCTAGTTTCTTCGTTGCAACCTATTTCGTTATGGCAAGCCACCGCAGAAGTTTTAGGAGCCCTGACTGCTGGCATTTTTACCCCAAATGGTTTGGGTGAATATGCAGGAAAAGCATTCTTTTATGAAAAGGCAAAAACCAAGAAAATTGTCTTTCTCAATTTGATTTGCAACGGTATTCAAATGATATTGACGGTGATTTTTGGGATATTTGGATTGCTGTATTTTAATGCTGAATTCAACGTCATCACTCCAAAATCGATTACAATTATTTTCGGATTGTTAATAGTCTTTGTTCTTGGTTCTTTTTCTTAAAAACTTTTTCAATCAAAGGTTATTCGTTGGAAAAGCTCATACATAAAATCAACCAAATTCCTAAGCGCATTCATCGAAAAAACCTGCTTTTGGGCTTGGGTCGCTATTTGGTTTTTTCGCACCAATACTACTTTTTGTTTTGGGCATTTGATGTGCATCTTCCTTATCTGATTTTGTTGTCGGCCATTACCAGCATTTACTTTATAGCGTCGTCATTGCCTAGTTTTCAGTTTCTAGATTTTGCGGTAAAAGGCAGTGTTGCGGTTTATTTCTTTGGATTGTTGGGCATTAACGAATGGATTGTTATTTTTATCACGAGCTTGATGTGGTTTTTAAACGTCGTTATTCCCGTCCTGCTCGGCAGCTATTTTGTGATGAATTTTAAATTGAAATCATAGCATGACTTTAGTTTTACTTTTAATCCTCCTGATTTATGTGATCACAATCGCGCAACTAATTGCCGGCTTTGATCGCGTAAAAAAATTCGAGGCTTCAGCTAAAACTCCATCTACTTTTTTCTCGATAGTAGTTCCTTTTCGAAACGAAAGCGCCAATCTTCCTTTGCTACTTGACAGTATTAGAAATTTGAATTATCCTATAGAACTATTTGAAATCATCTTGATCGATGACTTTTCCGAAGACGATTCGGTGCGACAAATCTACAATTGGCGGATGGAAAACGGTTCGTTTCAAACCACGCTTTTAGAAAATATTCGGCTGTCTAATTCTCCGAAAAAAGACGCCATTTCACGTGCTGTCCCGATTGTGCAACAACAATGGTTGGTGACGACAGACGCCGATTGCCTTGTTCCGAAAGATTGGTTATTGACTTTAGATCAGTACATACAAGAACAGGAAGTCGCCATGATAGTTGGCGGTGTAGTTTACGATGGCAAGAAATCGTTTTTGCATCATTTTCAGCAATTAGATTTGATGAGTTTGCAAGGCGCTACCATAGGCAGTTTCGGTCTGGGCTTGGGATTTATGTGCAATGGTGCCAATTTGTGTTATACGAAATCTTTGTTTCAAGAATTGCATGGCTTTGCCGGAAATAACAAAATCGCGAGCGGCGATGATGTGTTCTTACTTCAAAAAGCGATGCGGAAATGTCCTGAAAAAGTGCATTTTCTGAAATCGAAAGAAATTGTTGTGCACACGAAACCCGAATCGAATTGGGCAAAATTGATCGAACAACGGGTGCGTTGGGCTTCTAAGACAAGTTCCTATCACAGTGTTTTCGGAAAAGACTTGGCGGTGATTGTTTTTGCAGGCAACTTTGCGATTGTTCTTGCTTCTTGTCTCTTTTCTCTCAACCTCGTTTCCTGGATGACAATTGTTTTTCTGTTTGCGTTGAAGTTCATTACCGATTATATTCTTCTATACAAAACCAACCGATTTTTGAGAAGAAAACGCATGCGCTTTTTGTTGTTGAGCAGCTTACTCTATCCGTTTTTCTGTGTGATTGTCGCTGTTCTTTCTTGGTTTGGAAAGTATGAGTGGAAAGGAAGACATTTTTAGATTTACGAATGTTGAACTTTGAATAACGAACAACGCATTTTGAACCGCGGAACCCTAGCCCAGATGGCAACGGCATCCTTTTGAGCCGTTGTTCGGCGCAAAAGATAGAGTGAACAGCTGGAAATAGCTCCTAAAAAAAATAAGACTAGCCTATTTTTTGGCTGTGATGTTGAGAATTACGGGGAGTACAAACTGCGTTTTTACGGGAATGCCGCGCTTAATCGCAGGATGAACAGTTGGAAAATCGACTAATCGTGCTTTGAGAATACTGTCAATTTTTGTCGTATTGTAGGATAATGTATCGGTGATTTGCGGTTCAAAAACCATGGTAGCGTCGGGCGAAATCGTCACTTTTACATCGATGGTGTCGAGCTGAGGATATAAGACTGAAAGTGTGTCGACACTTAATTTTTGTTGGATGAGTTGCGTTAAGTAATCAAAAAAACATTGCTTTTTCTGGGTTTTATCGACGACCGAATCGCAGCTGGAGAACGAAGGCAATTCATCTACTACATCCCAATTGATGGCATTCAACTCCTTTTTTAATAGTTCATCTTCGTTCGGCACTTGACTAAGATACTGACAAGAACCTAAGGTAAGCGCTAGTAAAAAAAGTATCGGAATTAATTTTTTCATTTTTGAAGTCGAATCCAATGCGTATTAATGGGCTATAAAAGTACAGTTTTATTTTTCAAAAATACTAAAAAAATGCTATCGAGTGGCGCGTCATTTAACGATCACTTTTTATCAAAAAAAAACCAGCTTCAGAGGAAACTGGTTTAGCTATCTTAGAAAATATCCGTTTATTCGACTATGATTTTCTTGATTACTTTCAATTGGTTGGTGGTCGTTACTTCGATGAAGTAGATTCCGTTTGTCAGTTGACTGAAATCGACACTTTCGGTTTGCAATGGAGTTGTTGCTTTTTTACGCAACATTGTTTTGCCTAAAACGTCAAATACAATTATTTCATCAATCGTGTTTGTGTTATTTTTTGACATCACATTGAGCATGTCTTTGACAGGATTAGGATAGAAAATGAAATCATTATTTTCAAATTCATTAACTGCCAAAAATTCTACAAATTCGGTCAAGAATGTGTTTGTGATAATCACTGGATTGAAATCGAAATAAATTCCAGCGGTATTTTGAATGATATCGCCTGTTGCATAACCCGCTTTAGGTTTTACTTTGAAAGTTATATAACCTTTTCCAATGCTCGTATTTTCTACTGACGGTGGCAACTGGACATTATTGAAACGCCATGTTAGGTTAGCATCGAGACGATCTAAGATATAGTCGTGACTTGCATCGACCATTTTGATTGAAGTTTCGTCGAGTTTTGAATCGAGTAGATCTTCAATTCTAACATTGATTGCGCTGGCTGTTCCTGTATTTTCGAAACGAATGGTATAATATAAATAGTCAGTAGTCGCGAAACTAGACGTTACGATTTTATCTCCATGCGATTCCATTTTATCATTCGGATCGTACGAACCAATTACGATTTCAGAAAGTGTGCTCGAATTATTTTCTGGAACGACGTCTCCAACCAGCGGGATAATCGTCGCGTTGTTGGTGAGCAATTGCCCGAGAGAAACAACCGGAATTGGAGGCACTTGCATAGAAACGGTCATCGTACGCACTTCAAATGGCAAAAGATCGGTGAAATTATAACTGAATCCGTTCGCCGATGGCGTGGTTCCCGATTGCGTATTTCCTGTAATCCTTAAGTTGTTATCTTTAGTAAACGTTACGGTTCCTGAAGCGACTGTTTGATTTCCAAAATTACGGTAAACGACTTTGTTTTGGTAAAGAAATCCAGCTCGTGGTTGCCCTAAAGGAATGATGGTTACTGCTATATCATTGTATGATTGAACTATAGTGATAGGAAAATAATACACTTGAAGTCCACCTCCGATTACTGGGTTCACATTACTATACGAAGCAGTGGTAAGAGCATATGACGCGCTATACGCTGGATCAATGGTATATCCTAAGTCGTATGAGTTCGTGGCGTTTTCGTCGTAGATGTTGTACACTCCAGAAGGCGAAGTGATGTTGTGCACATTTCCGTCATTATTTTTTTCAATTTGGAATTGTCCGAGAGGGAAATCTTGTTCGCCACTATCTTTGATTCCGTTGGTATTGGAATCTAAGAAGGCATTCAAACGAATTCCGGAGCAATTGATACCTCCTTGTGAAGTGGTAGTTTCTGAAATTCGAATATATCCAGTATCATTACTAAAATTGGTCGTCATGATTAAATAATATTGACCAGTCTGAGCATTGTTGATCGTTGGATACTCGATGGGATTTGCCGAATAGCTGCAACTAACGATGTTATTTGCGGTGAGTGAACCATTACAAGGTGCTACTGGCGAAGTAAACGGACCGTACACAATATAATCCACATCTAAGAAATCACTGGTGAAATCAATATTACGATTCTGTTCCACTTTCAAAGCTATTGTACCCGGACTACTTACTGGCAAATAGAACCAAGTTGGATTTGGATGTGTATTCAAGCAACCGTATTCCGCTCCTGGCTCACTAAAGTTTAGGTTTTGTGTATTCACAAACGGTGCTCCAAGCGCATTGCAGAGCGAATTCGCATTGATGCATGTAAAGGATACATTGCAATTTGCGGTCGCCAATAACACCAAACTATATAGCGCGTCGCAACCTTCCAAGTCTACTCGAACAAAAATCGGCATTGGATTGCCTGCTACTGCTACTGTAATTGCTGTTGGATTTGTGATTGCGTTCGTTCCCATTAGTGCATCTTGATTATTGCTGTAGAAAGTCAAACTTCCTAAGGTATTTATTTGCGACTGAACTGTCGATAAATCGAATGTCACCAATCCATCGTTATTATCATCACATTGCGCCATATTTGCGATAGCTGTGGTTTCTGGACTCACAGTTTGAACAATCAATTGAAAAACAAAAATTTGTACTTGGTTGGTTATCAAGTTTAATAAGCGAGCAAAAATAAGTTGTGTAGAGGAAGAGGTACAGAAGGGTTCTGTTGTATTAATTGGATTAGATCCGGAGCTTACATCAGATTGAGAAATATGATATGTAATGCTATATTCTGAAGGATTAAGCGTGCCTAATATTGGATTGTTGTTTTCGTTCAAATTGAAACAAGCGGAACCGGTGTCGCTACATTGTGTCAAATTTGTAGGTTGGCCGGGAGAATCACATTGGTATGTTGTAATGGTAAAAGGACCCGACCACTCGCTCACTTCATTGCCGTTACAGACACTTCTTACATAAAATTGATACGCTGTACCACAAGTCAATCCAATAAAATCATACATAAAACCACTTATCGTTCCCGTCGGCACTGTAATTTGAGTTGGAGCAGGTGCGCCAGCCACGCCCAAATATACATCATGAACTAAACTAGTGCCCGTCGAAGTCCATGCAAAAACCGCAGAAGTTCCTGACATAACGCTACCAGTAATATTAGTGGGTGCCAAACAAATTGGACCACATTGAACAACAAAAACATTTACAATTCCTACAGCACTACAACCGGCAGCAGCGTTTTCTATTCTATAATAAACAGGAAGTGGCACGGGCAACATTGTTAAAACAGGATAACAATTGGGGTTTTGAATTGCATTGGTGCCCGCGTCAGCATCGGCTTGCGTTTCATAAAAAGTAACGTTAAAAGCGCCTCCACTAGATAAATTAGGAATGAGTGATGCTAAAACGACACAAATTGGCCCTGTAGTTTCGTTGCCACAAACCGTCAAATTTTGCATCGGTGCTGGAGGTGTATCTACCAAATAAATTCCAAAAGAATCAATCACAACAGTATTGTCTTGGAGATTTAATACTCTTGTGAAGATTTGTTCTGCAAAAGTGGTGCAATATTGTGTAGCTGTCAAAATTGGGTTGTTACCAGATTGCGCATCTGCAAAAAGATTGTGATAGGTAATTTGGTATTGAGATGGATTCAAGCCTTCTAATAAAAGGACATCATTTTGAGTCAGATCGAAACAAACGGTTGTTTGTCCACCACCACAACGGTATAAATCTGCTGGTTGATTAACTATTTGTCCAAAAATAACGCTGTTTATCAGCAAGAAACAGAATAAAAGTAATTGTTTTTTCATGATTGAGAATTGCTTTTAGTTAAAAAAACTAGGGTCGGTTTTTAAAAAACCAGAGCAATATACAACTTTTTAATTGATTGTAAATCAAAAACATGAAGTGAATTAAAAAACAAAAAAGCCATTCGCCGAGGCGAAAAGCTTTTCATTGGTCTAACTACTAAACCATGCTACGAGTTACAAAGTCGTAGCGAAAACAACACAACTATTTTGAATGCTTTTCTTTCAAGAAGAACTGCATCAGAGGAAACTTTTATTGGGCAAAAAAGGTTTTCATTTCTGAAAACCTTTTCCCAATTTAGCGGTCTGGACGGGACTCGAACCCGCGACCCCATGCGTGACAGGCATGTATTCTAACCAACTGAACTACCAAACCTCTGCTTTATTGCGGTTGCAAATATAGTATAGATTTTTGTATCTGCAAACGATTGTACTAAAATATTTTTTAATTTTAGAGTTGACTAACCAAACGATTGTTTCTCAACCAAATAAGTAGTTAAGATCTTTTCGAAATTGGCGCCTACATTGACAGGGACATATCTAATTTTGTTCTGCGCACATTGCTGTGCTAGCTTCTTGAAGTAACTTTGCGCTTGCTTTTCGTAAGCTTCTTTTACATTATCTGCGAAAATGGTGATTTCTTCGCCGCTTTCAATATCAATGAATTTTCTCGGCGCATTGTCATAATCAAAATGGGTTTCTGTTTTTTCGTCGATGACGTGGAATAAAACTACCTTATGTTTGTTATGCTTGAGATGTTGTAGTGCGTTCAAAAGCGCCTCGTCGCTGCTCGATTGAAACATATCGGTAAAAAGAATAATTAAGGAACGACGGTGCATTTTTTCTGCAATTTGATGCAAGAATGTAATGGTATCGGTTTGTTTTGTCTCTTTGGGGTTTTCGAGCAGTTGCTCCAACTGATTCAACACCATGCGATGATGACGGTCGCTTCCTTTTTCTGGGGCGTAATACTCATAGGTGTCGGAATAAATACTGAGTCCAACTGCATCACGCTGTTTCTTCAACAAATTCATCAAAACGGCAGACGCTAAAACGGAAAAACCAATTTTGCTTTCGTAAAATGGTTGTTGGTCTTTTAGCTTTGGATAATGCATCGACGAGGAATTATCGATAATCAAATGACATCTTAAATTCGTTTCTTCCTCGTATCTCTTGGTGTACAACCGATCGGTTTTGGCAAACAACTTCCAGTCCATGTGTTTGGTGCTTTCACCTGTATTGTACACTTTGTGTTCAGCAAACTCGGCTGAAAATCCATGAAAAGGAGATTTGTGCATGCCCGAAATAAAACCTTCCACGACTTGATTAGCAAGTAATTCAAGATGTTGGAAGCTGGAAATTTTTTCTTGTTGCGATTCGATGTTCATGCTTCAAAGATAAATTTATTTCATACAATTCGGCTACGCCTTAGGTGAAAATTTGGAAATTTGAAGATTTGAAAATGAAAATGCATCACACAAAAATGACGCTCAATTTCCAATACTTTGATACAACGTTAAGTAGAATACTATTTGCTTAATTTTTCCTCAATGGCTTTCAACCGTTCTTCTAGCGTTTTAATTTTATCGTTTTGATTGTCAATGATTTCTTGTTGTTCTTGCACGGCTTTTACTAACGGAACCACAAAGGACGCATATTGAATACTATACAAATCCTTATCGTTCTTGGGCGCTTTTACACCATTAAAATCAAAGCCTAAATGACGTGCTGCTTCCGCCACTTCTTGGGCTATGAAACCCGTTTGTAGTTCATTTTCTAAATCATATTTACCTTCCCAATCGCCTACTTCGATGTCTTTATATACAATTTCATTTTGTTTATGAATATCAAAATAATACGTCACTGGTCGAAGTCGTTTTATGAAAGACAATCCAGGAACATTATTTTGCACTTTTTTTTATTCTTCCATCACTATAATTAAAAAACCCAACTTGACCGCCAATCCAACTCACGCTGGTGTTACCGATTTCTATGGTATTGCTATTGCTACCGACATAACCAGCAATATAGCCAAACGCGCCAAAGTTAGACGGATTAAATCCAATGGTACTTCCTGCTTGCCTTCCTAAAACTGTATTGTTGTCGCCAGTTGTGTTAAATTGTAAAGCTAAAGCACCAACGGCCGTGTTACCAGCACCAGTGGTATTGGTTTCTAAACTTGCGACACCAATGGCTGTATTTCTGTTGGAAGTACTCAATAACAATGCGTTTTTTCCCACCGCGGTATTATAATCACCCACTACATTAGATTGTAGTGCAAAAGTTCCAATCGCGGTATTTCCTGAGGATGTTGTCGAACTATACATTGCCTGATTGCCCAGTGTTGTGTTGTCACTTCCTGTAGTGTTTAGAAAATTGGCGCGGTAACCAACGGAGGTATTTCCAATTCCAGTAGTATTATTAAATAAAGTAGCTACGCCACAAGCTACATTTGCCCATCCATCGGTGTTATTAAGCATACTGTTACTACCAATTGCTGTATTGTAGTAGCCCAATGTATTTCGGTAGAGTGAACCATAACCAAAACTCGAATTGTCGTTTCCGGAAGTATTTGAATACAATGCTGAATTTCCAAAAGCCGCATTTCTAGAACCACTTACATTCAATCGCAAAGAACTCGTTCCCGCTGATGTGTTGTAATTTCCGGTGGCATTTTGAATTAAAGCGTACGCACCGAAAGCACTATTTTCACCACCAGTTGTATTGCTTCTTAAGGCATAAATTCCACTTCCGGTGTTGTAACTTCCCGCAGTATTAAAAAGTAGCGATTGATAGCCCAGAGCGGTATTTTCAACGCCACTCGAATTGCTCAATAAAGATTGGACGCCTATTGCTGTCAAATTAGAACCGGTAGTATTACTTTGCAAAGCTTCTAAACCCACGGCAGTATTATTACTTCCGGCAACATTGTTGAATAGAGCACTGAATCCAATTGCGGTATTATTTGCTCCAGTAGTGTTAAAGTACATTGCGCCACTGCCACTTGCGGTATTCAAAGAGCCTTGTGTATTTGAAAATAAAGCACGAGCACCATTAGCAGCATTATAACTTCCAGAAGTGTTTGCTCGCAAGGCGTTGGTTCCACTTGCTTGATTGTAATTGCCATTCAAATTCGAATTTAGCGCATAGGCGCCATTGGCAGTGTTGTCAACGCCAATTGTGTTGTTCTTTAAAGCATTATCTCCTATCGCAGTATTGTAATTTCCAGTTGTATTTGAAATCAAGGTTTCTGTTCCGATTGCCGAATTCCCAATTCCTGAATTTAGCGGATTTAAGGCATTGACTCCTAAAGGAAGTGGAAGCAAGAGACAGTTTCCCAGATTCGACATTGTTTCTTTTCAAAATTAAATCAGTGTTGTCAGCCGTTCCGATGAAATGAGTTGCTGGATTGGTTCCGGAATTCCCAACAATAGACCAATTAGATGCGCTTCCTTCAAAGTGCAATCCACGAGGTTGTTGCATCATCCCAAAAATAAAATCCCGGTGGATTACTTCCTGATACTGTTGTCAAATAGACCAACATTCCTTGCTGTGCGATAGTCGGATTGGTTGCTGGAAAATCGTCCACTTTGGGAATCAAAAGTCCATCAGTGTTAGATGGTAGCGCTTGATTACTTGCACGAATATCCAATATCGCTTCAGGAGAAGTTGTATTGATTCCGACCTGTCCAAAGCTCTATTAAAAATGAAAACAGACAAGACCATTACTATTAATTTAGTTTTCATTTTTAATGTAAATTGCTGCATCAAAACATTTTAATAAAAATCGACGAATAGGGCAAGAAATCGACGAATAAAAGTGCTGCTTTTACTTACATTTGGAATTGAAATAAAATCGATGAAAAATTCAATTGCATAATCGTTGATGATGACGAAGTGGCGAGACTAAAAGTAGTTTCGATTGCCAGACAGTTTCCTGCTTTACATATAATTGGGCACTATTCTTCTCCAACGATCGCTTTATCAATAGTCGAAAAAGAAACCATCGACATTCTGTTTTTAGATATCGACATGCCCCATATCAGCGGAATGGAATTTCGACGAAAATTAATGGCGATTCCAGTTTGTGTTTTTATTACTTCTCATCCAGAGCACGCCGTGGAAAGTTTCGAATTAGACACCTTAGATTTTATTGTCAAACCATTGCGATTAGAACGTTTCCAACAAACCATGAAACGTATCGAAGAGTTTATGGAAATCAAAGAAAAAGCAAATTTGTTTGAAACTAGTTTTGGATGACGCTATTTACATCAAAGACGGTTATGATAAAGTGAAAGTAAAAGTCTATGATATTATGTATCTAGAAGCTTTAAAAGATTATACCATCGTAGTGACGGCTCATAAGCGCTATTGTGTACTTTCTGGAATAGGAAATTTAGTTAAAGAAGATCCGCACAAAGTCTTTCCTTAATAAACGGAACTGCCATCCCAATTGGAAATAGTTTCAAAGAAAGCATAGAAGAAAAGCTATGAAAATAAAATTTGACTGATACTCTGGCTTTTTCTTTGCTAACGACTGCTCAAAACACTTCTGCTATCGATTCTTTATTGAACGAGCTCCCAAAGCAAAAACGATACCGTTCGCGCTCGAATTTACATCCATTTACATAATAATATATACCCTACAATCCAGAAAAGCGTTAGAATTTGCTAAGAAAAGGGCTTAAAATCGTAACCAAAATGAATTGGCATAAAGGTTTGAGTGTTTTCTATAATGACATGGGGAATAGTTACCTAGGTCAAGGAAGGCACAAAGAAGCATTAGCGCATTATTTAAAATCATTAGAATTTTCAAAAGAATTACCATCTCAACACGCTACTACGCTTCGAAACACGAGTATAATTTATTTAAACCAAGAAAATATTTTGCTAGCTACAAAATATAATAATGAAGCATTTCAATTAGCTAAAAAAGAAAATTATATCACTTGTATGGCAGATTGTTATAACAATTATGGTCTCATTTATAAACACAAAAAAAATGCAGCGAAGGCGAATGCGTATTTCTTAAAAAGTCTTGCAATATGGAAACAACAGGGTGATTTAACTAAACAGGCAGTGATATTAACTCATTTGGGCGATAATGCGGAAGACTTAAAGGTTAAAATTGCGTATTATAATAAATCTAAAGCAATTTGGGATCAAGAAAATCCATCATACTTGTTAGCCGTTTCAAACATTTTTGGATTGGTAGAAGCCAATATCAGTTTGGCTAAAGATGGTGATTTACTCAGAAAATCTGAAATCGCTAGGACCAAAAAACAACTATTAGAGGAAGCTGAAAGCTATCTGCAAAAAGCAATTTATTATTCAAAAGAATCAAATGTTCAACAAAACCTAATGTATTCTTACGGAAAAATGTCGGAAGTAAAAGAACTTCAAGGCGACTATAAAGCAGCACTCGACTACATCAATTTGAATTATGAAATATATACTTCCCTTTTTTCTCAGGAAAATAAAAATAAAATTGCATCCTTGGAAAGCAAGGAAAAATTAGCAAAAAAAGACAAAGAAATTGCCATAAAAAAACTGACGCTTCTTCAAAACGAAAGACAAAAATGGTATCTAATTGGTGGCATTTTACTTTTAGGAATAATAGGATTCTTGCTTTTTCTTCAAAACAGAAATCGCAAAAAAACCAATGAAAAACTTCAAGTATTAAATTCAGAATTGGATGCTGCCAACAAAGCGAAAACACGATTTTTTAGCATTTTGAATCATGATCTACGAAGTCCAGTTTCTAACTTAATTGATTTTTTACACCTGCAAAAAGACAGCCCAGACTTATTAGATGATGCAACCAAAACGCGTATTGAAAACACTACGTTAACTTCAGCAGAAAATCTTTTAACTTCCATGGAAGACATTTTACAATGGAGCAAAAGTCAGATGGAAAATTTTAAACCACAACCCAAATTAATTGCGATAAGCACAATTTTTAATGACACTCAAAATCACTTTTCTAGTGAAGAAAGAGTTAGAATACTATTTCAAAACCCATCAAATATACAAATCACAACGGACGAGAATTATCTCAAAACCATTATTCGTAACCTAACGGGTAATGCCATCAAAGCACTTGAAAAAGTTGAGAACCCAACAGTCATTTGGAAAGCATGGCAAGAAAATAGTCATCAGTTTTTATCGATTACCGACAATGGTCCAGGCGGAACACAAGAACAATTCAAGGCGTTATACGATGAAACTGAAGTGGTCGGAATTCAATCGGGATTGGGCTTGCATCTGATTCGCGATTTAGCCAAAGCGATTGGGTGCGAGATTACTGTTGATTCAACTCCAAGCCACGGAACTACTTTTGTACTTTCATTTATTTAAAATCAAAAAAAAATTACTCTTCATAAGTCACCAAAACCCGAATTGGTTTTGATAAAATAAAGGTTGAATTAGAAAGTTTGTTCACTACTGTAATGCTTGTTCCACTAATATAATAGTCATATTCATAACCTACTGAAGCATTATATGAAGGTGGAACACTATTTCCAGCAGAATATTCTACCAATATATTCACCGCAAGAATTTTAGAACTTGTAATTCCATGTGCCATTGAAGTTGAAGACCCTTGCGCAGCATTAGTTGTTCCCGTGAGTTTTATCATTTTAACGGCTGGCGCTGCACTTCCTCCTAATTTAGTAAAGCCGTTGACTTCCAATTCTGAAGTTGGAGTGGACGTACCAATACCTACTTCTCCTGTTCCTTTGATTCGCATTCTTTCTGTAAACGAAGCGCTACTACCATATCCAAAAGCAATATCATCAGTACTTGCGGCGGAATGTATTTGCATTAGTGCGCTTTGAAGTCCGAAGCCATAATGATTTCCGGCACCTCCAAAGAGCGATAACTTATCGCCTAAAACACCATCAAACTGAAGCGGAAAATCTGATTTAAAACTGCCAATTCCTATATGACCAACGTCAGAAATCGTCATTCGTGTGAGATTTGTACTAGTTCTAAACTGAAGCGCATTAGGCATACTCGCTGGGCTATAAATTACGCCACCACTCGTGGCAACACCCGTAGATCCGAACACCACGCCAGATTCTTGATTTGATAATAAATTCAAAAAGGTAAGATCATTGTTTTCAATAATAGTCTGTGCAAACGGATTGGGTGTCATACCGGTCGAGTTGGTTCTAATATGTAGTTTAGTTTGCGGATTAGTCAATCCAATACCTAAATTACCATTTCCTTTGATACGAAAACCTTCGGTAAAAGATCCGCTGCTTCCATATCCGAAAGCAATGTCACTTCCGACAAGATCAGAATGTATTTGAAGCAAGTTTCCTTGAATACCAAAACCATAATGACTGCCTGCTCCTCCATATAACGAAATTTTATCGCCTAGGGATGTTTTAAACTGAAGTGGATATGCTGGGACTGAAGTTCCAATTCCAACATTCCCTGTTCCTTTGATACGCATCACTTCAGTCATAGCAGCACTCGTTCCGTAGCCAAAAGCAATATCATCTGAAGCTATACCACCATGGATTTGTAGCAAATAATCTTGAATACCTATTCCGAGATGAGCTCCTGGACCGCCAAAAAAAGAAACCTTATCTCCGGTACCACCACCAAAATGAAGTGGAAAATCTGCTTTGAAATTTCCTATAGCCACATTACCAACATCTGAAATCGTCATTCGAGTTTGGTTATTATCGGTTCTAAACTGAAGCGATTTGGGCATACTTGCCGGACTATAAACAATACCGCCGCTTGTAGGAATACCTTGCGTTCCGAATACCACGCCTGATTCTTGATTGGAAAGTAAGTTTAAAAAGGTATATTCATCATCTTCAATTACAGCTGATGCTAAAGGATTTGGAGTCATGCCAGTATCTATTGTTTTAACATGAAGTTTATGTACGGGATTTGTTTCACCAATACCAACATTACCATTCCCTTTAACACGCATCGTCTCGTTTAATGCAGCTGTAGCTCCATATCCGAAGACAACATCTCCATTTATGTTGGATGTGTGCAACTGCAAAGCTAAAGATTGAATACTAAAACCATAATTTGAACTACCAGATCCCCACAACGCAATCTTATTACCAAAAGTTGGGGGGAAATGTAGTGGAACAGTTGGGTTGCTATTTCCTATTCCAACAAATCCATCTCCTGTGAACCTAACATTTTCCGTAAAAGCGCCACTGCTGCCATAACCAAAAGCAATATCGCTACCAACAAGATCCGAATGAATTTGCATCAAATTACCTTGAATTCCAAATCCATAATGAGCGCCAGCCCCGCCGTATAATGACAGTTTATCTCCAAGTAATGAGGGAAATTGAAGTGGAAGTGTTGGAATAAAACTACCAAGTGCAATATTTCCATCATTAGAAATAACCATTCTATTCACATTTCCATTAGTTCGAAAAAGCATACTATTGGGTAAAGTAATTGGATTATAAACTATACCTCCATTGGTAGAATTTCCATTTGCACCAAATAGAACTCCAGATTCTAATCCAGATAATATATTTAAAAACGCACTTGTGTTGTTCTCCAAAGTTGCCACTGAAGCCGGATTAGGCGTCATTCCCGAAGCATTGTTCATTACATGCAATTTAGAAGTTGGCGTGCTATTTCCAATTCCAACTTTTCCACTATGAAACATATCATCCGTAATGTCGGAGGGTGACAAAGTTGTTCCAACTTTATACCAATCTTTATCTCCATTCGCAGTTGAAGATATTCCAATCCAACTGGTCGTCAAATTATCCCAATAGTAAAACCCAGGAGGATTCGCACCTGACGTCACCATCAAATACACCATCATGCCTTGCTGCGCTGCGGTCGGGCTAGTTAAGGGAAAAGCGTCAACACGAGGAATCAGAATTCCATCTGTGTTTGTTGGCGCTGCTTGGTCACTTGCTTTGATGTCCAATTGCGCATCAGGCGCTGTGGTATTAATCCCTACTTGTGCATGGCTTTGCATGAAAAAAAATAAAAGTGCAATTCTAAAAACGGTCTTCATGATGTAATATTTTGCGCAAAATTGAGCATTTATACCTTGTGGAATTTGAATTTTATACGAACGACATTTATATTATACCAGCGACTGTTTGTAACAATTTTTATCTATTTTTGAAATATAAAGCGCCTAAAATGAAAACTTGGAACTGTATTATCGTTGATGATGAAGACGTTGATCGACTCATGGTTGTTTCGTTCGCCAAGAAGTTTCCGCAACTCAACATTATTGGCGCCTATTCATCAGCCGATGAAGCACTGAGAGTTTTAGAGAAAAATACCGTAGACATTCTGTTTCTAGACATTGATATGCCCGGTTCTAATGGTGTTGAAATGAGAAAAAAAGCGATGGAAGTTCCTGTTTGTATTTTCATCACTGGTCACTCAGAATATGCAGTGGAAAGTTTCGAATTGGAGACACTAGATTTTATTGTCAAACCTTTGCGATTCGAAAGATTTGAAAAAGCAATGCAACGCGTAGAGCAATTTTTGGAAATTAAGGAAAAGGCAACTTTGTTCGAGTTGAGTTTTGGAGAAAATTCCATTTTTATTAAGGAAGGAACAGAAAAATCAAAAGTAAATCTTTACGACATTCTATATTTGGAAGCTTTAAAAGATTACACGTTCTTGGTAACACCACAAAAAAAACATTGCGTTTGGTCGAATATTGGATCACTTTTGAAGCAAGAACCGTTTCAATCGTTTACCAGAATTCACCGAAGCTTTGCGATTCAAAAACAATTTGTGAAAAAAATATACGCCCAAGAAATCATGCTAAGCAACAATGCGTTACTTCCGGTGGGCAGAAGTTATAAAGAAAGTGTAAAGCTACTGCTATGAGTAAAAATTGGTTGCTGTTGCTGATCCTAATTCCAGTCTTCGTGTTTGCGCAGAATCAAGCGCCAGTTGATAAAATGTTACGTTCTCTTGAAAGTATGAAAGAGGATACCTTAAAAGTAAATCAACTCAACAAAATAGCACTTTCTTACAGCGATTCGGATTCTACAAAAGCTTTTTTCTATAATAAAATGGCAATGTCACTTACTAAGAAATTACAATGGAAAGATGGTGTCGCAAAGTCACATTTTTATCGTGGTACTATTTACAATGTGTATTTTTACTACGACAAAGCTCTGAATTCTTTCAATCAGTCTTTAAAAACTTCCAACAAAAAAATCCTTAGCAAATCCTTTCAAAGTATTGGAGAAGTTTATCTCAATACAAGTGACTTTTCTAAGGCACTAGACTATTCCTTTCGAGCATTAAAAATTGACGAAGCTATCGGAAACAAGAAAGGAATTGCTAAAGTCTACGCAAATTTAGGTTCGATAAATTACGGTATTAAAAAATATTCAAAAGCGCTGGAATTCTACAATAAAGCAGCAAAGCTATATGAGGAATTAGCAAATAGTAAAGAACTAGCAATTGTCAATAGGAACTTGGCTGGTGTATACAATAGTTTACGGCAATCACAAAAAGCATTGCTGTACTATGAAAAAGCAAACATTTTATGCGAGAAATCTAATAACGAAGCGTTACAAGCTCGAATTCTATCAGACATTTCTCTGGTATATTTTAATTTAAAAAACTATGATAAAGCTATTGAAAATTGTTATTTGTCATTAAATGCCATTCCGAGTGGAACTGATGACAAACAAACCATTTCTTTTTCGCATGGTGTTTTAGGAGATTCCTATATTGAAAAAGCAAAAGCAAATCAACATAAAAATATTTTTTTAGACAGCGCTTTTACCAATTTAACCAAAGCGGTCAAATTGCATCAACAACTCAAAAGTATTCGAGATTTGGCTTATGATTTTTCAAGCATTACTGAAGTGCATAAACTAAGAGGCGATTACAAAAACGCTTTGATTTCTTATGAAACTGCAATGGCTTATGAAGATTCAATATTTAATTCGGACAGCAAAGAAACCATCAAAAATCTTGAAGACAAAAGAGCTATTGAACTTCGTGATCGCGAAATTAAAATCAACAAACTACAACTAGAAGCCAAAGAAAAACAAAAATGGATGTTGCTGTCGGGTTTAGCCTTATTGGGAATTATCGGAGGTTTGCTTTTTTACCAAAGTTCCAATCGAAGAAAAATCAATAGAAAATTACGGACTTTAAACCTCAATCTAGCAGAAAAGAACAACGAACTCGACCAAGCGAATAAAATTAAAGCACGGTTTTTTAGCATCCTAAATCACGATTTGCGCAGTCCTGTGTACAATCTGATTCACTTTCTACATCTGAAAAGAGAAAACCCTGAATTACTGGATGAAGCAACAAAAATTTCGATTGAACACAAAACGATGTCGTCGGCAGAAAATCTCCTCACTTCTATGGAAGACATGTTGTTGTGGAGCAAAAGCCAAATGGAAAAATTTGAACCGGAACCTAAAAACGTCAGCATCAATTCACTTTTTGACGACACGCGCAAACACTTTGAAAGTGAGGAAGAAGTAAAAATTACTTTCGAAAATTCGAGTGATATTCAAATCTACACCGATGAAAATTATCTCAAAACCATCATCAGAAATCTCACTGGAAACGCCATTAAAGCACTAAACAAAGTTCAAAATCCCACCATAATTTGGAAAGCGTGGCGAGAAAACAATCAAATATTACTTTCCATTACCGACAACGGACCCGGAGCAACACAAGAACAGTTTAAAGCATTATATGATGAAAACGAAGTCGTTGGGATCAAAACGGGATTGGGCTTGCATTTAATTCGGGATTTGGCGAAAGCGATTGATTGTGAGATATTGGTAAATTCAAAACCAGACCAAGGAACTAGTTTTATTTTAAAATTTAAGTAATTTTTTTTCAATCGATTCTATTAGTTTTTCAAAGGCTTTAATTTTTGCGTTTTGTTCTTTTATCGCTTCAATTAATAAAGGTGTAAGAGCAGCATAATCAACAAAGTACTCTCCACTTTCGTTTGTCTGAATTGCCTCTGGTAAAATTTGTTCGATTTCTTGAGCCAAAACTCCACTTGCTGAAACTGACTTTTGACCTTTTTCAATTTCTGTTTGACTCCGTTTATACTGGTACGTATACCCTGAAATTTTCGTGATTTTATCACTAGCATTTTCAATTCTAACAATATTCTCCTTTTTGTTTTTATCAGACACTTGGAAATACTGACCGTTTGCCGCTATATAAGCTACTTCAGCTCCATTGTCATATGGATTTCCGTTATTGTCAGACCATTGGTCTTCATCTAAAATACGTAATTGACGGTTGCCATCTCCTGGTGACCAAATAGAAACATTATCGCCATCACCACGAATGCCACCTGTTTCATTTCCCCCGCTACTATCCTGAGTTGATAACATAAAATATCCTGTTCCTGTTCCAAAATTTAAGTTTGCATCATCACTATGAATATAGAGATTGCTGTTTTTAACTTGCATTTCTGAACCGGCGACTGTGGTAGAATTGACTCTGAAATTTCCATTGATTCGTGCTAAATCATTGTCAAATTCACCATAAATTAATGGCGTTGCTGCGTTGCTGTTTTCAATGTATAATTTATTAGAACCTGTTTCAGAATAGCCTGCTTGATAACCAATGGCTACGTTACCTGATCCAGAAATATTATTAAATAATGTAGAATGACCTAGTGTCGTATTGTTATTTGAACCTGTATTGGTATATAAACTGTTTGCGCCAATTACTGTGTTGTAGCTTCCAAAGGTTGCATTTGCCATGGTATTAACTCCATTTGCTGTGTTTTCATTGCCTGACATTTTATAAAGTGAACTGTGTCCAGTTGCTGAATTATAGTTTCCAGCAGATGTTAGAGGAACTCCGCTCATTGCACTAGCTCCTACAGCAGAATTATAACTCCCAGAAGTATTTTGATTCAAAGAAGCGATACCTATTCCAACATTTTCTTCACCTGTACTATTAAAAGCAACAGAGGCAGCTCCTACTGCTGTGTTATTGCTTCCACTGTAATTATGGTAAAGAGCATTTAATCCAATTGCAGTGTTTTGTATACCAGAATAATTTGCTTTAAGTGATCCTTCGCCGTTTGCGGTATTATAACTTCCAGTATAGTTATTTAAAAGAGCTTCATGTCCAACTGCTGTGTTATTAGAACCTGATGCATTGTTTTTGAGAGCAGAATGTCCATAAGCTACATTAAAGTTTCCATTGCTATAACGAAGTGTTTCAAATCCAGTAGCTGTATTTTTAACTCCTGTTGTATTTGTATAAAGTGAAAATGAACCATTTGCTGTATTTTGAAAACCTGTTGTATTGTTATAAAGCGCAGAATTCCCTATTGCTACATTATTATATCCTGATGAAATTGAAAATAGTGATTGATAACCAACTCCTGTATTAGAATAACCAGTATTATTGGCAGGAGTTACCGAACCTCTTAATGCTTCGTATCCAACAGCAACATTTTGATTAATGAAAGCGGTAGTTGTGCTATTAGCGTTTTGCATAGCATTTGTACCAATTGCCGTAGCATTTGAACCAGCTCTGTTAGAATTTAACGATTGAAAACCTATGGCAACATTATTTTCTCCTACTGTGTTAAAAAAAAGTGATGATCTACCACTTGCGGTGTTATTTACTCCTGTTGTATTTGAATACAATGCTGATTTTCCATTTGCAGTATTGTTTATTCCTGTCGTGTTTTCTCGAAGCGCAAAAGCTCCATTTGCTGTATTATTAATTCCTTCTGTGTTAACACGAAGAGCATAATATCCAGTTGCTGTGTTATCACCTCCTATTGTGTTTTTTTCGAGTGCTAATTCTCCAATTGCTGTGTTGCCACTTCCTGTAGTGTTAGTGTAAAGTGCTGAATTTCCAATAGCTATATTGGAACTACCACCAGAGTTATAAAGTGTATTTGAACCAATTGCGATATTATAACTTCCAGTTGGGATTAATGAACATTTAAGGCTTGATACCCAACAGTACGTTTTGAATTTCAAATATTATTTGGGTGTTATTTGTAACCCTTTTAATGCTTCATAGCCTACGGCATTTTGATCCTGCAAAATTAGTTGTTGTATCTTGCGAGACGGCCTATTGCAACAGCTTTGTAGAACCTGTTTGTTTTTGAAGCGATTAGCCCCTATTGAAGTGTTATTGTCTCCAATTGTATTAAAGTAAAGTGCCAAAACTCCCGTCGCGGTATTATAATTACCCGAAGTGTTTGAATATAGCGCACTAGCTCCATTTGCGGTGTTATTAATTCCCTAATATTTTCTAAGAACGAACTTGCTCCATTCGCAGTGTTATTTTGCCCAAATTTGCTTTTATAAAGCGCATAAGCTCCGTTTGCTGTATTATTACTTCCCGTTGTGTTTGCGGCAAGTGCACTATATCCCGTCGCTGTGTTAATATTACCCAATGTATTTGACAAAAGTGAAGCAAATCGTTTGCAGTATTACTAACTCCCGTTGTGTTTTGCAGCAAGTGCATCAACTCCATTTGCCGTATTATTTGTTCCTGTTGTATTTACGGAAAATGCATTCTGACCAAAAGCAGTATTATTTATTGAAATTAAACCTGATTTTAAAGTATTCCTTTTAAAAACCACATCAACATCATCTGTAGTTCCGATAAAATTTGTAGTGGCACTAGTTCCAGCATTTCCCGTCAAACCCCAACCAGAATTGGCTCCAATGCCTTTCCAAGAGGTTGATGGATTGTCCCAATAATAAAAACCTGATTTGTTAACAGGTGTGGTCAAAAAAACCATCATGCCGTTTTGTAGCGAACCTGGATTTATAATCGGAAAGGTATCCACTTTAGGAATAATAATGCCGTCAGAATTGTTCGGATTGGCTTGATTTGATGCATTGATCTGCAGCTTGGCATTGGGCGAAGGTTCATTAATACCAATTCTAGCAAATGAAGAAGCATTCATAGCAGCGCCATAAATCACATTGCCAATAGAAAGTTGGTTGCTGGCAGTCGCATTGGGAACGTTAGCATTGGCACCAAAAGTAGTGTTATTTGAGCCAGTAGTAATTAGATTACCTGAAGAATATCCTACAGCGGTGTTGTTTTGTCCAGCAGAATTCTGTTGCAGCGCATGTCACCAAGCACCAGGTGTTATTGATGCCATCAAAATTGAATTCTACACCTGAAAGTTATTAAGATTCCACACTTACGGCACCATTCGATCGGGAAAATTATTCGACATAGCATTGCCAGTCAATCGCTGAGATGTTTGAAGTGCCTCAAGTAAAGTCCGCAAACCAATTGCTGCGGTGGTTAAACTTCCTGTAATTGCTGTTGAAAAAGGCCTTGACAACGCCAGAACATTTTAATCCCGAACTGTAGATTGAATTCATTGAATGACCTCCACAAGCAGGATTTGGTGTCTTACTCGCATGGCAAAATCTTTCCGGTTGCTGATTCATCCAAATGACCAATTTGTAGGCTCCTATTTTTCCTGAAACAGTAACATTCCTTCTAAAACGTGACATCATTTATATTGTTTGGCGCAGAGTTCCGCCTAATTCATCCAATCATCGTCCCAACCTTTAGCGCCGCCAATGCCTTTCCATTGCGGTGTTCCGGTATTGTCCCAATAGTAAAACCCGGGTGCTTTTCCCGCTGAAATCGTGGTAAGATAAACCATCATGCCTTGTTGTGCGGCCGTTGGATTGGTTAATGGGAAAGGCATCTATTTTCGGAATTAAAATTCCGTCGGTATTTGTTGGCGTGGCTTGGTTACTCGAGCGAACATCTAGTTGCGCATTGGGCGATGTCGTGTTGATGCCGACTTGAGAAAACCCATCAATGGCAATACAACACAAACTTAAAAACAGTACAATCTTTCTCATGACTTTTAATTTATACACAAAAGTGACTCTTGTTTTCGGGCTAAAAAACCACCAATAGACCAATGCGCATTTAAATAGATGAACGACTGAATCTTTGGTGTTTCTTTTTTTATATATTTGATTCAACCATAATTAACCATGGAAAAGTTGCATTGCATTATTGTTGACGACGACGAAATCGACAGATTGACTGTTGTTTCTTACGCAAAGGTTTAAATTCAAATGTTGCGGCGTTTTTGCTTCAGCGAAAGATGCGTGTCACTTGTTGCAAAGATGATTCAAAAATAGATGTATTTTTTTTAGATATCGAAATGCCCGAAGAAAGCGGATTAGAATTGCGAAAGAAAGCAGCCGAAGTTCCGGTTTGTATTTTTATCACAGCACATCCCGAACACGCGGTGGAAAGTTTCGAATTAGACACTTTAGATTTTATCGTCAAACCTCTAAAACTTGATCGTTTTTCGCAAACAATAAAGCGCATTGAGGAATTCATGGAAATCAAACACAAAGCGTTGCTTTTCGAGTCGAGTATTGGTGGCGACACGATTTACATCAAAGAAGGGCATGAGCAAACCAAAGTAAAACTGCACGATATTCTTTACCTCGAAGCATTGAAGGATTATACTTTAATCGTGACTTCTCAGAAACGGCATTGCGTTCTATCGAGCATTGGCAATTTGTTGAAGGAAGATCATTTTCAGTCATTCATTAGAACGCATCGCAGTTTTGCCGTGCAGAAACAGTATATCAAAAAAATCTTAACCAATGACGTACTGCTAAATAATGATGTTCTGATACCGATTGGCAGAAGCCATAAAGAAAGTTTAAAAATGCTGCTGTAACATTCAAAAATTGACTTATGAAATCTATTTTTTTGATTGTTGGATGCTTTTGCTGTTTTCAGATTTGGTCCCAAAACCTTTCCTACAAAGATGTTGATTCATTATTGATCGTATTAAAAACACAACGTGATGATTCCTTGAAATGCAAAAACCACAATGCGATTTCTCGTCTTTACGTGTATAAAAACGGTGCTGATGGCATGCGTTACGGTAAGCTAGGTTTGCTATTAGCGCAAAAAATAAATTGGCAAAAAGGTATTGCAATGTCACATATAAGTCCTGGAATGCATCTGATTTCGAATGGCAATTATTCGATGGCATCTCAAGAGTTGTTCAAAGCTGAGGCAATATGTAGGCAATTGAAAGACCAAGAAAATTTGGCACGCACATTCAACCAAATGGGCATTTTGAAGGCAAATCTTTCACGGTTTCCCGAATCATTAGACTATTTTTTTAAATCACTTAAACTCTTTGAGTCGCTAAAAAAAGGCGATTTCAGACTTAGCGTAGCCAGTTGCCACGAAAATATAGGAACCGTCTACAACATTAATAACAGGAATGAAAAAGCGATAGAAAATTATAAGAAGGCGATTGCTATTTTAGAGCGAATTGAAGAGTATGAATTAGAACATGCAATGAATATCGCTAATCTTGGCACCATTTATCAAAAGCAGAAAAACTATGGAATGGCCATCGTAAATTACAAGACCGCAGAAAAAAAGTTGCTGCGATTGCAAGATAGTTTCGGACTCGCATTCGTCAACAGTTGGTTAGGATCGGCTTACTTGGAGCAAAAAAAATATGATCTAAGTATCGAGAAATCGAAGAAAGCTGTTAGTATTATTGGTAAAAGTGGTGATAAGGAATTGATGACAACCACCGTTCATAATCTGGGATATGCACAATTAAAAAAAGCGATGTCATCAAGCAGCAATCATGAATTGAATGATGCGTTCGGGAACTTATCGACTTCTTTAAAAATGCATTTAGAATTAGGCAATCACGAAGGACTAATTAAGGATTATTTGCATTTGTCTGATTACTATAAATTCAAAAAAGATTTTGCAAAAAGTCTAGAGAGTATCGAAATGCATTTGGCTTATAAGGATTCCGTATTCAATTTTAAAAACAAACAATCGCTACAAAACCTCGAAGACCAACGAACTATAGATATCAAAAATAAAGAAATTCAAATCAATAAACTCTCGATTGAATCGAAAGAAAAACAGAAATGGTATTTCATATTAGGGATATTATTACTCGCAATCATTGGAAGTTTGCTGTTTTACCAAAGTCGAAATCGCAAAAAGACCAACGAAAAGTTACAGCTTTTAAACGCCGAATTAGACCAAGCCAATAAAGTAAAACAAGATTTTTTAGTATTTTGAATCATGATTTGCGGAGTCCAGTTTCGAACTTAATTCACTTCTTACACCTACAAAAAGAAAGTCCAGAATTATTAGATGAAGAAAGCAAAAAACGCTTGGAGAACAAGACAATCCTTGGCGCTGAAAATCTTTTAACTTCAATGGAAGACATCCTATTATGGAGCAAAGGACAAATGGAAAACTTCGCGCCGAAAATGAAGAAAGTCGCCGTAAATTCCTTGTTTGAAGATACGAGTAAACATTTTTCGAGCGAAGAAAAAGTAGCAATCACATTCGAAAACATTGAAAACATTGAAATCACTACCGACGAAAATTACCTCAAAACCATCATAAGAAATCTAACAGGAAATGCCATCAAAGCACTAGATAAAACAGAGCATCCAACCATTCAATGGAAAGCTTGGCAGGAAAATAATCAAACATTCCTTTCCATTACAGACAATGGTATAGGAGCAACACAAGATCAGTTTAAAGCGTTGTATGATGATAACGAAGTTGTTGGCATTCAAACAGGATTGGGATTGCACTTGATTCGTGATTTGGCTAAAGCGATTGATTGCAAAATCGAGGTCAAATCTAATTTAAAAGAAGGCACTACATTTACTTTAATTTTTCCATAAAAAAAGGCCCGACTTGCATCGAACCTTTCTTTAAAATTATTACAAAGCGTTTAAACCGCTAGCATGTCAGCATATGTTTGTTTTGGCGCTACACCAACTTGTCTTCCTACGACTTCTCCGTTTTGAAACACCAAAACTGTTGGAATATTTCTAACGCCGTATTTCGCAGCAAACTCTTGATTCGCATCTACATCTACTTTTCCGATTACGGCTTTGCCCGCAAATTCTTCACTGATTTCGTCAATGATCGGACCTACCATTCTACACGGACCGCACCATGCTGCCCAAAAGTCAACCATTACTGGTTTATCTGATTTTAATACTACTTCTTCAAAAGTAGCATCGGTTATTGCTAAAGCCATAGTTTCTTTATTAAATTATTCGAAGCCAAAATTAGCGATTTATTTTCATTGATAGCCGCTTCCAAATTTTTTTTGACTATACGCCCATTGCCATAGGTTATTTTTGATTTCTTTAAGATTTTTAGGAGCTTGAATCCCGCTATACGCAGTATCTTTTATTGTTTTATAAAACTTTCATCCAAGAAAGGTGGAACCTCTAAAAACAATAAAAGGATACTTGCTGCACACGAGCGAAGCGAACTGGCGAAGCAATCGGGGCTAGGGTTTTTCGTCGCGAAACGGTTACTGTTATAATTTTAAATTTTGTCTTTTACAAATAACAAAAAAGTATATATTTGATTTCTCAATTTATTACACTTTAAACTATAAAAACCAATGAATCGTATAAAAACCCTATTGAGCACTTTCGCTTTGTCAATATTAATTTTCTCTTGTACTGGCGATAACGAAACCACAACAACAGACACAGCGGCTACTCCACAATTACGAACAACAACCCCAAAACGTTTCCTATTTGACGCGACCAAAGCACAAACTGCTGAAATGCCGATTGGGTAATTTGCGAAAACACCAGTGGAACACCAATCCGTTTCCCAAATCCATTACAAAGTACCGTTACAGCAACTACTCTAGAGAATTACTGGAGAGGCGGCATCTCCGCATGGGGAATTGCATTAGCAAAAGAAGGGCATTCAGTAGAAACTTTAGCGCCAGGTGCGTCTATTACTTATGGTAGCACAACCAATGCGCAAGATTTATCCAATTATGATGTATATGTGGTAGATGAACCTAATATACTTTTTACGACAGCACAAAAAACAGCAATTATCAATTTTGTAAAAAATGGTGGCGGCCTCTTTATGATTGCCAATCACAACGGATCTGACAGAAATAGTGACGGAAAAGATTCGGCAGCAGTTTGGAATAATTTGATGACCTCCAATTCTGTGCAATCCAATCCATTTGGCTTAGCAGTAGAATTGGTCAATTTCTCTCAAACAACGACCAACATCTTAAACGACGCAACCAACAAGATACTAAATGGATCTCAAGGTGCGGTAACACAGTTGAAATTTAGTGCAGGCGCTTCCATCAAAATAACGCCATCTGCCAATGCCTCTGTAAAAGGACTAATTTGGAAAACTGGTTTAGCGAAAACCAGCACAACTGGCGTAATGTGCGCTTCATCAACTTACTTCAATGGAAGAGTTGTTTTAATCACCGATAGCTCTCCAGCGGATGATGGAACAGGAAATCCTAGCGATAATTTGTATCCTGGTTGGACAGAAGTCAGCGGAAACCATTCGCGTTTGCATTTGAACGCCTCATATTGGTTAGCAAAATTGCAATAAAAAATACTTAATAAAACAAACTATTATATCTCTATATTTGCTTTCAGAAATATTAAAACTTCTTAAGGCTATTTTTCTTGTTTAATTACTTTTCTTTTGTAAAACATCCATTCATTGTCAATTTTTCAATTGATAAAAATTACTTTTTGTTTTTATTTATACATGTAATACTTGGTTGTATCCTGTATTTTTTTCCTGGATTAGGGTTTCTATTCGGAATCTGTGTTACTCTATTTGGATTAATCTATGTAATTCTTACTAAAAACAAGAACAATGAAATTCTTCATGTAGCTGCTTATACAATTGGCAGCGAAGTTTTACTAAGAATGACAAATGGCTTTCTAAGTTTTGAATTTGCGAAATACAGTCTAATTTTATTTGCGCTATTAGGTATTTTCTATAGTGGTTACTCCAAAAAATCAATCCTTTATTTGGTTTATATTTTGTTGTTAATTCCGAGTATTGTCCTTGAATATGATTTATTAAAGATGACAAGAAGCACCTATAATCATATTGTATTTGAACTTTTAGGGCCTATCGCTTTGGGTATTGTATCAATTTACACCTATAATAAAAAAATTACTTTTACTGAATTAAATAGCATTTTGCTTAGAATTGGGTTTCCAATATTGTCATGCGGTATATATGTGTTTTTGTACAGCCCTGAACCTAGTATTATAACAAGTGTCGAATCTAATTCAAGTTTTTCTGGAGGATATGGCCCAAATCAAGTTGCAACTACGTTAGGCATGGGAATGTTTGTCTATTTTTTTCAGTTTATATTGAAATCTACAACTAAAATTCGATTTGTAATTAACCTACTTCTCTTTTCTTTTTTTAGTTATATTGGATTATTAACTTTCTCAAGAGGTGGAATAATTACTGGTTTTGTGACCTGCTTAGTATTGTTATTTTTCGTTTTTATAAATTCTAAAGATTATGGAAAACGAAAAGCTAAACATGGATTCATATATTTAATAGCGGTTTCTATTGCAATCCTATCATTGATCAACTTTCAGACAAATGGACTCATAGAAAAAAGATATACCAACAAAGATCATTTAGGTCGGTTAAAAAGAGATAAATCAATGGATCGCAAAGAATTGGCGAAAGAAGAAATTAATTTATTTGTAAAAAATCCTCTAGTGGGAGTTGGTGTAGGTAATGGAAATCAAATACGTGAAATTAAATTTGGAAATAAAGTAAATTCACATGACGAGTTAACGCGTTTGTTAGCGGAGCATGGTAGTTTAGGATTAATCAATATCATCATTCTAATTTTCATGCCCTTGAGGTTATTCTTTAAGTTTAAAGAGAATCTTTTTATAATTATTTTCTTCACATTTTGGTTCCTCACGATAAACCATTCAGGAATGAGAATTGCGGCACCAGCATTTTTTTACGCCCTGATGCTTTTAAAAGTAAGTACAGATGACGAGCCGTTTTTCTGTAGGGAAACTTCGCCTAACATTTAAATAGAATTAGAATTGTTGGAAGCTAATTCAGCTTGAAATTCAGTTGCATTTTTTCTAATTCTTGTAGCAATTCATTTGAAATACCAATCTTCAATTTTCGACTTGGCATCGAGAGCTTGGTAATTATCTTAATTTCATCCTTCTCCTCGCTCAAAGCCACTTCTGGTTCTGTTTCTTCAGAAAGTAAAAGCAAATCTTCGCCCACACTAACTTCATCATTCTCGACAAATACAGGTGCAACGACTTCTACTTCTTTCTTTATTGTTTCTAATTCTAATACTTCAAAAGTCACCGAATGATCCCCTCGGTTGGATTGAAAGACGGTTTGTAGTTTTGTAATCAAATCTGATCGCAAGTCTTCGATATTCATGTGAATAATAAGTTTCTTCGCATACGTTGGCAGCACATCTTGTAAATAATGAACATTCAAAAACTGTAATCTGGGTTCTCCTTTTTTACCCGTTTCTCGATCCGCCCAACCTTCTTTCACCACCAATCGGATGTAAGTAAAATTATTTGGGATCAAATAGTGACGGAATTTCAAATATTCTTCGCCAAAAATTCGAAACTCAAAACTCTCATCAAAACCTTCTAAAGTAAAGGACGCCCATCCTTTGCCGTTCTTTGCGACACGATGTTGCACATTGGTGATAATTCCTCCGACAGAAAGATTCTTGTTGACATATTGTGTCAGGTCTTTCAATGCTTCCAGCTTCGAATTGCAGTAATAACGCATTTCAAATTTATAGTCGTCGAGCGGATGTCCAGAAATATAAATCCCGACAACTTCCTTCTCCTTTGCCAATTTTTCCATGGTTGTCCAATCTTCGCAGGGCGGCACAATTGGCTCTGGAATTTGCACATCGCTAGCTTCACCAAACAAACTCACTTGCGAAGAATTTTCATTTTCTTGGAATTTAGCGCCATATCTGATGGCCTTTTCTAAGAATGTAATCCCATCGCCTTCCTCATGAAAATATTGCGCTCTCAACGTATTTCCAAATGAATCAAATCCACCCGCTAACGCCAGATTTTCGATGGCCTTTTTATTCGCTGCGCGCAAATCAACACGTTTACTCAAATCGAAAATAGATTTGTATTTGCCTTCTTTTCGGTTTTCGACTATGGTTTCAACAGCCGACATCCCCACGCCTTTGACAGCGCCCATTCCGAAACGAACGGCGTAATTTTCATTTACGGTAAACTTGTAGAAAGATTCATTCACATCTGGACCTAAAACTTGTAATCCCATGCGCTTGCACTCTTCCATAAAGAACGAAACTTGCTTGATATCACTCATGTTATTGGAGAGAACTGCCGCCATATACTCGGCGGGATAATTCGCCTTTAGATAAGCGGTTTGATAAGCAATCCATGCGTAACAAGTCGAGTGTGATTTATTAAAAGCATATTCCGCAAAAGCTTCCCAATCTTTCCAAATCTTTTCTAATTTTTCCTCTGAATGGCCTTTCGCTGCAGCTTGACTGATAAATTTGGGTTTCATTTTATCCAGTACATCGCGTTGTTTTTTACCCATCGCTTTTCGCAAAACGTCGGCGTCACCTTTCGAAAAATCTGCCAATTTTTGTGACAAAAGCATTACTTGTTCTTGATATACTGTAATGCCATAAGTGTCTTTAAGCAGTTCTTCACAGGCTTCAAGATCATATTCTATAGGTTCTTCACCGTTTTTTCTTTTAATAAAGCTCGGAATATAAGCAATCGGACCTGGACGATATAAGGCGTTCATGGCAATCAAGTCATTGAAAACGGTCGGTTTCAATTCCTTCATATATTTCTGCATTCCGGCACTTTCATACTGAAAAATTCCTACGGTTTCGCCGCGTTGAAACAACTCGTACGTTTTTATATCATCAATAGGAAACGTGTCAGGATCGAGCACTTTACCTGTTCGGTATTTGACCAATTTGACCGTGTCTTTAATCAAAGTCAAAGTCTTCAATCCCAAGAAATCCATCTTCAACAAACCAGCACTTTCTACCACTGAATTATCAAATTGCGTCACATACAATTCCGAATCTTTGGCAGTCGCCACTGGAACAAAATTGGTGATGTCACTTGGAGTAATGATAACACCACAAGCGTGAATGCCAGTATTTCTGAGGTTTCCTTCTAAAATTTGAGCTTGCTGAATTGTCTCACCGCTCAAATCTTCTTCCTTTGAAATTTCGATTAATTCTTTAATATTCTCAAAATCTTCTTGACGGAGTACTTTTTTAATTTCAGCTTCCGTATCATTTAGGAAACGTGCTAAATTCCATTTTGACGGAATCATACCTGGAATCAATTTGGCGATTTTATCCGCTTCAAAAAGTGGTAAATCTAAAACTCGAGCGGTATCTCGAATTGCTGATTTCGCCGCCATAGTCCCGTAGGTGATGATCTGCGCCACCTGTTTAGAACCGTATTTATTGATGACATAATCCATGACTTTACTTCGTCCTTCATCGTCAAAATCAATATCAATATCAGGCAACGACACCCGATCAGGGTTTAGAAAACGCTCAAAAAGTAAATTGTACAACAGTGGATCGATATTGGTAATCCAAAGGCAATACGCCACAACAGAACCCGCAGCAGAACCACGACCAGGACCCACCGAAACGCCCATTTCTCTTGCAGCGGCAATGAAATCTTGTACAATCAAAAAGTAGCCGGGATAACCAGAATTCTCAATGGTGGTTAACTCAAAATCGAGACGCTCTTTAATTTCAGGAGTGATTTCTCCGTATCGCTTCTCCGCACCTTTGAAGGTTAAGTATTTTAAGTAAGCATTCTCGCCGCGCTTTCCTCCATCTGCTTCATCATCTGAAACTAAAAAATCAGTAGGAATTTCGAACTTCGGCAATAAAACTTCTCGAGCTAAATTGTATATTTCAATTTTATCAACAATCGCAGTGGTATTGGAAATGGCTTCGGGCAGATCGTGAAAAAGTTTTTTCATTTCTTCCGCCGATTTGAAATAGTATTCTTGATTTGGCAAACCATAACGATAACCGCGACCACGACCAATAGGTGTAGTTTGCTTTTCGCCGTCTCGCACACATAGCAAGATGTCGTGGGCGTTGGCATCGTCTTTATCGATATAAAATGTATTGTTAGTCGCCACAAGCGCAACGTCATGTTTCTTGGCAAGCGCAATCAGTCCTTCATTGATGCGATTCTCATCTTCTTGATTGTGGCGCATGACCTCGAGGTAGCAATCGTCGCCGAATTCGCTTTTCCACCAAAGCAGCGCTTCTTCCGCTTGGTTCTCTCCTAAATTTAGCAACTTATTTGGAATCTCGCCGTAAAGATTTCCGGACAAAACAATCAGGTCTTCTTTGTATTTTTGAATCACATTTCTGTCAATTCTCGGGACATAATAAAAGCCGTCTGTGTACGCAATAGAAGACATTTTAGCTAAATTATGGTAGCCTTTTTTGGTTTTTGCAAGAAACACCACTTGGTAACCATTGTCTTTTCTCGACTTGTCTTTGTGATCTTCGCAAACAAAAAACTCGCAGCCCACAATGGGTTTGACAATAGCTTCGGTAGGTTCTTCTCCTTTTTCAATCGCTTCCTTGTTTTTACTTTCTGCTGTTTTGTTGTGATTTAAAATATCCCGAACAAAATGGAAAGCACCCATCAAATTGGCATGATCGGTAATGGCGACAGCCGGCATTTTTTGTTGAACAGTTGCCTTGACCAAAGCAGCTACGCTAATGGTGGACTGCAAAACAGAAAACTGCGTGTGATTGTGCAGATGAACAAAATCCGTATCGAGTAAAAGCTGCTTGTTATCCGAAAGTTCTTGCTTTGATATGGGTGCCGCTTGTTGATTACCCAAACGCTGTCTAATGCGTTCGGACGCTTCTTTGAGATTGACGTGCTTTAGTCCAACCAGCGCAATGGGTTTTGGGTTCTTCAGCTTAAACTCTTCAAAGTAGTCTTGAGAAACGCCCAAATCTTTTGAAGTAAAAACTTCTTGTCTAATCAATTCGAAGAAACACCGACTCGTAGCTTCCACATCGGCAGTGGCATTGTGCGCTTCTGCAAATGGCGTTTGAAATAAATAGGAATGCAACTCTGTTAAAGTTGGCAATTTGAATTTACCACCTCGTCCTCCAGGTAAACGCAGTAAAGAAGCGGTAACTTCTGTACAAGTATCCAAAACAGGAATGCTGCTCATGGGAGATTCGATTCCCATTCGATGGAATTCACATCCCATAATATTGACATCAAAACCTAAATTTTGACCCACAATAAATTGCGTTTTGCTTAAGACAATGTTGAACTTTTCGAGGACTGTAGCCAAATCAACGCCTTCTTCCTCGGCTAGTGCGGTCGAAATCCCATGAACGCGCTCGGCGTCGTATGGAATATTAAATCCTTCTGGTTTTACTAAAAAATCTTGATGTTCTAGAATTTTTCCCGAAGCATCGTGCAACTGCCAGGCAATTTGAATACATCGCGGCCAGTTATTTACATCGGTAATGGGTGCGTCCCAACGCTTTGGAAGTCCTGTAGTTTCGGTGTCGAAAATTAGATACATAGTAAATTTGAAGTGCTGGTATTTTAAAAAATACGGTAAAAATGAACTTCAAATTTAGACTATTTTACAGAAGTAAAATGGGTAAAGTTATCAACAAAAAACCATTCAAAAAACTGAAAAATCAATTCTTTGAATGGTTTTTTTATACTAAAATTAGTATCGCTCTATAGAGATAAAATCTATTGATTAATAACCACCGCGGTTTCCACCACCGTAACCTCCGCGAGAATCTCCACCACGACTGTTGTTGTAGCTTTTTCTTTCTCCTTCTGGTTTTGGTTCAGATTTGTTCACAACGATTGCACGTCCTTGAACAGTAGCTCCGTTTAATTCTGCGATCGCTTTTAAAGCTTCCTCATCATTTGTCATTTCAACAAAACCGAATCCTTTACTTCTTCCAGTAAATTTATCAGTAATAATTTTTACAGAATCAACTGCACCATAAGCCTCAAAAGACTCTCTTAAATCTGCTTCCTCAATACTGAATGGAAGACTTCCAACAAAAATGTTCATATGAATTATTTTAAATATTACACAAATGTAGTTCTAATTTAGTTCTAAACTACTATAAATCAAAATAAAAAAAGCCACCTTGCTAGAAGATGGCTTTATTATTATTAGGTTCAACCTTTTCTTATTGAACAGGCACTTTGTAAAAAACACCGTTTTGCATATTAACAACCTCTTGTGCGGTTGATTCTGGATCTATATTCTCGGCATTAAATCGAAAAGTTCCTGAAATTACATTTCCATCGTACTCCTTAATGACAATCTCGCCATCGCCAACACCAATCGCTGTTTCATAAGTAAATACATCACTTCCGGTAGTTAAAATATAAGTTGCTTTTTTTATTGTAGTTGTCCCAAGTACATGTGTAATAAAACTACTTTCTTTTTTAGGATTAACAAACGTAGTTGGTTTAGGTATTCTTAACGACATCGATTCACTCAAAGTGACTGCCTTAATTGAAATTTTATTTCCCACTTCAATCGTCGCGACGGCATTCCCGCCTATCCAAGTTGCATTATCTTTAACTCCCTGAAATACAGCGGTATCGTTTACGCTTATGTCTTCTCCACAGGAAACAAACGCCAAAAGAACAATGATATAAGAAAGAATTTTTTTCATTACTTTTCTAATTTTGAAAAACAAAAGTAACTTTTTAAAACATATTTCTGAATTAAAATTGAAAAAAAATAACGTTTATTGTGTCGCTCCAATAAATCACCTCTATTTTCTTTTTTAAAAATCGTTTTTTGCATTAGTATTTTTTAAATAAAAGTGTATCTTTGCGCCCTTAATTAACCGAGGTCGTGTACCTCAAAATTTAATCATACGATTATGTCAGTAAAAATTAGATTACAAAGACATGGTAAAAAAGGGAAACCTTTTTACTGGGTTGTAGCGGCAGATGCTCGCTCAAAAAGAGACGGTAAATACTTAGAGAAAATCGGTACTTACAATCCAAACACAAATCCTGCAACTATCGATTTAAACTTAGATAGCGCAGTACAATGGTTGCACAATGGTGCTCAACCAACCGATACGGCAAGAGCAATCCTTTCTTATAAAGGAGCGTTGTTGAAACACCACCTAGATGGCGGAATTCGTAAAGGTGCTTTAACTCAAGAGCAAGCAGACGCTAAATTAGCGGCTTGGTTAGAAGCTAAAGCAGGAAAAGTTGACGCTAAAAAAGACGGATTATCAAAAGCACAAGAAGCTGCAAAAGCAAAAGCTTTTAAAGCAGAACAAGCTGCCAATGCAAAACGTTTAGCTGCTGCTGCACAAGCTGAAGTAGAAGCTACTCAAGAAGAAGTTGCCGAAGAAGCTGCTGTAGAAGAAGTTGCTGCTGAAGAAGCTCCAGAAGTGGTTGCTGAAGTAGCGCCAGCTGTTGAAGAAGCAGAAGCGCCAGCTGCCGAAGAAGCTCCTGAAGTAGTTGCTGAAGAAGCACCAGCGGTTGAAGAAGCTCCAGCTGCAGAAGAAGCAAGCGAAGAGAAAGAAGCATAATTCTACAGCGATCATGCGTAAAGAAGATTGTTTCTATTTAGGCAAAATCGCAAAAAAATTTAGTTTCAAAGGGGAAGTTCTCATCTATCTAGATACCGACGAACCCGAGTTATATGAAAATATGGAATCAGTATTTGTTGAATTTAACAACAATCTGGTTCCATTTTTTATTGAAAATAGTTCACTGCACAAGAATGACTTTCTCCGCGTTCGCTTTGAAGATGTCAACACAGAAGAAGAAGCCGATCGCTTATTGGGTTCTGCAGTTTATCTTCCATTAAAAATGCTCCCAAAACTGAGCGGCAACAAGTTCTACTTTCACGAAGTCATCGGATTTGAAATCGAAGACCAACGTCTCGGCGTATTCGGAAAAATTGTGGCGGTCAATGACAGTTCTGCGCAAACGCTTTTTGAAGTTTTAAATGGAGAAGTGGAAATTCTTATTCCCATGATTGATCATTTCCTGGTAAAAATTGATAGAGAAAACAAAAAGGTAATTATGGATTTACCAGAAGGGCTGATAGAGATGTACCTTTAATTTCCTTTTTTTGAACCATTAAGAAATTAAGGTTCATTAAGACTTAAATTTTCTTAATGCCTTATATGGTTTAAATTTTTAAAAATTAAAATGCCCCAATTCCAATTCAAACAATTTTCTGTTCAACAAGACAAATGCGCTATGAAAATTGGCACTGACGCAGTTTTGCTTGGAGCTTGGTGTCCTATTGAGAACAATACGTTTTCTGTTTTGGATATTGGTGCAGGGACAGGAATTTTATCTTTAATGCTCGCCCAAAGAACCAATGCGGAACAAATTGACGCCATCGAAATCGACGAAAACGCCTACGAACAAGCCGTCGATAATTTCGAAAACTCGCCCTGGGGTGATCGCCTGTTTTGTTTTCACGCCGGCTTGGATGAATTTATCGAAGAACCTGAAGACGAGTACGATTTGATTGTTTCCAATCCGCCATTTTATTCCGAAGATTACAAAACCGAAAACGAACAACGGGATTTAGCTCGCTTTCAAGATGCCATGCCTTTTGAAGATTTAGTGGCAGCCGCCGATTTGTTATTGTCCGAAAACGGAATTTTTGCCGTGATTATCCCTTTTAAAGAAGAAGCAAAATTCATCGCATTAGCCAAAGACTTCGATTTATTTCCAATTAAAATTACGCATATCAAAGGAACGCCAACTGCTGATATCAAAAGAAGTTTATTGGCCTTTTCAAGAACAGAGAACAACACATTCCCCATTGATGAATTGGTTATAGAAACTGCGCGTCATGAATATACCGACGAATATATCGCCTTGACGAGAGATTTTTATTTGAAGATGTAATTTATTAAATGCTAATAATTTGCCTTATTGTTGATTTCTTAATTGTTTGCATAACTCACCTCGCTCCAGAAGTTTCCTGTCCACATTAACATAATAATATCACCAGGACCCATTGCTCGCGACCCTGAAGTGTTCGTGTTACGATTTACTGCATCATCTAGTACTTCGAAACTATCTAGTCCGCTATCCGCATTTTCTATAATCAGTAGTTGCCCGATCACAGCACCGTCTGAAAGCCCAATGGTTCTGTTGGTAGCAACTAGATCATTGCTGCTTAGACGAATGTGACCACGGCCGTTCACAGAGATCAATTGGTTATCAATAGTTAGCACTATGTTGCTGCCATCATCTCTCAGCGTCAATGCGCCAAGTACATCCATG
>JADKBW010000003.1:0-20000 GCA_016714905.1 Flavobacterium sp.
GTTATGTGTTAGACACAAAACCAGAAAGCAGCTTGACTTACATGGATTATCATTCAAGTCAAGCAATCTTATTGTCAAATTTTCTTCTCCAAAATGAAGATTCTTTAAAGCCTATTAAAGAGCAATTAGAAATTGAAAAGTTGCATAGCTTTCGATTAGTAATTAATAATCATAGGCTATATGTCCCAAATGAAATGCCTGAGATTGATTTTTTATTATCAAAAGTTGAAGATACTATTATTAAACTTCGAAAATGTGCTACTGTCAATCATATTGAGAGACATAATTATGGAGAAGACAAAGGAAAAATAAAATTTGAGTATTTAGATTTCTATTTTAGTCCAAAAACGAAAGAGGCTTTCAAAGAACACTTTGACAATCCACTAAAATTGTTTCGTGCTTTTCAGGTTCTTTCATTGTTAAATCTTAGAATTTTAGATAAAGATTTAAAAAAAGAAATATTTAACTCAGATAGTTTATATGCAATGTATAAGATACCTGCTCCAAAAGAAGTTGAGCATGTTTTTCATTTCAATTTGTTTAAATTAAAAAAAGAAAAATCTAATGACAAAATGCTTTTAAAAGCATTTTCAGATGGTGAGCATCAATTTTTGCATACAATGGGTATTTGTTTAATGTTACAAAATAAAAGTGCTTTATTTTTATTAGATGAACCAGAAACTCATTTTAACCCTGAGTGGAGGTCAGAGTTCATTAGTATTCTAAAAGATAGTTTGGATAAAAGTAATTCAAACAGCTTGATGAGAGATATTTTAATAACCTCACATTCACCTTTTATTATTTCAGATTGTTTGCCAGATAAAGTAATCATCTTTAAAAAAGGTGAAAATCCAACACTTCCTCAATTTAATACATTTGGAACTTCGATAGGCATAATTACTTCAAAGATATTCAAAAGTAATAGGACTATTGGTGATTTTTCTAATAATCAAATTAGAGAATTTGAAAAGTTTTTTAAAGAATTAAACTATAATGATGCTCTATCAATTTTAAATTCTAAGGTTGGAGATTCTGTTGAAAAGCTACTTTTTATCAATGAAATGAAAAACAAATATAATTCAAAATAAATGCTTAAACCATTAGTTTATAAATATCATCAAATATCTAAATTCCAATCTTTTATTAACTATTTGTTTTTAGAAGTTGTTTTTAATAATGATGTTTTAGAAAAAAATAATTCATATTCAAATGATTTACTTATTGATAAATATAAAAGCATTTTGAATAATATAAGTAATGAGCATCTTTATGATTCTTTGGTAATAATCTATAATATTTGTAAGGATCTACATAAGGTAGATATGAAATTATTGAGAAGAGCTGTACATTTTAACAATAAAATCGAACAATTATGCGCAGGAGAAGAAATCCCAATTTCATATAGAGAAATTAATAAAATAGATAGTAACTTATCAATAGAATTAAAAAAAATATTTGGTAGGCTTTATAAATATGTCATCAATCTACAACCTGTTTATTCACGATATGGTAAGAAAGATGAATTTTATAAATTAATAATAGGACTAGAAACTGTATGTCATTGTTGTGGAGTTGGAACAATGTTAAACATTTATCAAGGTCCTGTCGGAGCTTTGGATCACTATTTCCCTATAAATCATTATCCTTTTTCTTCAATTAATTTTAAGAATTTAATTCCCATCTGTGATATCTGTAATTCAAAATATAAAACACAAAAAGATACTCTTTTTCATTTTAAAACTAAAACGAAGTTTGGTATAAAAAGAACTTCTATTAGAAAATACAAAGCTTTTTTCCCATATTCAAATGAGTATGAATTAATAAATGTTTCAATAGAAATTAACAATGATGATTTAATAAATCTTTCAGAAAATGATATTTCAATAAAGTATTTACTTGAAAACAGAGATGATGAAATATTAAATTGGGAAAGATTATTTAAAGTTAGTGAAACACACAAAGCCACTTTATTAAGCAATGAATCAAGAGAATATATAAATCAACAGTTTGATATTATTAATACATTTGATTTAGATTTTGAGGCATATTACAATAAACTTTCTAACAATATGTTTTATGATAAAAATTTTATAAAATTACCTTTTTTGAAAGAATTCAATAGAATTACTAATGTTTGATGTAAAATAACTTCAGATTGTTAAAAAATATAGTACATTTTAATAAAATTATTGCCACTCCTTTGCCAAAGCTCCAAAAAAAATTACTGGCACAGTTTTGGTGCAAAAACACGTATGCTTCACAACTTGTGCCAGTATTTTTTCCTCCTTTCTTTACATAATTGCATTATAATTCATCACAAAGCATCAATTTTTCCCCTTTGGGGTTAGGGGCGTTTTTGCAATGAAGTTATAATATCATTTATGTAAAACAGCCGCTCCTCTAACGCGGTTAGCCAGTGGCTCCAGGACAACATTTTTTGCAGCTCCCATCGCATCACCCAGCTACAAAAAACACTGTCCTTCGCCACTGTCTTTAAGAACGTTCGCCATTTCATAGGAAACTTTACGGTTGCACTTGCTTTTAAGAACGTTACAGGTAACTGTTTTTAGCAACTTTGTGCTTAAATCGGTAGTGTTTGCATTGCTTTTGTAAGTAGAAAAATGGCTTTATTGTGTATTGGTTTTGCCTATGGTAAAGCCATTTTTTCTACCCACAAAACCAAAAGAGCCAGCAAAGAGTATCATTTTTTATTTGCCAGAAAATAAGAAGTAATTGTTTTCACGATGGCCAAGATGCCATATCAATTTCATAGCACATTCTTTGATAACCAATAAATTAATCATTTCAAGAACGTTTGTGGCATCAAGCCATCATAAAAACAATCAGAAACACCCCAGTAAGCAAATAAAAAACCACACACTTGCTTTGAGCTGCTGCCGTCGCACTACGAAAGTTTTTGCATTGTTTTTGTAAGTATTGAAAATCACTTGGAAATTTTTTTCATAAAATTGAAAATATCGGGTAAGTGATTTTCAATACCCATAATCAAGTCCAAGAAAGAGTATGAATTTTCAAACCAGTAAAATAATCGGTATGGAATTTTATATCTCTTTTTTCTGTTTGAAAATCCATACCCTTTCCGTAGAACATTATTTATCCAATCAACCTTTTTTCGTTCCGTTTTCATCAAGAACATCTCGGTTTAAAGGAAAAATAAAAAAATAAATAAAAGAAAGTAAAGTTAAGTTCCGGTTTCAAGAAAAAAAAGTTCAAGCCCTTCGGGTTTTAGAAAAAATCTCCACCCAAAACGGTTCGCAACAACATTCACTTCCGACTTCACCTCCACTTTTCCGATGATGTATCGGGTAGTATTTTTTCTAAAAAACTTGTTTTTCTTGAAACCTCCACTTGAAGGATGACTTTCTTTTTTTTCTTTTTTTCTTTTAAAAATTTTATGTGTGGCTTGTGGTAGCGAGGCACATCATCTTAAAACCGAAAGTATGCCAAATTTTATAATCAAAACACATAGAGTAGGAACAGTTTACTCAAAACCCCATTTATTCATACTTAACAAAGGGATGAATAGCGGAAAGCCCCAAAAAGAACCATTTACGAACAGCTTTGTTATCATTTTCGAAAACGAACAAGATTGTGAAAATATATATTGGGTCACTTTCAGTATGTGGAAATCAAAATTTTGGCACAGAAACCTCTGTGGTACTGTAATACCTTTTTGAGAATAGCTGATTTCATAAAAGAATTTTCAGAGAAAGCAGACGAAATGCTTCAAGATTTTGAGCAGCACAAAAAAGATGTGGAAACACTCCGTCTTTTGGAACTGAAGGAAAAACAATTTCATCAAAATATTAATCTAATAAATGACTTGCGAAGAGTCATTCTATATCGGTATTGTAAATAATTAACCTTAAAACAAACACTATGACACTATTTATTCTCTTCCAAACAGATGTTTGGAAATCTAAAGCCTCACGCATCTTTTTTGGCGTATTCGACAACAGAAATAAAGCAATAGACTGTGCAAAATACCATGGGTTGTATTCAAATTGTACAGAAGTTGTAATTGAAGAAATTACATTAAACCTATGCGAAGAATGTCTATAAAAAAAGCCAAGTCTTTATTTTCGACTTGGCTTTCATTTTGTTTAACCCAAACCCCGATAACCATCGGGGTACAACTAGAGTTAAACTATTTTTTGTGCTTCTTTATAAAAAACTTGAATATCAAAGATATTGAAAAACTGACTATTGCACCAATGGTAGCTAATACTATTGTTTTCAGAACATCTTCCGAATTTAAATTTGGTAAGACACTCAAAAATGTACCGCCGGCTGTACCAACTAAGGTTGGATTACTATCTGACATCTTTTTCGGTTGTTAATTGGCTAACTGCAGAAACAACGCCACCAGCTACAGCCAAATAACCGCCAATGGAGCTTACCACAACTGGTAAAGCAATTGGAGCAGCTAAAATAGTTCCGCCAATAGCCGCTAATACCAACCCAATATTTCGAAGCACTTTGAAAAATTTGGGTGTGGGAGCTTTCGCTCTTTTGATAAGGTTCATGATCGTTTTCTTTTATTGAAGAATTAAAAATCGCGAAGCATACAACCATTTTTTTCAGTCGTTGATGGTTGCAAATTTATATCAATACCACCTGGTGGTTCGACACCTCCTCTTCCACCAATGTCAGAGGAATAATATTCGCCACCGGTAGAAGTACCTTTTCCTCCCTTACTACCACCAGTATCGGAAATAGTATACTCACCTGTTGTTCCTTGATTACCTCTTCCTCCAGTATCAGATGGATTCTCTAAACCACCGTTTGAGTTTTTACCACCAGTATCACAAATTGAATACTCACCAGTGGTACTTCTACCTCCAATATCAGCAATAGAATATTCTCCAGTATTTGTGTTTGTGCCTCTACCGCCAGTATCTAAATCGTCCAAGTCATCAGGAGAATCTATTTGACCAGTATCGCTTGAAGTACCTTTTCCACCAATATCGGAAATAGTATATTCACTTGTTGTACCTTGATTACCTCTTCCTCCAGTATCAGAAGGTTTTTCTAAACCGCCATTAGAGTTTTTCCCACCAATATCAGAAACTTTTCCAATTTCTTTACCAACACTTGGTTCGCAAAAACCTCCAGGTGGCACTTGATTTCCTCCGATATCTAAAAATTCTTTTGTATTCGTTTCATTTCCACTAATATCAAAACTGTTTTGTGAATTTTGAAAATCCGTTTTTGAATTAAATTCGCTTTCTTGCGAAACTTCCGATTTAGATTGGTCTTTACAACTTGTAAATCCAATAGTTACCAATAAAATAAGCATCAAAACTTTGAAGCTTCCTAAAACACGATTTGTTGGAGCAACAGCTCCGAATAAATTTTTCATATTATTTATGATTTAATAATTAATAAAACTGTTTCTGTGCTATCTAAAGCACGATAAACCATGTCTTTCAACTTGGCAAATGCCAGTCGAGATTGCAGACCTAATCCTGGTCCGCTTATTTTGTGACTGGCGCAATACAACCATTCAATTCTTTCAAAGCATTATTGGCAGGATGAAATAGAACTAAACTTCTATTTTTTACATCAATCACTTCCAAATGCCATTGAAACTTTCGACTGTATCGCTTTTTAATAAAATACTTCCCATCAGGAATGCAGGAAACCTTCGTTTCGTTATTCTTCCAAGGCAATTCAATGGTGTTACAAATGAATTTGCCCTTACATTCGAGTTTACCGTTCGTTCCGTCTGGGAAATAAGTTCTTGATAGTTCTAAAACCATCTTACAAGCCGCTTACCTGTACTAATGCCAATGGATTAAAAGCACCATTTTTCAATGAGTACATTTGTCCGTTTACTTGTTGGTAAAACTCAACACCTAATGCCAAAAACAAAGGTTTGGTACTCGCTGGAGTAACCGCATTAATTTGAGCAATAGCAACCGTAGCAACCGCATCCCATGGCAAAATTGCAGTTTCCGAATTGGCAACCACAAACGTTTCAGCTTCAAAATCAATTTCAGCTCCAGCCGATATAATTTTGTAGTGAGTGGTACCACTTGGTGCAGCAATCATATTGGTCGGAATGAATGAAGCCAAATCAACGGTAATATCTCCAGTAACTCTATCTATTGCTCCCACATAAGGGCAAATAAACTAGTGCCTAGCTTACCACGAATATTGAATTCAAACCCAGCCAACAATTCGGCTTCGCCATCAATCACGTTTCGCAAACCTCTTTCGTTAATCAAATCCGCTTGAATAACTTTTACCATTTGCTGAGTTAAACGGCTTACCATTCTACCATCAGCAGAATTCAAAAGCAACGCTCTCATAGCAGTTCGCAGAACTTTTCCTGCCTTTCCGGCACGACCAAACTCCGAACCATTTTCACGCGTTCTTTGAAACGCAGGATCACTTTTAATTCTGTTTGCATCAATACCACCTTTTTCACGCGCCAAATGACCGTCTTGGGTTTTATAAAAAGTAATATCGCCGATAGTACCTTTCAACTTAATTATGCCTTTCTGTCTAGCCATAACTTCTAAAATTTAATTTATAAATCAGTGAACAATTCCCTCAATCATCATCTTTGTTGCAACATCCTTCGATTGATTTGAGAACAAATTTTAGCCAATAAAACAGATAAAAAAAGCGAAGCCAGCTCCATATGTCTCAAAGCGACACAAATGGCTTAAAACGACATAAATGCCTATTTAAAACCATCCAAAACCGATGTAAATTGCAGGAGAAATTTATATTTGAAAAAAACTTACTTTTGTATAATCTTAAACTTTACTAATCAGTAGGTTTAAGCTAATCAAAGGCTAGTCAAAGGCATAGATAGTGTATGAAAACGCAAATAAAGAGAATATGTATCTATCCAAAAGACATTGAACGCATCACAGGCAAGAGTTACAGACAAAGCACTAGAATGTTACAAGCAATCAGAAAAAGCCTGAATAAGCTTGAAAATGAGTTAGTAACTATTGAGGAATTCTGCCAGTATGCAGGTTTGAAAATTGAACAAGTAGAACCGCTAATTTTTGGATGAAAAGGAAAAACCAAAAAAAGGAAAATATATTTCCTAGAATCCTCAACTAGTTTAATAACTAGTTCATTTTTTGGTATGAATTAATTGCACATTCATTTGGTCAATTCCTTATTAATCAGTAAATTTACATTATAAGATTTAGTGATATTTGTATCTGTTTAAAGGGAGCAAAATCGAGACCCTTATGTTATAGACTAATATAATTTATTATATATCAGCGCATTATGAGGAAAGTTCGAATCCCTCATCGCCCACAAAAAAAATCCACTAGATAATAGTGGATTTTTTATTTTATATTAATTCTAATGTTCTTTCAAGTGCCATACCGCGCGAACCTTTAATCAAAATCATGTTGTCTTTAAATGCGACATTCTTCAGCGCATTTGCAAATGATTCGAAAGTGTTGTGAAAATGAAAATGTTTCTTAACAATACTGTTTCCAAAGAAATCCTTACCAATAAAAAAACATTCTATATTCTCTATATTCAGAAGCATGTCAACGATTGCTTTGTGTTCAGCCGCGCTTTCATGTCCAAGCTCAAACATATCGCCTAAAATAGCAACTTTATTTTCTTTCTCAAGCTGAATAAAATTCTCAATTGCCACTTTCATGCTACTTGGATTGGCATTATAGGCATCTAAAATAATCTCATTTGAATTTTTGTGAACCAATTGCGAGCGGTTATTCTCGGGAATGTAATTTTCGATTGCTTGCTTAATATCATCATTACTAACATCAAAGTATCTACCAATTGCTATAGCTGCATTGATGTTATTGGCGTTGTACAATCCAATCAAGTGTGACTGAATAGTCATATTTGAAAACTCAACACTTACAAATGGATTCGCCGATACTTTATCGATGCAGGTATTAGCCTCAAGCTGATTAACTCCAAAGGTTATACGCGTTATTGCTGCTGTCCTTTCAATTTGAATCGGGTCGTCAAGGCTGACAAAGACCTTCTTATTGTTATTGAGTAGATAGGAATACATTTCGCTCTTTCCTTTAATGACGCCTTCAACACCCCCAAATCCTTCCAAATGGGCTTTACCAAAATTCGTAACATAGCCAAAATCCGGTCGGGCAATCTCGCATAAGAATTCGATTTCTTTCTGGTGATTTGCGCCCATTTCTACTATTCCTATTTCGGTGCTAGAGTCAAAACTCAACAAAGTGAGCGGCACACCGATATGGTTATTTAAGTTCCCAATAGTAGCTTTGGTTCGGTATTTCCTTGAAAGTACTGTTTGAATCAATTCTTTTGTAGTTGTTTTTCCGTTACTACCCGTTAGCGCAATAATTGGAAGATTTAAATATTGCCGATGAAATCTAGCTAATTCCTGCAGCGTTTCCAAACTATCTTCTACTACTATTGTTCGATCATCTCGATAATAGTCGGCATCGTCAATAATGACGTATGACGCTCCCTTTGAAAGCGCTTCAACTGCAAAAGTGTTGGCGTCAAAACGGTCGCCTTTAATTGCAACAAATAAACATCCTTCTGCAATTTTTCGTGTATCAATAGAAACCGAATGACATTTAAGAAATAGTTGGTGAATGTCTTTAATATCCATAATAAAAATTAAAAAATAAAAGCCCTATTAAAGGGCTTTTATTGAAATATCAAATTAGAAACTAGTTTCTAGGTCTTTTCTTTTTGTCAGCTTTTGGACCAACTCTCGACATGGCACATCTAAATCCGATGTAATCTGTCGCCATATCCTGAGGGAAATATCTTCTTTGAGCTGGATCTAACCAATACGCTCTGTCTCTCCAAGAACCACCTTTGTATACACGCACATTGTCATTAACTAGGGTTGTTCGCTTACTAGACTTATCAAATTTACGAACCATATTACCTAAACTATCTGTGGTCACATTGTGTACTGGAGAATCGTACATTTTGTGTTTTTCCTTGCTCTTAGCATCTTCTTCCTCAGATGATCCAAAATCAAAGTAGCGCGTTGACTGTTTGTCTCCATCTCTGTAGTTTTTGTGGTCACTTTTGTCAAAATTTTGTCTCAAGTAAGTTTCTTTTTCATCTACTGGTACTTGAGCCAACTGACCAGGCAAATTTCTTGAAATTATTTTACCATTCGCCAATGTATCAAAAACTTGAGTTTCTGTAGTTACTAATTCAGCTTTACCATCTTCACCAATTTTATTCTTCGTGTAGACATTTCCTCTAAAATAGTTAAAATCACTAGCTTCATCATCTACTATTGGACGATAGACATCTGCTACCCATTCAGCAACATTTCCTGCCATATCATACAAACCAAAATCATTTGGAGGATAAGATTTTACAATATTTGTGATGTCTGCACCGTCATCAGACCATCCTGCAATTCCACCGTAATCACCTTTTCCTTGCTTAAAGTTAGCCAATTGATCACCTCTAACTTTTCTTTTTCCAGATCGCGTGTATGTTCCAGACCAAGGGTATTTTTTCTGGCCTTTATATATATTATACTCTCTTTGACCTACATCAGCCGCCGCTGCATATTCCCACTCCGCTTCTGTTGGAAGTCTGTATTCTGGCAAGATTAATCCAGAAGAACGTTGCGCATATACATTTTTTGCAGGAGCTTCCGTCCCTGGCTGATCCTTTGTTCCTTTGGTTTTTACTGGTTTCGATTTAGAGTTTTTTCTGCCTTTTAGTACAATTTTTTCATCACCTCCAAAAGCCTTTGTTGGTTGATTTAAATATGTTTCCGTACTGAATGTGGCTTCTGCTTTGGTATCAATAACTTTCGCGTCTTTTTTCAAGAACCCTTCTTTTTCCAAGGTATTTTCGTTAACCCTGTCTGTACGCCATTTACTAAACTCAACCGCTTGAATCCAATTCACTCCAACCACAGGATAATTTGCATAAGCAGGATGTCTTAAATAATTATTGGTCATTGTTTCGTTATAACCCAAACGATTTCTCCATACCAAAGTATCTGGCGATGCACCCTCATAGATGTTTTTGTAATTTTCTTGATCTGGAGGAAAAACTCTTTTCAACCAATCCAAGTATTCCATATACATCATATTGGTTACTTCTGTTTCGTCCATGTAAAAAGACTGAACGTGTTGTTGATTTGGAGTATTGTTCCAATCATGCATTACGTCATCTTGAACTTTACCCATTGTAAATGTTCCACCTTCAACCATCACTAAACCAGGTCCAGTTGCTTGCTTTTTAAAATTAGAGGCGTATTGAAACCCTCCTTTTTTATCATTTATCTTCCAGCCAGTTGCTGTAGATGAATTTTTCGAACTTGACTTTTTACTGCAACTCGCAGTCATTCCTAGTACTATCAATAAAGTTAGTAAGAGTTTGAATGTCATAATTTTGTTTACTTTCATACTTTTAGCAGGTAATAAATTCGTGGCGCAATATAATCATTAACCTTTATATAGCAACAAATTTTTATTAATTTTTTTTGAAATACTGTTCAACTTCAACAAAACGTAAAATTATTTTAATTAGTATCTTTAAAACTATTAAAAATTTTAATTTTACGCCTTTAGTAATAATTTGAGTCAAAACACGTTTGTATCAACAATGAAAAAAATTGCAACCTTTTTACTATTTTTTATTTGCTCATATTCTATCGCTCAAATTAAGGGCGATATGATTATTAAATGGAGCGGCATTTCGTCTGCCAATATTGGTGACCAAAAAATAAAAATCCCTCAATTTAATCCAGACAATCTTCAAATTGACCCTGCTGCGAAAAGAGTTTACTTTGTATTTCAAATTCCAACGTCAACAGAAGTCAATGAGAATTCGCTCCAAATTTCTAATCTTGTCTACGAAGACATGAGTGAAAACGAATTGGGTGATTTAGCGGTTTCTGAAATTCCCACGTCACTTGGTGCAACGGCAAAGAACTTAGAGTCAAGAAACGATTTATTTGTGTCAATTATGCTTTCACCAATCGTAAAAATTGGGAATTCATTAAAAAAAATTAAGTCGTTTTCCTATAGTTTAAATAATAGTCTTTACCGGTTGAATCTTGCGAATACTGAATTCAGCACACTTTCAAATTCAGTTTTGTCTACAGGAAATTGGTATCGTTTTTATGTTACAAAGTCGGGAGTTTATAAAATTAACCGCAGTTTCTTGAGTAATCTTGGCATCAATATGACTGGGATAGACCCCAGAAAAATAAAGATTTACGGCAATGGCGGGCGAATGGTTCCTTTGAAAAATAGTGATTTCTATCCTGCGGATATAGAAGAAAATGCTATCCAAGTTTTTGGAGAAGAAGATGGCGTCTTCAACGATTCCGATTATGTGCTATTTTATGGCGAAGGTGTCGATCAATGGAGTAAAGAAAGTCAAACGACCAATAATTTATATGACTCTAAGTCCTACTATTATATTAATGTTGAGGGAAATGACGGAAAAAGAATTCTTCCGATGCAGCAACCAAGCGCAGCGAGTAACGTACTTTTAACAGTTTTTGACGACACTCAATATTACGAAGTTGACAATGTTAACATTGTGAGATTGGGAAGACGTTGGTTTGGCGAAGAATTTGACTTTGTTGATCAGCAGAATTTCCAATTTAAAATCCCCAACATTGAAACTTCCACCCCAATTAGTCTCTATATTTTTGCAGCAGCAGTTTCGATTGTTAACACTTCAATGGAAGTTAAATCAAACGACGTATTTGTTGCGAACATGCCTTTTACCCCGATAGGTTCCTCCTTAAAGGCAGATTCTTCCATTTTAAACACTACAATTCCTGCGTCGGAAAACATCAAAATTTCATTAAAGTACAACAATGGTGGCGTTCCTGATTCGAAAGGATATTTAGATTATATTTCACTAAAATCAAAACGAAATCTTATAGGTTACGGAAAACAGTTTCCTTTTAGATACGATCTTTCGAGCACTAGCACTCAAATTGGAGAATTTCAAATTAGCAATGCGAGCACTATCAAACAGATTTGGGATGTTTCAGACATCTATAATGTTACTCAAGTTACTAACGAAAATCAAAATGTATTTTCATTCAAAACCAATTTTGGCGCGGAGGAACGATTTATTGCTGTAGATGAAACAGACTATTACCAACCGCTTTTGGATTCTAGATCGAAAGTTGCAAATCAAAATCTAAAAGGCACCATATTTTTGAATGCTCAAGGTCAATTTCAAGATATCGATTATCTAATCATCACGCCCGCTTTTTTGAGTGCCCAAGCAGAGAAACTGGCAAATTTTCATCGATCTTATTCTCAACTGAATGTGAAAGTTGTTTTTCTAGAAACGATCTATCAAGAGTTCGCATCAGGGAAACAGGATATTGGCGCTATTCGTAACTTTATTAAATATGTATACTACAACGCGTCTAGTGAAGATACTAGAGTAAAATATGTAAATCTTTTTGGTGATGCCTCTTTTGATTTTAAGAACAGAATTTCAATTGCGGCAAATATTGTCCCTATTTATCATGCATTAAATAGCTTAACTGTCGATCCAAGTTCATTCGCGTCGGATGACTATTTTGTTTTTATGAGCCCAAATGAAGGCGACTTAGATTCTAACTATCCCCAAAAAGCTGGACTGGGTGACATTGCGGTTGGACGAATAATTGCCAGTACAACCACGCAAGCGGAGGAACTGGTAAACAAAATAATTGATTACCATGATGTCAAATCCTACGGCAATTGGCGTAATAATATCGTGGTAGTTGCCGATGATACAGATAAAGAGAGTGATAGGACGCTACAAACAAATATTAATAACTTGGCGGAAACCATCGTAGCTCAAAAACCATTTTTGAATTACGAAAAGATACTTTTGGATTCGTATGTACAAGAAACAAGTGCAGGAGGAAGCCGCTATCCTAAAGCACGTAAAGATCTTTTTGATTATTTTGAAAAAGGCGCGCTGGTACTTAATTATCTTGGTCACGGTGGTGAAGATGGTCTAGCTCAGGAGCGTATATGGGAAAAAGCGGACGGGCAAAACTTGCAAAACCAATTTAAATACCCGCTCTTTATCACGATCACTTGTGAGTTTTCAAGATTTGACAATCCCTTTAGGCCAACGGCAGGAGAATTTACGTATTGGAATCCTAAAGGAGGTGCAATTTCGATGATTACCACAGTGAGGGAAATTTATCAATCTACCGGAGAAAACTTTAATACCATACTCGCAAAATACTTGTTTTCTTACGGATCAAACAATTATGTTTCGATTGCGGAAGCTTTGCGACGTGCAAAGAATGAATTTACACCTAGAACGGATGTGGTATTCTATCTCGGAGATCCTGCCCTTCAATTGGCAATCGCAAAACCTCAGGTGAGTCTAACAAAAGTTAACGACATGCCAATAAGTGGTGCAATAGATGATTTTAAATCTTTATCGTATATAAAATTAACTGGCGAAGTAACCGACGAAAATAACAATCCTTTACCTGCGTATGATGGCGAACTGTCAGTTCAAATTTTTGATAAGAAAATTGTACGAACAACCTTAAATAATGACAACAATAGTCCTCCTATTAATTTTGATGTTTTAGGGGAAACTATCTTTAGAGGAAATGCAACAGTTACCGACGGCAAATTTGAATTTGGTTTTGTAGTTCCCCGTGATATTGCCATCCCACTTGGCAATGGTAGAATTAGTTTTTACGCCAAAAGAAAACAAGCGCTTTTTGACAAATCTGGCGTAAATAATATTATCAAAATTGGAGGGATAAATGAAAATGCAGTCGCTGACAACCAGTCTCCAAAAGTCAAATTATATATGAACGATCAGAATTTTGTTTCTGGTGGAATTACGAATGAATCCCCATTGTTTTTGGCCTTTTTGGAAGATGAAAATGGTATCAATACTGCAAGCGGTATTGGGCACGATATTGTCGCAATTCTTGATGGAAATGAAAGTGCTCCATACAAATTGAATGATTACTACGAAACTGAATTAGATAATTATAAGCAAGGCAAACTTAAATTTCCGTTTCGAAATTTATCTAAAGGATTGCATACAATCACCTTTAAAGCCTGGGACGTATACAACAATCTCGTTACTGCAGAAATACAATTTTTGGTTGTAAGCGACGAATCAATTACAATTACAAACGTTCTAAATTATCCAAATCCGTTTGTGAATTACACGCAGTTCTGGTTTACACATAATAGACCTTTTGAACCGCTCGAAGTGCAAGTACAAGTGATGACCATAACTGGAAAAATTGTGTGGACCAAGAACCAAACCATATCAAATGCCGAAACGATTTGCAGAGAAATAACATGGGACGGAAAAGACGACTTTGGCGACAAGATCGGAAAAGGTGTTTATGTTTACAAACTCACCGTGAAATCAATTTTGAGTAATTCAAAAACAGAAAAATACGAGAAACTTGTAATACTTTAATAAAATACTATATTTGTAAACTTTTTAAAAATCGAGGATGAAAAATAAATTTCTTTTAATTGCTTTCTTTACCACACTTTATTTTATCAATGCCCAAGAAAGAGTAATCACGACAGGAGTTCCTTTTCTTTTAGTAGCTGGCGATGCTCGTTCTGCAGGAATGGGTGATAATGAGTGGCATCTTCACCAGATTATATTCGCAACAATGGAATCCTTCCAAATATGCTTTTTCAAGTGATAAACAAGGTTTTTCAGTTGGATATACGCCTTATTTGGTAGAATTAGTAAATGATATTTCGCTATCTCAAATCACCTACTTCAATAAATTTAACGAACGTCAGGCATTTTCAGGAAGTATTAGATATTTCAGTTTAGGAGAAATTGAATTAAGAGAGAATATTGACGATCAAGCTGTTGTGGTTAAACCAGCAGAATATGCGCTTGACTTAGCTTTCGCAATGAAGCTTAGTGATTATTTTTCGATGTCTGTTGGCGGAAGGTTTATCCGTTCTAATTTGAGAATTCCAACTGCCGGTGCCAGTTCAGCTGCGGCTAATTCCTTTGCATTCGACGTGTCAGGTTTCCACCAATCAGAAGAAATGGCATTCGATAGTTTTAATGGAAAATTCAGATGGGGTTTTAATTTTCAAAATTTAGGACCAAAAATCAATTATGACAAATCAGTTGGAGATGAAGGCGCAAACTTCTTGCCTGCCAATATGCGTTTAGGGAGCAGGTTTGACTTTATCTTAGACGAATACAATAAAGTAATTTTAAATGCAGAAGTTAGCAAATTATAGTCCAACCTTAGAGCCAAAACCATTGATACTGATGAAGATTGAATAGATCCGAAGAAGAAAAGCTGACTCTAAAAGCAATATTGATTATGACAAAATTGGCTGGGTTTCCGGTATTTTTAAATCATTCAACGATGCTCCGGGCGGATTTAGCGAGGAATTAAAAGAGTTAACCTATTCCGTAGGAACTGAGTATAATTACCAAGATTCATTTGCTTTTCGTTTGGGATATTTTTATGAGCATCCTGATAAAGGAGGAAGAAGATTCTATTCTTTAGGTGCTGGCTTTAAATACAATATTATTAAAGTGGATGTTTCTTATTTGTTTTCAGCATCGAGAGTGAAGAACCCGCTTGAAAATACTTTACGATTCTCCCTAAGCTTTGCTTTTGGCGATAAGTATGACGAATTTTAGAAATCAACAATTATAAATTAAGAATCCAAATTTCAACTTTAAGAAATTTGGATTTTTTTTCCCTTATAGCGTATGAAAAACATAACAGTGTCTACCCAATTTACTGTGTTCGAGAATCTTCTAGAATTGCCTGAAGCCATAAGAGATCTGATGGAACAAGCTGTTTCAATTCGAAAAAAAGCATACGCTCCATATTCCAAGTTCCGAGTTGGTGTCGCCATTCTTTTAGATAATGGAAAAGTAGTTTTAGGCTCCAATCAAGAAAACGCAGCCTATCCTTCTGGCTTATGTGCAGAGCGTGTGGCCATCTTTCAAGCTGGCGCTATTTATCCTGACAATAAGATTGTAAAAATGGCGATTACCGCCGCTTCAGACAACAATCAAACTTCAGCTCCAATTCCACCTTGTGGCGCCTGCAGACAATCTATCGCTGAATATGAATTTAAGCAAGATGAGCCAATCGAAATCTATTTTATGGGTGAAATTGGAGTCATTTACAAATCCGATTCGCTGAAAAATTTACTGCCATTTAGTTTCGATAAAAACTTCTTGTAGATTCACAAAAATTCGTCTTTTTAATTTTACTTCTAACAAGGAATGTTTTACTTTTGCCTTTCGCAAATTTGTGTGAGGAAACTATTTTGCGTTCTAGTTAAATTAAATAGACACAAAAGAAAATTAGCCTAATGAAAGAAGTTACAAAAGAGGTTTACTTGAAGTGGTATGAAGACATGCTGCTTTGGAGAAAATTTGAAGACAAACTAGCCGCTCTTTACATTCAACAAAAAGTAAGAGGATTTCTTCACTTATATAACGGACAGGAAGCAGTCTTAGCTGGTGCTTTACACGCTATGGATTTGTCGAAAGATAAAATGATCACTGCGTACAGAAATCACGTTCAACCTATCGGGATGGGCGTTGATCCAAAAGCAGTCATGGCTGAGTTACTAGGAAAAGTAACCGGAACTTCCAAAGGAATGGGAGGTTCGATGCATATTTTCTCTAAAGAAAAAGGATTCTACGGAGGACACGGTATTGTAGGTGCTCAAATTCCGGTTGGTGCTGGAATTGCATTTGCCGACAAATATTTCAATACGGGTGGTGTTACTTTAACCTATTTTGGTGATGGTGCCGCGCGTCAAGGTTCTTTACACGAAGCTTTCAACATGGCGATGTTATGGAAACTTCCCGTTGTATTCATTGTAGAAAATAATGGATACGCCATGGGAACTTCTGTTGAAAGAACGGCAAACCACACAGACATTTGGAAACTTGGATTGGGATATGAAATGCCATGTGGACCAGTAGACGGAATGAATCCTGTGAAAGTTGCTGAAGCCATGCACGAAGCTATTGACAGAGCACGACGAGGTGATGGACCAACTTTCTTGGAAATGAAAACGTATCGATACAGAGGTCACTCGATGTCGGATGCGCAATTGTATCGTTCTAAAGACGAAGTGGAAGAATACAAAAAAATAGATCCAATTACGCAAGTTCTAGACGTAATCAAAGATCAGAAATATGCCACCGATGCAGAAATTGAAGCCATCGACGAAAGAGTAAAAGACTTGGTGGAAGAATGCGCAACTTTTGCTGAAGAATCACCATTTCCAGAAGTACAACAACTTTATGACGTTGTTTACGAAGAAAAAAACTACCCATTTATTCCCCATAAACTATAATCGATATGGCAAAAATTATCACGATGCCACGCTTGAGTGATACTATGACCGAAGGTGTTGTAGCAAAATGGCTTAAGAAAGTGGGAGATAAAATTAGCGAAGGAGATATCTTAGCTGAAATTGAAACAGACAAAGCAACGATGGAATTTGAATCTTTCAATTCCGGAACCCTTTTACATATTGGTATAAACGAAGGTGAAACCGCACCAGTTGATGCGCTTTTAGCCATCATCGGAACCGCTGGAGAAGACATCGCTCCTTTATTAAATGCCTCAAAGCAAGCTGCTACAACCGCTACTCCAGTAGCAGAGGACAAGAAAGTTGAAGCTACTCCAATTACTGATAGCTCACAACCGGCAACCACTTTGCCAAAAGGAGTTGTCGTTGTAACCATGCCTCGTTTAAGCGACACCATGACTGACGGAACAGTTGCCTCTTGGTTGAAAAAAATTGGAGACAAAGTTTCAGAAGGTGATATTTTAGCTGAAATTGAAACGGATAAAGCCACCATGGAATTCGAATCGTTCAACGCTGGAACGCTATTGTTCATCGGCGTTAACGAAGGTGAAACTGCACCTGTCGATAGCGTACTTGCTATCATTGGACCTGCAGAAACTGATATTACAGGCATTGCTGAAAACTATAAAAAAGGAGGAGCAGCTACTCCAGCAAAAGAAGAAGCTAAAACTTCAACAGTTGTAACCGAAAAATCAGAAGAAGCTATTCAAGTAGTGTCTGACGGAAAAAGAATTTTCATTTCTCCTTTAGCTAAGAAAATTGCCGAAGAAAAAGGAATCAATATTGCGCAAGTGAAAGGTTCTGGAGAAAACGGACGTATCGTTAAAAGCGATATAGAAAACCATACGTCATCTTCACAAGTTGTCGCCCCGAACGTCGCACCAGTCGGCGGACAGGCAGTCGAGGGGCAACCGTCAACTGTTCAACCTTTCGTTCCTGCTGGAGAGACTTTAACTGAAGAAATCAAAAACTCGCAAATGCGTAAAATCATTGCGAAACGTTTGTCTGAATCTATTTTCACCGCACCGCATTTCTACTTGACTATTGAAGTGGCAATGGATGAGGCGATGAAATCAAGAGCAACAATCAACACGATTCCAGATACCAAAGTTTCTTTCAACGATATGGTCATCAAAGCGTGTGCAATGGCGTTGAAAAAACATCCAAAAGTAAATTCACAATGGAGAGAAGACTCCATCCTTATCAACCACCACGTCAATGTTGGCGTTGCCGTTGCGGTAGAAGATGGATTAGTGGTTCCTGTTTTACGATTTACAGATCAAATGAGTTTATCTCAAATCGGAAATAGCGTAAAAGATGTCGCTGGAAGAGCAAAATCGAAAAAATTACAACCTGCAGAAATGGAAGGCAGTACTTTTACAGTTTCTAATCTAGGCATGTTTGGTATTTCAGAATTCACTTCTATTATCAATCAACCCAACTCGGCGATTTTATCGGTGGGAGCAATCGAAGAAAAACCTGTCGTAAGAAACGGACAAATCGTGATTGGAAATACGATGAAAGTGACTTTAGCTTGCGATCACCGCACGGTTGACGGTGCTACTGGCGCGCAATTCCTTCAAACATTAAGACAGTATTTGGAAAATCCGGTAACAATGTTAGCATAATGATTTCTCTTGCAATTCATTAAATTGCTTCAAAAAATACAAATTCCCGTTGTGATAGTTCAGAACGGGAATTTTTTATTTAATTTACAGTATAAATACCACTCCATGAAAAAGCTAATTACGCTATGTTTCTTATCAACCATTTTATCCTGCCAAAAGAAGGAAGTTGCTACTATTCGTCAATTCGTGAAAGATGAACATTCCTTCTCCAAACCCAATGAGGCTGTTGTCAAGCATTTGGATTTAGATATTAAAGTTGATTTTGAATCGCAATCTATTGCGGGAAAAGCAACCTGGACGATTGACAATACCTCCAAAGGTAAAGAAATTATCTTCGATGAAAACACGCTAAATATTACCAAAGTAACGCTTGGCGATGAGGAAAAAGAAACGAAATTCAGTCTTGGAACTGAAGTAGAATTCCACGGCAAACCGCTTCACATTCAAATAGAACCCAACACCACGAAAGTCAATATCTATTATAACACCACCAAAGACGCGGTGGCCTTGCAATGGCTAAAACCCGAACAAACCGCGGATAAAAAGAGACCTTTCTTATTCTCGCAAGGTCAAAGCATTTGGTCGCGAACATGGATTCCGTGTCAAGATTCTCCCGGAATTCGTTTCACCTACAACGCTAAAGTCACTGTTCCGAATGATTTGCTGGCAGTTATGAGTGCTACGAATTCCGAACAAAAAAACGAAACTGGAATCTATACTTTCAAACAAGATAAACCTATTCCATCATACTTAATGGCGATTGCGGTGGGCGATTTACAATTCAAATCCATCGACAACAGAACTGGAGTTTACGCCGAACCGTCTCAAATCAACAAAGCCCAATGGGAATTTGCAGAGTTGGGAAAAATGGTTCAAGTGGCGGAAAAACTCTACGGTCCATATCGCTGGGGACGTTATGATGTGTTGGTATTGCCACCAAGTTTCCCTTATGGTGGTATGGAAAATCCAAACTTGACGTTCTTAACTCCAGGTTTATTGGCAGGCGATCGTTCCTTGACGA
>JADKBW010000003.1:25000-27283 GCA_016714905.1 Flavobacterium sp.
GACCTCCTGCGTGCAAGGCAGGCGCTCTAGCCAGCTGAGCTAATCCCCCTTTTAATAAAAATTAAAAATTACGAAGTTTACAAGTTTGATTGAAACTCATAATTTCTCAACTTCTAAAATTTCCTTTAAACAAAACAGTCCTTATTCAAATGGCTTGTAAATAATCTAACTAATTTTTAAACTATAAATTGTAGTCCCGCCAGACTCGAACTGGACCCCTACATTATCAGTGTATGTCTCTAACCAGCTGAGCTACGAGACTCTGTATGTGTTTTAAATCTAAAGCTTATTGGGCAATTTTACCTTTTCTTATTTGAATTAACTTCAATTTAGTAATTTAATTAAAAGCTTAGGTCTTAAGACTAAAAACAATTAAGTCTTATTCTCTAGAAAGGAGGTGTTCCAGCCGCACCTTCCGGTACGGCTACCTTGTTACGACTTAGCCCCTAGTTACCAGTTTTACCTAGGCAGCTCCTTGCGGTCACCGACTTCAGGCACCCCAGCTTCCATGGCTTGACGGGCGGTGTGTACAAGGCCCGGGAACGTATTCACCGGATCATGGCTGATATCCGATTACTAGCGATTCCAGCTTCACGGAGTCGAGTTGCAGACTCCGATCCGAACTGAGAACGGTTTTGTAGATTCGCTCCTGCTCGCGCAGTGGCTGCTCTCTGTACCTACCATTGTAGCACGTGTGTAGCCCAAGGCGTAAGGGCCGTGATGATTTGACGTCATCCCCACCTTCCTCACGGTTTGCACCGGCAGTCTTGTTAGAGTTCCCGACATTACTCGCTGGCAACTAACAACAGGGGTTGCGCTCGTTATAGGACTTAACCTGACACCTCACGGCACGAGCTGACGACAACCATGCAGCACCTTGTAAATTGTCCGAAGAAAAAACTGTTTCCAGTCCTGTCAATCTACATTTAAGCCTTGGTAAGGTTCCTCGCGTATCATCGAATTAAACCACATGCTCCACCGCTTGTGCGGGCCCCCGTCAATTCCTTTGAGTTTCATTCTTGCGAACGTACTCCCCAGGTGGGATACTTATCACTTTCGCTTAGCCACTGAACTTGCGCCCAACAGCTAGTATCCATCGTTTACGGCGTGGACTACCAGGGTATCTAATCCTGTTCGCTACCCACGCTTTCGTCCATCAGCGTCAATAAATTGTTAGTAACCTGCCTTCGCAATTGGTATTCCATGTAATATCTAAGCATTTCACCGCTACACTACATATTCTAGTTACTTCACAATTATTCAAGCCTAACAGTATCAATGGCAGTTTCACAGTTGAGCGGGAGATTTCACCACTGACTTACTAGGCCGCCTACGGACCCCTAAACCCAATGATTCCGGATAACGCTTGGATCCTCCGTATTACCGCGGCTGCTGGCACGGAGTTAGCCGATCCTTATTCTTACGATACCGTCAAGCTCCTTCACGAAGGAGTGTTTCTTCTCGTATAAAAGCAGTTTACAATCCATAGAGCGTCATCCTGCACGCGGCATGGCTGGATCAGGCTTGCGACCATTGTCCAATATTCCTCACTGCTGCCTCCCGTAGGAGTCTGGTCCGTGTCTCAGTACCAGTGTGGGGGATCTCCCTCTCAGGACCCCTACCCATCATCGTCTTGGTAAGCCGTTACCTTACCAACTAACTAATGGGACGCATGCTCATCTATTGCCGATAAATCTTTAATAACTAAAAGATGCCTCCTTGTTATACTATGAGGTATTAATCCAAATTTCTCTGGGCTATCCCTCAGCAATAGGTAGATTGCATACGCGTTACGCACCCGTGCGCCGGTCTCTAGTATTGCTACTATACCCCTCGACTTGCATGTGTTAGGCCTGCCGCTAGCGTTCATCCTGAGCCAGGATCAAACTCTTCATCGTATATTGTCTTCAATTTAACTTAGCATTTTTTATCGACGAATCTCTAACCTTAATTCAAATCTCTCTAATTTCTCTTACTCTCTATTTCTTTGTCCACCATAAAGGCGGACGGCTGTCAATTCAATATGTCACAAAGAACGTGTCTTCTTTTTATTCTACGCTTTCATTCTCAAGCGGGTGCAAAAGTAATTATTCTTTCTTACTAAACAAGCCTTTTGTAAAATAAATTTTATTTTATTTTCTCAAACCTCGTTACCAGTATTTTATAAGAACATCCCTCTTTCGCGGGGTGCAAATATAAGCACTTATCTTACTTTTCTCCAAAAATTTCTTAACCTTTTTTTTACTTTGTTTATAACTCATTGGGATTGCGTTTGTTGTCTGC
>JADKBW010000004.1 GCA_016714905.1 Flavobacterium sp.
ATGGGGTAGAATCGGCTTTAGATGTTATAGCGAATGATAAGAATGATTATTGTTATTCGGCTGAAATGGCTTTCAAACTCAACAATATGAAAGTCTATAATACGCTTATTTACGGTGCGATACGAGATGTGTTGCGTCTGAACGCTTCTTTTAAAGAAAAGGTAGTGAAAGGTTCGGACACCTATATTTTAGGAGGTTTTGTTTTAAGAAAAGCGGAATTTTTTAGACATCAATCGTATCCAAAAAACGAATGGAAGTTTAATGACAAGCAATTCGAATCCTTCAAAGAAATCGCTGCTTTGCTTAAAGAAGAAACAAATCCCGTTTATTTTGGTCAATCAATCAATTACATCTAATTTATATAAAGCTATTCAAACAATGCTGATTTTGATAATGCCATGTAAAGCTATGGGAAGTATTATAATTTCAATGAAATTTTGAAACTCGATGATTCTTTGCATTTTTATGATACCAATCATTTGAATCAAATAGGGTAGTGCATATGATAAAGAAATTCTAAATTCTAAAGAAAAATATAATTCAACAAAGTCTCTACATTAAAAAACATACAAATCAAATTATGAAAAATTTTGTACTCATCGGAGCCGCAGGTTATATCGCTCCACGGCATATGAAAGCCATCAAAGATACCGGCAATGATCTAATTGCAGCGCTTGACGTTAATGATTCGGTCGGAATAATCGACAGTTATTTTCCCGATGCAGACTTCTTTACCGAGTTCGAACGCTTTGACCGTCATATTGATAAAATTACGCAGAGAACAAGGAGGTCATGCCGTAGACTACGTTTCTATTTGTTCGCCTAATTATTTGCATGATTCGCATATTCGTTTTGCCTTACGGTCGAATTCAGATGCCATTTGCGAAAAACCCATTGTGCTAAATCATTGGAATATCGATGCGTTGCAAGCGATCGAGAAAGACACAGGAAAGAAAGTTCATACCATACTTCAACTGCGTTTGCATCCGTCTATTATTGCTTTAAAGCAAGAAGTAGATGCTGCGCCTGCTGGAACAAAATTCGATGTCGATTTGACTTATATTACGTCACGTGGAAAGTGGTATTTCCATTCCTGGAAAGGAGATGAAAAAAATCAGGAGGTGTTTCGAACCAACATCAGGGGGACATTTTTTTGTTATGCTGCATTTTGTTTTGGGAAAGTAGTCGACAATAAACTGCATTATCGCGACGAGTTTAAAGCAGCGGGTTATCTCGAATATGAAAAAGCACGAGTACGCTGGTTCTTATCTGTGGATGTGGAAGATGTGCCGGAAGCTGCAAAAAAAGAAGGAAAACGCACCTATCGTTCGTTAACCATGAACGGAAGATCGATTGAATTCTCAGACGGTTTTACAGATTTGCACACCAGAGTGTATGAAAATATCCTCAACGGAGAAGGCTTTAGTTTGGAGGAAAATCGCGTGGCAATTGAAATCGTTGGAGGCATTAGATCACAATCGCCGATAGGATTAACAGGAGATTACCATCCATTCTTAAAAAAATAAAGATGAACTATTCTAAACATGAAACTGCCATCGTTGACGAGGGTGCACAAATAGAGTAACGAAACAAGAGTCTGGCATTGGGTTCACATTTGCCAGCGAAAGCTCATTGGAGAAAAATGCTCGTTGGGACAAAATGTTTTGTAGGCAATCGTGTTGTTGTTGGAGATAATGTCAAGATACAAAACAATGTTTCTGTCCATGATAACGTAACGCTGGAAACGACGTTTTTGCGGTCCAAGTATGGTTTTACCTATGTTTACAATCCGCGTTCTGCCGTCACTCGAAAAGACGAATACAGAGACACTCAGTTAAAATAGGTGCCACTTTTGGCGCCAATTGTACGATTGTTTGCGGTGTGACCATCGGTAAATATGCGTTTGTGGGCGCAGGAAGTGTTGTCAATAAAAACGTTCCTGATTTCGCTTTGATGGTGTGGGTGTTCCTGCCAAACAAATAGGCTGGATGTCAAGATTTGGAGAACGTATGGAATTGCCCTTGACTGGCGATGCACTTATGTTTGTCCACATACCTCGATCGATATGTCCTTAAGGGAGAACATGTAGTTTGGTTGAAAATTAACCTTCTTTAAAATTCAAAGTATTTTAAAATGAAAATTATTACGATTATCGGTGCAAGGCCTCAATTTATTAAAGCAGCTGTTGTTTCAAGAGCTATGCGCTTAAGATCTCATGAGATTACAGAACTTATTGTTCATACGGGACAACATTTTGATTCGAATATGTCAGACATTTTCTTTGAAGAGCTTGATATTCCAAAACCCGATTTTCATTTGGGTGTCGGTGGCGGGTCGCATGGACAGAATACGGGTCGCATGTTGGAGAAAATCGAAGAAGTACTTTTGCAAGAAAAACCAGATTACGTTTTGGTTTATGGCGACACCGACTCGACTTTGGCAGGTACTTTAGCGGCAGTAAAGTTGCATATTCCTGTGGCGCATGTTGAAGCGGGTTTGCGTTCTTTCAATAGAAAAATGCCAGAGGAAATCAATCGAATCTTGACTGATCATGCCAGTGACGTATTGTTTACTCCGACATCGACAGCAGTGAAAAATTTGTGAACAATGAAGGTGGTATTGATCATCAAAAAATAAAACAAGTTATGATGTGTGTGACATGACGCCGCCCTTTTTGGCAAGGAGGTCGAACAAAAGAATTCGCTCTAAAAAGATTTAGGAATTGAATCTAAAAATATGCTTTAGTGACTTTGCACAGAGCAGAGAATGTTGATGACAAGCGATCTGTCTTCCATTTTGAATGGTTTGGGTTCTTACAAAAATCCAATTATTTGGCCTTTGCATCCAAGGACTAAAAAGATGTTGGAAAGTTTTGGGATTGCAATACCTGATAATATCAAAATTATCGATCCCATAGGATATTTGGATATGATTCTTCTAGAAAAGCACGCCGCATTGATAGCTACAGATTCAGGCGGAGTTCAGAAAGAAGCGTATTTTCATAAAGTACCGTGTATTACGACGCGCGATCAAACCGAATGGATTGAATTGGTGGAACAAGGCGCTAATTATCATTACTGGTGCTTGATACCCGCTATTGTGTCCGCACTTGATCAGGGCTTCGAATGTAGACCCTTCGATTTTTGATGCACCTTTACACGGAAATGGAACCACAGGGATTGAAATTGGTAGATACTTAATTCAAAATAAGTAATGGATTCAAAAAAATACTAGTCGTTAGCAGGTGCCTTTATCCTGAGAATAGTCCACGTTCATTTAGAGCTACAGAGCTTGCCTCATAAAACGGCGCGACAAGGACATCGGGTTACGCTGTATACGCTAAAGAAAGATGAATTTCACTTACCAATTGAAAAGGAATTCGGGATTAAAATTAAAGATTTAGGTTTAAGAACGCTACCAATAATTAATGTAGCGCTGAAGGTTCCAAGATGGCAGTTTTATTTAAAAGAGTATTGAATCGATCGTTGCTAATTGATTTCTTACCCTGATATCGAATTGATGTTTATGGTCAAGAACGCCTTAAAGAAAGAAGGATTTTATGATTTGCTGATATCTGCTGCCGTTCCGCATTCTATTCACTGGGGAACCGGTTGGGCTCGAACAAAACGCGACCCTGGCAACAAAATGGGTAGCAGGACTGTGGAGATCCACTTATGGGGGCTATTCACGATAGTTTCAAAAAAGTATTCTATTTCAAATATTTAGAAAAATGGTTTTGCAGGAAGGCAGATTATATTGCGGTTCCGAAAATCATGATGAAGGAAAACTATTATCCGGAATTTAGAGATAAGGTGATTGAAATATCAAGGGATTTAAGTTTGAAGAAGTCGTTCGCAGTGACTTCAAGAAAAATGAAGTGCCGACTTTTGGTTTTGCTGGAACTTTTATAAGAACAAAAGGAGAAATCCTACACCTTTATTAGAATTCTCACGACAGTGGATCAGCCTTTTAAGTTTATTATTTATACTGAAACGCAAGACTTAGTACTACCTTTTTGCCGATTCTAAAGAAAAACTAGAGGTGCGGCATTATATTCCGAGAATTGATTTACTCAAGGAATTGAGTAGCAAGGATTTTTAGTTAATGTTGCTTAGTGATGCCGTACATCAATCACCAGAAGCAAATTAATCGATTATTACCTAACTGGCAGACCCATTTTGTCCTCCGTGACTAACTGAATTTGATCATAATGCTGTGAGAGATTTTATTGCAGGTAATTACACAAACTCGTTTGTATTTAATAATATCGAGCAGTATAAAATAGAAAACGTCGCTACTAAATTTTTGTCCCTATCAAAAGAATAAATTTAGTTTGAAACGAAAATAATACATCCTTTGAAGAATAATTTTATTTTCTTTTTAGTTTCACCCTTCTTGGGATTCATTCAAGCCTTTAAGCACTATAAGGAAGATTGGGCCAAGAACAGTGTTTGGTTGTTTGTTATTTTTTATGGGTATACTATGTTTCGTCCTGAAATAATGGACTCGAGTAGGTATGTCGCCAAATTGAAAGAGCTATACAACTCGCCATTAAACTGGGATTTTTTGTGGCCAATTTTATTCCGAAGAATCGAGTTCCGTTGATATTTACCAACCATTAGTGACGTATATCCTAGCGCTTTTTACAGACAATGGGAACATCCTTTTTGCTGTTTTCGGCATTTTATTCGGTTATTTTTATTCGCGAAATATTTGGTTGTTGCTAGATTTTTCTAAAAACCAGCGAATCAATAGGAATATGATTGCCATTATTGCGGCATTTTCTTGCGTTATTGGATTTTGGACTTTAAATGGAGTCAGAATGTGGACCGCGGCCCATATGTTTTTTTATGGTGCTTTTTATTATTGGTAAGGGAAATAGAAAAGGACTTGTCATTGCAGCATTGAGTATTTTGGTGCACTTCTCATTTGTAATGCCCTTTGCTGTTTTGTTGTTTTTTTATTTTGTTAAAATTCCATGGCGCATTTTATACTTCTTTTTTATCGCTAGCTTTTCGATTTCAACCCTTAATGTCGATAGTATTCGTTCGCGATTAGAAAGTATCGCTCCCGATTTTCTATTGCCAAGGGTAAAAAGCTACACCAGTGAAGAATATGTCGAAGTCATTTCTGATTTAAATGCATCCGGTAATTGGTATATTAGCTACTAAACCACCTTTCTCAATTGGTACCTCGTGATTCTTTTTCATTTATCTATTTTTCTACTGCAAGAGTAAAACTCACAACAAATCATTTTCTAATTTGTTTCGGATTTTCGTTACTTTTGATGTCTATTGAAATATTACATCTTTACTACCGTCTGGAGGTAGATATTTGTTGTTAGCACAACTTTTCGGAATGGCCTTAATCACTTTTATTACGTGGTTTTCAATGATACAGCATTCAAGAAATGGGCACTATTTGTTTCGCCATTACTATTCTTTTACATCATAGTTTCAATACGAATTTCCATCGATACGATTAGTTTAATGACCATATTAACCAATCCGAGATTGGCTACCATTGTTGATTTGCCTATCACCATTAATCGACTTAATCAAATAGATTTTGATGAACAAAAGTCAAATCATACAAGCTATAAAATCTTATCTCACGGCTTCCAAAACCAACGCTTATGGGAAATCGATACAGCAAAAAATTGTAATCATCGAATCTGATGATTGGGGAGCTATTCGAACGCCATCGTCAAAAGCAGCTCAGGCATTTCAAAGCCAAGGATTTGAAATTGGCCACAGTATTTACAAAGTTGATGCACTCGAATCGCAAGACGATTTGGAATTGCTTTTTGACGTTTTGTCGAAGCACAAAGGATCCAATGGATTACCAGCAAATTAACCGCCAATGCGATTATGGCAAATCCAGATTTTGATAAAATTAGAGCTTCCAACTTTACGGAATTTCATTACGAAAATTCACGGAGACTTTCAAAAATATCCAACCATGCCAATAATTTGAAATGTGGTTGGAAGGAAGTCCAATGGTTTTTCAGCCTCAGTTTCACGGTAGAGCATCTCAATTACAAACGATGGTTGAAAGTTTTGCAGCAAAATAATAAGGCAGCACACTTTTGTTTTGATTGGAACGCTACCTACTCCGGAACTGGAGATTATAGTTTTATGGAGGCGTATGATTGGGATTCGACCGAAGATATTCCCGAGCAGAAGTCAGTCATTGCTGATGGGCTCAACATTTTTAAAGAAACCTTTGGGGAAATTTCAAGATCTTTTATCGCGCCATGCTATAATTGGGATCCTTCAGTAGAGGTTGTGTTAAAAGAACACGGTGTGGAGTGGATTCAGGGCTTGCGTTCTCAATTAATACCCACAGGCACTTTTGACCAATACACCTACTTGCGACATACTTTCGGCGAAACCAATTCTCTGGGAATCAAATACAACATTAGAATTGCATGTTTGAGCCGTCATTGAATCCGAATAGAGATTGGGTGAACAGTTGTTTGGCTCCAAATTTCAAGCGCCTTTCATTGGAACAAACCAGCTGTTATTTGTGCCCATAGAATTAATTTTGTAGGTTTCATCGACCAAAAAAATAGAGATCGAGGACTCAAAGATCTTGATTTGCTTTTGACATCCATTTTAAAGAAATGGCCAGATGTGAGATTCATTTCTTCGGATGAATTGGATACTCTGACCTTGAAATAAATAATGACCAAGAACCACTAATTTTACACTATAGTCATGCAATTATTTGAGAACTTGGCGCATTCCATAGCCCGACATAGCCACCGCAATTGTTTCTTTATTCATGGTATTTTTTATACCTATGCTGAATTTTCATCAAGCATCGCTCGAATAAGAAAAGCACTCCAAATCAATTCCTTTGATACTGAAAAGAACATCGGTTTAATTGCCAATGACGACCTTGAAACTTATGCGGCTATTATCGCATTATGGTTAGAAGGTAAAGCGTATGTTCCGATGAGTCCTGAAACTCCAATCGATAGAAATAGAAGCATCATCAATCAAGCCGAAATCAAAACCATCATCGACTCGTCTGAACAGATTTTATTGCCAGAATTTAATACAATAGAAAGTAAGAAACTTGAAGCAACACCTATAAATTTATTTCCTAATGAGGTGGCGGATGATGAATTGGTATACATTCTATTTACTTCAGGAACAACAGGGCAACCTAAAGGGGTTCCAATTACTATAGAAAATCTAACTGGATTTGGCAGCGTTTTGGGATATGGAGGTCAACATTAGTCAAGAAGATCGCTGTTTGCAAATGTTTGAACTCACATTTGATTTATCAGTCATGTCGTATTTAATTCCGTTGTTAAAAGGTGCTTGTATTTATACTATTCCAAAAGATGAAATTAAGTATAGTTACATTTTTGAATTGATGGATGACCATCATTTGACCTTCGCATTAATGGTGCCTTCGATGCTGCATTTCCTTCGTCCTTATTTCAAAGAAATAGATTTGCCCGAAATGAAATATAGTCTGTTTTGCGGAGAAGCATTGCCGACCGATATCACCATCGAGTGGAGCAAATGCCTACCGAATGCCAAAATCATGAATGTTTACGGCCCAACTGAAGATACTATCTTTTGCACCTATTATACTTTCAATAGAGATTCGGAGAACAAATCGAGAAATGGGATTCTTTCTATTGGAAAAGCAATGAACTACAATTGCAATATCATTATCGATGAGAATAATCATATATTGCCCGCTGGAAACATGGGGCAATTGTGTCTTGGAGGCATTCAACTTACACCTGGATATTGGAAGAACCCAGCGAAAAATAAGGAAGCTTTTTTTTATACAACATACAACGGAAAGCAAGAGCGATTTTATAAAACAGGCGATTTGTGTCAGGCCGATGCCGACGGCGATTTGTTATATTTAGGCAGGTTAGATTATCAGATCAAAATTCAAGGTTTTAGGAGGGAACTGTCTGAAATAGAATTTCACGTAAAATCGTTTCTGAAAACGATCAATGTTGTGGTCGTGCCACTTTTAGATCCGATTGGCAATGCCGAATTAGGACTTGTTATAGAATCGAATGAATTCAATACTGAACCGCTTCAAGACTATATGAAATCTCAAATGCCACTTTATATGGTTCCGAAACTCATCAAATTCTTAGTTGTTTTTCCTTTAAATACCAATGGAAAAACCGATAGAAAAGAATTGGGATTAACTTTTAAAAGTCTTTAAAATGGAGGGTTATAGCATAAGAAGAGCACTCGAAAAAGACATTCCATTTTTAGCAGACGTTGTAATTGCGGCAGAAAAAGGAAATTCAGATACTTTGAGTTATGCTACGTTATTCAATTTTTCGGAAGAAAAGGTCAAAGATTTGATCATATCTATGTTTGAAGAAGAAATTAAAGGTTGCGAATTTAGTGTCGATAGCTATTTAATCGCCGAACATGAAGGAAAACCAGTAGCCAGTTTTGGTGCTTGGATTGAAGGTCTCGATGGTACGGCTTCCAAAATATTAAAGTCGAATTTGATCAGTTATACTTTTGGTAAAGATGCCATCGAATTTTTAGTATCCAAACAAGACATTATCAAAGATATACTCACAGAACGAGAAGCACTAACTTTACAATTCGAATATTTGTTTGTTTCTGAATTACATCGAGGTAAAAAACTTGGAGATACGTTGATTAAGGAACACGAAATACAAGCCAAACTTTTGCATCCGAAATTAAGTAAAGCCCAAGTGCAGATGTTCAAAAATAATACCAACGCCATTTATGTTTACGAAAGAAATGGCTTTAAACTCGCAAAATCAAGCCAATCTAACCACGCAGAAATTTTAGATTATTTGCCTTGCAACGAAAAATGGATTATGGAAAAAACACTATAAAACAAATAATTAAGTATAAAAATGGAAAGAAACGAAATCATTGCACAAGTAAAACAAATATTAAAGACAGCTTTAAATCACGAAAATTTTGAAATGAGCGAAACACTTTCTGCAACAGATGTGGACGGTTGGGATTCACTTTCGCATATGATTATTATTTCTAAAGTTGAAAAGCAGTTTTCTATCACTTTCAAATTGAAAGAACTGAACAAAATGAAAAACATGGGCGACATGCTCGATTTGATTGCTTCAAAATTATAATGTAATGACTTTCAAATCGATGCCTTAATTAGGATAAACAAATAGAACCAATATTAAAACAGCAAGGTATCAAATGGTTGAAAGGTTTAAAAACACAATTAATACCCACAGGCACTTTTGACCAATACACCTACTTGCGACATACTTTCGGCGAAACCAATTCTCTGGGAATCAAGTACAACATTAGGAATTGCGTGTTTGAGCCGTCATTGAATCCGAATAGAGATTGGGTGAACAGTTGTTTGGCTCAAATTTCTAGCGCTTTTCATTGGAACAAACCCGCCGTTATTTGCGCCCATAGAATTAATTTCGTAGGTTTCATCGACAAAAAAAATAGAGATCGAGGACTTCAAGATCTTGATCTGCTTTTGACATCTATTTTAAAGAAATGGCCAGAGGTTCACTTTATTTCAACCGATGAATTGTCACAATACATAAACGAATAATTACATAAAATAACAAAACTGATTTATGTTATTCAACTCTATAGAATTTGCGATTTTCTTACCGATAGTTTTCTTACTTTATTGGTTTGTATTTCAAAAAAGCATTAGTAAGCAGAACTTATTAATCCTTTTAGTGAGCTACGTCTTTTATGCTTGGTGGGATTGGCGGTTCCTTTTTCTGTTAGCTTTTTCAACTTTCTTAGATTATTTTTCAGGGTTGAAGATAGAACAGGCGAAAACACAAGCTCATAGTAAGTTTTGGTTGATTTTGAGTATCGGTATTAACCTAGGTTTCTTAGGCTTTTTTAAATACTACAATTTCTTCGTCACCGAGTTAACCAACGCGATTGCAAATGCAGGAATTGTGATTAATCCATGGACTTTAAAGGTGATTCTTCCAGTCGGGATTTCATTTTATACTTTTCATGGACTTTCCTATATTATTGATGTTTACAAAAAACGGATTATTGCAGAAAAGAACTTTGTTGATTATGCCGTTTTTGTAAGCTATTTCCCGCTGCTTGTGGCTGGACCAATCGAAAGAGCAACGCACCTTTTACCACAATTTAAAAAGGCAAGAACCTTTAGCTACGAACAAGCGACCGACGGTTTACGTCAAATCTTGTGGGGATTATTTAAGAAAGTAGTCATCGCAGACAATTGCGCTACTTATGCGAATCAAATTTTTAATGCTAGTGGTGAGCACAATGGGAGTAGCTTATTCTTAGGCGCACTATTTTTACTTTTCAAATTTATGGAGACTTCTCAGGATATTCAGATATTGCTTTAGGAGCGTCTAGATTGTTCGGGATTGAATTGCTGCGTAATTTTGCTTTCCCTTATTTTTCGAGAGATATCGCCGAATTTTGGAGAAGATGGCATATTTCGTTATCGACTTGGTTTCGGGATTATTTGTATTTTCCTTTAGGTGGTAGCCAAGGAGGAACATGGATGAAAGTGCGAAATACCTTTATTATTTTTCTCGTGAGTGGATTTTGGCATGGCGCGAATTGGACATTCATCGCCTGGGGATTTTTGAATGCACTGTATTTCATTCCGCTACTGTTATTGGATAGAAATCGAAATTATTTACATGTCATTCCTACCCATCAATTTTTTCCATCGGTTAAAGAATTCTTCCAAATCTTATTTACTTTCTTTTTGACAGTCATTGCATGGATATTTTTTAGATCCGATTCGATTACCCAAGCGTTTGCCATACTAAAAGAAATATTTTCAAAAAGTCTGCTGCAACGACCGAATTTCTTAGGTAAACAAGATATGATTTACTTTATTATTCACTGCAGTATGATTGCCATTCTCATATTGGTCGAATGGATGCATCGCGATAAACAATTTGGCCTGCAATTCAACAAAGGAACGATGAATTCAACCGTGAAGCGATGGTCGATTTATGCCATGATTACCGTGTTTATTTTACTGTTTGGTGGTAAACAAAACAACTTTATTTATTTTCAATTTTAAGCAAAGCGAGGAAAAATGAAGCAGTTTTTTAGAAAGTTATTTTGGTTTTTAGGTATCATTGTGATGCTTAATGTGCTCTATCTCTTACTTCTATTAGGTCTCAGTCCTGGATTCAAGAAAATACATGAAGTTTCAAAATTTGAAAACAAAAGTTTTGACGTAATTGTTTTGGGAAATAGTATGGCGTTAGATGGTATTGATGCCGATTATTTAACAAAAAATGGACTTTCAACCTACAATCTTTCGGTCGCTGGTGATCATGTATCAACTTCATTATTCTTGCTAGAGGATTATATCAAAAAAAATAGAAAACCTAAAATGGTTGTTGTTGGATTGTCCTCTGCTATCGGGAAATCCTATTTAAATCCAGTTCCATTTACCAATCCAGAAGTGGAGTTTTTCTACCATCCGAATTTTATTTCAAATTTGACCAATCCGCCGATGTTGAATTTTCAATGGCTAGCGGTAGATCTTCTGAAAATTGTCCTGTCTAAAGATCATCGAGAGGCAATCATGGTCCTAGGTCAATGGAAAACCAAGAAGGTAATTCCTGATGGTAGTGTGTTTAAAAATATTAATTCAAAATCAATAGACTACCGAGATCCTTACCTTCTTAAAATAATTGCGCTTTGCCAAAACAAGGGATAAAGTCCATTATTATTGAACTTCCAGGATCAAACGGCAATCAAAATGATTTGCCTTTAAAGTACTATAGTAAAGCTGAAAAACGGGTCCAATCAAAAGTATACAATCTCAACAACAATGCAGAGTGGCGTCAAAAATTCTCAACCCTGCGACCGACTGGTTGGCACAAGACCATCTTAACCAAAACGGTGGGACGAAAATTACGACCTATCTATTAGACCAAGTACTTGCGAAAGAACTCAATAATCCACTTCCAAATCAAGATAAACCATGATACAAATAGGATTTACAGGCGATTTTTGTCCATGGATGCGCATCGAAGAAAACTTCAAAAACGATAGTTGGAAACCGTTGTTTGAATCAGTGCTGCCTTTTTTTAAAGAAAATGATTTGAACATATTGGATCTAGAATGCCCGCTGACCACATCAACGTCAAGAATTAGCAAAACGGGACCGCATATCAAAGCGCATCCTGATACAGCAGAAATACTTAATTATCTTAATTGCGCTGTTGTTGCCACAGCTAACAACCATTTCAAGGATTACGATTGGGAAGGCATGAAGGAAACGTATGATTCGTTGAAAAAGCACGACATCAAATGGTTCGGTAGCGGAGAAAATCTTAATGAAGCATCCAAGACATTCTATTGGGAAAAAGAAGACACTAAGTTTGCCTTTATCAATATTGCTGAAAACGAATGGACTACAACTTTTGGCGCTGAACCAGGTTGTCATCCGATTGATTTAGCTAGTGTTTTTAATCAAATCCAAGAAGCTAAAAAAACTGCCGATTTTATTGTGGTCATTGTTCACGGTGGACATGAGCATTATGATTTGCCAAGTCCAAGAATGAAAAAGTGGTATCGCTTTTTTGTCGATGCGGGCGCTAGCGCTGTCATTGCGCATCACACGCACATTATTTCGGGGTTTGAAGTCTATAATGAAGCCCAATTTTTTATAGCCTTGGTAATTTCTGCTTTGATTGGGAAGGAATGCGAAATCTTCCATGGAATAAAGGCATGATCGTTCGACTCCATTTTGAAAAAGGAAAACCAATCACTTTTGAAAAGAATTTGTAAGTCACAATACCGATGAAGTGGGAATACGCTTATTAACTTCTGAGGAAAAGAAAATGATTGAGAATCATCAAGAACAACTCAATAGCGTTATTGCCGATGATGCAAAATTGCAAAGTGCTTTTGACGAATATGTTCAAAAATGGAAACCAGTAATGAACACGTGGATTCAACCTTACAAAGGAAAATATTTACCAAGTTTGTATAAGAAAGGACTCCTGCCTTCTATTATTACCAAAAACAAAAAGTTGTTATTCACCAATTTGATTCGATGTGAAGCGCATCGCGACATTTTGATTAACTCTATAAACCCCAACAAATAGTTATGTGCGGATTTACAGGCTATTATAATTTTAATTCGAAAAAAGAAACCAGTAATAAGGCCATTCGTGAAATGCTTGCCATTCAGAAGCATCGTGGACCAGACGATTCTGGAATTGTAGGGATCGATACCAAAGGTAAATCTTTCGAGGCCATTTCCATTTCCGAAGACAAGAACTTTACCAGTGGTTGCGATCTTATTTTCGGATTCAATAGGTTGAGTATTTTAGATCTTTCGCCCATGGGACACCAACCGATGGTGAGTCCAGATGAGCAAGTCGTTTTGATGATGAACGGCGAAGTGTATAACGCCTTCGATTATAAAGCCGATCTAGAAAGTAAAGGACATCATTTCAAAAGCACTTCTGATACCGAAATTGTTTTGCATTTGTATCTAGAATACGGCATGGAGCAAATGATTTTGATGCTCAACGGAATGTTTGCTTTAGCGATATATGATTTTCGTTTGGATACTTTATTCTTAGCACGCGATCGATTTGGAATTAAGCCATTGTACCTTTTGAAAGAAGCGGGAAGATTGGCTTTTGCTTCGGAAATGAAGAGTTTTAAAGCGCTTCCTGATTTCAAGTTTGAAGCCGATTACGAAAAAATGGATGAATTTTTACTGTTCCGTAATGTCATCAATAATACGTTATTTAAAAATATTACGAATTGTATTCCAGGAACTTATCTTTCCGTCAAGGATGATAAAATCCAGTCACACACCTATTACGATATTAACAGCGAAGGAAATCAACAGATTACCCATGCTGAAAGCAAGGCATCATTAGAAAAGGCTTTACAAAAAAGTGTACAGGCTCAAATGATTAGCGATGTAAAATTAGGCTGTCAGTTATCTGGCGGTGTCGATTCTTCTCTGGTAAGCTATTATGCTGCAAAGGCACTGAATCAAGGGAATCTAGAAACCATCTCGATTGTATTTAAAGACCCAAAATTTTCTGAAGAAAAGTACATTGACATGGTTGCCGAACAACTGTCATTGCACGCTCATAAATTTGAAATGGAAGCCAATTACTATTTTGACGTACTCGAAAAAGCGATTTGGCATTTCGAGCAGCCGATGAATCATCCTAATACGATTGGTATTTATTTGTTGAGTCAAGAAGCAAAGAAGCATGTTACCGTTTTATTAAGTGGCGAAGGTGCGGACGAGTCATTAGCAGGTTATAGTCGATTTGTACGTGCGACCCAATTTCCCTTTTTTAGAAAAACATTTCTTAGTGCCTTAAAGAAAAACTTAAATAACATTTCGGAATTTCTAAGTTACTACCTCGATAGTAACAAACGCATGATTATGGAATCTGCTTTTGGTAGTTTGGAAACCGCGCATGCCCTTAAGTCGAATTTTAGTTTGCACAATGCCATCGAAGATAGAGTTGCAGCGCTGAATAGAATGAAAGGCGACACGATTTTGAAACAAAGAAAGTTCGAACTATTGACTTACTTACCTGATCTTTTGATGCGTCAAGATAAAATGTCGATGGCGCATTCTATCGAAAACCGCGTTCCGTTTTTGGATAATGAAATGGTCAGTACTTCGTTGAATATATCCGGTGCCGATTTGGTCGGAAAACATAAGGGAAAGGATGAGGCCAAAGTGGTCTTGAAAGACATTTGTGCCGAAAAATTCGGAGAAAAATTTGCCTATCGCGATAAAATGGGATTTGGAATTCCGCTGCGTGCGTTTATGTCTTCAGCCACTTTTCAAGAGAAATGGAAAACACAAGTAGCACCAGGAATTCAGAAGCGTGGACTTTTTAAGACGGAAGCGTTAAACCAATGGGTTGCTGCTATTTCGAAAGCCACACCAGAGCAATTAGATGCGATTTGGCTTATGCTTGGATTCGAATTGTGGGCACAACAATACTTAGATTAATATGATAGCAATTCACGATAATAATAGTCCAGTTTTGTTTCATTTTAGATGGATTGACTATTGTCAAAAGAACAATATCCCATTTAAATTAGTCAATTGCTATGCTACGGATATTGTACATCAACTCAAAGACTGTACAGCGCTGATGTGGCATTATCATCAAGCGGAACCGTCAGATATTGTGATGGCAAAATCCTTACTCTTTTCGATGGAGCAAAGCGGGATGAAGGTGTTTCCTGATTTTAATACCGCCTGGCATTTTGACGATAAAGTGGGACAAAAATACTTATTGGAAGCTTTAGAAATTGATATTGTCAAGACGTGGGTTTTCTATAGTGAGAAAGTTGCTTTGGAATGGATTGCGCACACCACTTTTCCGAAAGTTTTTAAACTCAGAGGTGGCGCAGGTTCTCAAAATGTACAGCTCATTCACTCTGCAGCACAAGCCAAGAAATTAGTTGATAAAGCATTTGGAAAAGGTTTTCCTGCCTACGATGGTTGGGAGAGTATCCAAGAAAGATATAGAAGATGGCGACTCGGAAAAACAGATGCATTTGATGTCGTAAAGGGATTCGTTCGGTTGGTGAAACCACCGCGTTACGCCAGCGTGATCGGAAATGAAATGAACTACTTATATTTTCAAGAATTTATTGCCAACAACGATTCTGATATACGCATCGTCATCATTGATGGGAAAGCTTTTGGAATCAAGAGAATGAATCGCAAGGACGATTTCCGAGCATCTGGCAGCGGGTTTATCATTTATGATAAGGATGCCATCGACGAACGTTTTGTAAAGGTTTCTTTTGAATATCAAAAAAAACTAAAGGCACAATGTATCGCTTACGATTATGTGTTGGACGAAAACAATCAGCCGTTGCTCATCGAAATAAGCTACGGATTTGCCAATGCGGGTTATGATGATTGTCCAGGTTACTGGGATGAACAGTTGGTGTGGCATGAAGGAAAGTTTAATCCATACGGATGGATGGTTGACTTAATTTTAAAAAACTAAGATGAAGATATTAATCATAGGTTCTAGAGGGTTTATCGGATTTCATGCAATGGAATACTTTAAGAAACAGAACTTCGCTGTTTTGGGTTGCGATGTTGTCACGGATTATGTCAGTAAAGACTATTTTCAAATTGACGCGACTAATTCTGATTTTCATTCGTTATTTGAAAAACATCAATTCGATGCCTGTATCAATTGTTCAGGAGCAGCGAGTGTTGCGTTGTCTATAGAATTTCCCTTAAAGGACTTTAATTTAAATACGCTAAACGTTTTTAAGATTTTAGAAGCGATTAGAACCTATCAGCCTTCGTGTAAATTCATCAATTTATCGAGCGCCGCAGTTTACGGAAATCCGACACAATTGCCAATCAATGAGAATATTGCATTAAAACCACTCTCGCCCTATGGAATCCACAAATTGCAAGCAGAGCAAATCGTCAAAGAGTTTTACGACTTTTATCAAATACAAACTTGCTCACTGCGTATTTTTTCTGCGTATGGAAATGGCTTGAGAAAACAACTTTTCTGGGATATGTATCAAAAGTTTTTGAATGCTGATTCAATAGCACTATACGGAACAGGTAAGGAGAGCAGAGACTTCATTCATGTTGATGATATCGTGCGTGCTTTCCACTTGGTTCTTGATAACGGAAAATTTAATGGTGAGGCGACTAATATTGCCAATGGCGAAGAGTTTACTATTGAATACGTTTCAGAAATATTTAGACGCAATTTTGAAGGGCAAAAAACAATTACGTTCAACAATCAAGTGAAACAAGGAGATCCACTCAATTGGAGAGCCGATATCTCGTTATTGAAGTCTTTGGGATATCAGCAAACCGTGTCGCTTGAAGCAGGAATACAAAGCTATATTCATTGGGTAAATTCGCTCTAAAATAATATGGAGACTGTGAAAAAGAAAGATATTTGTTTTGTGATACATTCCCTTCAAGCTGGAGGCATGGAGCGCGTGATGTCTGAACTTCTTAATTATTTCGCAGCTAGCAATCGATACCATGTTCATTTAGTATTGTATGGAATTAAGCGTGATGTTTTTTATGACATCTCGAAAGACATTATTATTTATCGTCCGTCATGTGAGTTTGACAATTCAAAACGATTGCTCTCGACAATTAAAACAAACTTTTTCTTAAGAAAAACAATACAGAAAATAAATCCAGTTGCAGCGCTTTCTTTTGGCGAACGATGGAATAGCATGGTTTTATTAGCGCTTCTCGGGACGAAGGTTCCGCTCTACGTTTCCGATCGTGCGCAGCCAAATAAAAGTTTAGGGAAATTGCATGATGCTTTGCGCAAATGGTTGTATCCAAATGCGAAAGGCGTGATAGTGCAAACGGAAAAAGCCTTAGCTATATACAAAGGAATGTATGCTCAAACAAACTTTAAAGTAATTGGAAATCCCATTCGGCAGATTCCTGCTCAAGATATTCCTCGAGAAAATTGCATCTTGATGGTGGGACGTTATATCAAATCGAAGCAGCAAGATGTCTTAATTGAGATTTTTTCAAAGTTGAATGCCCCTGATTGGAAGCTGGTGTTAGTCGGTTATGATCACTTAAAGCAAAGTAATCAAGAAGAATGGGAGGCATTAGCCAAGAAGTTGCATGTAGCTGATCGTGTTGTTTTTGCAGGAAAACAAGCAGACGTTGAGCGGTATTACTTATCGAGTAAAATTTTTGCTTTTTCCTCTGCTTCAGAAGGATTTCCAAATGTTGTTGGAGAAGCCATGTCAGCGGCGTTGCCTGTTGTTTCATTTGATTGTATTGCAGGTCCAAGCGACTTAATTATTAATGAAACCAATGGATTCTTGATACCACTTGGCGATCAAAAGCTGTTCGTTGAAAAATTACAGGTCCTAATTGATGATTCTGGACTCAGAGAAGAGATGGCAATGAAATCAAAACAGCTTATTCAAAAGTTTGAATTAAACTATATTTGCAACGAATTTGAAAATTTTTTAGTTTCAAATTAGGTAGGTTATAATTATGGAAGAGAGTAGATTTAGACTAGGAATTATTTTCAATTTCAATCCCAAGTGGACGGGCGGTTTGATTTATATTTTGAACTGTATTAAAATCTTGGATTTTTTAGAAGACAAAGACAAACCCACCGTAGTGATTATTTATCCTGATTATTTGAAGAAATATCTTGACGAAATTTCCTATCCCTATTTAGAAACTACTGCGCATCAATTTCCTTCAATTTACAAAGGATATCTACAATCTTTTTTGAAAAACAAAAACGTTTTTGTGCAGGATTTGGTCGTCGATCAAAAATTGGACGCGGTGTTTCCAATGCATGATTATCCGGTTAAAAGTAAACTAGACGCTAAATTGGTCTCTTGGTATGCCGATTTACAACATATGTATTATCCGCAGTTTTTTAGCAAGAAAAAACGCTTGGAAAGAAATGCTCGTATCAAGATGATTTTAAGGAATTCTAGTGACTTGGTCGTTTCAAGTCAAGCGGTTAAAGACGATTTCTTGCAGTTTTTCAAAGTGCCGAAAAGTTTGAAAATTCATATTTATCACTTTGTTTCAATTGTAGATCATTTGCCAGCAATAACTAGAGAAGAGATTCTTAAAAAATATAATCTTCCCGATAAGTATTTTATGATTAGTAATCAATTTCATAAACATAAAAATCATAAAGTAGTATTTAAGGCCTTAGCGCATTTAAAAAATAGTGAACATATGCCCCATTTGGCCATAACAGGAAGATTTCCAGAGGAACCAAATTCGGAATATTTGAAGGAGTTGCACCAAATCATTGATGAAAATAGTTTGAAAGATTCAATCTCATTTCTAGGTTTAATTCCACGTGGAGATCAATTGCTGCTCATGAAATATGCAACAGCAATCATCCAACCAAGCCTATTTGAAGGATGGAGCACCGTAATAGAAGACGCAAAATCACTACAAGTCCCAGTAATTGCCAGTGACTTAAAGGTTAATATCGAACAATTAGCTGAAAAAGGAACGTACTTCGAATCACACGATGCTGATGCGTTGGCAAGAATTTTAGAAAAATATCCATCACGAACTTTTGGAATGGATATTTATGAATCTTATGACAGTAGAATGAAAAAAGCGGCTTACGAATTATTATCTGTTTTCAAATAATTAATACCCATGAATAAAACATCAAAAATATACGTTGCAGGACACACCGGAATGGTGGGCGGAGCGATTTGGAGCGCTTTGAAAGCTGCGGGATATGAAAATCTCGTTGGAAAAAGCAGCAAAGAATTAGACCTACGAAATCAAAATGCAGTGCTGGAGTTTTTTGCCAATGAAAAACCTGAAATCGTTATTGATGCTGCAGCCAGAGTGGGAGGAATATTAGCAAACAACGATTATCCGTTTACTTTCTTGATGGAGAACATGCAAATCCAAAACAATCTGATTGACACGGCACTAAAACAAGATGTCGAGAAATTCATTTTCTTAGGAAGCTCTTGCATTTACCCTAAACTAGCGCCACAACCACTAAAGGAAGAATGCTTGCTGACTTCCTCCTTGGAGCCAACAAACGAATGGTATGCCATTGCAAAAAGACAATCAAATCGTTGGCTGAGTTAATACAGAAAACAGTGGGGCACCAAGGCGAAATCATTTGGGATAGTACTAAACCAGACGGCACGCCAAAAAAATTAATGGATGTTACTAAAATGAAAAATCAAGGTTGGAGTGCGAAAATTGCATTAGAAGATGGGATTCAATCGACATACCAATGGTTTTTAGAACATGCAAACAATTACAAAGAAGTAAAAATTTAATTAGAAATATATTAAACTAGAAGCAATGAAAACGGCATTAATTACAGGAATAACAGGTCAAGATGGTGCATATTTAGCAGAGCTATTACTTGAAAAAGGATATATGGTTCATGGGATAAAAAGAAGATCGTCGATGTTTAATACGGCACGTATCGATCATTTATATCAAGATCCACATGCCAAGGAAATTAGATTGAAATTGCATTATGGTGATATGACCGATTCGATGAACTTAACGCGAATTATTCAAGAAGTGCAACCAGATGAAATTTATAACCTAGCGGCGATGTCACACGTAAAAGTGAGTTTTGATACGCCAGAATATACTGCAAATGCCGATGGAATTGGAACGTTGCGACTTTTGGAAGCGGTTCGTCTGTTGGGGCTTCAGAATAAGACAAAGATTTATCAAGCATCAACTTCAGAATTATACGGTTTGGTTCAAGCGGTACCTCAGTCAGAAACGACGCCGTTTTATCCACGCTCGCCTTATGCAGTTGCTAAAATTTATGCGTATTGGATTACCGTAAACTACAGAGAAGCCTATAATATGTTTGCTTGTAACGGAATTCTTTTTAATCACGAATCGCCTTTGCGTGGAGAAACTTTCGTTACTCGAAAAATCACACGTGCAGTTGCCAAGATTGCTTTGGGACTTCAAAGTGATTTATTCATGGGTAACCTAGATGCACAAAGAGATTGGGGTCATGCCAAAGATTATGTAGAAGCCATGTGGAGAATCTTGCAGCAAGACGTAGCCGAAGATTATGTGATTGCAACAGGCGTAACGACTCGTGTTCGTGATTTTATAAAAATGGCATTTCAAGAAGTCGGTTTCAAAATTAGATTTGAAGGAGAAGGTGTCGATGAAAAAGGAATTTTGGAGTCTGTCGATCAAGATGTATATCAAAAAGCTTTGGGGCACACTACCGCCGAATTTAATATTCCGGCCATTGGTTCTGTTTTGGTGAAAGTTGATCCAGCCTATTTCAGACCCACTGAAGTAGATTTGTTGATTGGTGATCCAACTAAATCTAAAACAAAATTAGGATGGCAACTCCAAAATACGACTTGAAAATGTTGGTGGAAGAAATGGTCGCGATGGACGTTTCTTTGTTTTTAAAAGACATTCATTTGGTAAACGGTGGACATAAAATCTTGAAACAAGCGGAGTAATTTTTTTAGGAGCTCATCCCGCTATCCGCTATATCTTTTTTGCTACGTAACCTGCGGTCAAGATTCAAATTTTTTTTAAGCAAAAAAGGATACCGCTGCTATCGGGGCTAGGAACCACCCCGCCCTACGGGCACCCCTCCAAAGGAGGGGAAACACAGACAACATAAAAAATTATTCAACCAAAAAGAGGCATGGAAAAAATAAAAATAGAAAGATCGTGGTCGTCAATCAAGCGACCAATTATCTCACTATTGGTTTTTGTAACGCCTTTTCAGAGCGATTTGAAACCGTGAGTTTGATTACGGGAAGTGTTCATGTGCAAGGCGAAGAATTGAATGATAACATTGAAATTACAAAAATCAATACTTGGGTAGAACGTCCAGCAAGCAAAAAATTCTTGTCTTATATCTTGGCTTGTTTTCGCATTTATTGGCTATTGTTGACTAAGTATCGAGGATATGAAGTCTTTTTTGTTTCGATTCCACCCATGGGTTATTTATTAAATCTAATCCTTCCACATCGTTTCAGCATGGTCATTTGGGATGTTTATCCGGATATTTTCAAAATAACAGGCATGAAAGAAACGCATCCGCTTTACCGAATCTGGGCCGCGTTGAACAGAAAATCTTTCAAAAAAGCATTTCGACTTTTTACGATTAGCGATAAGATGGCTGACCTAGTGGGCGCTTACGTTTCTCAATCTAAAATTATCATTCAACCCATTTGGTCTATTTTTCAGCAGAACGAACGCGTTTCGAAAGAGCAAAATAAGTTTATTAAACAACATCAATTAGAAGGAAAATTCATCGTTCAGTATTCTGGAAACATCGGATTGACACACAAAGTTGAGGTTGTTGTACAGTTGGCGGAACTCTTGAAAGACAACGAAACCATTCTTTTTCAAATCATCGGTCGTGGTCCACGAGTTCCAGCACTTCAAAGAATGGTCGAAGAAAAGCAGCTTCCCAATTGCACATTTCTTCCTTTTCAAACCGACGAAATGTTTCCTTTTTCTCTATCTGCCACCGATTTGGGGATTGTGATTTTAGATGAATTGACGTCAAAAGGAAGTGTTCCTAGTAAATCCTACAATTTGATGAGCTACGGAATTCCATCTTTATATATTGCTGGAGAAGATTCAGAATTACATTCTTATGCCAATAAATATGGTTATGCGAAATGTTATACGGAACGTGAACTAGAAAAAGCCAAGAACTTTATAGTTGCCTTGAGTACTGATAAACTGAAATGGCAAGAAATGTCTGAGAATGCGCTTCAAACTTCTACCTTATTCCGTCGTGATAATGCCGACAAATTTGTGGATATGTATCTAAAAAATTACCAATGATTTCTCGAATCAAAGATAGTCTCATCAATAATTTAAAGAATAGTATCGGTTGGAAAACCCATCGAAAGATTGTTGTTTTTTCGGTTGATGACTATGGGAATGTTCGTCTTCACTCCAAAGAGGCGAGAACTAAATTGGATGAAGCAGGGCTGAAAATCTATTCACGATTTGACCTTTTCGATACTTTAGAAACCAAACAAGATCTAGAACAATTGTTCGCGGTTTTAAATTCAGTAAAAGATAAAAATGGCCGAAGCGCTGTATTTACGCCTTTTGCACTTCCTTGCAACATCGATTTTGAAAAAATGGATGCGGATGATTATAATCATTTTTACTATGAAAATCTACCACAGACCTATCGTAAGTTGGCCAAAGAACAACCGGAAGCCTATGATGGTGCATGGGAATTATGGCAGGAAGGAATATCGAAAGGTTTTTTAAAGCCACAATTTCACGGAAGAGAGCATTTGAATTTATTTGTTTTTAATGATAAGTTAAAAAAGAGAGATCCACAATTGCTCACCGCGCTGAAAAACAAATCCTACACTAGTATTTCAGACGAAGATTATCCAACGATGTCAAGTACCGCTGCTTTTGATTTTTATGATGTCAGCGACAATGAGCAATTAAAACCAATCATCAAAGAAGGATTGGACTTGTTTGAAGAAGTTTATGGCTATCGAAGCAATTACTTCACGCCACCGGTATATCAAATTCATCATTCTCTTTTTCCAACTTTAAAGGAAAATGGAATCACATACATCGATTTAGGATTGGTCAGAAAAGAACATCAGGGACAAAATAACTATAAGACATCCTTCAATTACATTGGAAAAAAGGCGGACGAGAATCTTATAATTGTAGTGAGAAATATTGTTTTCGAACCTACGGAAGATCGCGGCATGGATTGGGTTCATTTTACAATGAAACAAATTGAACGGGCTTTTCGATGGAACAAGCCAGCAATAATAAGCTCTCATCGCGTTAATTTCTGCGGACATATTGATCCCGAAAACCGAGAAAAAGGCCTACGAACTTTGCAGCAATTGCTTCAGGAGATTGTCAAAAAATGGCCAGATGTTGAGTTTATGGCGGCAGATGAAATGGCTGATTGCCTCAAAAAAAATAGAAAATGATAAAGAGATTCCTCTATTTAGGTTACTACATCAAGCAAATGGATTGGGAAAAGTTTTGGCTTTTTCTGAATTATACCGCTGAGCAAACAATGCGAAGTAAACTCAGTATTTTGTATGATGTTCTTACTTGTGTCTTTGTCTACAATATTTCTATTTTAGAGTACTTTCAGTTCCGATTTTTTGAAAAGAATAAAGCGGAGCGGGAACTTTGGGCTGGTACCGGATATATGTTTGAATACCAGCTCACGATGAATCCTAAGAATCAAAGAGACATTCTAGACGACAAGACTAAATTTTACAAAAGCTATGGTGATTATTTTGTTCATACGGTAGCCGATATTGCCGACTTGAAAAAATATCCTGAGCAAACGCAAAAGCTGTTAAGTAATCCTTCTGGAAAACTTGTTTTCAAAGTCGCGGATGGTAAATGCGGTGTTGCCGTAGAAATTAGAAAAGCGAGTGATTTTACGCCAGAATCGATGATTGAATTTATGGAAAAAAACCAGTTCGATTTGGTCGAGGAATTTATCATTCAGCACCCAAAACTTTCGGAACTGTCGCCGTCTGCGGTCAATACCGTGCGAATTTTTACCCAATTGAATGCTAACAATGAAGTTGAAATCTTAGGTTGCCGTCAGCGGATTTCGGTCAATTCGTCCGTTGATAATATGGCCGCAGGAAATCTTGCTGCACCAATAGATGAAATGACAGGAATTGTAAATGGTCCTGCGGTTTACAGCGATATTACAAAACCTGAAGAGGTGAATCATCCGATTACCAAGGTTCCCATTGTTGGATTTCAAGTTCCATTTTGGGATGAAACTATGGCAATGGTCAAGCAGGCCGCATTGTTGCATCCACAAAACAGATCGATCGGCTGGGATATTGTCATCACAGAAAAAGGTCCTGGATTTATCGAAGGCAATCATGATTGGTGCAAATTATTGTGGCAATTACCTGCTAAAGAAGGAATGAAATCAGTTTTAGACGCTTATAAAAAAAGCTATGTATCGTAATTTTTTTAAAGTACTTATCGATTTTACTGCTGCATTTGTTATTGTTTTAGTGGTATTAATTCCAATGTTATTCATTGCGATGCTGGTGCTGCTAGAATCAAGTGGGCCTTTATTTTTTAGACAAGAACGTGTCGGGAAGGATTTGAAGTTGTTCAGCGTATATAAGTTTAGAACGATGACTCACGAGAAAAGAACCGTGGGCGATAAGCCAATAATCGGAAAAGCAGATGGTGTGACCAAAGTGGGTTATTATTTACGGCGTTATAAAATTGATGAATTGCCACAACTTTTGAATGTACTTTTGGGTGATATGAGTTTGGTTGGACCGCGACCTAGTGTTCCAGAACAATTAGCGAATATGTCTGAAGAGGAGAAACGCCGTTATTCCGTTCGACCAGGATTGACAGGTCTGGCACAGATTAATGGCAATATTCATTTAAGCTGGAAAGAACGCTTTGTATACGATTTAGAGTATGTAAATAAGGTCACTTTTTGGAATGACATAAAAATCATTTTCAAGACGATATTTATTGTCATTTTAGGAGAAAAAAAGTTCATTAACAAACCCATGTTGAATGAAAAATAATATTGTAGAGAATCCGAAAGTTATTCTGATAGGCAGTGTTAACAGCAGCAGAAAAACACTGGAGAAATTAATAGAACACCAATTGAATGTTGTCGCTGTTCTTGGGTTGCATCCAGACGCTGCTACAAATGTTTCGGGCTATTTTGATTTGAAAGAATTAAGCGAAAGCAATCATATTCCATTTCAATATTTTACCAAAGTCAATGACCAAGAGATTATTGATTTTGTGCAATCGAAAAGTCCAGATTTGGTTTTTGTGGTGGGCTTGTCGCAAATGATTCGAGAGGAATTATTGGCCATTCCTCAATATGGACTCATTGGTTACCATCCCACGCGTTTGCCTGAAGGAAGAGGACGCGGCGCTATTGCTTGGATTATCTTAGGAAAAGTACAAGGAGCTGCTTCGTTTTTCAAAATGGATGAAGGAATGGACTCAGGATCAATTTGGTCGCAAGTGAACTATGATGTCGGAGAAAATGATGACGCGACTACTGTAGTGCAACAAATTTTGGGAGCGATTGACAAAGCGCTCGACGCCGTGTTGCCCGATCTTAAAAAAGGAATCTTTATTACAACACCACAAGACGAATCAAAAGCAACGTATTTAGGCAAGCGAAATCCAGAAGACGGTCTGATCGATTGGAAGCAATCCGCAGCAAGTATTCATCAATTGATTCGAGCCACAACGACGCCACTTCCGGGCGCTTATTCTTATATCGGGACTAAGAAGATTGTCATATTACAGGCTTCGATTTCGGAAATCACTAATCATTTGGGAGTCGTAGGAAGAGTTGTTATTGCAGATAGTCATTTGGGTATCCATGTCCAAACGGGTGATGGTTTACTTAAAATAGAGAAAGTAGCAGGAATAGAAATCGACACTTTAAAAGTAGGAAACACACTCGGATTAAGTTTCGAGAAAGAATATTTTAATTTATTAAGCAGAATAGAAACGATTGAAAATCAAGTTAAAGATGGGAGAAAATAAAAATATATTAATTGTTGCGCCACATTGTGATGATGAAATCTTGGGTTGCGGCGGTACTATTTCTAAATATGTTTCGAACGGACATGCGGTTTATGTTGCCATAGTCACTAATGGACATATCGGTGCACCTGAATTGTTTTCGAAAGAAGGAACCGAAAAAGTACGTTCGGAAGCCTTGGCTGCGCATAAGATTTTGGGAGTAAAAGACACTTTCTTTTTAGATTTTCCTGCACCGAGACTCGACACCATTCCTTCTTATCAATTATCGAATGTGATTGCTAAAATCATTAATGAAAAGAAGATTGAAGTGCTTTATTTGCCGCACCGAGGCGATATTCATAAAGACCATCGAATTACGTATGAAGCGGCTTTAGTAGCGGCGCGTCCGATTAATAATTGCCCAGTTAAGAAGATCCTTTCTTACGAAACCTTGTCAGAAACCGAATGGGCGCCGCCTTTTGGTGACGATGCCTTTATTCCTACTATTTTTGAAAATATCGAAGGGCATCTCGAAAAAAAATTAGAAGCATTTAAGTGTTTTTCGACCCAAATCAAAGAATTTCCGCACCCACGTTCGCTTAAAAACATCGAGATATTATCCAATTTTCGCGGCGCAACAGTAGGGAAAATTAATGTGGAGAGCTTTATGCTGATTCGAGAGATTATCTAATAAGACTAAGTGCTTTACCTATAAAAAACAATTATGAAAATTTTGATTACAGGAGTTGGTGGGCCAACGCCAAGAAGTTTTGCCATTTCACTGAAGAAGTACTCTTTTTATAAAAGATTTGAGCTGATTGGAACAGATATTAATCCACTTTCGATTGGATTGTACCAGAATGAATTGTTCAATAAAACTTATGTTGTTCCTGGGGCAACCAGTCCAAATTACTGGAGTGCTATCGAAACAATTATCAAAGAAAACAACATTGATATTGCCATTATCCTTCCTGAACTTGAAGTCATGGAATGGAGCAAAAGAAAAGAAACACAATCCTTGCCATGCAAAGCGTTAATCCCGGATTGGTCGATGGCAGATTTGCTTGTTGATAAATCTAAAATGACCGAAATTCTGAAAGATTTAGATATTGTGCCGCCCTCTGTTACTTTCAATAGAGATCATCAAAATCTAAAAGAAGTTTTTGATGTTTTGAAAGGTAATTTCTGGGTGAGAAGTACCAGCGGAACCAGCGGATTAGGATCACTAAAAGTAGAAGATGAAGATTCTTTGAAGAATTGGATTCAAATCAATCCAAATGTACAGCAGTTTATTGCCAGTAAATTTTTGCCTGGAAGAAATTTAGCGTGTAAAATGCTTTATTTTAATGGGAAGTTACTGCGAACAGCTACTGCAGAGCGGGTCAATTATATTATGGCCAAAGTTGCGCCGTCTGGAATTACCGGAAATACTTCTTTTGGGCGATTGTTGAATGAGCCTCATTTGGTTGACGAATCCAAACGGGCGATGGACTTTCTTTTCAAGCACACTGGCGCAAAGCAGCATGGCTTTTTTACGGTTGATTTTAAAGAAGATGAAAATGGAAAACCTTATATCACTGAGATAAACGTCAGACACGTAGCCTTTACCCAGTGTTTTGCTGCTGCTGGAGCAAATTTTGCGTCGGACACGGTGCGACTTTTGAGCGAAGATTCTGACTTCGACTTCGACTATAAAATGTATGAGTTTGAAAAAGACTTGATTTTCCTTAGAGATGTTGACTCATTACCTATTTTGATGAAGGAAAAAGAGTTGTTGCAGAAACTACTCTAATTCAAGCATTCATTATAATAACAACGGAAACATAAGATCTTGTTTATGTATCCGAACGATAATAAAAAAACTATTTAGTGAAGCGTCTTTTTGATATCATTTTTTCAATTGTTTCACTGCTGCTTTTGAGTTGGCTGATTTTGATTTGTTTTATTGTTGCTTCCATTGAAACCCAATCGAACGGTTTCTTTGTACAGACTAGAGTTGGACAGTGGGGCAAGTTGTTTAAGATTTTTAAAATCAAAACAATCCATCCAAAAACAAATAGAACGACCTTTTTTGGTCAATACTTTAGACAGTACAAGTTAGATGAAATCCCCCAGTTTTTTAATGTATTGCTCGGAGATATGTCGATTGTCGGACCACGACCCGATGTTGAAGGTTATTACGATTTATTGCAAGGAGAAGATCGAAAAGTCCTTGCGTTAAAACCGGGAATTACCAGCGAGGCATCAATCAAGTATCGGAATGAAGATATGGTATTAAGTCAGCATGAAAATCCACTTGAATACAACGACAAAATCATCTTTCCCGATAAAGTAAAAATGAATTTGGCCTATTTGCACCATCATACTTTTGCTGGTGATTTGAAGATTATATTTCGCACCCTATTTGGTGCTTCATAAAACATAAACATAGGATAGTAATGTGGGTTATTCTATCTTTGCAACCCAAAAATGAATAAATAAAATGATGGAAACTAAAATTTGGCTTTCTTCTCCACATATGGGTGGAAATGAACTCAAGTACATAAATGAAGCGTTCGATACCAATTGGGTTGCTCCATTAGGGCCCAATGTTTCTGGCTTTGAAAATGATTTAGAAGCCTACATCGGCGAACAAAAAAATGTTGCCGCACTAAGTTCAGGAACTGCTGCTATTCATTTGGGGCTGGTATTACTTGATGTAAAGGCCGGTGATGAGGTAATTTGTCAGAGTTTCACCTTTTCAGCGTCAGCCAATCCAATTTTATATCAGGGCGCTCATCCTATTTTTGTTGATAGCGAAAAAGACACCTGGAATATGTGTCCCATTGCTTTAGAGGAAGCTATTGTTGATCGAATAAAAAAAGGAAAAAAGCCCAAAGCAATTATTGCGGTTCATTTGTACGGGATGCCTTTCAAAGTTGATGAAATAAAGACCATTGCAGCCCAATATGGGATTCCGATTTTGGAAGATAGTGCGGAGGCTTTGGGGAGCACCTACAAGAATCAAAAATGTGGTACTTTTGGAGATATTGGCGTACTTTCCTTTAATGGGAATAAGATCATCACCACTTCTGGAGGCGGCGCACTAGTTGCTAGTACCAAAGAATTGAAAGAAAAGGCAATTTTCTTTGCCACACAATCAAGAGATCAGGCGCCACATTACCAACATTCCGAAATTGGATATAATTATCGTTTGAGTAATATATGCGCTGGTATTGGTAGAGGTCAGATGGAAATTCTGGATAAGCATGTTGCACTGAGAAGAAGTATGCATGATTTTTATGTTGATTATTTCAAGGATATAGATGGCGTATCTGTTTTGAAGAACCCACATCGGACTTCTTTTCGAATCATTGGCTTTCTGCTATTTTGGTGGATCCGTCAAAAACAAATGGCAAGACAAGAGAAGATTTAAGGATGGCATTAGAACAAAAAAACATCGAAAGTCGTCCATTATGGAAGCCGATGCACATGCAGCCGATTTTTGCGGATTGTCCTTATTACGGCAAAGATGTGGCGGAGCAATTGTTCGAAAATGGATTGTGTTTGCCGTCGGGGTCGAATTTGGGACATGCTGAGAGAACTAGGATCAAAAATGAATTTGATATTTTTTTTAGATAATTTATTGCAATAAAGAGTTCTTTCTATTATAAAATGTTATTTTTATCATAAATATTGATTGCCAAAAATGAGTAATATAAAAAATAGTTTCCTAGGTAAACATTTCCAAAATCTTGGTTACTTACCGCGATGGATTATTTTTGCTATTGATGTGTTTATCGTATTCCTGGCATGTATTATTACTTACGTTATTGTTTATAGCTTATCCGATCTGCAATACAATTATTTTGGTATGGCCACCCGTTATGGATTGATTATCCTCATTAACGCAATATTCTTTTTGGTTTATAGAACATATTCTGGCATCATCAGGCATTCTACCTTTATTGATGGAGTGAAACTGCTGATATCGACAACGACCTCCTATATTTTTTTATTAATTATCAATTTTTCCTGCAAGATATTTTTTAACAAAATTATTTTCGTGACTACGGGTTTATTTATAAGCTACGTATTGTCCTTTTTGTTGCTTTTTTTGTTTCGTATCCTTATCAAATATATTTTCGAGAAATACATGCATATCGAGGATAAGAAGAAACTAATAAACGCAGTGATTTATGGTTCAGATGCCAATGCTATCTCGGTTGCGAATGCATTAAAGACAGAAACGCCAAGCAGATTCAAGTTACGCGGATTTATTGACAAATTCAATCAAAATAAGACCTCAAAGAGTATCTTAAATTTGCCTATAATCAATCAGAACAAGAAAATTTCGGTAATACTACGATCGTTAAAAGCCGATGCCTTGATTATTGCTGAAAAAAGTTTGAGCAAAGAAGAGACTATCGCAATTGTTGAAGAATGTCTGGAGTTTAACTTCAAAGTATTCACTGTTCCTCTAATTACGGATTGGGAAGATGAAAAGCAAATCTCTAATAAAGTTAAAAGTTTCGAAATAGAAGATTTGTTAGATCGTAAGCCAATTGTTTTAGATACTCGAGGAATTTCAAGTCAACTAGAAGGAAAGGTAGTAATGATCACTGGTGCGGCGGGTTCAATTGGCAGTGAAATAACGCGACAAGTTTTATCTTTTAAGCCAAGGAAGCTCATTATTTTGGATCAAGCGGAAACTCCTCTGCATAATTTGAGTCTTGAGATCAAGCCTATCGTTAATAAAGTAAGTTTGCGCTCTGTATTGGCAGATGTTAGAAATATTGATGCACTCGAAAGAGTCTTTGAGAAGTATCAACCTGATGTGGTGTATCATGCAGCAGCATATAAGCATGTTCCTTTGATGGAGGAAAATCCATCGCAGGCTATCTACACGAATGTCTTAGGGACAAAAAACCTGGCAGACTTATCAATTAAACATGGAGTGGAGCGGTTCGTTATGGTTTCTACTGATAAAGCAGTAAATCCTAGTAGCGTTATGGGCGCAAGCAAACGAATAGCAGAAAAGTATGTTCAGACTTTGAATGATGCAGCCAATGTTGCTAATAAAGATAGGAATACCAAGTTCATAACAACACGTTTTGGAAATGTATTGGGTTCTAATGGCTCTATCGTCCCTTTGTTTTCTAAGCAAATTTTAGAAGGTGGTCCGCTGACCATTACGCACCCTGACATTATTCGATATTTTATGACTATTCCGGAAGCGTGTCAACTTGTTTTGGAGGCAGGTGCCATGGGAAAAGGTGGTGAGATTTTCATTTTCGACATGGGACAACCTGTAAAGATTATTGATTTAGCAAAAAAAATGATTCGACTAGCAGGATTTGTACCATATAAAGATATCGACATAAAAATTATTGGATTGCGTCCTGGTGAGAAATTGTACGAAGAATTATTGAATGATTCTTCAAAAACGCTGGCTACGCATCATGACAAAATTATGATTGCACAAGAAATTCAAGAAGATTACAGCGAAATTCAAATCAGCACCATAAAGCTCTTGGATAATATTGAGAAAAGTTCCAATGAAGAAATTGTATTGGCTATGAAAAAGATAGTGCCGGAATTCAAAAGTATGAATTCTGTATTTGAAACCCTTGATGCCTAAACATTCATAAATAGAGATTTTACAATAGATTTTAAACCTTAAGAACTATATTTGCAAGATTCAATTATACACTATGAAATTTTCAACTAAAGCAGCCTTTTTATATTTATTTACCTCACTTTTTCTTTTCTCGTGTGTTTCTAGAAAGAAAATTGTTTATTTACAGGATATAGACAATCAGAAAAATTACGATGCTTCGCTCAGATATGAAACCTACTTTGCAGCCAGATGATTTGCTCAATGTGATTGTCAGTGCTGAAAATCCGGAGGTAACTGTGCCATTTAACTTTCCACAGATACAAGGGAATTATCAATTAAATGAAAATCAAAGTAATATTAAAACATATTTAATTGACAATGATGGTTTTATTGAGTTTCCGGTAGTTGGAAAACTAAAGTTAGGAGGCTTGACAAGAACGCAGGCCATCAGTGCACTTTCGGAAAAAGTTTCCTTTTATATCAAAAATCCTAGTATCAATTTACGCATTTTAAATTACAAAATTTCAATACTTGGGCATGTTGTAAAGCCAGGTTCTTATACAATTCCTAGTGAGAGAATAACATTATTAGAAGCTTTAAGTCTTGCTGGCGACTTAACTATTTACGGAAAACGAAATAACATATTAGTAATTCATGAGGAAGAGGGGAAGAAGACCTACAATCGAATTGATTTAACAAAGGTTGACATTCTAAATTTAGAGCATTACTATTTAGCACAAAACGACATCATTTATGTAGAACCGAATAAAACTGCGGTAAATGGTTCAATCATTGGACCTAACACAGGTTTATACCTTTCGGGCTTAACTGTTTTGCTTTCTTTAATATTAGTACTAAAAAGTTAAAAGAAAATAATGGAAGAAAATCCTTCAAATTTTAATGAAAAGCATGAAGATGTATTCGATTTTCATGAATTGGTCGAAAGATATGTATCACAATGGAAATGGTTTGCCTTTGGAATTTTCGTTTGTCTAGTCGTAGCCACCTTGTATTTGCGATATGCAGTACCAATTTATAATGCCACAACAAGTATCTTAGTACGAGATGAGAAAAAGGGGGATTAAATCTCAATTGACCGCTTCTCTGACTTGGGGATTATGGCAGGCGTTAAGAACAACGTTGATAATGAAATTGAAGTTATCCGTTCAAGAAGTATTATCGGCGGAGCGAAAGAAAATAGGATTAAATGTATATTACACTTCAATCGGAAGGGTAAAAACAATTGAACAATATCATAATAAGCCAATAGAATTTTCTTTTTACGACATCAGCGATAGTTTTTATAACAACGCAAAGTCGTTTACACTTAATTTTATAGACGATACAACGTTTGAATTGCTTTCAGGCGGAACCACTAGTCTTGGTAGGTTTAAGTATGGTTCTATAATTAATTTAGAGGATTCTAGATTAGTGGTAAATAAGAACCCTAGAACTTTTTCTAAATATCCTAAGGAGAATCCAATTATCATTACGGTTAATAGAATTGATGACGTTATTGACAGTTTTAGAGGAAGATTAAGTGTCGTTTCTTTAAGTAAAAACTCGAGTATTGTATCATTATCAATCAACGATCCTGTCAAAGAAAAAGCAGAAGATTTTTTGAATACACTCATTGAAGTCTATAATCAAGATGCGATAACGGACAAGAAATTTATTTCTGAGAATACCTTAAATTTTATTCAAGATCGTCTGAAAATAATTACTTCTGAGTTAGGCGATGTAGAAAAAGATGCGGAAATTTTCAAAAAATCCAATGATGTTACTGATATCAACACACAGGCTGAGATATATCTGCATAATTCTGTCGATTTTAGTAAAACCCTATCGAGACGAGACACAAATAAAGTGGTTTCAGGAAATGCTCAGTTTTATGAAATCGAAAGGAAATGGGATCTTGTTCCAAATAATTTGATTTCTACAGACGAAAAGATGCGTCAATTTTATAACGCAATTCAATGATTATGTCATTCAAAGAAATAGAATTGTAAAAGATGGTACAAGGAATAATTCTATTGTTATTAATCTTGAAGAGAAAATAGATGATTTAAGCGAAAATGTTTCCGCGAGTTTACGAAGAACACTTGCTTCTTTAAAAATTAGAAAAAGGGATCTTGAAAAGCAGGATAATGTTATTAAAGGAAGAATTTCTGAATTACCAACGCAAGAAAGAGAATTTAGAATTTCTAGCGAGACAACAACAAATTAAAGAGTCGCTGTACCTTTATTTATTGCAAAAACGAGAAGAAACTGCGATTTCATTGGCAGTAACAGAACCGATATCAAAAATTGTTGATGCGGCATTTTCCTCAGACTACCCAGTTTCTCCAAGACGAAATATTGTATTTTTGATTGCCATTATGATTGGAATGTTTGTGCCTTTTTCTGTAATCTATATCAAACATTTATTTGACAATAAGATAAAATCTAGACAAGATTTTGAAGGGAAAATATCCGCCCCATTTTTGGGTGATATACCGCAGTCGGAAAGTCATGATGAGAGTATCAATACAAATAGTAAATCTAGTTCGGCGGAGGCCATTCGAATTATTAGAACAAATTTGGAATTTTTAGCCAATAAAATTCCAGAAAATCTGTGCAAAACGATTTTTGTCACATCCACCGTTCCGAAAGAAGGAAAGACCTTTGTGGCAGTAAATCTCGCCAGTACCATTGCCCTTTCTGGTAAAAAAGTGTTGTTGGTCGGCTTGGACATCAGAAACCCCAAGATTGATCGTTATTTGCAGTTGCCAGCGCAAGGGTTGACCAATTTCTTGTCGAAAAGCAACGAAAACATCAACGACTACATAGTAAAGGTTGATGATTTTGACAGTTTCTTTATATTGCCGTCAGGTGTTGTGGCACCAAATCCAGTAGATTTATTGATGAACGGTAAGATTGAAAAAATGTTCGATGATTTGAAAAAAGAGTACGATTACATTATCGTCGATACCGCTCCTGTTAGTTTGGTGACCGATACGTTGTTGGTCGCTCAATATGCCGATATCTTTATCTATGTTATTCGCGCCAATTTTATTGACAAACGTCAAATAAAAATGATTGACGACTTGCATCGCCAAAAGCGATTGCCGAATATGTCTGTCTTACTGAACGATACCAGATGGAGAAAGCCTTATGCTTATGGATATGGTGGATATGGTTACGGATATGGGTATGGATATGGTTATGGAGCAGAGCAAGAAGTCGAGAAAAAACCATGGTACAAATGGTTTAGCAAGTAATCAAAACTTAAAGAATTGGTTGTTTTCAATTGCTTTTTTTAAAGGGCTAATGTTACTTACTAGTATCTTATTTGAAAAAGATTCAATATGTTTTGCGTGATGCACATCCGATCCCACGAAGTCAATTAACCCTTTATTTAGCAGTAATTCGCAGGATTTTGTTGCCTCAATTCCATAGTAACCAACGGTCGACAGTAGATTGAGTTGAAACAGGCAGCCTGCATTTTTCAGTTTTGTAAACTCATTAAGATTGGAATTGTAAAAAGGGTAACGCTCAGGATGTGCCAAAATGGGCCGATAACCCGCAATTTGCAGTTCAAATAAAATATCATACAGTTGAATCGGTGGGTTGATGTAGGAAAGCTCAACCAAAACATAATTATCCTTCAGTGTTGCTAAAGGTTCATTTTGAAACAAATTCACAAAATACGGGTCTATCATGTATTCTGCACCAAATCTTATTGATGTGTCCTTTGCTAACGCTGGTAGGGTGTCGTTATACTTTTGTTGAATGATTGCTCTACTATTATCCCATACAGTAGTGTAAATATGTGGTGTAGTGATGAATTGCTTGCAACCCATTTTTTGTAATTCATTGATAAGAAATAAAGTGTCTTCAATAGCTACTGCGCCATCATCGATACCGGGCAATAAATGACTGTGAATATCGACGTAATCGGATGGAATCAGATCTTTAAGAACAGCATTTTTTTTGAGGAAGTGAAACATATTTACTACGATAATAACTTAAAAATAGTTTCGCAAATATAGTTACATTTTATTATGTTTTGGGTTTCGACATGTTAACGTAAAGTCACTAAAAAAAGTGATTCAGTGATAGCTAAATATGTATATTTGCACCTCAAAATTTCATTATAATATAAAATAATCTGTAGACTTTTTAAAGCTACATTTCCCGGAATTGAAATCATAAAGAATGAAAGACACCATTCAGTCTGAAGATTGGAATCTTGTTATTAAAGGACACACTTCCTTATTCGACTTAAAATTTAATGACGTTTGGCGCTACCGCGATTTATTGTGGATGTTTGTTAAACGTGATTTTGTTAGTTTTTACAAACAAACCGTGCTCGGACCGCTTTGGTTTTTTATCCAACCACTTTTTACGACGATTGTTTTTACTTTTGTTTTTGGAAACCTTGCCAAAATTAGCACCGATGGTTTGCCTCAGCAACTGTTTTACTTATCTGGCATTACCGCTTGGAATTATTTTTCTGATTGCCTCACAAAAACGAGCACTGTTTTTCGTGATAATGCCTCCATTTTTGGTAAAGTTTATTTCCCTCGTTTAATAATGCCACTCAGTATTGTTGTGAGTAACTTAGTGCGCTTTATGGTTCAATTACTTTTATTAGTATTGATGATGATTTATTTTGGTTTTCAAGGAGCAAACTTTCAAGTAACGTATACTATTATTTTCTTCCCTTTCTTAGTTGTATTAATGGCGTTACTCGGACTTGGATTGGGATTGATTATTACTGCTATGACAACAAAATATAGGGATTTAACTTTTTTGGTCTCTTTTGGAGTGCAACTCCTGATGTACGGAACCACGGTAATCTATCCGCTTAGTGCAGCGCCAGCAAAGTACAAATCTATCATAGAACTCAACCCAATGACTGGAATCATTGAAGCATTTCGATTTGCATTTCTTGGCAAAGGAGAATTTTCGGTGTGGAGCATTGGTTATTCCGTGCTAGTGACGTTAGTCGTTTTGTTTTTGGGCGTTATCATTTTTAATAAGACCGAGAAAAATTTTGTAGATACTATATAATGTCAGAGATAGTAATAAAAGTTGAAAACTTATCGAAAGCGTATCAAATTGGTCAAATTGGTACCGGTACGATTTCTCGCGATTTAGAACGATTTTGGACCACAAAAGTTAGAGGAAAAGAAGATCCATTTCTAAAGATTGGAGAAGCCAATGACCGAAGTACAAAAGGTACAAGCGATATTGTTTGGTCTTTGAAAGATATCAACTTTGATATTAATCAGGGCGACGCTGTGGGTATTATCGGCAGAAATGGAGCGGGTAAAAGTACTTTGCTCAAGTTGTTATCCCGAGTGACGAGTCCCACCACTGGTGAAATCAAGGTAAAAGGACGAATTGCAAGCCTTCTTGAAGTTGGTACAGGTTTTCATCCTGAATTGTCAGGTCGAGAAAATATTTATCTCAACGGTGCTATTTTAGGAATGCGCAAAAAAGAAATCACCAGAAAGCTGGATGAGATCATCGATTTTTCTGGCGTAGAGCGTTATATTGACACCCCTGTAAAACGATACAGTAGCGGTATGTATGTTCGTTTAGCCTTTGCAGTTGCGGCGCATCTCGAGAGTGAAATTCTTATTGTAGATGAGGTACTAGCGGTTGGAGACGCGGAGTTTCAAAAGAAATGTCTGGGCAAAATGGGCGACATTAGTAAAGGTGAAGGAAGAACTGTTTTGTTTGTGAGTCATAATATGGCTGCTGTAAAAAGTTTATGTTCACACGGAATTGTCTTAGCCAATGGTCGTATAGGATTCAACGGAATGGTAGATGATGCAATTGATTATTATTTAAAAAGTGCAGAAAATTTTGCTCATCGAATATGGAATATTAACAATGCTCCAAAAGTCGATTTTATTCGACTTTTAGAAGCAAAAGTACTTAATAGCAATAACGAAATTACTTTGAATCACTTAATTTCAGATTCAATCAAAATCGAGTTTACATATGAAGTAACCCAGGAAAATCAATTGTTTCTTCATGGATTTAATTTGTTTAATGGGCACAATATTCATATACTTAGCTCACATGATAAAGATGCAAAGTCACTTAAAGAGCCATTGAAATTAGGAATTCATACTACATTTATTACGGATACCAGCAAATTTTCTAGCCGAAGGGACGTATAATTGCAGTTTTGCCATTATGCGATATAACCCTTCATGTTGAGTTTCACGAAATGGAAGTCTAGGTTTTAATATCATTGATGGAAATAAGTGAAAGTACAGTAAGAGGGAATTATTCAGGTAGATTTCCTGGTGTAGTTCGCCCATTATTAAATTGGAAATAATAGAATATGAAAAAGAATTGGACTGGAGAACGTTTAGAATCATTTATTTTCTCTAGAGACGCTATTGAGCACTTACACCGCTATTCATTGGTGGTTCCTTACATAAAGGATAGAGTAGTTTTAGATATTGCTTGTGGAGAAGGCTATGGCAGTAATTTGATGAGTGAAAAAGCAAAATTAGTACATTCGGTTGATATTGATTCGGATGCTGTTGCAGCTGCGAAATTGAAATACAAAAACGACAATCTAAATTTTGCAGTGGGAAGCGCAACTCAAATTCCCTTAGAAAATCAAAGTGTTGATGTTGTAGTAAGTTTTGAAACTATTGAACATCATGACCAACACCATGAAATGATGGTGGAGATAAAAAGAGTATTGAAACCAAATGGATTATTGATCATTTCTACACCAGATAAATTATTTTACTCGGACAAAAGAAATTTTAAGAACCCTTTTCATGTTAAAGAACTTTATAAGCAAGAGTTTATCGATTTAGTTGCTACACAATTTAAAAACCTTCAAGTTCTGACACAAAAATACTGTAATGGGAACTCCATTATTGAAAGAGAAGATACAACCAATCCTATTCAATTTTATGCTGGCAGTTATTCAGAAGTTCATACCAAATCGGTAGATCCTTTGTATCTCATCATTGTTGCTTCAGAAAGCAATTTTGATTTGCAGCAAGCATCGATTTTTGATGGTAATCTTATTGAAAATAAAGAAATGCTCGATCAAAGAAATCAAAGTACCACGTATCAGGTTGGGCATTTTATTCTATTTCCTTTCAAATTTTTGAAAAAGAAATTCTAATATGCTAGCGATTGTAATTCCCTATTATAAATTCCATTTTTTTGAAGAATTACTCCAATCAATTGCTAATCAAACAGACAAAAGATTTCGAGTTTATATAGGCGATGATAAAAGTAAAGTAGATCCTACACTACTTTTAGAAAAATTCAGCGGAGCGTTTTCGTTTGAATATAAAAGATTTACAGACAATCTCGGTGGAATCTCATTGGTAAAACAGTGGAATCGGTGTCTGGAGATGATTCAAGATGAAGAATGGGTCTTACTCCTAGGAGATGATGATACTTTGAGCGATAATGTCGTTGAGCAATTTTATAATAATTTAGAAGAAATAAAATCCACCGCATGTAGTTCGGTATGCTACCTATAAAATTGACGAAAACAGCCAGCGTATTTCTTCAAAGTATACCCATCCAAAGTTGGAGATAGCAACCGATTTCCTTTTTAGAGATACAAGAAGTTCACTTAGTGAGTTCATATTCAAAAGAAATGAAATGCAGTCTATTGGTTTTAAAGACTTTCCGTTAGCATGGTTTAGTGATATCTTAGCCGTATTGGAGTTTTCTCATTTTAAAACCATCTACACAATCAATGATGCCTTTATGAATATCCGAATTTCGGGTTTCAGTATATCAGGAAGTGTCGATAATCACAAACTCAAATCAAAGGCTGCTTTCGAGTTTTATTATTATTTGATTACCCAAAAAAAGAAATATTTTTCCAAAAAGCAAATCGAAATCTTGCTGAGAAGAATAAGTAGTTGTTATGTCTACAATAAAAAAGAAGTGCATTTGTTTTTAATTATTTCTAGACTGCATTTTAAAAACTTGGCATTCAAGGGCTATTGGAATTTTGTAAAGTCTATTCTCAAAAACTATAATAAGAAGTAAACTAAGCTATGCGTATTGGTTTTAATCCACATAAAGATAAGCCTCTAGAAGAAGAAGAATTTATCCATCAAATTATTATTCCTGTTTTTATTCCCAATCATGAAGGATATTTTAAAGATAGTCTTGCAATTCTAAAGCTTTGTCTTCAGTCACTTTTTGCTACAATTCACTCAAGGACATTTATAACAGTCGTTAATAATGGCAGTGATTCTCAAGTAACAGAATATTTAGATGAGCTCTATCAACAAAAGAGAATTCAGGAGTTAATTCACACAACAAACATCGGAAAGTTGAATGCCATCTTAAAAGGTTTAAGCGGTAACAACATCGAGTTGGTAACCATTGCAGACAGCGATGTTCTTTTTCTTAGCGATTGGCAAATAGAGACCAATAGGGTGTTTGCGAAGTTTCCGAGAGCGGGTGTTGTTGGAATTGTACCGCAATTCAAAGCGTATACTACACTTTGTCAAAATGTTATTTGGGATAATTTCTGGAAAAAAAGCATGCAGTTTATCCCAGTAAAAATCCAAAAGCTTTGGAAATGTTTTACACAAGTATTGGTTGGGGACCAAGTAATCCAGATTATTTGAAGCGGCTCACTAGGACTTGTGGCTTCAGATGGTTCACAAGTCTATATCGGCAATGGTCATTTTGTTGCGACATACAAAAAAGACCTATTTGAGACCATCATCACCTACAATGATTTCAAAATGGGCGGAGATAGTGAAAGATATTTGGATGCTGTAGCGTTACAAAAAAATTATTGGAGATTGACGACACATGATAATTATGCTTATCATATGGGGAATGTTTTAGAACCTTGGATGCGTGAGGTGTCATTCGACAATCAACAAACCTGCGAGTTTCAGCAGGATTTTCCAATTTTCAAAAAAATAAATACGTTGCAATATTTCCTGCGCAATCACCTTTTTCGGAAACTATTTCGTGAAGAAAGCGTCAAACGACTTTTCTATCGATTCAAAGGAATGCCAAAAGAAATGATATCAAAATACTAATACTTTAATTTTGAATAACGCAAAGTTTACCATTCTGATTACTACAAAAAATCGCTTAAGTGACTTGATTTATACCTTACAAAAAATCAATGTTCTTTTGCAAGATCAAAGGGTTCATTGTATTATTTGCGATGACGGCTCGACAGATGGGACTTTAGATTATATTTCAAAGAATTTTCCGAAAATGCACTTAATTAGGAATGAAAAAAGTCAAGGTCTCATCTATAGTAGAAATAAGTTATTGAGCTTAGTTCGAACAGAATTCGCTATTTCCATCGACGATGATTTGCATTTTATTTCCTTAAATCCATTAGAATTAATCGATAATTATTTCAGTCTAAATCCGAAATGCGGCGTGATAGGTTTTCGAATCTTTTGGAGTACTGCTGAACCTTCATCAATTAACTCTACTGAGCAACCGCATAAAATGAAGAGTTTTGCGGGAGGTGCTCATGCATGGCGAATGAGTGCATGGAATCAAATTCCGGATTATCCGTCTTGGTTTGTTTTTCACGGCGAAGAAGATTTTGCCGCTTACGAATTATTCAAAAAACAAATAGAAGTACATTATCTGCCTTCGGTTCTTGTGCATCATCGTGTGGATCTGAAGGTCAGAAAGATGAATGCCGATTATATGCTAAGACTTAGACGTTCTTTACGCGCGGGATGGAGTTTGATGTTTCTTTTTTTTCCACTGCAATTAATTCCTCGTCTTTTGGTTTACACCATATGGGTACAATTTAAACTAAAAGTTTTTAAGGGTGATTTCAGAGCGCTTTTTTCTATTGTTTTTGCGCTATTCGATTGTCTTTTTTTCATTCCGAAAATTATACAAAATGCAAACAGATTAACCACAAAAGAGTATAATGAATTCCAAAAAATAGAGAATATTAAATTGTATTGGAAACCTGAAAATTAGTTATTTTTACGACCCTATTGCATGCATTTCATGAAAAACATTGCTATTATTCCTGCCCGTGGTGGATCTAAAAGATTGCCCAATAAGAATATCTTATTGTTGGGAGGAATTCCTTTGATTGCACATAGTATTTTAGAAGCGCAAAAAAATGCAACTATTATTGACGAAATTTACGTTTCAACTGATGATCCTCAAATTAAAGAAATTGCTTTGTCATTTGGGGCGAAAGTCATTGACAGACCGGCGCAATTGTCGGGTGATTTAGAACCAACGGTGACTGCTTTAAAGCATGTTTTAGCATCTATACCTGATCAAGTTTCTGCAGTTTTTTTGTTGCAACCTACCAATCCACTACGGCCCGATAATTTGATTTCAGATGCCTTTAGTTTGTTTCAAAAAAATAATTCCGATAGCTTAATGACCATCACTCGAAATCATCAAAAATTGGGAAAGTTGAGCAACAATCAGTTTCAGCCATTTAATTACATTATGGGCCAGCGAAGTCAGGATTTAGAACCTCTTTATTTTGAAAACGGACTGCTTTATATCCTAGCATCAGAATTAATCTTGCAAGAAAAACTAATTGGCAGAAACCAATTTTCAATGGTGGTGAATCATCCTTTTGCAACAATAGATATTGATACGCAAGATGATTTCGATTTTGCTGAATATACCTACCAAAAAAATAAAAAAACAATATGAATCCATTTATAGAAATTGCTGGACGAAAAATAGGTCTCGATTTTTCACCTTTGGTGATCGCTGAAATCGGAATTAATCATGAAGGTTCGCTTCAAACTGCTTTTGAAATGGTAGATGCGGCACAACGAGCTGGCGTAGAAGTCGTCAAACATCAAACCCATATCGTAGAAGACGAAATGAGTGCGGTCGCAAAAAAAGTGATTCCAGGAAACGCCGATGTGTCAATTTACGAAATTATGGAACGTTGCGCCTTGGATGAGGCTCAAGAAATTCAACTGAAAAACTATGTAGAAAGTAAAGGCATGATTTTTATTTCTACTCCATTTTCTCGAGCGGCGGCTGACCGTTTGGAACGCATGAATGTAAAGGGTTATAAAATAGGATCGGGAGAGTGTAATAATTATCCACTCTTAGAACACATTGCATCATTCGGCAAACCTGTCATTTTGAGTACCGGGATGAATACGATTGAAAGCGTCCGTAAAGCAGTTGCTATTTTTGATAAACATCAGGTTCCAGTGGCACTATTACATACCACGAATTTGTACCCCACGCCGATTCACCTTGTACGTTTTGGTGCGATGACTCAATTGCACGAAGCTTTTCCGGATAAGGTTTTCGGATTGAGCGATCATACTTTAAACAACAATCTTGCAGAACATTTTGATCGTATTTTAGGAAAGAAGGCAAGTCGAACTATCGAAAATGATGAGCAATTGATTTGGAGTGATATTGTAGAGTAAATGAAAAAAATCCTTTTTCTTACTGGAACACGTGCCGATTTTGGTAAAATAAAATCGCTCATTTATATACTGGAATCCCATTCAGATTTTGAAGTTTTTGTCTTTGTGACAGGAATGCATCTGCAAAAAGAATATGGATTTACACTTTTGGAAATTGAGCGCTGTCAGTTTAAAAATCTGCATACTTTTCAAAATCATACTCATGAAACCACGATGGATTTGACTTTGGCAAAAACGATTGAAGGGCTTTCGGGATATGTCAACCAAACAGCGCCGGATTTGATTGTTGTTCATGGTGATCGGGTAGAAACTTTAGCGGGTGCTATTGTTGGGTCACTCAATAATATTTTAGTTGCCCATATTGAAGGAGGAGAATTATCGGGCACTGTTGATGAATTAATTCGACATAGTGTGAGTAAGTTGAGCCATATTCATTTTGTCTCTAATGTCGAAGCAAAAAAAAGATTGCTTCAAATGGGCGAGATAAAATCCTCTATTTTTACGATTGGATCACCTGACATTGACATCATGTTTTCTGATGAATTGCCGGATATAAAAACCTCGAAAAAGTATTATGAAATTGAATTCGAAAATTATGCTATTGCCATGTTTCACCCGGTGACCACTGAAGCAAAATTCATGCAGCAATACGCAGCCAATTTTGTGAATGCATTAGAAAAAGACCATCATAATTATGTTGTGATTTTTCCAAATAATGATATGGGAAGTCAGTTTATTATCGACGCTTATGAAAAACTAAGAGCGAATTCACGATTTAGAATCTTTCCTTCTTTACGATTTGAATATTTCCTTACTTTACTTAAAAACAGTCAATTTATCATCGGGAATAGTAGTGCGGGGATTCGTGAAGCGCCTTACTACGGGATTCCCATCATTAATATAGGAACCAGGCAGCAGAATAGAGCTGTTATTTCGGATATTATTAATGTGGATTACGAGGAAAAAAGTATTCAAGAAGCTTTAGAATCAATTGGTTTGCATCAAGTGCTCCCAACGAATTGTGATTTTGGTACCGGGAATAGTGCTGGATTATTTCTAGAAACCCTTGTGGACGAAACTATTTGGAAATTAAACAATCAAAAGCAATTTCGAGATATTTAAGTCAAAAATGATTCGTTGACAAAGCCTATTTTTTAGAATCAAATTTTAAAAATGAAACAGAAAAAGTTCTTATTTTGTTACCAGATGGTGTTGGTTTAAGAAACTTTGCCTATACGGATTTCTATAAGAGGGCGGAGGAAAGTGAACTCAACATAGTTTTTTGGAATAATAGTTCTTTTGATTTAAAGCGAATAGGGATAAATGAGATAGTAATTCACAATACTAAAATCCATCCTCTTACCGATATTTACAAAAGAGCAAGGGTTCAAATCGATTTAAATTTGAATCGACGTAAATTTAAAGATGACGTTTATGATAGCTATCGATTTCCGGTGCAAAAAGATTCTTTAACGAATATTATCAAGTATATAGCAATTCGTGCACTTACTTTATTGCATACCTCCCCGAAAGGAATTGAAAAAATAAGAAGCTCCATTTTTAAGTTTGAACGCAGAACAGATTACTATCATAGTTGTATAGAAGTCTTAAAAGAAGAGAAACCAGATTTTGTTTTTTGCACCAATCAAAGAACTACATTGGCTTTGGCGCCTATTTTAGCAGCGGAAGATTTACATATTCCGACGGGGACTTTTATTTTTTCATGGGACAACATTCCCAAAGCGACCTTAGTTTTGGAACCTAATTATTACTTTGTTTGGAGTGATTACATGAAAAATGAACTGCTCAAGTATTATCCTTTTATAAAAGAAAGCCAAATTAAAGTAACAGGTACGCCACAATTTGAAATGCATACGAATAAGGAGATCCTGCTTTCTAAAGAAGTTTTTTTTGCCCAAAATAATTTAGAGGTCTCCAAAAAATATATTTGTTATTCTGGGGATGACATCACAACGTCACCAAACGACCCAGTTTATTTGGAAGATACTGCAAAAGCAGTGAGGCAACTCAATAGTAAAGGTTATCAACTTGGAATTATTTTTAGAAGATGTCCAGTAGATTTTTCAGATCGTTTTGATGATGTTTTAGAAAAATATGCCGATACAATTGTAGCGGTAAACCCAAAATGGGAAAAAACGGGAAACGATTGGAATACCATTTTGCCCACAAAGGAAGATCTAAATTTACAAATCAATACCATCGCTCATTCCGAAATGGTTATTAATCTTGGGTCGACCATGGCTTTTGATTATGCCACTCATCATAAAGCTTGCGCATTTATCAATTATGATGTTGCCCATTCTATTCAACCGGATTGGACTGTCAAGAAGATTTATGACTATGTGCATTTTCGTTCCATGCCGTCGAAAGATTCGGTGCTTTGGATTAATTCGCCTAATTCAATGGAGTCAATAATTCTTCAAGGCCTTGAGAATCCTGATATGATTGTCGCAAATGCAAAGCAATGGTTCGAAAAAATAAATCAGCATCCCATAGACGAAGCCTCAAAGAGAATTATACAAGCCATACAAGAAATAATAGTATAAAGCATTGTTAATTTTTCTTATTATTAGGGAATATTTCGAGTTAGTGTTTTTTTGTTAGTTGCTTTCTTTTATTTGACTAAAATTTCCAAACAATATGAGTTTAAAATCTGCAGCAAATCTTTTTATCAATTTGATTCCAACTCAATTGAAATCAAGAATTATAGTGCAAATTGACCAAAGAAGACAACAAAAATTTTTGAATCAATTGAGGTCTAAAATTATTGATTTCTATCAAACTAAATCGATAAGAACTGAAGAAGAGGAGATAGTTGTTCGCTATCTTGCATCGAATCCGGTTACTGTTTTTCCGTACGATTTTCAGAAAAAATATGACAAATCAGCGATCAACGTGATGCAAGACGTATCCAATGGTTTACGTTATGTAATGCATGATCATAAGAAGCTCTATTTTAAAAGATCGTATTCAGAAGCAAAAATAAAAAGTTTGTATCATGGGTTACAACTCGACCAAGATCCTGATTCTCCTCATTTATATTTGACAGACGACTTTAATTTGAATTCTAACGATGTAATTGCTGATATTGGCGCAGCGGAAGGAAATTTTTCGTTAAGTAATATCGAAACTGTGAAGAAAATATATCTATTTGAATGTGATGCAGAATGGATTGAAGCCCTAGAGGCAACCTTTGAGCCATGGAAAGAAAAGGTGGTTATTTGTAATCAATTTGTTTCTAATTCAGATCAAAACGACTCTGTGGCCTTAGATACCTTTGTCAACGAACATGATGATATTACTTTTTTAAAAGTAGATATAGAAGGAGAAGAAGCCAATTTCCTAGCAGGAGCTAAAAAGTTTCTACAAGCAGAAAAACAATTTAAGATGGCGATTTGCACCTATCACAAACAAGATGATGAGGTCGAATTTACGACGATTTTAGAACGTTATAATCTTGAAGTTCGACCTACCAATGGGTTTATGATTTTTTATCACGATCAAAATATTAAAGACCCCTATTTGAGAAGAGGGCTCTTAAGAGTTCAAAAAAAGTTAGTAAAAGATGCGTAAAAATATTGCTATTTTGTCTACTGTTGTCAATTTTGATTTATATCAAAAATCTTCGCCGTTATTCCCTAAAGGACTACCCAAATATGTGATTGATGGGAGAAACGGAATGCACGCCATGGACAGCATCCGCTATATGTTTAAAAAACTGAAAGACCAACATATCGATTGGTTGATTATGGCTGACGAGGATGTTTTGTTTATCGATTCGAAGCTGGTATTCAGTCTTATAGAAAAAATGGAAGCTGGTAATTACAGCGTTTGTGGAGTTCGAGATGGAGGGGTTATTCCGCATCGGATTCAGAATCCATACGGAATTAATACTTTTTTTTCGATTATAAATTTCAAAGAAATAAGTGATTTGTGGAATGAAAAAGAAGTCTTAAAGCACCAATATATTTTGAAAGATGAATTTAGCGATGATTTGACTATTTTGCAAGGAGATTTCAGTAAAGAAAGTTTATTTGAACCTTATTACTGTTTTTATTTTTGGTTGAGAAGAAAAGGAAAGAAGTTTCTTTTTCTGAATGCGACCGTTCCTTTTGAAGATGATCATATTACTAATTTAGTATTCGATTTTGACGGTAATCCGATGCTTTATCATACCTGGTATGCAAGGTCTTACGGGTCTAATGAAAAACATACGAAACGGATTGATACGATTTTTGATCACGTGGTAAAAGTGGATAGGGGAATGGCAGACGAACCGATAATATTTAAAGATCCGACCTACGCATCAAAAAAATATTGCAAGAAACAATGGCAAAGAATCAAGTCTAAATTAAGTTCTTTGATAAAATAAAAATATTGAATTTGAATTTCCAATGACAAAAACAGCACTGAGAGAAGATTTGCAGCAAGACCTTCTTCGATACGGAATCCGTCAGCCATTTTCAATACGATTGTTCTTTAAGTGTTTTGGACCGAATTATGCACCTGGACTTAAGTTTATTTTTCTTTGTCGTTTCTGCAAGTATTATAAAAGTAGGAGTCGATTATTATTTTATTTCTTGATGATTTGGCTCCGACATTTGACCAATAAGTATGGCATTGATATTTCGTATCGAACCAAAATTGGTAAAGGTTTATACATAGGACATTTTGGTGGAATAGTGGTTCATGGTGATGCAGAAATAGGGGAGAATTGCAATCTTTCTCAAGGGGTTACTATCGGTGTGCTGATCCGTGGAAAAAAAACTGGAGTGCCAAAAATCGGTAACCGTTGTTTTTTGGGCCCAGGAGCAACCATTTTGGGAGGAGTAACCATTGGTGACGATGTGTTGATCGGTGCCAATGCCATTGTGACGTTTGATGTTCCCTCCAACTCAGTAGTAGCTTCACCGTTGGCTTCGATAGTTTCAAATAAAGGATCTAAAGAGTATATTGTAAACATTAAATAGTTAAGTGCTTCTAGATTTTAATAATTAATCCACAACGCATACAAAATTTATTTTCATTATGAGTTATTCCAGTTTATTGCCACTTTTAAGAAAAACGGGGAGCCCATTGACTGTCGAAGGATTCCAATCTAGAATAAATGTGGTTTTTCATGACCATGAAGCTTTTCATTATGATAGTATGCACCAAGATATGTGGGAAAGTTTGCAGGAACAAATTAATCTTTTGGTGGATGATCTATGCAACTTTAAAACACCTAGTTCAAGTATGCGTTTATTAGACATAGGTTGTGGCACTGGTTTGAGCACCCAACAACTACTCCATTCAAAATTGGGTGTACATATCGATGAAATCACTTTGTTAGATACTTCGCCCAATATGCTAAAACTGGCAGAAAAGAAAGCGAAATCTTGGGGTAAGAAGTATGTCCCTATTAATTCGGAAATTTCAGATTTGGAAGGTTCATACGACATCATTATAGTTTGTTCGGTTTTGCATCATATTCCTGAATTGGACATATTCCTTCAGAAAATCAATAATTTATTGGTTCCTGGCGGCTTCTTGATTCACTTGCAAGATCCCAATGGTGACTACCTTAAAGACCCTATTTATCTCGATAGAGTAGCAGCATATCAAAGCTTTGTTTCTTCATCTTCCTCAAAAAAACTTGTTGATTTCATTCCAAAAAACTGGAAACATTTTATTAATCGAAAACTAGGAAGGAAAAATTATATAGATCACATCAATGATCAGTTGTTGTCTGAAAAAGTAATTTATCGTCGGATGACGGCAGAGGAGATTTGGAGTGTAACGGATATTCATGTTGAGAATAAAACAGACGATGTAAATAAGGGGATATCTGCGAGTCAATTGAAAGATTATTTGAAGGATTTTACTTTAATCAATCAACGATCCTATGCTTTTTATGGTGTTTTAAAGAGCGATCTATCGGAGGAATTAAAGAAGAATGAGCATCTGTTTATTTCAAGAAATGAATTAAACGGTAGGAACATTTCTTGTATTTGGATAAAAAACTAAAATATGCACATTGCCTTTCTTACTCCTGAATATCCGCATCCAAAGGTAGAAAATGCCGCGGGGATTGGCACTACAATATTGAATTTGGCAAATGCACTTATTCAGGAAGGAATTAGTATTTCTATTTTTGTTTACGGACAGAATAAAAGCGAAGTGTTTATCGAAAATAACATCAAAATACACCTAATTGCTTCAAAGAAATTTAGGTTTGCTACTTGGTTTTACTATCGAAAATATCTTCAAAACTACATCAATCAGTATGTAATTATTGATAAGATTGATCTTATTGAAGCTCCTGATTGGACAGGAATTACTGCTTTTATGGACCTTAAAGTCCCTTTGATTATAAGATTTCATGGGTCTGACGCGTACTTTTGTCATTTAGAGCAGCGACGTCAAAAGATAAAAAATTTCATTTTTGAAAAAAGAGGTATCAAAAACGCTGTTGCCTATATCACTCCCTCAGATTTCACGGCAAAAATTACACAGTATATTTTTAGAATCAAGAAAAAGGCTATTGTAAAGATTCCGAGTGGTTTGTCTTTAGATAAGTTTCACAATGCAAATCCAGATTCTTATGAAAGAGGCTTGATTTTATATATGGGAACTATTATTCGAAAAAAAGGAGTGTTAGAGTTGGCCCCTATTTTTGAAAAGGTGCTCAACAAGTTCCCAAACGCTCAACTCATTATTGTTGGAGGTGATTCCTATGATCGAAAAACAAAGTGCGAATCAACTTGGTTATTGCTTCAAAATGCGCTCAATGGTTCGACAATCGCAAGGGTGAAATATTTAGGGAAAGTGCCTTATGAACAGGTTCAAGATTATATTCAAAAAGCCAATGTATGCGTCTTTCCAACTTTTGCAGAAACGCAAGGAATGGTCACCATTGAAGCCATGGCTATGAAAAAAGCAGTAGTGAATAGCAACATTGGATGGGCAACGGAAATTATTGATGATGGCGTAAGCGGTTTTCTGGTTGATCCAAAAGACCATGATGCGTTTGCTGAAAAAATTGTAATGATTATTCAAAATGATAAATTAAATCAGGCTATTGGACTTGCCGCAAGAGAAAAAGTAGCGGCCGATTTTGATATCGATATATTGGTAAAGAGAAACATTGAATTTTATTGCTCCGTCTTAAAGGAAAAGAAATAATATGATACTAAGTGAATATAGGTCCAAAAGTGGAGAACTAATCCTCTATACTGGACAACCAGATCTTAATAAATTAGAACAATTGGCAGTTGGATATGGCGATATTTGGCACAGTTCTTTTGAACAAGGTTATAAAAATGCTTTTCAAGATTTAGCCATTCAGTCCTCCGTGCTATTTTGGTACATTAATGACTTTGAAGGATTAGATGAATGTGTCAGTTGGAGAATCAATCCGAATTTTTTTGCCGTAAGAAAATCTGTGTGGGAAACATTGAAAGGGTTTGATAGCGATTACGAAAATTTGCAAATGCAAGCGCTTGATTTTGGGTATAATTCATTGCGAAACCAAGGAGTTGTGCCACTATATGTTCGTGGGCTTTATAAAGAAGTGGTAACTGAAAAGATAACTATTTCGCCAAGAGATCGCTATGTTTTTTATATCAAAAATTTCAAAATTGACCACGCTCTTTTTATGTTATATCGAAAGGGAATATGGAGAATTAGTGAATGGAAAGCTTTTCTTTATGCCAAGAATAATTTCAAGCAAATTATCGATAGACCATTGTTTGCTCCGAGAACGCTGAATCCAATTCAAGGTGCGCCAACAGTGAGCTACATTATTCCAACCATGTTACGACAAGATTTCACCTTGCGGTTGCTGGATGATTTGTCAAATCAATCCTATCTGCCTACGCAAGTGGTGGTGGTTGACGCAACGCCTGAGAATTCCCGAGATGAGCGCCTGTATGATGAAGATAAGTACTCGTTTGAACTGATTGTCAAGTGGCAAACAACTAAAGGTAGCTGCAGAGCGCGAAATGAAGCTATTTCAGTTTGTACAGGATCCTACATTATTTTTGGAGATGACGATATTCGTATTCCGTCAGATTTTATTGAAAATCATCTAAAGTTGCTTCAGACCTATAATGCAGGCGCTTGCAATGGGTTAGACATCATGGCTGACCATTCGAATCAAGATCTAAATGATTTAACAATTAAACTAGATGCAATAAAGAAAAAAAGGTGGTTTGTCGGAAGCATACAAATGTTTAGTAACGCGAATTCCTGTGTAAAGAAAGTGTATGTTGATCAGTTGGTAGGTAATGATATCAATTATGACGGTGGTTATGGCGAAGATGGCGATTTTGGAATTTCGTTACTGAAATTAGGAGTTCCTGTTTTACACAATCCTTTTTCAACTAATCTGCATTTGAAACCCAGCAGTGGAGGCTATCGTTTTTGGGGTTCGCAAGCCAAAATACTCGGAAAGAAACGTAAAAAACAACCGTGGGAATTAGATACGCCAGTAAAATGGATTCGACCCGTTCCGAGTCCAACATTAATGTATCAGTTTTGCAAGCAATTTTCTCCTGAGCAACTCACTGAATTTAAGCATAAATATTTTTTTCTGTTTTTAATGAATGGTTCAAAATTGACTTTTATCTTTCGTTTGTTGAAAGTTCCTTTTAAACTATTGCAATTTCAGAAATCATTATTTTATGCCAAGAAGCTTATCAAATTAGGAGTTAGAACTCAATAAACCATGAAGTTTTCTTTAATAATTTGCACCTATATGCGTCCGAAACCAATTGTAGATTTATTGGAATCAGTGAAGGTACAGACGCTTTATCCCGATGAAATTTTAGTTATTGATGGTTCGCGAAATGACGAAACTCAATTGGCTTTGCAGTCTAGTTCGTATCTGAATTTACAATATTTTAAAGTTGAAGAACAGTATCGCGGATTAACAAAGCAAAGAAATTTTGGAATATCGAAAGTTGAAAATGATATAGATATTGTTTGTTTTTAGATGACGATACCATTTTAGACCCTAGGTATTTTGAAGAAATTCTTAAAACTTATGATTTATTTCCCGCTGCTTTGGGCGTAGGGGGTTATATTGCCAATGAAGATGAATGGGATTTTGTAGGGCCCAATTATCAACCACAGCTTAAAGAATATTATTACGATGGCTGGAAGAAAAAGGACGGCTCCCGTTTTGTTCTGAGGAAAAGATTGGGTTTGGATAGCGATACCAAACCAGGATTTCTCCCTGAATTTTCTCACGGAAGAAGTGTTGGGTTTTTACCGCCTTCTGATAAAATATATGAAGTAGAGCAATTGATGGGAGGAGTTTCTTCGTTTCGAAAAAGCGTTTTTGAGACCTTTCAGTTTTCTACTTACTTCGAAGGTTACGGACTTTATGAAGATGCCGATTTTACCTTGCGATTATCAAAAGCAGGAAAATTGTATGTCAATACTGCTGCTAAATTAGGGCATTTCCATGATAGTTCTGGAAGACCGAGTCAATATCGCTATGGTAAAATGGTGGTTCGAAATGGCTGGTATGTTTGGCGAATTAAACATCGTCACCCCAGTTTTAAGGCGCAAGCGAAATGGCATTCCATCACTTTGCTGTTAACTTTCATTCGTTTAACTAATACATTTACAACAACCAAAAGGGAAGATTCTTTTTTTGAATTTTTAGGAAGAATGGTTGGTTGGTTTTCCTTACTTTTGAACAGGCCACAATTACCGTAAAATGACACTATTTAAGTATATACAATCAGACTACAATAAGTACAGGAAGTACGGAGCTAATTTCTTTGTAATTCTGTTTTTCACCCAAGGATTTTGGGCTTCAGTTCAATATCGAGTAGCTCATTATTGTTACAACAAAGTTACTTTGCAACCGTTTCGTTTTGTTTTTAAGAGTATCTTATTTCTTTGGCAAAAACTCATAGAGCTGACCACAGGAATATCTATTCCCGCGTCGACAAAAATTGGTCATTCATTTTATATAGGCCATTTTGGCGGTATTATTTTTAATAAAGATGCCATCCTTGGTGACAATTGTAATGTAGCGCAAAATGTTACCATTGGAGTTTCAGGTTTGGACGAAAATAGAGGTGTCCCAATCATTGGTAACAATGTGTATATAGCCGCAAATTCTGTAATTGCGGGGAAAATAGTTATAGAAGACGACGTATTAATTGGTGCATGTTCCTTAGTGACTTCCGATGTTAAAGCGGGCGCCACTGTTGTTGGTGTTCCAGCTGTAGAAGTATCACAAAATGGCTCTAAAGGATATATTTAATGAAACTAGTTGTCATTTCTTTTGCTCCTTTTATCAAAAAAGAAGGTACTTTTTCTGCCTACAGTCCGTATATAAAAGAGATGGAAATCTGGGCAAAGCATTCCGATGAAATTGCGTTTGTTTGTCCAATTTTGAGCAAAGACAAGGATCTTTTAATCTCCCCAATTCATTTCCCTATTTCTAGAATTTTTGTCGCAAAAGCTTTTAATGTAAAGTCATTTAGAAGCAGTGTGAGCGCTTTTCAGTATTCTTTTTGGAATTTTTATCAATTATATCGTGCGATGCGATGGGCAGATCATATTCATTTGCGATGTCCTGGAAATCTTGGTTTGATGGCTTGTCTTGTTCAGATTTTTTTCCCAAGTAAAGTCAAAACAGCAAAATATGCTGGAAATTGGGATCCGAAATCAAAACAGCCGATGGCATACAGGCTACAGAAATGGTTGCTGAGCAACACTTTTTTGACGAAAAATATGCAAGTTTTGGTTTATGGAAATTGGGAAGGAGTGACAAAAAATATCAAACCTTTCTTTACCGCTTCTTATAAGGAGTACGAAAAAATACCAGTGGGACGCAGAGATTTCGGTCAGGTCATTGATTTTATTTTTGTAGGAACACTGTCCGATGGGAAAAGACCCTTGTATGCCGTAAAGATAATAGAGGAACTCGCGAAAAAAGGACTGACTGTTCGGTTGTGTTTGTATGGAAGCGGAAGAGAAAAATCTACATTAGAAAAATATATTACCGAACATCAATTGGGAGAGGTCGTGTTTCTTAAAGGCAATTTTTCTCACGAAGAAATGAAAAAGTATATCAAAAAGCACATTTTAATATTTTGCCATCAAAAAGTGAAGGGTGGCCAAAAGTGGTTGCCGAGGGCATGTTTTGGGGTTGTTTACCTATTGCAACAAGAGTTTCTTGTGTTCCGGATATGCTAGACGATGGCAAAAGAGGCCTGCTTTTGACGATGGATTTTCACAATGATGTCCTTTTGATAAACGGCTTAATTAAAGATAAGGAAGCGTACGAGGAGAAAGCTAGGAAAGGATTGGATTGGTCTAGAAAATATACTTTAGATCTATTTGAAAGTGAAATAAAAACATTGCTGCGACAATGAGAATACTTCAGCTTATTGATTCACTCGAAGTAGGAGGAGCGGAGCGTATTGCGGTAAACTATGCCAACGCACTTTCCACTCGAATCGAATTTTCAGGGATTGTTGCTACAAGAAAAGAAGGCGCTTTGCGAAGTCGAATTGAGAAAGAAGTGTTTTTCAATTGCTTACATAAGCAGTTTACCTTTGATTTGATTTCAATTTTTAGGTTGCGGTCGATATGTAAAGAAAATCAAGTTAAGTGGGTACATGCTCATGGAACATCCTATTTTACTGCCTTTCTATTAAAGTTAATGCATCCACGAATAGCAATTATCTGGCATGAGCATGCCGGAGCTCGAAGTGAAACATTGTCAATTCACAATATCATTTTATGGATATTGTCTCGTTTTTTTTGCGGAATAATAGTTGTAAATCACAATCTTGAGCACTGGTGTAAAAGTAAATTAGGATTTGATCAAGTGATCTATTTACCAAACTTCACGGTTTTGAGTCGTCAGGAATTTAAAGTAACTTCCTTAAAGGGATTTGCGGACAAAAGGATAGTTTGTCTGGCTAATTTGAGACATCCTAAGAATCATAAATTGCTGGTAGAAGTCGCGATTAAACTCAGAGATAGTCACCCTGATTGGACCTTTCACTTTATAGGAACTGACTTGTGCGACAATTATTCTGCGGATATAAAAAAGATGATTGCGAATAATAATTTGGAAGAACGTGTTTTTCTTTATGGTGTTTGTCAAGACATCGATCATATCCTAGGACAAAGTACAATAGGTGTCATAGCTTCTACTTCTGAAGGGCTTCCCGTGGCATTGTTGGAGTATGGTTTGCATAAGAAAGCGGTTGTTGTGACGGATGTTGGGGAAATCCCGCTCATTGTCCATGACGGCGTCAACGGTTTTGTTGTGCCATCAAATTCGGTAGAATTATTTCAAAAGGCATTGCTACAGCTAATCAATAGCTCGACTTTAAGAAGTACATTTGGTGATAATTTAAGTCAAGTAATCGATACCAATCACAGTGAATATGCGGTCGTATCAAAATATATCAATTGGATCAAAGGCGAATTAAAATGTTAAATCAAGATAAAAAGTACCTTTTTCTAATCTTATTGCATGTCGTGATTGGCGCCTTGTTATATAACAATGAATTTATACCTAAAATATACGGCTATAGTATCATTTTTGGCGGTATTTTATATATCATAAATTCCAAAAATAAAAATAACGAAGTACTCTATGCCACTGCCTATATGGTAGGAAGTGAAATTGTCTTGCGTATGACCGATGGGAATCCAGTTTATGAATTCTCGAAATTTGGAGTGATGATATTTATTTTAGTTGGCATCTATTATCAAGGTATTTCTAAAAATGCAGTGCCCTATTGGATATTTTTGATTTTACTAATTCCGGGAGTATTGCTTACGAGTATGGAATTAAATTATGCCATCAGTTTACGGAAGGAAATATCCTTCAATATAACCGGGCCAGTATGCTTGGGCGTCTGTGCATTGTATACGTATCAGCGAAGAATAACGATGGATCAAGTAAACAACGTTTTGTTGTGCATCGGCTTGCCTATTGTTAGTTGTGTCATTTATCTCACCATTTTTACACCTAATATTAAAGATATTATTACGGGAACTGAATCAAATGCGTTAGCCTCGGGAGGGTTTGGCCCCAACCAAGTATCCACAATGTTAGGCTTCGGAATGTTTGTTTTTGCGTCAAGACTCATGTTGCTTTCGGAGAGCATTTTTCAGTTTTCTCTTAATTTGATATTGACTATGTTTATCACCTACCGTGGTTTTATCACTTTTTCTAGGGGAGGAATGATTACTGGGTTTTCGATGATTCTTATTTTAGTTCTTGTCTCATTTTTTATTCATCGGTAGAAAGAAAAGCTAAGAATGATTGGAATGATTGTTTTTATCGCACTAGCTTTTGGTGCCGCATGGGCTTATTCTAGCGAACAGACCAATGGATTAATCATCAAGAGATATTCAAATCAAGATGCTGCTGGAAGAGTAAAAGAAGATCAGTTGACGGGACGAGGAGAATTAGCAAGTGAAGAGATAGAAACTTTCCTTGAATATCCAATATTTGGTATTGGCGTTGGGAGAAATATGGAAAAGAGATATGAAAAGACAGGAGAAATTGTTGTGTCGCATAATGAAATTACCAGAATGATTGCCGAGCATGGATCATTAGGAATTCTCTGTCTGGTCATTCTTTTTCTTACTCCATTAGTTTTGTATTTGGACAATAAGTACAACATTTATTTGTTGTGTTTTTTGACCTTTTGGCTGCTTACTATTAACCACGCGGCTATGCGTCTGGCTGCTCCGGCATTTTTATATTCTTTGACACTCCTCAAAGTTGTTAATCATAAAGAGGAATTGTCAAAATCTTAAACTAGTGGACAATGCTATAGTAATTTTTGATTTTATTATTTTATGCTGACTATTTTATTTTACTAAATTGCACGTTCTAAATACGTCATTGATTCTTTATGGTTGTCAATAAGAAAATACATTTTGAAATTTCTGAGCGCAAGATTCTGCTGAGAATCTTTGATGTGCTAACCGTGTTGTTGGCGCTGTATTCTGTAGGAATTATTTTCAAGTTCAATTATTTTAATATTTCGACGACAAATTATTATTGGACGATAGTTTTAGGTACATATCTCAATATAATCGGAACCGTTTTCGAAATGTACAATCTTCAAGTGGCTAGTAATCAATTTCAAGTCGTAAAGAGTATTATATTGACGGCTTCTACTACTGTTTTAGTCTATTTATTGACACCAATATATACACCTTTTCTCCCGGCAAATAGGATACAAATTCTATTTTTCTATGTTGCAATTTTACTTTCATTGTTTTTGTGGCGGTTGTTTTATGTAAAGTTTCTTGCCTCTAGTCGATTCGAAAAGAAGGTTATTTTGATCTGCGACAAAGATCAGGCAGAAGAATTAGTACTTGCTTTAGAAAATGTCGATCCACATTACAAAGTGATGGGATACGTTAATTCAGATAGCAATCAAGTGGGTAAAATAAAAAAGGAGAAAGATTTTGTCAAAAATATTGACATTGACAAATTGGAAGATTTTGTTATCAAGCATTCGGTCTCCGAAGTCGTCATTGCGTCGCAAAAAACAGATGGTATTACTGTGAATTTGTATAACCAACTTATTCATCTTCTGGAAAATGGGTACGTGATTCGTGAATACACGCAAGTCTATGAAGCGATAACTAACAGAATTCCAGTGCAGTATGTAGCGCGAGATTTTTATAGATATTTCCCTTTTAGCAGAAGCAATCAAAATCAATTATACCTTTTAGTTGTTCGAATATTGGAAATTGTGATTTCAATAATTGGATTAGCCATCGGCTTGGTAATTTCGCCTTTAATTCTGCTCGGAAACCTGCTCGGCAATCAAGGAAAATTTTTCTATACGCAAGAAAGAATCGGAAAAAATGGAATTCCATTTAGAATTTTAAAATTAAGAACGATGGTCAAAAATGCGGAGTCTAATGGTGCTGTATTTACCACGATTAATGATTCACGAATCACCGCGTTTGGAAAATTTTTAAGAAAAACCCGTATCGACGAAATACCACAGTTTTTTAATATTCTCAAGGGAGAAATGGGTGTCATCGGACCGCGTCCGGAGCGACCTGTTTTTGTTCGTGAAATTGCAGAAGTGATGCCTTTTTACGAAACCCGTCATGTTATTAAGCCTGGTTTGACAGGGTGGGCGCAAGTAAAGTACTCTTATGGTGAAACGATTGATGATAGTTTGATAAAATTGCAATACGATTTGTATTATATCAAACATCGAAGTATATTTCTCGACATCAATATTGTACTGAAGACATTTAGTACCGTTTTATTCTACCGCGGTCAATAGGTTCCTGGAACCAATTTTTTAAATAGTACGTAAAGACTTATCAGTACTAAAAAAATAATGGAGCTATACGCGATATAATCTCCATTCTGGGTATAAAAAGTCAGTTTGTTATTGAGATGCACTTTGCCCCGCAATGCTTTTTTCTCTCCGTAATTTGTTCGTGAAACGATTTCTCCTTTTTGGTTCACAAAAGCTGAAATTCCGGTATTTGCACTTCTCGCAATATCTCTTCTGGTTTCAATCGCACGCAAGGTTGCAAAGGTTAAATGTTGTTTATGACCTTGTGATTTGTCCCACCACGCATCATTGGTAATAATTGCCAAAAACTGCGCGCCATGCTGCACGTACTCCGTCACGTATTCCCCGTAAACAGATTCGTAACAAATAATTGGCGCTACTTTAGTTCCATCATTTGCGACAAAAACAGAGCGATCTTCTTGTGTTGTTTTCGTTGAGATTGTACCACCCAAATCCAACATCACATTGCCAAGTAAAGGCTCCAAAACGCTCTTGTATGGTAAGTTTTCAATACCTACCACTAATTTTGATTTGTAGTATTTTTGAAAATCAGGTTGATCGTTAATAAATAATGCTGCATTGTAAAAATTCACCCAAACACCCTCTTTGTAAATATTTGAGCTCGTTGAAATGTCTTTTTGATCAAGGATAAAGTTATAGGTGTCAATGCCCCAAAGTAATTGCGCTTTTGGATGCATTTGAATGTAGTTCATCATTAAGTAGCGACTCGGAGAATTATAGAATTGATCAAATGGAACGCTTTCCGCTAATACCGTTTCTGGTGCAATAATGAATTCGGTATTATCTGTAACTAATGAATCCGCCTGTTCTAAGAGTCCTTTTGTAATATAAAAATTCGGCGTGTCATATTTCTCAGTATACGGATCAACATTGGGTTGTAGGACAATTACTTCTTTTGTTTTTCCTTTAATTTCATAGTTTTTAAAAATCCACAAAGAAGTGATTATTGGAATGGCAATCAATAAAGCAACAGGTGCTGTCATCATTTTTATCGTTTCCATTTCCGAAGCCTTAGCAGGTTTCGAAATCAGATAGAACCCAATGATATTTACTCCTAAAACCCACAAGGAGCCACCGAAGGCACCGGTAAATTCATACCATTGAATCCATTGCGGAAAGTCGGCAAAAACATGCCCCAAGTTTAACCAAGGCCAAGAAAAATCCCAGATTAAGTGAAATTTCTCAAAACTAATCCAAAGAAATAAAAAGAATAATAAACTCAGAGTCCGAGCACTTCTTTTCGCTACAATATGATAGAGCAGAAATAAAATACTCATCAAAAGCGCATTGACTAGCACGGCAAAAAACATCCCAAAACCAGAGGCATAGTAGAGCCACCAAGTTGTTATTGCATTCCAAATAACAAAAGTGCAATAGGCCTGAAATAGAATGTTAAGTTTTACTTTTGGACTTTTTTCTCGTAATTTTTTTTCTGCTAGTAACAGCGGAATAAACGCAAAGAATATCAGTAAAGGAAATCCGTAAGTTGGCCAACTCAATGCTAGCAAGAGGCCCGAAAGTACTGCAAGAAAAAGCGGTTTTTGAATGAGTTGTTTCATCCTACTTAAAAATACCTAAATCAACTTTGAGGGAAAAGATATTAGAATAAAGTGCCGCGCTTTGGTTACCAAGATCAGTCAATGCGTAATCAATCTGGATTCCTTTGTATTTAAATCCAAGTCCAACATTAGGTTGAAAACTCAACTTTGTGGTATTGTCAATTTGCGTAACATTTTGAAAATTACCAAAACCAGTTCTAAGAAATATTAAATCAGTGTAACCAAATTCAAAGCCCACAGCTGGTGCAATACTAACGAAATCAGAGGCGATAATATCGTTGGTTTTTGCAAATTCCATATTGAAATTGATGGCGGGCATAAATGTATAATCATAGTTGTATTCGAATTTTCTTGAGATTCCCAATTGCGCTTTGGGCAAGGTGATCTCCGTACTTTCTGGCTTTTCTTGATTTTGACCTTCCACTGCATTTTGAATCTTTGCGTATTCATCTTCATCAATGTTCCAAATATTGTAAGTTGTCGTAATGTCTCTCAGCATTAATCCGATATCCCATTTGTTTCCTTTCAAATTTGAATCCGACATCAACTCCAAATCCCCATGAGTTCGCGAAATCTCCGATAATTCTTCGTATTACTTTGGCATTTACTCCATATTGCAATCCGTCTAGCGGTAATTTTCTGGCATATGAAAATGTGAAACCATAATCAGCAGTAGAAAATTTACTCACTCTATTGAAATCTATATTTCCTTGATCGTCGATAAGTTCCGTGGTGTTTAGGATATCATCCACTCCAAAACGAATCAGGGAAACTCCCCAAGAGCTCTTATCATCTATAGGTTTTGCATACGCAGCATAATCATATTGCGCAATATTTGCGAAATAACTGGCATGCATCAAGGCTACTTGACCTTCTGCAATACCAACTAAACCTGCTGGGTTCCAGTAACCGGAGTTTACATCGTGCGTAGATGCCGTGACAGCATTGGCCATCCCCAAAGCGGCAGCATCGACACCAATATTCATAAACTCATTGGAGTATTTTCTAGTGGTTTGCCCGTGCAAAAAGCCAGCGACCAACAGAAAAAGAATACAAAATTTTCTTTTCAAAGCAATTTGATTTACAAACAATCGTTTTCAATTTTTTTTCAAAAATATACATTTTTGTTGAGCTTGTTTCTAGCTAATTTCAATTTTTGTAATTAATTGTGAATTGACTAAACTAAAACTCTATCAAAAACGCACTTGTCTTGAAGTTATTGTGCTAAATTTGCCTTACAGAAAAAACAAACATATGCAATTCAAAAAGTACATTCCAAATATTATTACCTTATTAAACTTGTTTTGTGGTTGTATTGCCATCATTTTTGTTACTCAAAAGAATTTTCAATTCGCTTTTTTCTTTGTCAGTTTGGGTATATTTCTTGATTTTTTTGACGGTTTTTTTGCGCGATTGTTTCATGTTTCTAGTCCATTAGGACTGCAGTTAGATTCGTTAGCAGACATGGTGACCAGCGGTCTTGTTCCGGGATTTACCATGTTTGTCATGCTTGCTAATTTTGACATAGAAACTCCGGAAGTTTTTCCTTATTTGGGATTTGTTATTACCTTAGGAGCATGCTATCGATTGGCTAATTTTAATATTGACACCCGTCAAACAGATTCTTTCATCGGATTGCCAACTCCCGCCAATGCCTTATTGATTCTTAGTTTGCCATTAATTTTGGAAGAAGACAATTATCATTTTATTTCCGAATTACTGACATCTACTTGGTTTTTGCTTCTTACCGCTTTGAGTACATTTATGATGAATGCGGAAATTGCTTTATTTTCCTTAAAGATTAAAAAGTTAAATTTTAAAGATAATTCTCTACAAATTGGCTTCCTATTGCTGTCGATCTTGCTGCTATTTTTCTTTGATTTTCTTGGCGTGGCTTTGGTTATTCTGATGTACGTCTTGCTTTCCGTCTTTCAAAATATTTTGATTCGTCCAGTTAAGTAGTAATGAAGCGTAAGGTTGTCAAAAGGAACACTATTCAACGGAAATCACGAAAAAGCAAAAGTAGCGTCTCCGTAAAAGGGAAATGGTTCAATTATCTACTGGGTGCATCTTGTTTGTTTTTCTTATTTACAATAGGGTTTCATTATCGCAGTGGCTTGGCGTATTATTTTGGATTTAAATCATCTAAAGTGATCGAAAAGCGCGAGTCGAAGCGACTGACTGATGTTAGGAATTTTCAACTGTTAACGCAGTATGCAGATAAAGTTGTTGGAATAGATGTTTCGCAATATCAAGGACAAATTCAATGGAACCAAGTGCGTACGATTGAAGGCGCTTTTCCGATTCAGTTTGTCTTTATCCGCGCCACTGCCGGAAAAGATAAAGTTGATTCGCAGTTTGAAAGGAATTGGAAGGAATCGAAAAATAATAAGATGCTTCGAGGCGCTTATCATTTTTATCGACCCAACGAAAACTCAGTAGCGCAAGCCACATTATTTATAAAAACCGTTACGCTACAAAAAGGCGACTTGCCACCCATTTTAGATATTGAATCCTTTCCTAAAAATCAGCCGATGGATAGTTTAAAAGCGGGGCTGCGACGCTGGTTGACCAAGGTGGATCAGCATTATGGAATAAAGCCAATTATTTATACCAACGAAAGGTATTACGAAGATTTCTTACAAGATGATTTTAGTGATTTTCAATTTTGGATTGCCAATTACAATTTTTTTGCAGAAACGATGCAGGATGATTGGCTGTTTTGGCAGTTTACAGAAAAAGCCTCGATAGACGGTATCGAAGGAAATGTTGATGTCAATTTATACAATGGAACGCCAAAAATGTTGCATTACATGACCAAACGATAACTATGAGGTTTGAAAATTGGTATATAGAATGAGCCAACCAACAAAAATCAAGAAAAGTACTAGGGCAACCACAGATTTAGCATCCGCAAAGTTGATGGTCCATCCCATTTGTTTGATGCGCTTAGGAGGAAAAGTTCTTTTGTCTTCGGGGTTGTAATAAAAGACACCAAATTTCCAATTTTTAGGGTCTTTATGCCACGCTTCATATTTATCTTGATCTTCCATTTCTTATATACTAAGGTTTTAAAATTCTAGTTTTTTCTTTCTTAATTCAAAATTTTGTCCCAAGTAAACTCTTCGCACCATTTCGTCTTCTACTAATTCTTCCGGAATTCCTGCTTTTAGGATGCCTCCCTCAAACATCAAATAGGTTTTATCGGTGATGGCTAAGGTTTCTTGCACATTGTGGTCGGTAATTAAGATACCGATATTTTTGTTTTTCAATTGCGCTACAATTCTTTGAATGTCTTCTACCGCAACCGGATCGACTCCAGCGAAAGGTTCATCCAGCAATATAAATTTTGGATCCGTAGCCAATGCTCTCGCAATCTCAGTTCTTCTTCTTTCGCCTCCTGAAAGTAAATCACCGCGGTTGGTTCGAATATGTTGCAATCCGAATTCATCAATTAACGATTCCATTTTAGCGATTTGATCTGCTTTTGATAGTTTTGTCAATTGTAGCACACTGAGGATATTGTCTTCAATACTTAATTTTCTAAAAACAGAAGCTTCTTGGGCTAAATAGCCAATGCCTTGCTGTGCCCGCTTATACATCGGGTAATTCGTAATGTCTAGATTGTCCAAAAAGATTTTACCTGCGTTCGGTTTGACCAACCCCACAATCATGTAGAAAGAAGTGGTTTTTCCTGCGCCATTTGGACCCAGTAATCCGACGATTTCTCCTTGATTTACTTCAACGGAAATGCCTTTTACAACGCTTCTTCCTTTGTAGGTTTTGACTAAGTTTTCTGCTCTTAAAATCATTTTGTCTTGTTTAATCGTTTAATTGTTGATTTGTTTAATCGTTTAATTGTTGAATCGTAAAATTGTTGGTTTGTTTTTTCAGTAGCTAATCCTGCTTTCCACTATATCTTTTGCGCCGAAAGCCGGCACAAAAGGATGTCGTTCCAATCAGGGCTAGGGCAATCATCTTGAAATGCATACCCGATTAAACGATTAAACAAATCAACGATTACAAAGTTACTCGAATCAACCTTGTTCCTCTAAATTTTCCCAAAACTCATAGGCTCTTCTCAAATGCGGAATGACAATGGTGCCGCCAACTAAAGTGGCAATTCCCATCGCTTCCATCATTTCTTCTTTGGTTATTCCTTCTTTAAAGGAAGTTTCCAAATGATATTTGATACAATCATCACAGCGCAAAACAGTCGATGCGACCAATCCCAAAAATTCTTTCGTTTTGACATCTAGCGCACCCTCGGCGTACGCATTTGTGTCTAAATTAAAAATTCGTTTTATAATTTTATTGTTATCGGCCAACAATTTTTCGTTCATTTTAGCACGATAATCATTGAATTCTTGAACTTGATCAGCCATTTATTTTGAGTTGTTTTTTGTGAACTAATATTGAAATAAGTATACTTGCTTCATAGATTAATAACATTGGAATTGCTACAATTAATTGACTCACTACATCAGGCGGCGTCACTATTGCAGACACAATTAAGATAATTACCACTGCATATTTCCAATACTTTCGCAGGAATTGCGGCGTGACCAAACCAAGTTTAGTGAGGAAATAGATAATAATCGGCATTTCAAAAAACAAACCGCTAGCAATCACCGAAGTTTTTATTAACCCGATGTACGAATCTAAACTGAATTGATTTTTTACCACTTCACTTACTTTAAAGGTGGCGAAAAAGTTGACTGACATTGGAATCACCACAAAATAACCAAATAAAACGCCAAGAAAGAACAGTAAAGAGGCTACAAAAATAAATAGCTTGGCATTTTTCCTTTCTTTTTCATAGAGCGCTGGACTGATGAATCTCCACAATAAATATAATATGTAAGGAAAGGCAAGAATGAATCCGGCAGTGATGCAAATCCAAACCAATATATTGACTTGACCTTCCATACTCGTATTTTGGATAATAAAGGAAAAACTTTCTACGCAAATACTATCTTTAAATCCGACGTAGTGCGATAATTCACAAAAAAAACGATAGGTAATAAAATCAGGATGCGTTGGTCCGAATATGATGGTATCAAAAACGTAATCGCTCAAAAAGAACGCAACTGCTCCCATCAAAATAATCGCAATAGTACTTCTCACTAACAACCATCGCAATTCTTCTAAATGGTCTAAAAACGACATCTCGTTGAGGTTTTTCTTTGCCATTATATGATGCCTTCTTTTAGAATGTCATGAATATGGAGTATGCCTTTAAATTCCCCTTCGTCGACTACGACCAATTGGGTAATGGAAAAATCCTCCATCAAATTGAATGCATCAATCACCATACTTGAAGACGTAATGGTCTTTGGGTTTTTGGTCATGATATCTTGGGCTGTTATTCCAGCAATAGTATCATGATTGTTGAGCATTCTTCTGATATCGCCATCTGTAATAATTCCGACAACTTTATTGTTATCTACTACAGCGGTCACTCCCAATCGTTTTTCAGATATTTCAAAAATAACTTTCTTAATGGGTGTATCAGGAGAAACAGTTGGTTTGAGTGCATTTTCAAGCATATCTTTAACTCGTAGCAACAATTTTTTTCCTAGTGCGCCGCCAGGATGATATTTGGCAAAATCAGAGGCTTTGAAATCGCGTAATTCCATCAAGCATACTGCCAATGCATCGCCCATGACCAATTGTGCGGTCGTACTATTGGTTGGTGCCAAGTTATTTGGACAAGCTTCAGCGTCTACTGTTGTGTTTAATACCAAGTCAGAAGATTTTGCTAGGTAAGACGTCATGTTTCCTGTGATGGCAATTAATGCATGTCCATAATCCTTCAAAAAAGGAACGAGTACTTTGATTTCTGGACTATTCCCGCTCTTAGAAATACAAATGATGACATCTTCTTTAGCAATCATTCCTAAATCGCCATGAATCGCTTCTGATGCATGAAGGAATAAAGATGGCGTTCCAGTCGAATTTAACGTAGCGACTATCTTTTGAGCGATGATGGCACTCTTTCCTATGCCAGTAATGACCAACCTACCTTTGGCATTGAATATCATTTCAACGGCATCAACAAATTGCGCATCGATATAATCTACTAATTTTTTTATTGACTCGCTTTCGGAAAGTATGGCTTTTTTGGCGGTCGAGAGAATATTTTCTTTTGTAATCAAAACTGAATGATATAAAATTTGTACGTGTAAAAGAAAGTTGTATCTTTATGTGATGCAAATTTATATAAAATACCAATAGCACAGAATGAATTCAAACGAAATTGACATACACAAAGAACTGAAAAAGTATTTTGGTTTCAACCAGTTTAAAGGTCTACAAGAACAAGTCATTAAAAGCATACTAGATAAAAAAAACACCTTTGTTATTATGCCAACGGGAGGTGGAAAGTCGCTTTGTTACCAGTTGCCCTCTTTAGTTCAAAACGGAACTGCAATCGTTGTTTCGCCGTTAATCGCCTTAATGAAAAATCAGGTGGACGCGATAAGAAGTGTGTCTTCAGAAAATGGCATTGCGCACGTCTTAAATTCTTCACTTACAAAAACGGAAATTACACAGGTTAAAAAAGACATTACCCAAGGAATAACGAAATTATTATATGTTGCTCCGGAATCTTTGACCAAAGAGGAGTATGTGGCCTTTCTTCAAACGGTGCCCATATCATTTGTTGCCATCGATGAGGCGCATTGTATTTCAGAATGGGGACACGATTTCCGTCCAGAATACAGAAACTTACGCAGTATTATCAAACAATTGGGGGACGTTCCAGTCATTGGACTGACCGCGACCGCCACTCCGAAAGTACAGGAAGATATTTTGAAGAATTTGGACATGGCCGATGCAACTACTTTCAAAGCTTCATTTAATCGACCCAATTTATACTACGAAGTACGTACTAAAACTAAAAATATTGAGTCTGATATTATTCGATTTATCAAACAGCACAAAGGAAAATCAGGAATTATTTATTGCTTAAGCCGTAAAAAGGTAGAAGCCATTGCGGAAGTTTTGCAAGTCAATGGAATTAGTGCAGTTCCCTACCACGCTGGTTTAGATGCCAAGACCAGAGCCAAACATCAAGATATGTTTTTGATGGAAGATGTAGACGTCGTTGTTGCTACCATTGCGTTCGGAATGGGTATTGACAAGCCAGACGTTCGTTTTGTGATCCATCACGATATTCCAAAATCTTTAGAAAGTTATTATCAAGAAACAGGTCGCGCTGGTCGTGATGGAGGAGAGGGCTATTGCATGGCCTACTATTCCTATAAAGATGTAGAAAAATTAGAAAAATTTATGTCAGGGAAACCAGTGGCTGAACAGGAAATTGGTTTTGCGCTATTACAAGAAGTAGTTGCTTATGCGGAAACTTCGATTTCTCGACGTAAATTCCTCTTGCATTATTTCGGAGAAGAATTCGATGGTGAAAATGGCGATGGTGCGGATATGGATGATAATGTGCGAAACCCAAAATCAAAGATCGAAGCGAAAGATCAAGTGGTAAAACTACTTGAAGTGGTTCGTGACACCAAACACTTATATAAGTCAAAAGAGATCATTTATACTTTAATAGGGCGTATCAACGCAGTAATTAACGCGCATAAGACCGATACGCAGCCATTCTTTGGTTCAGGAAAAGATTTTGAAGAACGCTATTGGATGGCCTTAATCCGTCAGGTTTTAGTAGATGGATTGCTTTCGAAAGATATCGAGACCTACGGAATTTTGAAAGTGACTGAAAAAGGATTGGATTTTATCAAAAACCCAGTTTCATTTATGATGTCGGAAGACCATGAGTATAATGAAATGGAAGATGAGGCGATTGTTACTGCAGCAAAATCTTCTGGCACTGCGGATGAGGCTTTAATGAGTATGTTAAGGACTTGCGCAAGAAAGTGGCAAAAAATTATCGGTTCCTCCTTTTGTTGTTTTTCAAGATCCATCGTTAGAAGACATGGCTTTGAAGTATCCTATTTCGATTGAAGAATTGACTAACATTCATGGCGTTGGTGAAGGAAAAGCGAAAAAATACGGAAAAGAATTCGTCGAGCTTATCAGTCGATATGTGGAAGAAAATGACATTATCCGTCCAGATGATTTGGTCGTAAAATCAACGGGAGCTAATTCAGCCAATAAGCTGTACATCATTCAAAATATTGACAGAAAACTATCTCTAGAGGATATTTCTAAAGGAAAGGGAATGAATATGGAGGCGTTGATAAAAGAAATGGAGCAAATCGTTTATTCTGGTACTAAACTTAACATCAAATATTGGATTGACGAAATGTTGGATGACGATCAGCAAGAAGAAATTCACGAATACTTTATGGAGTCTGAATCCGATAATATTGAAGATGCGCTCAAAGAGTTTGATGGTGATTATGATATTAATGAATTGCGTTTGATGCGTATTAAATTTATTAGCGAAGTGGCTAATTAATTATGAATTACGAATTATGAATTACGAATTACGAATTATGAATTGAATTACGAATTATGAGGTAGGTAATTCGTAATTTTAATTCGTAATTGTATAAACTTCTCCTCGGTGCGGTTTTAACGCATCTCGAACTACAATCATATTTGCTTCTTCCACCACCATAAAAGCGATGGCATGCATGTCATTGATGATCTCAAATCCAGCGATATTTAAGGTGATTTTTTCCGTTTGAATGTATTCTTTCAGATGAATCTCATGGTGTTCTGCAATTTTTGCAGCCACGGGACCGCGGAAATCCCAGATGAGTTTAATTTGTCTTGACATTTTTCTTGCAAAGATAATTTATGCAATAGTTATTTTTATATATTTGAAATAAAAATAAACTTATGAAACAATTACTTAAGATTCAATTCAGTTGTTAAAGGAGCTTTTATGTTGCTGATCTCTTTTACAACTCAAGCGCAAAATGATTATTCTGTCATTCCAATTCCTTATCAAGTTTACACCGCTACTGTACCTGTTCAAGGCACGAATGATGACCAACTTTCGCTCGCCATTCCTTTAGGTTTCGATTTCGATTTTTACGGAACAACTTATAATCAGGTAAACATAGGCACCAACGGATATATCAGTTTTACACCAAGTGTTGGAGGAGGCCTTTCGCCTTGGCAATTTGATTCAACCATCCCTGATGCCACTTTCGAAGTGAAAAATTCTTTCTTGGGTTGTTATCATGATATGAATAATGCCAACGGTGAAGGCACGCTGACATATGGTGTTGTAGGAAGCGCGCCTTACAGAAGATTTGTTGTTTTGTTTGACAATCACTCTTTATTTTCCTGTACCACTTTGAAGAGTTCATTCCAAATGATTTTGTATGAGACGCTGGATATTATGGATGTACAAATTATTGATAAGGAGACTTGTACTGGATGGAACGCGGGTCGTGCAGTAACGGGAATTATAGATCAATCTGGATTGTTTGCCGTAACACCTCCCAATAGAAATACAAGTTCATGGACCGCTTTTCAAGAAGGATGGCGTTTCCAAAGACCATTTTCCACTAATTCATATTTGTTTGCTAAATGCGACGATGATGCTGATGGAATAGTAACCTTCAATTTGCAAGTGGCTCAAAATGATTTATTTGCTGCGAACCCGACGTTGGTTACTTTTTACAGTAACGAAACCGATGCGATTTCACAGACCAATGCGATTACGAACTTAAATTATACCAATACGGCTGCCAACTTAGAAACCCTATACGCAAATGTAAATGGCGAAGTCAAATCAATCATTCTTCGAGTAATCGATTGTGCCAACGATTACGATTTGGATTCTGTTGATACTGCAAACGAAGACTTAAATGCAGATAGTAATTTAGCGAATGACGATACGGATTTAGACGGTATTCCTAATTTTATTGACAATGACGATGATGGAGATTTAATTCTAAGTGAAGTAGAATATGTTTTTGCCAGAAGTGCTTCAAGTGCATTAGTGATTTTAGACACCGATAACGACGGGATCCCAAACTACCTTGATTCAGACGACGATGGCGATGGTTTGTTGACCATTAATGAAGATTATAACGGCAACAATAATCCAGCAGATGATGACACGAATGCCAATTCGATTCCAGATTATTTAGAAAATGCGGTTACACTTGGAGTAAGTAGTTATGCCATACAAAAAGACATTACCATTTACCCAAATCCAACAAGTTCTATTTTGAATATTGAAAACAAATCGAACGAATCGGTGGCAGCTGTTTCTATTTACAACTTAAGCGGTGCCTTGGTAAAAGAAGTGAAATCATCTACCTCTTTACCATCTATATCAGTAGCAGAATTACAGAGCGGTATTTATTTCGTAAAAATTCAAATGAATACGCAAGTGGTGAATTATAAATTCATCAAAAACTAATTTTACAGTATTATTTTTTTAAAGGTTTAGTGAAAGCTAAGCCTTTTTTTTTGTTTATTATAGCCCGTCAGCATCAAAATTTGGAACTATTTTTTATCAGTAATTAGAAGCAAAGGCTTTCTGATGCTGAATATTTAGCCGTCTCACCTAATATCGACTAAACTTTATAATTATCAAATGGTTACGTACATATTTTATATTATATTTGACCAAACAAAACCAATTAAAAAACCAATTATTATGATTAAGAATTACTTTTTTTTAGCAGCGCTGTTTTGTATTTCGATGCAAGGAAGTGCCCAATCCAATTATGCAGTAACACCCATTCCTTTTGTGCAGTATCAAACGACTTCTGCCAATTTAGCAACTCAAGATGATCGTTGTTCTGCTTTAATTCCAATTCCATTTGCCTTTGATTTTTATGGTGTAAGTTATAATGAGTTAGTTATTAGCACCAATGGTTATATTGATTTTCGTTCTTCTTCTGCCAATTTAGGTTCTCCATTTTCCTTCTCGCAAACCATTCCGAATACTGCTTTTCCGGTAAAGAATTCGATTCTAGGTGCATATTCAGATTTGAATAATGCCAATGGAGAAGGTACCATCACTTATGGTGAATATGGAACGGCTCCATATAGAAAATTCGTTGTTTATTTTTATAACAATTCGTTTTTTTCCTGTACCCAAATCAAAAGTACATTTCAAATGATTTTAACTGAAACGGCTAACACCATTGATGTTCAATTGATAGACAAGCAAACTTGTCCATCAACAGGAAGTGGTCGAACAGTTACAGGTTTAATTAATTTGGATGGAACCCAAGGAATTGCGGCTCCTGGAAGAAATACAGGAACATGGACTGCTTTTCACGAAGGCTGGCGTTTTTACAGACCGAATTACTATAACAACTATTCCTTTGTTCGTTGTGATGATGATGCCGATGGATTTCAAACTTTTGATTTGAATGTTGCTGCCAATGATTTATCCTCGGGTAATCCTGCTGCCATTAGTTTTTACGCAGATATGGCTATGACTATTCCAATTGTAAATCCTAACGCATTTGTCAACACGACAAATCCTCAAATAGTTTATGCGATGGGATTGGGAATGGTTAAACCAGTTACTTTGTCTGTTATTGATTGTGCGGTTGATACTGATAATGACTCAGTAGCTTCGGCAGATGAAGATGTTAATTTAGATTCGAATTTAGCGAACGATGATGCCGATTTTGACGGGATTCCAAACTATTTAGACAATGATGACGATGGTGATTTGATCTTAACTAACGTGGAATATGTTTTTGGTAGAAGTGCTACTGGAGCGCTTTCTCTTCTAGATACCGATGGCGATTCGATTCCAAATTATTTAGATAATGATGATGACGGCGATAACGTACTGACTTTCCTTGAAGATTATGATGGAAACGGAAACCCAGGTGATGACGATACCAACGGTAACCTAATCCCTGATTATTTGGAGAATGGGGTCTTTTTAGGTACAGGTAATTTTGACCTTCAAAATGAAGTAACCATTTATCCTAATCCTGCCAGTTCTATTTTAAATATTGATAACCAATCGAATGAATCGGTTGCTGCTATTGCAATCTATAATATGAACGGCGCTTTGGTGAAAGAAGCAAAATCTGCTACTTCATTGCAATCTATTTCGGTTGCAGATTTGCAAAGTGGTATTTATATGGTGAAAATTCAATTGAATTCTAAAGTTTTGAATTATAAATTTATCAAGAATTAAAGAGAGATAAAAAAAGTAAAAAGGTCTAGTAATCACTAGACCTTTTTTTTGCATTTTTTTTACATTTTTTCTTTTATTATATGTTTATTTTTGTCCGTCTAAATTCAGAATTACTATGAAATATTTGAAACTCAAAAATTCATTTATTGTTTTCTTTTTTTGCTTTATTACGCCATTACTAAGCGCGCAATCGGGATACAATATCGCGGTAAAGATGAAGAATTGCAACGATACTATTGCATTTCTTACCTACTATCAAATGGATAAAACCTACATCAAAGATACTTGTACAAATATCAAAGACGGAAAAATCGTATTCAAAGGGAAGGAGAAACTCTCTCGCGGCATTTACTCGATAGTCAATCAAAAAAAGGCCATTGTCTTTGATTTTTTTGTCGATGAAAACAATCAGAATCTTAAGTTAGAAAGCGATGCTAATAATTTCAGACGAGAGGCAAGTGCAGAAAACTCAGTACAAGAAAACGAATTTTTTAGTTACACGAAATTCTTAACTAGCGAAAATGAAAAATTTTATAATGCCAAAGAGCAGTTACGAGGGTTAAGTAAGAAAGATTCCATAGCGAAGATCATCAACTTGAGAAAACAATTGGAATTAAGTATTCAAGAGTACGAGCAAAAATTGGCAGAAAAAAATAAAGGAACTTATTTAGGTGATTTTATTACTCTTAAGGTGGAAAAAACACTAAAAGATCCACCACTTGCCTCGAATGGAAGAGTGGATAGCCTTAAAGTATATCATTATTATCGCGCGCATTATTGGGATGGTGTTGATTTTAAAGATGAAGTGATTACTCGAAATCCATTTTTTTTCACGAAGCTTAAATCCTATTTTGACAATGTTATCGTCAAGCATCCAGATTCCGTGGCTGTTGAAATCGATAAGATGATGCAGAAACCGCCGCAGGGTAGTTTGTTATTTAAGCTGTTGCTCGGGCATTTTACATCGACTTACGAAACCTATAATTTTATGGGGTTTGATAAGGTATTCGTTCACATTGTTGATCATTACTTCAAGACAGGAAAAGCAGTTGGTACCTATGAGGACGATGTGATAGAAAGAATTATCAAACGCAGCGATAAACTAAAACCACTTCTCATTGGCACGAAAGCGCCCGAACTATCGATGATTAGGGCGTCAGATCGGGCTAAGATTGCCAGTAAAGGGTTTGAGGATGCAAAGAATAGTGAGGAGGTTACCAAACTTTTTTATGATCATGTCAGTGAAATTAATTCCTTATTTTACAAGCTTCACGATGTTGTTGCCGATTATTTGATTTTGGTATTTTGGGATGTTGATTGTGGACATTGTCAAAAGGAAATTCCAAAGTTACTCGATTTGTATCACGAGTTACAAAAAGAGAAGAAAGACATAAAAGTCTATAGTGTCTATACCGAGAAAGAAGGCGACAAATACCAGAAGTATATTGACGAACACCAATTAGATTGGATTAATGTGTACGACGGTGTTTTTTACAATAATGTTCGAGAGAAATACGATGTGTATTCGACGCCTGTCATCTATGTGCTTGATAAAAATAAAGTCATCAAAGCAAAACGCGTGGCAGTGGAACAAATCAAACAAATCGTCAGCGATATTGAATCAGAGTACAAAAAGGCGAAGTAGTTTGCAGTACTTCATATTTAATTATTCCTACCTATTCCTGGCGGACCTCGATTGTCGTTTTTCAATTTAAATGTAGGTGCGTCTTGACAATTAATTTTTAAGTTTGTCAAAAATCAAATTATGCCAAAAGAACTATTGCTGCAAGTTGCACCCGAAGTGGCGGTAAATGAACTGTTGCTTCAAGAACACGTTGGCAAATTGATTCAAACCAATAAATCTGAAATCAAGCATATTGCCATCCTAAAACGCTCTATTGACGCCCGTCAAAAAGCAATCAAGATTAATTTGAAAGTCTTGATTTATTTTATGGATGAAGATTATGTTGCGCCAAAAATTCAGCTTCCCGAGTATAAAAATGTTACCAATGCCCAAGAAGTAATCATTGTGGGCGCTGGTCCAGCAGGTTTATTTGCCGCACTGCAATTGATAGAATTGGGGCTAAAACCGATTCTTATTGAACGAGGAAAAGATGTTCGTGGCAGACGTCGTGACTTGAAAGCAATCAATTTGGAACATATCGTCAACGAAGATTCCAATTATTGTTTTGGCGAAGGCGGCGCTGGTACATATTCCGACGGTAAATTGTATACACGATCAAAAAAAAGAGGCGATGTTACGAGAATCCTGGAGCTGTTTGTTGCTTTTGGTGCCTCTCCAGATATTTTAGTTGAAGCCCATCCGCATATCGGAACCAACAAGTTACCTCAGATTATTCAAGACATTCGAGAAAAAATTATCGAATTTGGGGGTGAAGTACTTTTTGAAACGCGACTGACCGACATTCTCATCAAAAATAACGAAGTACAAGGCATTGTTACCCAGAAGGGAGAAACGATTTCTGCTTCCAAAGTAATTCTTGCAACGGGTCATTCCGCCCGAGATATCTACGAATTGTTAGATCGAAAAAATATTTATATCGAAGCCAAACCGTTTGCCATTGGCGTGCGAGCAGAACATCCACAGACTTTAATAGACAGTATTCAATACAGTTGTGATTATCGGGGCGACTACTTACCGCCTGCACCGTACTCTATTGTGAAGCAAGTGCATGGTCGTGGCATGTATTCCTTTTGTATGTGTCCCGGCGGTGTTATCGCGCCTTGCGCCACGAGTCCAGGTGAAGTCGTAACCAACGGTTGGTCACCCTCCAAAAGAGATCAAGCCACTGCCAATTCTGGAATTGTCATCGAATTGAAATTGGAAGATTACAAACCGTTTGAAAAATTTGGCGCATTGGCTGGATTGGAATTTCAAAAAAGTATAGAAAGAAAGGCTTGGCATTTAGCAGGAGAAACACAAAAAGTTCCTGCACAAAAAATGGTCGACTTTACTCAAAATAAATTGTCCAGCGAGATACCCAAAACTTCGTATGTTCCGGGAACGACTTCTGTAGAAATGGGGCAAGTGTTCCCAGGATTTTTATCGCAAATTCTGCGTGAAGGATTTACACAATTTGGCAAATTAATGAAAGGTTATTTGACCAATGAGGCTATATTGCACGCGCCAGAAAGCAGAACTTCCTCGCCAGTTCGCATTCCCAGAAATCCTGAAACTTTAGAGCATATACAAATCAAAGGATTGTACCCTTGCGGAGAAGGCGCAGGATATGCAGGCGGCATTATTTCGGCTGCAATTGATGGGGAGCAATGTGCGTTGAAAATTGCGGAGGTTTTGGGGAAATGATGCGGATTGGTTGGTTGATTGTTTAATCGTGTATGTGTTTAAACGTTAAATCGTTAAATCGGTACATTGTTAAATCGTTAAGTCGTTGGATGGTTGAATCGTTTGGGTGGTTCGGGGAGGCGTTAAGAAGTGAGATAAACACGTCGACTGCCTGTCCGCCGACAGGTGCGACGCTCGGTGTATAAGGAGTGCGTACGGGGTACTTCGTCAGTTTGCTGCGCTTGCTTATAGACTCTATTTTTTGGATTTTTCGCGATAGTCTTTGATGATCAGGTAAATTGATATCATCAGTACAATGAAATACAGGATGTCCATCACTGGATCTTTAAATTGCCATGTTTCTGTGTCCAAATGCCGAAACAAAGTCAAACCCAAAACAAAAGCAATCATTGCAAAAAACAGGTTTATTCCTTTTTTATTTTCCATCATTAATTTTTATTAGTTCAATCTTTAATCTTTGTCAAAGAAAAGCATCTTGCGGCAGAATGCAAAGCAAAAACTTTCGATTCTAAACAAACGTAATCAATCATACAAAAACGGCAAAATTGAATAAAACCAACATGGAGGCTAAATCTTTAAAGCCTAATAAATTTTATATTTTTTTTACGTAATCGTTATCGTAGGTTTTTAGATGTAAGTGCGCTTTCTTTTTTATTTATTGATAAATTTATAAAAAAAAAATACACGATGAATCCGATTCCCGAAATCTATCAAATTAAAGCTCCTTTAGTTCAGTCGACTTACCTTGTAGATGGGCAGTTAAAAGCATGGACTGGACCGTTTTCAGAAGTTTATTCTAGCATTTCCTCGACAGAGCATTATGCTCCTACTTTACTAGGTACGATTCCAACTATGGGGGAATCAGCCGCTGATGAGGTGGTGCAATCAGCCGTGAATGCTTATGACAAAGGGCAGGGTATATGGCCTACGATGAAAGTGGCTGACCGGATCAAATGCATGGAGCATTTCGTTGCTCAAATGAAATTAACCCGAGCCGAGGTTGTCAAATTTTTGATGTGGGAGATCGGGAAATCATTGGTTGATTCTGAAAAGGAATTCGATAGAACTGTTGAATATATTTACGATACGATTGAAGACTATAAGGAACTTGATAGGAATAACGCTCGATTTACTAAAAGTCAAGGGGTAAATGCTATGGTGCGTCGCGGACCGCTTGGCGTCGTATTGTGTTTGGGTCCGTATAATTATCCTCTAAACGAGACTTTTTCGTTGTTGATTCCAGCCATTATTATGGGAAACACCGTGATTTTTAAGCCTGCCAAACATGGTGTTTTATTGATTTCACCATTATTGGAAGCGTTTCGAAGTAGTTTCCCAAAAGGTGTCATCAATATTGTTTACGGCAGAGGTAGAGACGTGGCATCACCCATTATGAAGTCAGGAAAAATTGACATTCTTGCATTGATTGGCAATAGTAAATCTGCCATTGCTTTACAAGACCAACATCCGAACAAGAATCGTTTGCGTTTGATTTTGGGATTGGAAGCCAAAAACCCAGCGATTATTTTGCCAGATGCTGATTTGGATTTGGCGATTCAAGAGTGCGTAACAGGGACTTTATCTTTTAATGGGCAACGTTGTACCGCGCTCAAAGTATTGTATGTTCATGAATCGATTGTTGATGAGTTTAACAAACGATTCGCCGCGAAAGTCGATGCGCTCTCTTTTGGCAATCCATGGGAGAGTGGTGTGTTTCTAACCCCATTGCCAGAATCTGAAAAGCCGAATTATATACAAGAGTTGATTGATGACGCGACGCAAAAAGGTGCGAAAATAATTAATGTTAAAGGAGGAACGCGTACTGAAAATTATATTTTCCCAGCGGTCCTATTTCCGGTAAACAAAGAAATGCGACTGTATCACGAGGAGCAATTCGGTCCAGTGATTCCAATTTTAACATTCAAAGATATTCAAGAACCGTTGAATGATATGGCGGAATCAAACTACGGTCAACAAGTGAGTTTATTTGGTAGAGATATCAAAACGATTGCGCCGCTTATTGATACTTTAGTCAATTTGGTGTGCAGGGTAAATTTAAATAGTTCTTGTCAACGAGGACCAGATATTTATCCTTTCACAGGAAGAAAAGATTCTGCAGTGGGGACTTTGAGTATTCACGATGCACTTCGTTCATTTTCGATTCGGACTTTCGTGGCGTCGAAGGATAATGCGTACAACAATGAAATTTTACAGGCTTTGTTGGATAGTAAAGCGTCTAATTTTATTAATACGGATTATATTTTGTAAGGTTAGCGAGGTGGTTTAATTGTTTAATTGTTGAGTTGTTGAATCGTTAAATCGTTGAGTTGTTTAATCGTTTGGGTGGTTTGGGGAGGCGCTGCGAAGTGAGACTGGCACCTCGACTGCTTGTCCGCCGGCAGTTGTGATGCTCTGTGTGACAAGGAGTGCGCGCGGGATACTTCGACAATTTGCTGCCCTTTATAAACTCTAGTTTTTGGGTTTTTCGCGATAGTCTTTGATGATGAAGTAAATTGAGATTATCAATACAATGAAATACAGAATGTCCATCACAGGATCCTTAAATCTCATTGTGTCTGTGTCGAAATGCCGAAACAACGTCAAACCCAAAACAAAGGCAATCATTGCAAAAAACAGGTTTATTCCTTTTTTATTTTCCATTATAAATTTTTATTAGTTCGATCCTTAAACATTGTCAAAGAAAAGCATCATGCGGGAGACTACAAAGCAAAATCTTTCGACTTTAACCAAGCACATCCAATAATACAAATAGGTAAAATTTTAAATTCGATGTAAAATTGACTTTCAAATGCTGTTCTACTTATTGATTCCAACTGGATAGAACTGCAGTTGATTAAAATGTTTTTATTGGTTTCGACACTACAGATTGTTCTTCATTTGTATTTTTTTGGATTACTAAATTTTATCGCTAGGTCACCATTTTATCACGAGTATTGCGCGCCGTTATATTTATAATTTTACGAATTTTGACCTCTCTTTATTAGCGTTTAGTTTGTTGATTTTTAGCCGTTCTGCTGCGGTTAAGCGTTTTAGTTTGATTTTTTGTAACTCCACACCGCCATGCCGTTTACAAATACTGCAAATCCAGAAACGACCAACAGATTGTTTAATATTTCTGAAAAGCCAGAGCCTTTGAGCAATACCATTCTAATGAACTCGACGAAATATCGAATTGGATTTAGTAAAGTTAGATTTTGCGCCCATTTCGGCATACTTTCAATAGGAGTAAATAGACCACTCATTAAAATAAAGATGACCATAAAAAACCAAGCAATAAACATGGCTTGCTGCTGGGTTTCGGTGTGATTGGAGATATACAATCCGAAGCCTAGAATTAGCAGTAAGTAGACCGATGTGAAGCCATAAACAAGAAAAATATTGCCTAACATGGGAACATTAAAAACCACTTTAGCGATCAGTAAACCCACCGTGAGAATCACTAAGCCAAGTATCCAAAACGGAAATAATTTTCCAATAATAAATTGATGTTTTTTGATGGGCGTTACATTAATTTGCTCCAAGGTACCCAGTTCTTTTTCTCTGACAATATTCATAGACGACAGAAATAGGGTGAGCATCGTAACCAGAAGCACTAAAATACCCGGCACCATAAAAGTCTTGTAGTTTAAAGTATTGTTGTACCAAAAAGAGGGAATCACCAGGATGTTATGCGTTACTTCTTTGCTTTCTGAAAAATATTTAGACGACATTTGAATGTTTTGATTGTAGGTATTTACAATCTGAGTTACATATACATTTTCAACACCTGCAGTTGCTGCATCGATCGCATTGATACTTACTGAAATCGTTGCTTTTTGGTCTTTTTGTAAATCACGATTGAAGTGAATGGGAATCGTTACAATAATGTCGGTTTTTCCTTTTTGCATTCCTTCGGCGGCTTCTTTTTCTGAAAAGTGTGCGTCGGTAACTTTAAAATAGGTTGATGCTTTGAAAGCATTGATCATATCTCTGGAGTCTCTGCTTTGGTCATGATCGACAAAGGTTATTGCAATGTTTTTAACATCGAATGTCGCTGCATTCGATAAAATTAATAATTGCAAAATGGGCAAAATAAAGATCAGTTGCAGCATACTTTTATCTCTAAAAATTTGCTTGAATTCTTTCTGTATGATGAATAGTATTGTCTTCATGGTGTGGTTTTTAGCCCTGATTGCTTTGCCAGTTCGCTTCGCTCGTGTGCAGCGGTATCCTTTGCTTGCCTTCTTTAGGCAAGTAAAGATTTAGCGGATAGCAGGAAATAGCTCCTGATAATTATTCCAACCTAATTTTATATTTCTTTATACTTACTGCAATGAAAAACACGGTCATTCCCATTAATATCAGTGTTTCTTTCCAGATATATTGAATTCCCACGCCTTTGAGCATGATGGCTTTTACAATAATTATAAACCATTTTGCGGGGATGATGTTGCTGATGATTTGCATGGGTAGGGGCATACTATTTATGGGAAAGATAAATCCTGAGAGAATAATTACAGGGAGCATTAAACCCATTAGGGAGAGCATCATGGCGGTTTGTTGTGAATTTGAAACGGTGGAAATTAATATTCCTAATGAAAGTGCAGTAATGATAAATAAAATGCTTTCAAATGCTAACAGAAATATACTTCCGTTGATGGGCATATGGAATACAAAATAGCCCAATCCTACAATTAAGATCGCATTGATAATCGAAAGAAAAATGTAGGGAAATACTTTGCCAATAATGACCTGAAACGGTTTTAGGGGAGAGACCAAAAGTACTTCCATGGTTCCTAGTTCTTTTTCTCGTGTGATAGAGATAGAGGTCATCATCGCCGAAACGAGCATTAAAATAACGGTCATCACGCCTGGGACAAAATTAAAAACGCTTTTGAGTTCAGGGTTATAGACCATTCTCGATAGCACTTCTACTTTTACCGTATTGCTATTGGGTTGTTTTTTTTGCGCTTGATAATTTTGAATAATCGCCGTGGTATAATTGGCGATGGTGTTGGCAACATTAGGTTCGGTTGCATCGGTAATGGCTTGAATAACGGCTACTTTTTTTGTTTCAAGATTTTTGCTGAAGTTGGGTTCAAAAATAAGAACGGCTTTAATTTTTCCTTTTTTAAATTCGGAGGCGATGTCACGCTCTTTTTCAATTTGGTTTTCGACATTAAAATAGGGCGATGCTTTTATTTTGTAGATGATTTTTTGTGTTTCAACATCGTTCGATTTGTCTAAAATAGCGATGTCAACATTGTTAATTTCGTTTGTTATGGCGAAACCAAACAGTAAAATTTGAGCTATGGGCATACCAAACAAGATAAACAAGGAGCGCTTGTCTCTGAAAATATGGTAGAATTCCTTTTTTACAAATCCGATAAATCTTTTCATTTTATACTTATTTTTTTAACCATTAAGACATGAAGAAAATTAAGGCGGAAAAACTTAATGCGACTTAATATCTTCATCGTTTAGAATTTTTATTCTATGTTTCGCGCTAATTTTAAAAACACATCATTCATTGAATTTACCTTAAATTGTTGCTTTAATTTTTTTGGTGTATCGAGTGCTTCGATTGCGCCGTCGACCATGATTGAAACTCGGTCGCAATATTCTGCTTCATCCATATAATGTGTGGTGACAAAAATGGTCGTTCCTTTATAAGCTTGTGAATAAATCATTTCCCAAAATTGTCTTCTGGTAATGGGGTCAACACCACCAGTTGGCTCGTCGAGAAAAACAATTTTCGGTTCATGTAATAAGGCAACAGAAAACGACAACTTTTGTTTCCAACCCAGTGGTAACGAACCCACTAAATTATTGGCGACCTCTTGAAGTTGTAATTCTTCGATTAATTGGGCGATTTTTTGTTTGATTTGTATTCTTGATAGTCCATAAATTCCACCAAAAAAGGTGATATTTTCTTTGATGGTTAAGTCGTCATACATGGAAAATTTTTGGCTCATATATCCGATACTTTTTTTTACCAAATTGGTTTGTGTATGCACGTCAAAACCCGCTACATTGGCTTCTCCTGACGTGGGATTTGAAATGCCAATCAACATTTTCATTGCGGTTGTTTTTCCTGCGCCATTGGCTCCTAAGAAACCGAAAATCTCGCCTTTGTAGACGTCAAAAGAAATCCCTTTGACAGCGGTGAAGTCGCCAAATTTTTTTGTTAGATTTTGTACGGTTATGATTTTTTCTTGTTCCATAATTATTTGCCACGAAGACACAAAGTCACAAAGTTTTTTTATTTAACTCAAATCTCCTTGGTTTTAAAAATCCTTGAGATTTGTCATTTGAAAATCGATTTACAAGTCCATGAAAACATCTTCAATGGTTATGGTCGCCGGCTTAATAATTATATCTGTGTGATTTTTATTTTTCAAATACTCTTGTAAATCATTTGGATTAAATATTGCCGTTTTATCAATATAATGAATGAATTCGCCAAACGCATACACGCTGTATTGATTCTGATAGTTCTTTAAGTCGTGAATCAGTCCATGTGTATTTTTTGACTGTACATCATAGATTACTTTGTCGTACTTAGTAATGATGTTCTCCGGCGTATCTATTTTTAAAATTTTCCCTTTTTGTATTAAGGCAATTCTGTCGCAAAGGGAAGCTTCGTCCATATACGGTGTTGAAACTAAAATGGTAATGCCTTTTTTTTGCAATCGCTTGAGCATGGTCCAAAACTCTTTTCGGGAAACGGGATCAACTCCAGTGGTTGGTTCATCGAGAAATAATACTTTAGGCGCATGAATCAACGCACAACACAATGCTAATTTTTGCTTCATTCCGCCTGAAAGTGCACCAGCTCTTCTGTCTTTGAATGGCTCAATCTGAATGTATATGTCTTTGATTAGATCATAATTTTCTTCGATTGTAGTTCCGAAAATCGTGGCAAAAAAATCTAAATTTTCTTCCACGGTTAAATCCTGATACAGCGAGAATTTACCTGGCATGTAGCCCACAGCATTTCTGATTTCTTTGATTCCTTTGACTACATCAAAGCCTGCTACTTCGGCACTTCCTTCATTGGCGACTAAGAGTGTCGTTAGTATTCTGAAAATAGTTGTTTTTCCGGCGCCATCTGGACCAATTAGACCAAATAATTCCCCAGCATTGACTTGAAAAGTAATGTCATCGATAGCCTTTATTTTTTTGTAAGATTTTGATATGTTGTGTACGGCAATACTCATTATTTAATCAATAAGAAATTGCTTTCTTCGTGAGCATCTACCCAGTGTTTGACATTTACAGGAATATTAAAATAATCACCCGATTGTAATTTAATAGTAGTTCCGTTTTCATCATGATACGTTGCATTTCCCGAAACACAAACTAGTAATGCGGGCACCTTAGTCATGTGTTCTGCTAATTGCTCGTTTTTTGCAATTTGTAGTGAAATTACTTTTCCGTCAGTAGGTTGAAACAATACATTGGTTTGAACCGCTTTATTTTCGGTGTGCAGATTTTTTAAATTCATAGTTGTTGATTTTGAGTTGTTTTGAACTGTTTTGCATCCAATTAAAATAAACACAGATGCCATGATGCTAATTATTTTCATATTTTAGATTTGTTAATTTATCCACATTTCTGCTGGCATTCCAATTTTTAGGTTGCCATCATTTTTTACATTTACTTTCGCAGCATAAACCAGATTGACACGTTCTTCTTTGGTTTGAATAATTTTCGGCGTAAACTCTGCCGCAGACGCAATCCATGACAAGGTACCTGCGTAGGATTTCATGTCTTTTTCACCATCAATTTTGACGGTTACCCTTTGTCCCACTTTTATTTTTGATAACTGTGTTTCGCTGACATAGATTCGTAAAGTCATTTCGGATAGATCAGCAATTTTGTATAGTGGTTTCACAAATGCGGTTATTTCTCCAGGTTCGGCATATTTGGTTAAAACAGTGCCATTGATGGGATTCATAATTTTACTTTTGGTTATTTGATCGTTGATTTTTTCGATTTGGACATCAATCGATTTCAAGTCATTTACAATCGGTGCGTTTTGTGTTCCAACGCTTTTTATTTGTTCTTCAATGACTTTTACCTTTCCTTCAATTTCATCGACTTGGCGTTTGGTGGCCGCATTTTCCGAATACATATTTCGGATTCTGGTTTTCTCCAAATTGGTCGTTTTTAATTGCTCCTGTAAGACACTTTTTTGCGATATCACATTGGCGGATTTAGACGAAATAGTGCTTTTAGATGCGATTAATTGTTGTTTGGCAAAGTGTAATTGCAACGTATCTACCAATCCTACTTGTGACTGAGATTTCAATTCGGTGCCTTCTTCCACATTTAAGAACTCAATTTTTCCATTGGATTCAGCCGAAATCGTTACTTCTGTTGCTTCAAAGTTTCCATAACCATCGGCTTTGTCGTTGTTTTTGTTACAAGCAATTAATGCTATTGATGCTAAAATTAGGATACTTATTTTTTCATTTTTTCATTTTTTATGATACAAATTTTATTTTCCTTTGATTATCTCGTAATTTGATTTGGCGTTAGCCAGCTGTACTTCGTGCGTTTTTAAGCTGTTTTTTGCTTCAAACAAATGGGTTAATTCGGATAGATATTCAGAGGAAGTAATCACGCCGTTTTTCAACTGTGCCTCCGAAGATTTAATCACTTTTTCCCGCATTTGAATCATTTCGCCATCAGAAAGTAAGAGTTCTTCCATTTTTTAATTTCAAAATTTTGATCTTCTAATTGCATTTTAGTATTGAGTTCAAATGTTTCTTTGTCGGATGTCACTATTTCTTTCGAGATTTCCAAAGCTTTTTTGTCTGTTTTGGTTTTACCCCAATCAAGAACATTCCAATTGGCTTTTAAGCCAACAACATAAAACGTTTGAAAAGAATTGTCTAACATATTCAATCCTGGATTCCCGTATCCCGCTTGTCCAAAAGCATTTATCTTCGGAAGAATCGACTTAGATATAACACTTTTAGAAAATTCTAACTGTTCCTTTTGTAAATCGTAAAAGGCAATTTCAGGTCGCGTTACCTCGGTATTATTTGAGTGTGATATGGGTGGCACTAAAGTTGTTTCCGCGTCAATTTCTGTAAAAGTTAATTCAGAAAGGTTCTTCAGCAGTTTTAAATTTTCAAATTTAATTTCCGTTAGTTGTTGGTTAATTTTAATGATTTCCGCCTCCAAGACTTGTTCTGCTGATGGAAGGATTGCACCAAATTTAACGCCTGATTGCACTTCCTTGACTTTAGCTGTCACTAGTTCCTTTTTTGAAAGCAATAATGCTTTTTTTTCTTGAAGCAGTAATGCAGCAAAATAGTATTGATTAACACGACTTTTTAATTGGTATAGCGTGACTTCAATTTGTTGTTGCTGTGTTTTGGTTTGCGCTTCTTTTAATTTTGCATTGGCATCAATGGTTCCTCCATTATAAAGCAGTTGATTTACATCCAGAGTTGCTCGATATTGATCTTTATTTAGAGCTTGAACTCCAGGTAATGTAGTAGGCAATCCTATCACGTCTGATTGGTAAGTTGCTTGCGCGTTTACATCAATTTTTGGCAGTTTTCCTTTGTCCAATGCAGTAATTTCGTAGTCTGATTTTTGTTGTAGTAATTTCGATTGTTTTGAAAGCGGGTAGTTCTTAGTGACTAATGTATAGCAATCGTCCAACGTTAAAGTTTGTTGTGCAGCTGTATCAATTGACAAAAGCAGTAGTAATAATAGTATCAACGGCGTTTTCATTTTTTTAAATTTTTATGGAATTGATGATAAACTTTGATACTTCCGTTTTTCTATTTTCTAGTAATCTATCATAGCTTTCCTTGTCGACATTGACAAGAGCCATCAAAAGCGGTTCTCCAATAAATGGGAATATATTTAAAGCAATGATATTGATAAATAATTGTTCCGCTTCAATGGGCCTGATCACGCCTAGTTTGATGGCGTCATTGACTTGCAGTTTAAATTTGTCAATAGAAGGGAAATTTGTTTCTGATTTTAATTTGTTTACAAATTCCGGATTTGTATTTAATTCTTGAATTACAAAATTTGGTATATAAGGATGTTTGATAACAAACGAAATATAATTTTCGGTGAAGTTTTTTATTTTTTCAAATAAGTCACTGTCATCATTTAATACTTTTTGTAATTGAGGCGCTAGTAATGAAAAAGCACTTTTGAAAACGGCTTCAAAAAGAAGTTGTTTGCTTCTGAAATAATAATGAAGTAGTGCTTTATTGATTTGTGCTTTATCTGCTATTTCTTGCATTCTTGCTCCAGCCATCCCTTTTTGATGGAATATTTCTTTTGCTGCAATTAATATCTCTGTTTCGGTATTTTCAGTTTTTATTTTATCCATATTGTTTAAATGTTTAGTTTAACCGTTTGGTTAACAAATTTACAAAAAGAAAGTACTTGATCTTGAAATATTTTCATATTTTTTTTGCTCTAAAAAGCTACTGAAAAGTTTACAAAAAGATTTCTGCCTTGTCGCGGGATGTTATTCCAATCGGCGTAGGTCGAATAGTAGGTGTCGAATATATTTTCGACGCCGAATTTTGTATCGACCCTATTTTTATTAAGGTTAAATTTATACCCGAAACTCATATTAATTGTGGCATAATCAGGGGTTTCGTCTTCGCCGTACGTGGGACTAAAATCAGTTTGATTGGCATTGCCTTGAAGGATGATCTCAGCAGAAATTTTTTCTTTTGCGTATTGTAAGGCGGTACTGTACCGCAGCGGACTCATAAATGGTAGATTTACTTGTTCATTGTCTTTTCCGCGGCTATAAACCCATAGTGTATTCCATTTAAGTTGTTTTGAGAAGGAGTAGTCAGCCGTAAAACTGACATTAAAAATTGTAGCATTATCAAGTGCGGTATATATTTTTACTCCGGTTGCACCGATGGTCATCGGAACGAGATTTTCATCTATCCTACCAACAATATAATCTGCAATATGAAAATACGAAGTTGCTATTTTTAGATTCGTTTTTTCTTTTTTCAAGGTAAGGTATGCATTGCCTTCGAATGACTTTTCATTTTTTAAATTGGGATTGCCGATGTTATCAAAATTTTCAAAGCTGTTGAATAAATAGAAACCATAAGCTTCCGTTACTGACGGCGCTCTTTCTCCATAAGCGATACCAAATCCGTAACCTACATTTTGTTTTGTATGATTGTAATTAGAAGAAGCGCTTTTTAAGAACCGGTTTTTTTGCGCCACCATGTCGGGATAAAAAATCTGTAAACTATTTAGTCCCAATTCACTTTCCACTTTGTTGTTATGACTTCCCAGAGCCATTGTAAATTTGAGGGAAGAATGACAATTGAAATGGTACTGGTCTTCTAAAAACAAACTATTGTAGAAAGTGCTAACGTCAGGCCAAGTCAGCATAAACATCAAGTTTTCATCGGGATTTGCGGGATACATGGTCATTTCCGCTCTTGATTTATTGTAAAAGGAATTGAAGTTGATCAAAAAATGATGGTTTTCCTTATTGGCTTTGATTTTTGAATAGTAGCCATACGTTTTGCTCCATCCTGGCATATCCATGTGCACAGGAACAAAAGGTCGTTTGGTATCGTCCATTTTGTGCATGATGGTATTGAAATATACTTTTGTTTCCCAGTTGGTAATTGTGGATGTTAATGGCACATAGTCAAACTTTAAGGCAGCAATAGTTGCTTCAGCAATTGACACGTCCATAGGTAAAGCCGGGTAACCCACATCAGTTGCTTTGTCATAAATTAAGGCGACTTCAATAAGTTTGTTTTTCCCCAATTTGAAACCTGAGGTCGCTGAGAAATTTCTCTTTTTGAATTGAGAGAACCGTACTTCTTTGTCATTTCCGGCAGTGTAATTTTCGGCATTGCGGTACATAAAATCGACATCAACATACACCAAGCTGTCGGCATAATTGATTGCAGATGCCAGTATTTTTTGTTGATTGTTGGTTTCAAAACCAGTTGATAAATTGGCATTCCATTCTTGGTTTCTGAAAGTGTTTCGATTTCTTTTTAAATCAATAGAGCCGCCAATAGTACTGCCATAGCAAGCGCCTTCTTGCCCTGAGCTGATGGTTGCTTCAGATAAATTAGAAACTTCCACATAGCTGGTTATTGGATCCATTTTGTCAGTACAGGCACCAAAAATACGCATGCCGTCGATGGTGATCAAAGTACGCTCTGTCGGCATCGAGTTGATCATTGGTTCCCATGCATAGGCACCCCGTTTTATCATATCGACTTTTGGGGATTTTTGCAAATAGTCGTCAATAGACGTCAGTATTTTGGCTTGTTTGTTAGCGATTTGTGCCTTCTTTCCGATAACAATAACCTCATGCATTTGAATCGGTTGTAGGCTGTCTTTTTTAATTTCTTGCGCCAAGATAGAGGAGAAAATCGGCAGTAATAACAATGTAAAACGGATGTTTTTCATGATTTCATCAATTAAAAAGGTCAAAAACCAACTTGAATTTGACCTTTTTATTTTGTTGCCCAATTTAAAATTCTATTTCAAAGAAGATACTGCTTTCGCTGGTGGTTTCGGTGATGGGTTCCCCTTTTATGACTGTTCCATCGGGTTGTACCAATTGCAGATTGATTTTCCAATACCCAGTCATTGTCAATGATAATTTGCCGTTGTATAAATCGCCAACTTCGGTTTGCGTAGCGTTTACGTTGTTTGGTGAACTGTGGTTTCCCATACTTGGCATTCTAGGGTCAATTTTTACGGTGTAGCCATCAACTACTGGGAATGTCATCATATCATCCATTTTCCAAACGCCCACAACTAAATCATTTACCGCCACTTTTGGATGATGTGGATCGACATATGCTACCAAATATCTGACACCGTCCGAACCTATAAAGCTGTTGACCGTCCGTTGATTAGCAGCAGGAACATCAATGATAGAAGTCGCTGAATAAGTATTATTATCAATGGTGTAATCGATTTTTAAATCCCAATATTCCGTTTCATTTTGAGCCATTTGAAACATGATGTAACCTTCATATAAAGTTCCCTCTGCAGTAGTTTTTATTACTTCAGAGTAAGGGCAAGAATGCGTCATCATCGCCATGTGCATTTGCGGCATCCAGGAAACGTTGGCATTTTTTATGTATTGATTTGAAATTTTGTCTTTTATTCTCAGTTTTATTTCATTAAATCCTTGTTGGGTTGTGCCAGTGTGCGCATACAATTCTATCGTGTGGGTGTCGTTTGTGATTTCTTTGAATTTGGTTAGTCCTTCTAATTCGTTAATGACAGGTGTTGCACTGTTTTCGTCACTAGAACAAGCGCTAAAAGCCAAAGCTATGAAAGCAATGACCAGTATTTTTTTTAATTGTGTTTTCATTTTTCATTGATTAAAGTTTATAGAATATCATTTCTGAAAAGATTACTTTTCAAAAAATTGGAATGTAGAATTCCTTCAAATCCTTTTTAGGAATTGAAAATTAAGTTGCTTTTAAGAAAGAAGCAGTTTGTAAGAAATGTGCTTAGTCTAAAAGGATTTAGGCTAATGTAATGGGCGGATGAAAAACGGAACAACTCACCTTGTGAAAGTATAAGTTGGCGTAGTTGTCTCCCATCATGGTTGCGGTATGAAAATAAATTTGTGTAGTAATTAACGCTGTAAGATCTTCAAAGAATAAGATTTCAATTTCTTGTTTGGAAGTGTCTTTTTTGTCCGACTGAATTGGTTTTTCACTTTCAGAAGCTTTTGCCAATTCTTTCATCAAATGGCATTTTCCATTACATTGTAATTTGGGTTTTGCCTTATTGATACAAAGGACTTTCGTTATATAATCATAGTTGGTCACATATTCTACAAGCGGAAAAATTGGCTTGAGAAATAGGGCGAAAACGATTAGGAGAATCACTTTTTTCATTGTGCAAATGTACTATTGAGGCACGACAAATTTACAATCGAAAACAAGCGTTGTTTTATGATTTTGGTCATAGTTTTACTAACTTTATAAAAATTAATTTTGTAACCCTAAGTGGAAATGGTGTCACACGGACAACTTTTCGCTTGCAATACAACGATCAACCATGCAGATAGATGTAGACTTACTTTTTTCTTGGGGAGCCATTGCTAAAGAGTATAAGAGAAATGAGCTTGTTTTTGTTGAAGATGAGGTGGCTAATTTTTATTATCAGATTATTGAAGGCTGCGTGAGAATGTTTAATTCTAATGATGATGGAAAAGAGTTTACACAAGGTTATTTTGTTGTTGGGCAAAGTTTTGGGGAACCCCCTTTGTTTATAGATGAGAAATATCCTTCGACAGCGGTGGCTTTTCATGATTGCAAAATTATCAAACTATCTAAAGATAAATTTTTGAAGATTATTGATGAATATCCCGCCATTCAAAAGCAATTTTTGTACTTATTGGCCAAAAGAATTTACAGTAAGGCAAGAACATCCAACTCTATTATCAATCAAAAACCCGAATTTAGAATTTTAGCTTTTTTAAGCGATCATAAAAAGGGAAACAGTAATGAAAAAGAATTGGTAGCATTTACTAGGCAAGAAATTGCAAATTTTACAGGGTTGCGCGTGGAAACTGTAATTAGGGCATTTGCTAAAATGAAAGCGACAAACAAAATTGAAATTATCAATCACAAAATATATTTCTAATGCCTTTTACAAGTAAATTTTGGTTGCAGTTTTCTTTGGCTAATTTATTTATTGTCGCTCTTTTAGGCCTTTTGATGCGCTACAAAATTGGTTTTGCATTTCCTTTTTTAGATCAAAAACACTTACAGCATGCGCATTCTCATTTTGCCTTTGCCGGGTGGATAACGCATACCTTGATGGTGTTGATGATTTTGTTTTTAGAGAAGAGTATTCATGATTTTACACCTCAACTCACCAAAAATACAGTATGCTTCTTATTGCAAACTTGATTTTGTGCCTATGGCGTGTTGGTTTTCTTTATCATTCAAGGATATGGATTGATATCGATTGTTTTTTCTACTTCTTCCATTGTTGTTGCTGCTGTTTTTGCTTATTTTTATTTTAATGATTTAAAGCAAATTTCTGATGACGATTTGTCTAAGAATTGGTTTAAGGCCGCTTTGTTTTTCAATGTTTTTTCATCCTTGGGTACATTTGCTTTAGCCTATATGATGGTGACCAAAAACATCCATCAAAATGAGTATTTGGCTTCCATCTATTATTATTTGCACTTTCAATATAACGGTTGGTTTTTCTTTGCTTGTATGGGATTGTTATTTTCCTTGTTGCAGATTAAATCGACTGATCACCCATTTTATCCAAAGGTTTTTAAGTTGTTTTTTCTGGCGTGTATTCCAGCGTATTTTTTATCGATACTGTGGTGGGATTTACCTGTTTCGATTTATATTTTAAGCGTCGTGGCTGCATTTATTCAGGTGTATGTTTGGTTTCGATTTTTAACACTCTTGATGAAATCTAAGTTTGAAATAGTAGCCAATACAGCGCCATTTTTAAGGTATCTGCTGCTTTTTGTAGGATTTGCTTTGAGTGTGAAATTTTTGCTTCAGTTGTTTTCGACGATTCCAGTAGTAAGTCAATTGACGTTTGGCTTCCGACCCATCGTCATTGCTTATTTGCATTTGGTTTTGCTCGCCATTATTAGTTTATTTTTACTATTCTATATTTATGCTACGCATTTGATTCATTTCATTAAACCAATAAAATCAGGGCTAGTCGTTTTCACGATAGGTGTTTTATTGAATGAAATTATTCTTGCCGTTCAAGGGATCGCAGCTTTTAGTTATACCGTGATACCTTTTGTCAATGAAATGCTTTTCGGGGCAGCCATTGTTTTGGTTTCCGGAATTGGGATTATGGCATTTTATTCCATAAAAAAAGTTAAAATGCCGCCGCTTTTATGATTATACTCATAAAACATCTGTTTTCTATTTAGGTACTTTGTGTCTCTAATTCGAAAGTATATAAATGTAATTATTATGAGAAAATCAATTCAAACGTTTTTATTGGCAAGTGTATTTATTGCCGTAGGTTGTAAACAAGCAGATCAAGCTGCAGCGGAGCCGACTGATGAGGCAACAACAGTTTCAGGCGGTGGACAAGAAAATGTCGTCGACGAAACTTCCGTACCCAATATTGTGCAAACTGCTGTAGGAAGTAAAGACCACACCACGCTAGTTGCAGCAGTAAAAGCCGCGGGGTTAGTAACATCTTTAAGCAACGCTGGTCCATTTACTGTTTTTGCGCCTACCAACGCGGCTTTCGACAAATTGCCTGCTGGGACTGTGGAAGGTTTATTGGAACCGGAGAAAAAGGGTGATTTGGAAAATATTTTGGGGTACCACACCTATGTTGGTACTTTGAAAATTGAATATATGAACGATGGACAAGAGTTCGATATGGTTTATGGAGGTAAAGTAAAAATTACCAAAAAAGGTGATAAAACGTTTGTAAATGGTTCAGAAATAGTAGCTTCTATTCCGACTGGAAACGGGATTATTCATGTTATTGGAGATGTGTTACTACCTAAATAAAGTGACTTATTAATTGCTTGGCCTGTTCGCTATTGCTCGGGTCAAAATTTGTTTTTCTTTTTTTCTAAGGTTGAAAAGCGTGAAGTGTCATATTTCACGCTTTTTTTTTAATATTTCAAGAAAGTTACACCTGTTTTTAAACCTTGAGTCAGTTCTTCAAGATTTGTATTTTCTAACATATACAGCAAATCTTTTTTTACAAACTCAAATTTTTCATGAACTGGACAGGGATGGTCTTCGGAACAATTACTCAAACCTAGCCCACACTTTATAAAAAGATAATTTCCATCAATGGCATATACAATATCTGCAAGTTTTATGTTTTTGAGATCATTTTTAAAAATCATAAAACCTCCGCCCACTCCTTTACTAGATTTTAGAATATTATTTTTGACAAGAACCTGTAGAATCTTTGCCGTAAAAGCAATAGGAGAATCAATTTCTTTTGCAATTTCTTTTATCCCAATATTAGCATTATTTGGAGCTTGAGTAGCTATGAAAATAGCTGCCCTAATTGCATATTCACAACTCTTAGAAAACATAGTTTTTATTACAAAAAAATGAAAACATATTTCAATAAAAGACAATTTTATCTTTTGTTTAACAACAATGACTTTTATCATATTTTATGACAATATACATTCGGAATTTTGGTCAACTTTAATAAAAGACATTTTTGTCCTTTATTGTAAAAATAATTAACTAAAAACTAAAATTTATGTTATCAAAATCACAAGCAAGGGCATTTTTCTTGGGTGGAACTTTAGTCACATTTTTGGTCTTTATTGGACTGACAATTTATTCGTTTATGCCAAAAAATGACCAAACCAACCACGGTAAGATTGATGCTCAAGTCGTTAGAGGCAAAGAAATTTGGGAATCCAACAATTGCATGGGTTGTCACACTATTCTTGGCGAAGGTGCTTATTATGCACCAGAATTAACAAAAGTAATAGACCGAAGAGGTGATGCTTATGTGAAAGCGGTCTTAATGAGCAAAGAACCTTGGCAGCCAAGAGGAAGAAAAATGGTTGCTTACGCCATGACTGAAGCCGATGCGGAGTCTGTTATTGCTTATTTCAAATGGATTGGAAATATAGATTTGAACGGATTTGATAGAATCGTTTCACCATTAGCTAAAGACAAACAATAAAATTAATAAAAATGAAATATAAATCACAAAAAATAGCTTATTGGTTTTTTGCACTGTGCATGCTCCTATTCTCTTTGCAAATTATTTACGGTTTTATCATGGGTTTTGATAGAATAGGATGGCAAGGATTGCATGACATCATTCCATTTAATACAGCAAGAGCAGTGCATACCAACTTATTAGTAGTTTGGTTGTTAACAGGATTTATGGGCGCAGCTTATTATATTATTCCTGAAGAATCACAACGGGAGCTAATAAGTATAAAATGGGCTTATGTTCAGCTTATATCTTTAGCTGTTGTGGGTGTTGTAGCCATTGTAGGATTCCATTTTAATCATTGGGAAGGAAGGAAATTTCTTGAAATTCCAAGAGAATTAGATTTTCTTGTAGTTGTAAATGTTTTACTGTTTTTAGGATTAATTCTAGGAACTTTATTCAAAGGAAAACGCAAAACAACTACAGCATTAGTCCTTTCTATGGGATTACTGTTTGCTGCGTTACTCTACTTACCCGGAATGATTTGGTTTGATAGTCAAGTTACGGATTCCTTTTTCCGTTGGTGGGTAGTTCACCTATGGGTTGAAGGCGTTTGGGAATTAATAATGGGTGGTATTTTATCTTATTTATTAATTAAACTCACCGGTGTTGATAGAGAAGTTATTGAAAAATGGTTGTATGTAATCATTGGATTAACATTCCTTTCAGGAGTTTTAGGAACTGGTCACCACTACTATTACATTGGTGTGAATAAAATTTGGCTAATTGTTGGTGGAATTTTCTCAGCACTTGAGCCTTTAGCTTTCCTTGCTATGGCATTATTTGCAGTAAACATGTATAGAAAAGGAGAAAAAAGTCATCCCAACAAAATTGCTTTATTCTGGACTATTGGCTCTGCTATTGTTTCCTTTATTGGTGCAGGATTATTGGGATTTGCTCATACATTACCGCAAACTAATCTGTATACACACGGAACATTAGTTACTGCAATGCACGGACACTATGCTTTTTGGGGCGCATATGCCATGATTGTTTTAGCAATTATTAGTTACGCGCTACCAAATTTAACAGGAAGAAAACGCTACAACAGCGTTCAGGGAAATGCAGCATTTTGGCTTTCTAATATTGGAATATTAGGTATGACAGTAGCTTTCGGAGTTGCGGGTGTAGTGCAAGTATATTTAGAACGAAAACAAAAAATGGAGTTCATGGAAGTTCAAAAAGAAATTGAAATTCACTTCGTTGTCTTGCTAATCTGCGCGACAATGTTTACTGTTGGAATAAGTCTCTTTATATATGATTTCATAAAATATGGTAGACCAACAGATGAAGCTCTAGAAATTGAAAAATAAGTTAAAATCATGAAAAAAATAATTTTATCCTTACTTGCTCTTGTAGCATTTGCAAGTTGCAAGCAAAACGATGAATACAAAAAAATCGATGCTACACAAATAGAAACTAGCAGGTCCAGCAATAAATGCTGAACTAACAGCTCCACCATTTGTGCCAAAACCAGTTGGAGATAGAGCTGCTAAAAAAGCTAATTGTAAACCTTGAAATAATCGAAAAAGAAGGCGAAATGGCTGATGGTATTAAATATGTTTATTGGACATTTGGAGGCTCTGTTCCTGGTAGTTTTATTAGAACTAGAATAGGTGATGAAGTAGAATTTCATCTAAAAAACCATCCTGATAATAAGTTACCACATAACATTGATTTACACGCTGTAACGGGACCAGGTGGAGGAGCCAAATCGTCTTTTGTAGCTCCGGGACATGAGGTTACATTCTCTTTTAAAGTATTAAATCAAGGGCTCTTTGTTTATCATTGTGCAACAGCTCCTGTAGGAATGCATATTGCAAACGGAATGTATGGACTTATTTTAGTGGAACCAGAAGGAGGCCTTCCTAAAGTTGACAAAGAATATTACATCATGCAAGGTGATTTTTACACTAAAGGTGCCAATGGCGAAAAAGGACTGCAGCCCTTTGATATGACAAAAGCAATAAAAGAAGATGCTGATTATGTTGTATTTAACGGAAGAACTGGCGCATTAACGGGCGATAATGCTCTTACTGCAAAAGTTGGTGAAACTATCCGCTTGTTTGTTGGAAATGGTGGTCCAAACTTGGTTTCTTCATTTCACGTTATTGGAGAAATTTTCGACAATGTTCATATCGAGGGTGGAACGCTAATCAACCATGATGTACAAACGACACTTGTACCTGCTGGCGGTGCTGCAATTGTTGACTTTAAAGTTGATGTTCCTGGTACACTTGTTATCGTTGATCACTCTATATTTAGAACATTCAATAAAGGAAGTCTCGGATTGCTAAATGTTATTGGTGACGAAAATAAAACAATTTATTCTGGAACTCAATCAGATGAAGTTTACCATCCAGAAGGAGGAACAATTCAAACCATGCCAAACGAGGTAAGTGCAAAAGCACCTAAAGCAGTAACCCTTGTTGAAAGAATTGCAGATGGAAAATCGATTTATGCAAAGACTTGTTTTGCTTGTCATCAACAATCAGGTGAAGGCTTGCCAAATGCGTTCCCGCCATTAGCAAAATCAGATTATTTAAATGCAGATGTCAATAGAGCCATCGAATTTGTTCTTAATGGGAAAACGGGAGAAATTGTTGTAAATGGTAAAAAATACAACAGTGTTATGACAGCTCAAACGCTTACTGACGACGAAATTGCCAATGTCTTAACTTATGTCTATAATTCGTGGGGTAATTCTAAAAAGGAGGTTACCTCTGCAATGGTTAAAGTTGTTAGAAGTAAAAAGTAAATTATTAGTTCCATGAAAAAGTTACTTTTTCTGCTTGTTGTAATTGCGTTTGTTTCTTGTTCTAAAGATAAAGAATCGAATACTACAGAAAATGTAGCTTTTCCATCAATTTCTACTCCAGATGACATTTCATTTGGAGTAGAAACACCGATGGTTTTTGTAAAAGGAGGAAATTATATTCCACTCTACGGAAAAAAAAATGAAGTGGTTAAAGTTAACGACCTACTTATGGATGTTTATCCCGTTTCAAATGCTAACTTTTTATCCTTTGTAAAACACAATACAAGATGGAGAAAGTCCGAAGCAAAAAAAATATTTGCAGATGGTAATTATCTAAACTATTGGAAAAACGATACCCTTTTAGCAACAGAAATGAAACAAAACAGCCCAGTTACCAATGTTTCTTGGTATGCTGCAAACGCTTACTGCGAATGTCAAGGTAAACGACTAGCAACTGTTGATGAATGGGAATTTATAGCCATGGCTAATCAAGATATGGCCGATGCTCGAAAAATAAAATCATACAATCAATACATTTTAGATTGGTACGAAAAACCAAAAACTTTTAATAATGAAATTGGTAAAACCTTCAAAAACTATTATGGTGTATATGATTTACATGGTTTAGTTTGGGAATGGACTTCCGATTTTAACTCCATTCTATTAACCGGTGAATCCCGAAGTGATGTCACTACAGATAAAAATTTGTTCTGCGGAAGTGGTTCCCTAAATGCTTCCGATTTAATGAATTATGCTGCATTCATTAGATATGCTTTTAGAGGAAGTGTCAAAGCAAATTATGCAGTAAAAAATCTAGGTTTTAGATGTGTCAAAGACACTTTAAATAGAAAAAAACCATGAAAAAAATAATCCTCTTTTTTATAGCCATAACACTTATTTGCTGTAAAAAAACAACTTCAGAACCAAAAAGTAATTCCATCTCAGAAGAATCTATTTTCAACTTGACGAGCCAATGGAAAACGCAAGATAACAAAACTATAGAACTAAAAGAATTAAAAGGAAAAGTCACTGTAGTGGTAATGATTTACACCAGTTGTAAAGCAGCTTGTCCGAGATTGGTTGCCGATATGCGTGACATTGAATCTAAAATGCCAAATGACAAACTATCCGAATTAAACTTTGTTTTAGTTAGTATTGATCCCGAAGTTGATCATCCCGAAAGACTAAAAGCTTTTGCTAAAGCCAATTTTATGGATGCGCCACATTGGACTTTTCTTCAAGGCACAAAATCTACAGTTCAAGAATTTGCCAATGTGCTGGCTGTAAAATACAAACAAATTGCTCCTCTAGATTTCTCACATTCTAATATTATCAGCGTATTTAATAAAGAAGGCGAATTATTGCATCAACAAGAAGGTTTGGGTGTAAACAATAAAGAAACGGTAGATAAAATCATTGAAACCGTAAACAAATAAAATGATGAAAAAATATATTTATCTATTGGTTATTGCTTTAGTTTGCGCAAACTTAGTAGATGCACAGCAGTTTGATATCAATGCCGATTTACGCGCAAGATTTGAAAACAGAAACGGTTATGGAACCTTAAAATCCGACGATGAAAGAGCAGCTTCGTTTATATCTCAAAGAACTCGTTTGCAATTTGATTACTCATTTAAGAACATCAAATTACGAGTTTCTCCACAAAATGTAAAAACGTGGGGCGATGTAGCAACAACTTCAAAAACAGATGCAAATAATGCTTTTCACGAAGCCTACGGAGAAATTAATCTGGATAAAAAAATTTCGTTTAAACTAGGGAGACAAGAAATCAACTATGATGATGCAAGAATTTTTGGAAATGTTGATTGGGCAATGCAAGCAAGAAGTCATGATGTTTTTTTGTTAAAATTCAATCCTAACCCTAAGAACCAAATTCATTTGGGGTTAGCCTTAAATGCAAATAAGGAAACGAATTTTTATGAGAATTATTCAGTTCCACAATACAAATCATTTCAATATTTATGGTATCATACTGATTTTAAAAAAGTCAATATAAGTGTTCTATTTCTCAACAATGGGATGCCTTATTTAGTTGAAAATGAAAAAGAAGAAATAGATTATAGTCAAACTACGGGTTCAAGATTGGTTTTTAAAAATGGTGCGCTTTCTATTGATGGTGCTGCTTATTTGCAAACCGGAAAAATAGCTGATAATTCAGTAAATGCTACTTATTTTTCCGCAAATATTAATTATAAAGCGTCAACATACTTCAATACCAGCATTGGTTTTGAAATGCTTTCTGGAAAAGATCAAAATGAAACTTCAACAGCTGTAAAATCGTTTAATCCACTATATGGAACCAATCATAAGTTCAATGGTTATATGGATTATTTTTACGTTGGAAATCACATCAACTCAGTCGGACTAACGGATATTTATGTAAATATTGGCTATGAAAAAAATAGATTCTCAGCCAAATTAACGCCTCATTATTTTGCCTCGACAGCTTCGATTTATGAAGGCGAACAAAAACAGGACAATTATTTAGGCACCGAATTAGACTTTACGCTAGTTTATAAAATATATGAAAGCGTTACTGTAGATGCTGGGTTTTCGCAAATGCTAGCTTCTACAGCTATGGAAGTTTTAAAAGCTGGAAACAAAAATGCAGGTAACAATTGGACTTTCATCTCAATAAAAATTAATCCAAATTTGCTTTCAAATAAAGTTGAAGCCAAACTATAATTTTCCATCAAAATGACAACAACTATTCCATATTATCATGCCATAGGAAAGGAAGAAGAAATTTTTTCTCATGCCTATTCTAATAAAATTCCGTTGTTACTAAAAGGTCCAACTGGAACAGGAAAATCGCGATTCATAGAATATATGGCGCATCAATTAGATAAAAAACTCATCACAATTGCCTGCCACGAAGAAACCTCTTCAACCGATTTAATTGGACGATTTATCATCAAAGGTGCCGAAACCGTTTGGATTGATGGTCCGATGACACTGGCTGTAAAAGAGGGTGCGATAATTTATCTGGATGAAATTGCAGAAGCCCGCCCTGATGTGATTGTGGCAATACACTCGCTAACCGATCATAGACGGGAATTGTTTATTGACAAGTTAGGAATTACCGTAAAAGCACACGAGGATTTTATGCTTGTAGCGTCATTTAATCCGGGATACCAACGCGGATTTAAAGAATTGAAACCGTCAACAAAACAGCGATTTTCAGCACTTTCATTTGATTATCCAGAAACAAAACAAGAAATCGAAATTCTTATGAATGAAACTAAAGTAGATGCCGATAATGCAAGAAAACTAGTTGCCATTGCTACTAAAATTAGAAATCTAACCGAACTTGGATTGACCGAAACGGTTTCAACACGACTTTTGGTAAATGCTGCAACACTCATAAATAGCGGACTACCTAAAAGATTATCAACGCATATCGCAATCGTTGAACCACTTACTGATGATTTGCAAACCATTCAATCTTTAAAGGATTTATGCGATTTGATGATATAATTAGTCTTGACAAATGGATTTAGACGAACTGCTTTTCGGAACCGTTTCTAAATATTTCAAAAGAAGAAATAAGAAAAAAATTCTTTTAGACAACCATGCCGTTTTCTTGAAGGATATAAAACCGCGTTTGACCATTTTGGCAAGAGCGATTTCAGGATCTCCTATCGAAATTTTTCCAGCAGAACGTGAAGGAGGATTTAAAAATAACAACTTTTTTCTTCCTATTTATTTTAACGAACTGTCCTCTAAAGAGCAAAATTTGAGCTTTTACTTTTTCAGAATTTTGTTTTTAAGTGTGCAATCCGAAATGAAGGTAAATTTGATTGCTGACGAAATTTTTTCAGAAGAAAAGAAGCAACAAGTTTTAACTGTTTTGTTTCAAAAATATCCAAATGCAGAAGAAATTTATATAGAATTAAAAAAGCATTTTGAATGCAAAGCAACTACAAAAAAGCCAGCAAATTACTCTTGGATTTTCGGCAAATTAATGCAAAATGACAAAGAAGAAAACACTGAAAAGGTGCTTGAAAATTTTTCTGATTTAATCAAAAAATCGAATGCAGAACCCATTTTAACCACCTTACACGCAAAGGCCGTTGAAGAAATCATTACGGTTGAAGTTGACAAAAAACAACAAGAAGATTATGTGCTGTTGCACAGTTTTGAAAAAGTAGAAACTGCCGAAGAATTCAACGGAAATTGGCGCGATTTTGACGGTTCAGACGATCTAGAAAAACACGAAAATGCGATTGAAGATCTCAACATGAAGTTTACCGTCAGGGTTGATGACACAGCGCATTCGGTGTATCAAGCCGAATTTACTGAAAACACCTCTATTTCAGAAAGTGCCGAAATAGATACCAATGGTTTTCATCTTAGGTATAACGAATGGGATTGTGACAAACGAAAATACAAAGAAAATTATTGTAAAGTTTACCCCAAAACGCAACTAAAAACAGACGCAAATTATTATACAAATACCATTTCAAAAAACAGTTCAACGTTGATGAATCTTCGGAAGATTTTAACCAATTTGAACAACAAAATGCAGCAACAAAAACGTCAGGCACAAGGAGAAGAATTTGACATTGATGCCATTACCGATTTGTATGTTGATGTTCATTCTAGAAAAACACCATCCGATAAAATATACTTGTCCAACCGAAAAAAAGAAAAAGATTTATCTATTTTGATACTGTTAGACATCAGTTTGTCTAGCGATAGTTATGCCGCAGGAAATCGGGTGATTGATGTAGAAAAAAAGGTTTCTATTATGTTTGGTGAAATATTAAACGAATTCAATATCGATTTTTCAATTGACAGTTTTTACTCCAAAACGAGAAATTTTTCTACTTATTTAACCGTCAAAGATTTTGATGAAAACTGGTCGACTGCCAAACACAAAATTGGCGCCATTGAACCTTGTGGATATACAAGAATTGGTGCTGCTTTACGTCATGCTGGAGCAAGATTAGACACGCGAAGTACAAAAAACAAATGGATTATTCTCATTTCTGATGGAAAGCCAAACGACTATGATAAGTATGAAGGCAGGTATGGAATTAATGACGTGAAACAAGCCTTGAGAGAATTAAATCGAAGAAAAATCAACTCCTATGCATTAGCAATCGAAGCACAAGCAAAATATTATTTGCCGCAAATGTTTGGTCAAAATCACTATCAAATTCTGACAACTCCTAACGAATTATTGCAGTCGATGGTGAAATTGTATGAAAAAATTAAACAACAATAAGTGGAGAATTCAAACACTATAAACTATAAAAATTTTTACTATCCGCCGGGAGGTATTTTGATGTGGATTATTATATTTCTAGAACTAATGACCTTCGGAATGGCGCTTGTCGCTTTGGCATTTAGTTCGAAAGACAATCCACAACTTTTTCACGAATCTAGCTTGCATCTCAATACAACTTTGGGAACAATAAATACTATTTTCTTACTTTCCAGTGGTTTTTTTGTGGCCAATGCAGTTCAGAATTACAAGACAAGCAATTTTGACAAAGCTGCTTTTCAATTCAAAATTGGCATGCTGGGTGGTTTGCTGTTTATTGCATTGAAAAGTGTTGAATATTATATTAAAATTGAAGCTGGCTATTTATTAGACACCAACACTTTCTTTGCATTTTACTGGCTTTTAACAGGATTTCATGTGTTGCATGTTATCGTAGGATTGGTGATTTTATTTATTATAAACCGAAATATTACAAAAACAACTATCCAAGATGTCGATGCAGCAGCAGCATTTTGGCACATGTGCGATTTGATTTGGTTGCTCCTATTTCCTGTTTTATATTTAATTCTTTAATCATGAAAAAGGAATTAGTCATCACATATGGGTTATTACTGTTGCTCACCGTGGCAACTCTTGTCGTGTTAAATTTTGAGGTAAATGATTTTATTCAACGAACTCTAATTATTACGCTCTTCTCCGCTAAATTTCTGCTAATTGTTTTTCAGTTTATGGAGTTAAAAAAGGCGCATGTTTTTTGGAAAGCAGCCGTGATTGTATTTCTGTCGTTATTTAGTTTAATCATTGTCTTTCTTTAAGCAGTAGACCATGACTACAATCATAATTTTATTCTTTTAAAAAAGTTCTATTTGTACATCAAAAATTATTATGGAAAATCATAGTTACAACATAGATTTAAAATGGGAAAATGATAGAAAGGGAATTTTGTCATCTCCAGAATTGTCCACTACAATTGAAGTGGTAACACCGCCTGAGTTTGATCAGGGAATTGCAAATATTTGGTCGCCAGAGCACTTATTTACTGCTTCAGTAGTAAGTTGTTTTATGACCACTTTTTTAGCCGTTACAGCATATTCAAAATTAGATTTCCTTTCTTTTGAATGCAATGCAGAGGGAATTTTAGAAAAAATTGAAGGCAAATATTTAATGACAAAAATTATATTAAAACCCACTTTAACCCTTGCAGAATTTGACAAAATAGAAAAAGCACAACGTGTTTTAGAAAAATCGGAAGCCGCTTGTTTAATTTCAAATTCGATTAAAAGTGAGGTTGAATTAAAACCAACTATTAATATTGAAAACTAATATTTTGAAATGATTCCTTCAAAAAAACAGCTACTTTTTCTACTACTTTTGATTAGTCTTTTTTCAATTTATAATTTTACCATTTATACTTCCAAAACTGATTACGGTACAATTCATCTTACTAAAAAAGCCATTCAAGGCGAAAACCTTTGGCTAGAAAACAACTGTAATTCTTGTCATCAAATTTATGGTCTTGGCGGTTATCTTGGACCGGATTTGACCAATGTATATTCCAATAAAAATAAGAATGAATTTTACCTCGAAACAATGTTTAATAGTGGTGTAAAATCGATGCCGAAATTTCAGTTCAATAGCACTGAAAAAGAGGCATTAATTCAATTTTTGAAAGAAGTTGATCAAACAGGGTATTATCCAAATGCAAATACAAAAATAGAATCTAATGGTTGGGTTTCAATAACATATAAAAACCATGGCAAAAAATAAATATCCCTTTTACTTTATTGCTGTTGGATTAATTTCATTAATGCTTGGACTTATTTGCGGATTGTTAGCTGGTTTGCAATATGTTGTCCCTAGTTTTATCAAGGAAGTGTTGCCTTTCAATGCGATCCGTCCTTTGCACACCTTTTTTGTCGTTTCTTGGATTTTACTTTCGGCCATTGGTGGAATTTATTATTACATCAAACCGGTCAATCAAAACCTTGTAAAAGCACACTTTTGGCTATTCATTTTAACCGGAATTGGAATTGTTTTTTCGTATTTATCAAAGAATTTTGCAGGAAAGGAATATTTAGAATTTCCAAGCTATTTCTATTTTCCAATTGTTTTAGGTTGGATTTTATTTGGCGGTAATTATTACAAAACCATGGTGCCTAACTTTAAAAATTGGCCGGTTTATTACTGGATGTGGGCAACTGGAATTGTTTTTATGATTTATCACTTTACCGAAGCGCATTTTTGGATGTTGCCGTATTTTAGAGATAATTTTATTCAAAATATTGCGATGCAGTGGAAATCGGGCGGTTCGTATGTTGGTTCGTGGAATATGCTGGTATACGGGACTGCTTTGTTTGTAATGTCGAAAGTCAGCAACGATGATTGTTACGCTAAATCTAAAAAAGCTTTTTTCTTTTATTTTCTAGGATTGATTAATTTGATGTTTGGATGGGCACATCATGTGTACATTGTTCCAACTGCGCCATGGATTAGATATTTAGCTTATGCGATAAGTATGACTGAATGGATTATTCTATTTTCGATTATTTATGATTGGAAAAAAAGTTTATCGCAAGAAAAAAAGGCACAATATTCACTGGCTTACAGATTGATGCTAATCGCTGATTTTTGGGTGTTTCTGAATATCATTTTAGCTTTGTTGATCTCAATTCCATCTATCAATTTATTCACTCATGGAACACATATTACGGTGGCGCATTCGATGGGAACAACTATCGGAATTAATACTTTAATTCTTTTGTCATCAATTGCTTATATTATTGAAGTTGAAAATCCATTTGCTGCAATGACAATACACAGGATTAACAGAGCAGTATCTCTTTTTAATGGCTCATTTATGCTATTTTGGGTCAGTTTATTAGTTCTGGGGATGAAGAAAGGATATTGGACTTACTTTGGCAATAATATATCTTTCGGTCAGTTGCAGGATTCCTTGCATGGGTTTTATATTGTATTTGTCATTTTCGGATTAGGCGTTGCAATTGGACTTTACATCATTATTTTAGAATTATTAAAAATAGTAAAAAAGCAAGTTTCATAAATCCTCGCTTTAGAAACCCACAGTTCATATTAAATAAATTTCTGTTTTTTAACAATGTTACACCTTAATTAAATGAAAACATTACAACCAACGCATACCTTCCATATTCCTGTCATGGGATTGGCGTACACTATTGACAGTCCAATAAGAGTCGCTCATTATGGCATTTCATCGGTAATCTCAATAACCGACGATGATTTAATCGAAAAATGAGGGCTTTTACAGTGCTAAATTTAATTTTCCCTATCAAGAAATTTCTCAGAGATTTAATGATTATAGAGCTGAAAGAATTGCGCATTACCTCAATTTGGTGGAAACTATCGTTAAAAGCAAGTTTGATAATTTTAAAAATGAATTATCGGAAAGTAAGACAGCTTTGGAGAATTACATCGCAATGCTACCTAATAAATCTGAATTACGAGAAGGATTGCAACATTTTATTGACAAAGGAATCACAACGAAAGAAATTGTAAGAAGTTATCTTGAGGAAAAGTTAGTTCCTGGAGAAATTGATGTAAATATTATGACCAAAGTAGATAAAGATAACTTTATCAAAAATGAGCAATTACCTATTGAATTCAATGATGCGCATGCTTCGCTTCGGGGTTTTGCTAACAGTAATTTAAAATCATCCGTCGCACTTTCAGCAGGCATGAATCCGAGATTGTACAGCTATTTTGAAAACTTTAAAGATTTCTATCCAGATAAAAATGCTGTTTTACAAAAGAAAATTATATTAAAAGTAAGCGATTTTCGATCTGCATTAATTCAAGGGAATTTTTTAGCAAAAAAAGGGCTTTGGGTTTCGGAATATCGTATCGAGTCGGGTTTGAATTGTGGCGGACACGCTTTTGCTACTGAGGGTTTTTTATTGGGGCCAATCTTAGCTGAATTCAAGGAGAAAAAAGAGCAATTAATCAAATCAGCCCACGAGTTAATGGCTAAAGCTTTGTCTCAAAAAGAAATGCCTGTACCTCAAAAACCACTAGAGTTAAAAATCACTGCACAAGGTGGCGTTGGAACTGCAGAAGAGCACAATTTTTTATTGGAGGAGTTTGAACTCGATTCAGTAGGCTGGGGTTCTCCTTTCTTACTGGTTCCGGAAGCAACTTCCGTTGATAAACACACCAGAGAACTGATGGCAAAAGCCAAAGAAGATGATTTTTATTTGAGTAATATTTCACCACTTGGAATTCCTTTTAATTCCGTGAAAGGATTCACCAATGAAATTTGGAAACAAAAGCGTATTAATGAAAATAAAGCAGGAAGTTCATGCCCAAAGAGGCTTTTAGCCTTAAGCAAAGAATATGATGTTGAGGGAACTTGCACCGCTTCTAAAAAATATCAGGACATAAAATTGGAAGAACTAGAAAAAAGAAAAAGTGAGTTGCCTGAGGTCCAATATGATAAAATTAAAAGCAAAATTACGGAAAAAGCATGCTTATGTGTTGGTCTTGTTAATGCAGCCTATTTAGAAAACAATATTGAGATAAAAGGACAACAATAGGGCGTTGTGATTTGTCCTGGACCAAATTTGGCTTATTTTGATAAAGAAATTTCATTAGTCGAAATGGTGAAACATATTTATGGAAATGCGAATATAATGACCAATGAAAGTCGTCCTAATTTATTTATTAAAGAGCTGCAAATGTATGTTGAGTATTTAAAAAGAGAGTTAATTAATTTCACAGATGAAATTACAGCGGGTCAAATAAAAAAATGGAATTCATACAGAAGCAATGTCATCGCTGGAATTGAATATTACGAAACTTTATTTGGAACTTCTTTATCATTTACAAACAGCCGAAATGACTTTTACAATCAACTGCAATTTTATAAATCAGAAATGATTAAAATTGAAATTAATAATATAAAACAGGTATAATATCACCTGAAAACAATATTCAAGGAAGGGGAAATATTTATTTTCCCTTCTAGATTATTATCAGAATGCGGTAATACAGTTAATGTTTGTGAATAATTTCTATAGTATTGAATATAATAATTTCCTCTATAATTGTGGTTGTCTAGGTATTCTACCATTTCGTTTAATTTTTTAATAGAAATCAACTTAGAATGATAAGTGGTTCTTATTTCAAATGGAACGGTGTGATTCAAAAGAATTTCGAAAGATTTTTCAAATGGCTGAAACAAATCTGATTTTGATTTTGATGAAATTCTCGTTTGTGGCTTTAAAATCTAATGCAACGTAATCGATAAGCTTTTCGTTAATCAATTGTTTTAAAACAGTCGTATTGGAGCCATTAGTATCTATTTTTACCAAGAACCCCATTTCTTTCACCTCTCGTATTTGCTGCACAATATTTTTATGCGATAAACATTCTCCTCCGCTAAAAACAACGGAATCTAGCAAACCTTGTCTGGATTTCAAAAAAGAAATTGTTTCAGAAAAAGTTTTGTTTCCTTTTCCTAAAACAATCTCTGGATTATAGCAGTACAAACACCGCATATTGCAACCCACATACCAAAGTATACAGGCCGATTTATTGGGGTAGTCTAGTAATGAAAAAGGGGTAATACTATAAATTGGTTTACTTAACACACATTTTCTTTAAAATGTACGCGCTGTTTGTGCTCACCTTTTTTTCCAATATTAAAACTTTCAACGGGTCTGTGATACCCCATTACTCTGGTATAAACTAAACATTTGGTTCTTAAATGTTGATTTTGTTCTGAAACTTCATTCGTTTTGGTTTTCATATAATTTGTTGTTTTGGTTTTTAATAATTTGTTCGTCACATTTTGGACAATATTCATGTTCACCGCTCAAATATCCATGTTGTGGGCAAACACTAAATACAGGAGTTACTGTGATGTAAGGTAATCTGAATTTAGTTAAAACTGTTTTTACAAAATTCTTGCACGCTTCAGGGGAACTAATTCTTTCATTCATATACAAATGCAAAACTGTTCCTCCGGTATATTTGCATTGCAATTCATCTTGCATTAGTAAGGCTTCAAATGGATCTTGTGTGAAGTCGACAGGAATTTGTGAACTATTTGTGTAATATATATTTTCGCCAGTTCCTGCTTGAAGAATGTTTGGATATCGTTTCTTGTCTTCTTTAGCAAAACGATAAGTAGTTCCTTCAGCTGGAGTAGCCTCGAGGTTGTACAGATTTCCTGTTTCCTCTTGAAATTTTTTAATTCGATCCCGGATATAATCTAGTATTTCTACACAAATATCATTTCCGTAAAAAGAAGTAATATCAACCTTATCATTAGTAAAGTTTCGAACCATTTCATTGAGTCCATTAACGCCAATAGTAGAAAAATGGTTTCGAAAATGGGGCAAATATCTTTTAGTATAAGGATATAAACCTCGATCGTACATTTCCTGAATAAACACACGTTTCTTTTCTAAAGTAGTTTTAGCAATTTCCATTAATTTGTCTAATTGCGTGTAAAGTTCCTTTTTATTGCCACTATACAAATAACCCAATCGTGCCATATTGATTGTTACGACGCCGATGCTTCCGGTCATTTCTGCGCTACCGAAAAGACCGTTGCCACGTTTTAGCAATTCTCTTAAATCGAGTTGCAAACGACAGCACATACTGCGAACTGCATTGGGTTTGTATGCATTTTCATTTTCTATTTTATTGCCATTTTCATCTAATTTGTATTGGCTTCCAATAAAATTTTGAAAATAGGAAGAACCAATTTTTGCGGTATTTTCGAAAAGGATGGTTGTATTCTCACCATTCCAATCAAAATCTTCTGTAATATTTACGGTTGGAATGGGAAATGTGAACGGTTGGCCATTTGCATCTCCTTCTGACATAATGGTGTAGTATGCTTTGGTGATCAGATTCATTTCTTGCTGGAAATGTTCATATCGTAATTCGGTTGGCTTGTTAACCCCGCGATTTTGCGCCTTGAGTAAAAGATCGTGACTAAAATTACCTTCAAAAAAGTGATGGTCGTTTTTAGTTGGAATTTGTTCTTTTAAATCGTCAGGAACAACCCAATCAAGCGTGATATTTGTAAAAGGTGATTGTCCCCAACGTGCTGGAACATTTAAATTGTAAACAAAACTGCGGATGGCTTTTAGCACATCTTCAAAAGGCAGATTGTCTTTAAAGACGTAAGGTGCTAAATACGTGTCAAACGAGCTGAACGCTTGAGCACCTGCCCATTCGCTCTGTAATATTCCAAGAAAATTAGCCATTTGACCCAATGCCTCTCTAAAGTGCGATGGAGCTTTGCTTTCAACGCGCCCTCGAACACCGTTGAAACCTTCGTTGAGCAAAACACGCAAGCTCCAACCTGCGCAATAACCCGTTAAACAATCTAGGTCGTGAATATGTAAGTCCCCATTTCTATGGGCATAGCCTTCTTCTTTGGAATAAACCTTATCGAGCCAATAATTGGCAATAATTTTACCAGCTACATTATTGACCAAGCCTGCGTTGGAATATGAAGTGTTGGCATTGGCATTAATTCTCCAATCGGTTTGCGAGATATACTCTTCTATTGTTTGTGTGCTATCTATATAGGTTGTGTCGTCATTCAATCCATAAATATGTTCCCGCAATAATTTTCTGGTATGCCTGAACAGCATAAAAGAGCGCATCACTGTAAAATAATCTTTTTGAAATAGTATTTTTTCAATAACATCTTGAATTTCCTCTACTGCCCAAGTGCTTTTTTCTTCTAAACTTGAAATTACGCTTTCAAAAACACATTGGTCATAGGGAACAGTTACACTATTAAAGCTTTTTTCAATGGCATCTTTTATTTTGTAGCTTTCGAAAATTTTGTAAGTTCCATTTCGTTTAATAACATATTTTTCCATTTTTGTTTCCTATTTAGTTTTCCGGTTTTTTAGTGTTGGCTACTTGCTAAAAAGCAGAAAAATGTTCTTCTAATTTTTTGGCTTTTGGAAAGAGGATATTGTTTTCCAGATGAATGTGTTTGTGCAAATCTTGTTCAAACTCTTGTAGCATTAAAAAAGTGATTTTGTAGGTGTTACAAGCATCTTTTGGCGGTGTATAATTGTCGGTTAATTTTGAAATTTTATTGTAACGTTCTCCTTCATTTTCATGTTCATCCATCATCATAGCGATAGGATTTTCGATTTTGCCAAAATTGGGTTGTTCTATTGGTGCATTTTCTCTTATTGCTCGTCCTATTTTTTTTATGTAGGGAAATAAGATTAGTTCTTCTTTTTTCATGTGCTGTGCTAATGATCCTCCGCCACTTTTGAACAAGTCCGTAATTTCTAATAATTCTGGATGCCTTTCACCATGAACTTTGCACAGTTTTTCTAAAAACTGCAAAATAGTTGCGGTTTTTTCCACGATATAGCGATGGTGTTGGTATTCGATATAGTCTACTAAAAGATCCAAACTCCAAGAATAAAAATCGACAGCAGTATCATCTAAAGTATCTAGGATTAGATTGATTTCGCTTTTAATGACATCGATGTCTAATCCTTTTTTTTGGCAAACTTCTTCTAAAGTTATATTGCCTTTACAACAAAAATCAATTTGATGTTTTGAAAAAACAGCTGCAGTTCTGAAATCTTTTGCAACATATTCGCCGATCGTTTGTTTATCTAATGTTTCCATTTGTCTTTTTTTATTTCAAATTTACTGGATTAGGATTATCCGGATGTATGATAGTAATCATATTGTAACAGCAAACTTTTAAATTCTTTGGTAATGTAAAAAAAGACTGAGAATTATGATTTACATCATATGAAGATAAGATGTGAAACAGCAACTTTGCGCTATGAAACTGTGGAAAAATATTAGCAAACATCCTTCGTAATTTTTACAGCTCTTGTAATCACATGGTGGTTATTTCCTCTATTTAATTAAATGCAATTTCCTCTTTTACTAAAACGCGAGGAATTCAAAACTGCACTGACTACCACCAAATAATTTATTGCACATACTAAATGAATCAAAAAACACAATTAAAATTTATAAATGAAAACAATCATAGAACCTTTCCGTATAAAATCTGTTGAGCCTATTTATTTTACTAGTAAGAAAGAGAGACAAAACTTTTTAGAAGAAGCATTTTACAATCCTTTTTTGTTACACTCAACAAATGTGTTGATTGATTTGCTGACCGATAGTGGTACAAGTGCAATGAGTAGTCATCAATGGGCAGGAATAATGCAGGGTGATGAATCATATGCAGGTAGTCCAAGTTTTTTTAGATTTAAAGACACCATACAGCAAATCACAGGAATGCCTTTGGTAATACCAACACACCAAGGTAGGGCCGCCGAAAAGATACTATTTAGTATTCTTGGAGGTAAGGGAAAATATATTGTAAGTAACACTTTGTTTGACACGACAAGGGCCAATATTGAATTTTCAGGTGCAGAAGGAGTAGATCTTTTATGTGAAGAAGGCAAATATCCTTCAATTCCAGCACCATTCAAGGGCAATATGGATGTTGAGGCCTTCAAAAAATTTATTGCAGAAAACGGAGCAGAAAACATTCCACTTTGCGTAATTACTGTTACTAATAACTCTGGAGGAGGTCAGCCAGTAAGCATGCAGAATATCAAAGACGTCAAAGCGGTATGTGTAGAAAATCACATCCCTCTTTTTATAGATGCATGTCGATTTGCAGAGAATTCTTATTTTATCAAAACTAGAGAAAAAGGGTATGAGAACGTCACTATCAGGGAAATTGCAAAAGAGCTTTTTTCTTATGCTGATGGTTGTACGATGAGTGCCAAGAAAGACGCTTTTGCCAACATTGGGGGGTTTTTAGCGATGTATGATGAAGGGCTGGCAATTGAATGTAGAAATCTGCTTGTAATAACTGAAGGGTTTCCGACTTACGGAGGTCTTGCTGGAAGGGATCTAGAAGCCATAGAGATTGGACTAAACGAGGTAATGGATGAAAATTACTTGCAATATCGGATTCGTAGTATAGAATATCTAGCCAATAAATTGACTGATGCCGGTGTTCCTATCATGCAACCGGCAGGAGGTCATGCAGTTTATCTGGATGCAAAGGAGTTCCTTTCTCATATTCCTGTTAGTCAATATCCAGGTCAAGCCCTAGTTGGTGCTTTATATTTGGAGGGAGGTATCCGCTGCGTCGAGATTGGTTCACTTATGTTTGGCAAGTATAACCCTGATGGAGATTTAATCCCTGCAGCTATGGAATTAGTACGTTTGGCAATACCAAGAAGAGTTTATACACAAAGTCACATCGATTATGTATCAGAAATAATAATTGAAGTTTTTAAAAATAAAAAAGATATAAAAGGACTTGAAATCTCAGAAGAAGCGCAAATGCTGAGACACTTTACTGCAAAATTAAAACCAATCCATTAATTAAAATATTGACAATGAAAACAATAAAACAAAGTTGGGCTGAACCCTACAAGATAAAAATGGTGGAGTTGCTAAAAATGACTACACCAAAACAACGGCAAAAGGCTTTAGAGGAAGCAGGTTACAATACTTTCTTATTAAAATCTGAAGATGTTTATATTGATTTATTAACAGACAGTGGAACTTCTGCAATGAGTGACAAGCAGTGGGCTGGAATGATGTTGGGTGACGAAGCCTATGCTGGGAGTTGTAATTTCTATCATTTGGAACAAGTGGTTCAAGAAGTGTACGGCTATAAATACCTAATTCCAACGCATCAGGGGAGAGGTGCGGAAAATATTCTTTCTAAAATTTTGATAAGGGAAGGAGATATCATCCCTGGCAATATGTATTTTACTACCACACGCTTGCATCAGGAATTAGCCGGAGGTATTTTTAAAGATATTATAATTGATGAAGCTCACGATCCAGAAAATGAATTTCCATTTAAAGGGAATATTGATTTGATGAAATTGGATGTATTGATAAAAGAATATGGCGCCAAGCGAATTCCTTACATCTGCATGGCAACAAGTGTAAATATGGCCGGTGGACAACCCATCAGTATGCAAAATCTCAAAGAGCTGAGAGCAATGACAACAAAGCATGGAATTCGGGTTATTCATGATATGACAAGAGTTGCAGAAAATGCCTATTTTATTCAGCAAAGAGAAAAAGGGTATGAAAACAAAACGATAAGAGAAATTGTAAAAGAAATAAATTCCTACACAGATGGAGCGACAATGAGTGCCAAGAAAGATGCCTTAGTTAACATAGGTGGATTTCTAGCGCTAAATGATTGGGATATTTTTGAGGAAGCTAGAAACTTGGTGGTGGTTTACGAAGGACTTCACACCTACGGAGGTCTTGCAGGAAGAGATATGGAGGCTATGGCAATAGGAATTACAGAAAGTGTCAACGACGACCACATAAGAGCTAGAGTAGGTCAGGTTATTTATTTAGGTAAAAAAATGATTGAATATGGAATACCAATTGTAAAGCCCATTGGAGGTCATGGAATTTTTGTGGATGCCAAGAAATTTTTGCCGCAAATTCCGCAAGAACAATTTCCCGCACAAACTTTAGCCGCGGAAATTTACCTTGATTCAGGGGTAAGAACAATGGAAAGAGGAATAGTTTCGGCCGGAAGGAAAGCAAATGGGGAAAATCATTATCCAAATTTAGAACTAGTAAGATTCACAATTCCACGACGTGTTTATACGCAAGCACACATGGATGTTATTGCAGAATCTGTTGCAAGAGTTTATGAAAAAAGAAAAGAGATTAAAGGTATGAAAATGGTTTACGAACCCAAGTATCTGCGATTTTTTCAAGCTCTTTTTGAAAAGGCATAATATTTTAAACTATTGTTTATGGAAAATGCAAAGCTTAAAGAGAAAATTTTAGCATTGAGAAAAGAGAAGAATGTTGTTTTATTATCACATTATTACCAAAAACCTGAAATTCAAGAGATAGCTGATTATGTGGGAGATAGTTTGGGGCTATCACAAGAGGCAGCAAAAACGAATGCAAAGATTATTCTATTTGCTGGTGTTCATTTTATGGCGGAAACAGCAAAAATTTTAAATCCAAAAAAGAAAGTAATTCTTCCCGATTTAAGTGCTGGTTGCTCGTTAGCAGATTCTTGCCCTGCTCATCTATTCGAAAAATTTATTAAGGCACATCCCGATCATATTGTGATAACCTACATAAATTGTTCAGCAGAAATTAAAGCTATGAGCCACATAGTTTGCACCTCCTCAAATGCCCTAAAAATCGTTGAATCTGTTCCAGAAAATATTCCAATCATTTTTGCACCCGACAAAAATCTAGGGAATTACATTATTCAAAAAACAGGAAGAAAAATGGTTCTTTGGGATGGTTCCTGCGTCGTTCATGAAGCCTTTTCATTAGACAAAGTTATTGCACTTCATCAGTTGCATCCTGATGCAAAAATTATTGCGCATCCCGAATCGGAAAGTCAAATTCTTGATACCGCAATCTATATTGGTTCAACAGCAGGTATGATTGCGTATGTCAAAAACAGTCCGTTTACTAAGTTTATAGTTGCCACAGAAGTAGGGATTTTATACAAAATGCAACAAGAGGTTCCTGATAAGATTTTAATTCCAGCGCCATCGTACGAGAAAAATACTTGTGCTTGTGGTGAATGTGGCTTTATGAAAGTGAATACTTTACAAAAAGTTTACGATTGTTTACTATATGAGTCGCCAGAAATTATAATTTCAAAAATGATTCAAAAAAAAGCACTTATTCCGATTAGACGTATGTTAGATTTGTCAAAATGATTACTGAAACAGATTATTTAGTTATAGGTTCTGGTATCGCAGGATTAACATTTGCTATAAAAATTGCAACACAATTTCCTGAGAAAACAATAATCATCGTCACGAAATCTGCTGAAGAAGAAAGCAACACCAAATATGCTCAAGGCGGTATTGCAGTAGTTCACAATTTTGAAGAGGATAATTTCAATATGCATATAAATGATACCCTTATTTGTGGTGATGGTTTATGTAATTTAGAGGTTGTAGAAATGGTGGTAAAGGATGGTCCCAAAAGAGTCCTGGAATTAATTGATTGGGGAGCTAATTTTGATAAAAATATAGCGGGAAATTTAGACTTAGGGCGAGAAGGCGGACATACCAAAAACCGAGTGGTGCATCATAAAGACCATACTGGAATTGAAATTGAAAGGATTATTTTGGAAGAAACCCATCGATCAAAAAATATTATACTTCTCGATTTTCATTTTGCATTAGAATTAATAGTGAAAAACAACCGTTGTTTGGGGTCGTATGTTTTGAATGAAAAAACAAATGAAATTTTAATCTTTAAGGCAGATTTTACAATTTTAGCAACAGGAGGAATTGGTCAAGTTTATGGACATACTACCAATCCAATTATTGCTACTGGAGATGGGATTGCCATGGCAAATCGAGCCAAAGCTAAGATTATGGATATGGAATTTATTCAATTTCATCCAACAGCATTATACACGAAAGAACACAAATCAACATTTTTAATTTCTGAGGCTGTTCGCGGTTTTGGAGCCTATTTGAGAACAAAAAATGGCAAACGATTTATGCTTGATTACGATAGTCGTGGCGAATTGGCTTCGAGAGATATTGTATCAAGAAGTATTGTGAAGGAATTAAAAAAGTCAAAGGATGTCTGCGTCTATTTAGATTGTACTCATCTGGATTTGGCTGCGTTTAAGAAGCAATTCCCTGTGATTTACAGTCGATGTAAAGAAGTTGGAATTGAAATATTTTTTAACTGGATTCCTGTAGTTCCGGCACAGCATTACCTATGTGGAGGTATTTCTGTTGATTTAAACGGACAAACAACAGTAGCTAATTTATTTGCATGTGGTGAATGTTCCCGAACAGGGTTGCATGGTGCAAACAGATTAGCCTCGAATTCTCTGCTAGAAGCATTAGTATATTCTGAAAGAATCTACAGACACTTATCTGAAGCATCTTTTAAAATCGAAACAAGAAAAGATGATTTTTTAAGTTGGCATGAGTCCGATAAACCTATTTTAGATGAACATTACATCTCAGATACTACAATGCTTTTACAATCTTTAATGCAACAAAACGTTGGAGTTGTCCGAAATAATATAGATTTAAATTCAGCAAAAAGACAATTGGAAATTTGGAAAAAAGAAGTTTCTAAAATGATTGTTGATTATACAATTACTAAAGAGATGTATGAATTGTTAAATATGATTGAAGTGAGTTTATTGATTGTAACAGCATCTATTTCAAGAGATCAAAATTGTGGTGGATTTGTGAAAATTTAGATTTTTTTATTCCGCATAGTAGAAAAAAGCTACCGAAAATTAGCGTCGTAACCATTGTCATAGCTATGACAGTTGTCTGAAAAGGTCCCAAATTTTCTTTGTCAGAAGTACATTGTGGAAAAAAATCAAGCGGTGAGTTGATTGCAAAGGAAATAGCTGTCGCCCGTAAAAATAGTTTTATAGAAATTGGTAACGCTGAGGTTGAAAACAAAAACCAATTTGAAATGAAATCCCAAATATCTTCGTAGTCATCATTCCATTTGGCATTATCATTCCATCAGCGTATCTACTAGCTCATAGAAATTTGCTTTTGAAACTGATAATCTTCGATACCTCTTTATTTTTAATGAACTCGTTAGCTAATTTTTAAAAAACAATCGCTTTCCTATAAAAATAGAGTGGAATTATAAGAAAAAATATTAGAAAGGAATATCAGCTGTTACAATGACAATGTCTTATACATCATCGCTGTGGCGATATTTATGGCTCTATTTTTTATTTCCTCGGCTTTTGGTCCTTCAAAATGTTGGTTTACGGTTTTGTTGAACAGATCAATCCAATGCTGAAAATGCGCTTTGGTCATGGTGCTTTTTTCGTGTAATTCCTTATGTTTCGCCATGGGATTTCCTTCGTAATTTCCGGTGGAAAAAAGGATGTTTTCCCAGAAGTCGTACATTTTTGGCAAATGGAGTTCCCAATTTACATGCGCTACATCGTTGAATAAATAGCCAATCACATCGTCGTTTTTTACGATATCATAAAAGGCGTTTACCAATTTTTCGATGTCTTTTCTATTTCTGATATCTGTTTTCATTGGTTACAAATCTTTGGTTTTAAACTTCTTTAAGGAGATAATAAAAGGTAAGATTGCCCACAAACTGAGCAGCACAAACGACGCAATCAATCCTATAGTCGTTCCGAAAAAATCTTTGAAAATAGCACCCGTGTAGCCCATCATCGCAGAAACATCAAGATGCAATAGCATTTGAACTCGTGCCAAATCGATTGGACTCAATGCCGTGATGAGTACCATCGCGTTTTCGATTGGATAATCTTGAAATTGAAACAATAAAAACAAAACCAATCCATCAAAAGCAGCGCAAAAAACAACCAAGTCATGATGGCGATTCCGATTCCTTTCGCTTTATCGCGCGTGATTATTGAACTCAAAAATGCCAATGCGGTAAAAATAATTGTGATCAAACAACCATTGATGAGCATCATCACGCCAATGCTATCGGGCGAGTTGATTAACAATGGAATTCCAGCACCGACGAAGAAAGCCATAATCATCGACAGCGAAAGTCCAAGGAATAAGCTGACCCATATTTTTCCGCGTTTGATGGGTTGGCTCAACAATAGTTCGATAAACTCAGCACTATTGTATAAATAAATCGTCGCAAAAAGTATCGAGACTAATGGCACTGTAAATAAAATTACATTCAAAATGGTCAAGATTCCTTTGGCGGAATTGTCTTCTAGGGCAAACGAGCTCCATGATAGAACGGCAAGAATTAAGGCGTACGCCAAAACAATTTTACTTTTTAGAATGTCGATTAGAATGATTTTTATAATGCGATTCATGATTCTTAAATGCTTGTTTCCATTACTCTCGTAGTTTCCTGCTGATTCTGTTTGAACGCTTTGTATTTTAATATACTGGCAATGGCTTTTGATATTTTATCTTCGTTTGTCTCTTCTTTTAAAGTGGCGACTTTTTTATGAAAGTAGACCTCACCGTCTTGCATAAATATAATTTCGGTGATTAAATCGTCGAGTTCACTTAACAAATGCGAGGTGATAAAAATCAATTTTCCTTTGTCTTTTCCTCTGATGATTTTTTCTTTCAATATCTCCGCTGCCAAAGGATCTAAGCCTGCGGTTGGTTCGTCTAAGATGAGCACTTCGGGGTTGAATAAAAATGCCAAAACGGCGCTTACTTTTTGCGTTGTTCCTCCAGACAAGGTTCGCATTTGTTTGTCGAATAGGGCTTCGAGTTGAAATGCTTTCAGCAAATCTACATCTAAAGGCTTGTTGCTGTTCCTGATTTTCTGGATCATTTCGATGATCTGACCAATCGTCATATTGTCGGGATAGCGACCAATTTGGGGCATATAGCCGATATTTTCACGGTATAAATAGTCCCTAAAATCGATTTTCCATCGAATTCGATAACACCTTTCTGTGGTAAAACCATTCCCAAAATGGATTTGATTAGCGTGGTCTTCCCACAACCATTTGGACCAATTAGCGCAATACATTCTCCTTTTTTACAGGATAGGTTGATGTTTTTTAGCACTTCTAGTTTGCCGAATTTCTTGCTCAAATTTTTTATCTCGATCATAGTGGCAGCGATTTCATTAAGGGCGTTTTATCTATAAAATTATCTGGCGTGATACTAGGCAAAACTTTCTCGGATTTGTCTAATAGCGTAATCATAAAACTTCGGTAAAGCAACATGGCGGCAGGTGTATTTTCAATCAATATCGCAAACAAACTCAGCGGATGATAAGGCACATCGCCGAGGCCGTTTTTATCTAAATCGTAGCCTTCGTATTTGTCCCAATAGTTCGCGTTGAAAGTGTTTAAAACCAAGCTACCGTTGGTACTAATGTCGAAAGTGTTTTTTAAATAATTGTTATTTACAATTTCGTTTTCCATGCAACTGGCTTGAATTTTCATTCCCCATCCATTCGATTCAAAGACATTCTTTTCCACTTTTATGCGAGAGGTTCCTTCCATGTATATTCCGGAAGTGTTGCGTGCGAATTTGTTATTATAAATGTAGCTGTCTGCAATTTCTTTAAGTAGTAAACCATAGGCCGAGTCGCCCCAATTTTCTTCAAAATAGTTATTGAACATTTTGACGTTTTTGGTGAACATTACCGCCACGCCAGCACCGTTATTTTTGAACACATTGGTGATGTAGTCATCGTCGTTGGAAAACATAAAATGCAGACCGTAGCGAATGTTTTTACAAGAAATGTTTCTCCAAATAATCGAGTGGGTTACAAATTCAAAGTAAATTCCATCGCGATGTCCTGTAATGTTGTTGGCAATGATTTGTAGGTTGTTGCTTTTCCAGCAGTGAATGCCATTGCCTATGAGCTGTTCTTGTTTGCCGTAGGCGCTCACTTTATTGTTTTTAACTAGGCAGTTGGTGCAATTTTGAAGATAGATGCCGAAAAAATTATTGTCGAGGATATTGTTTTCGATTGTTACGAAAGATCTGTCATAGACTTTAATGCCACAAGGATCATCTAATGTTGCATACCCTGAATTGATGATTTTAAATCCTTTTACGATGACGCTATCGGCACTGATAGAGACAACTTCGTGTTTTTTTTCGCCATCAAGCGTTGGAAAGTTTTTACCGATGAACACGATTTTTTTGTTAATGAGAATATTACCTTCTTTGTAAATGGCGTTATAGACCAAAATCGTATCGCCATCAACTGCCATCAGTAGCGCCTGCTTGATTTTTTTACACGGAAATTGATTTCCTACCGAAATGGTTTTAGCATTTGCGACGGAGAATAGGAAGGCGCATAGTATCAGTAACAATTTTTTCATTTAATAGGAATTATACATTTCTTCCCAAGTCAAGACTTTAGCATTTAATTTACCTTTGAATTCTCCTTGGATCTTCGGTGATGCAAAAGCCGCACAATTGCCTCGCATTGGTGAATGGATGATGCCGCCTTGCAGTAGAAAACATTTTTCAATTGAAATAAAGGAATTTTCTTTTGTATAGTCGTTTACGAAAAAGGCTTCATACGGAACAACGGTATTTGATTTTGCAAATTGAATCATGCATGCTATATCGTCAAACTTGTAATGTCTGCCTTTTTGTGTAATCAATTGTGCGGCAAACTTACCGTTTGAAATCGTCATTTTACAGAAGTCGCAGGCATCAGCATTGAGCTTAATAAGTTTCGGTTCTTTAGGGCCACATGACATTACAAAAATTGCTGTAAGTAAGGAAAGGAATATTTTCATAAAAGTGCGTATTATTTCCTTTTTGGGAACAATTGATATTCTTTTAGAACAATAAACAGTAATAATAGGCCGCAAATAATCAAGAACCATCCACCAATGTCGGGTATCGAGTAGGCTCCGAAGTTTAGCATTTGTTTGTAGCCGATTAGCGGTGGTTGATAGGCCATTCCTGGTACTTTTATCGCTGCATTGGGATCGAGGTTGTGTCCGTATTCGTAATTCCATCTGTAAAAATCGATGGCGGCTAGAACAACGAAGAGGATGTAGAAAATGAGGAATCCCAAGACCGCTTTTTTATTGGCGATGAAAATTAAGAGCATGGAAATTAAACCCAGACCACCGAAAATATAGGGTAACACTGTAAATTCAAAGAAGTTTTCTGAATGCAACGTTGCCATTCCGATGTAATGATTTAGGCCGTTGATGATTTCAACATCACCACCGATTTTATTGGCATGTAAACGCAAGACCAAACCTTCAGGATATTGTGGCGCGTCGAGTTGAATTTGCCACATAGGTACAAATAGCGCCCCGATAAATAAAGCTGCGACAACCAATAGCATCACTTTGGACACTACTGAAATTTTAGATTTTTCCATTTTTTATTTTTTGAAAAGGCGTTTAAAAAAGATGAACCATTAAGCGATTAATTTGTACAAGTATTACCTGACAACTTCAATTTCTTAATGGTTCAAAATGTTTTTACTTTTTATTAATTTATTTTGTGGCGGCAGGTAAATTGGTTCCTAAACTGAATGATAAAGGAACGTTGCTTCCGGCAGGCGAGACTCTGATGTATCCTTGCATTTCTTGGTGTAATGCGCTACAGAAATCGGTACAATAGAAAGGTGAGATTCCGACTCTATCAGGTGTCCATTTGAGTGTTGCTGTCTCTCCTGGCATAATTAAGAGTTCTGCATTGTTGGCGCCTTTCACAGAAAATCCGTGTGGTACATCCCAGTCTTGTTTGAGGTTTGTCACGTGGAAATAGACTACATCACCCATTTTTATTCCTTCAATATTATCAGGAGAAAAGTGAGAACGAATAGAAGTCATGTATACATGCACTTGATTTCCTTGGCGTGTGACTTTGGATTCTTTTTCCCCTTTCGCAACAAATGGATGGTTGTTTTCGCCAATTTTATAGAATTTTAATTGTCCGTTATTTCTAATCAATTCTGCTGGAGCTGCTTGTGCGTAATGTGGTTCTCCAATTGTAGGAAAATCTAAGATGAGTTTCATTTTATCGCCACTAATATCAAATATTTGGGCTGACTGCGTTAACTCAGGACCGGTTGGTAGATATCTGTCTTTTGTGATTTTGTTATAAGCGACAAGGTATTTTCCGAAGGGTTTTTTAGAATCTCCACCGGGAATACACAAGTGTCCCACGGAATAATAGGTCGGAACGCGGTCTAACACTTTAAGCGATTTGATATCCCATTTTACGACTTCAGACGAAACGAAGAAGGTCGTGTAGGCATTTCCTTTTCCGTCAAACTCCGTGTGCAACGGACCTAAACCTGGTTTTTGAACTTCACCGTGAAGTGCTGCTTCGTATTTCACTACGTTGATGCCACCATAATCCCCATCAAACTTTTTGTCTTTGATGGCACCCATAAGTTTATCAAAACTAAATACGGGAATTAATGCAGCTAATTTTCCTGAACCAACAATGTATTCCCCTGAAGGATCTACATCGCAACCATGTGGCGATTTTGGACAAGGGATCATGTAGCAAATATCTTTAAGTGCAGCCGCATCGAGTACCAAAACATCCGTTTTGATTTCAGATGTTGCTGTATGTGTTTTTTCGTTCCATTTATTGTGGGCATATTTTACCGATTGTTTTTTTCCTTTACCCGCTTTGATATACTCTTCTGCTTTTTTCCAGTTGACTGCCATTATAAAGTCTTTGTCTTTTTGAGACGCATTGACTTCTAGCAGCGTATTGGCTTGTTCTGTATTATAGCAAGAGAAGAAGAACCAACCGTGTGATTTTCCTTTACCTGCATGCGAAAGGTCGAAGTTGACTCCGGGCGTTACGATTTGAAAAGCCAAATCCATTTCGCCTTCTTTGCCCACTTTCACAAAACTGATATGTCCTTTAAAATTTTGTTTGTAAGTATTGATGGCCACGTCACCGTCGGAATAATCTGCGGGTACGCTAAAGCGCGTTCCTGCTACAACATATTCAGTATTTTCGGTAATGAAAGGTGAGGAGTGGTTACCACCACTATTTGGCAATTCGATAATTTCTGCGGTTTTGAATGTTTTAAGATCGATACGTGCAATACGAGGGGTATTGTTGGCGTTCCCAAAAACCCAACGACCATCGACTTCACCATTGGTTTGAGACATTTCTGTGTGGTGTAAATCGTCCCAAGGCACAAATCCGTGTGATGTGTTTAGCATCGGTTTGGTTTCTTCACTATAGCCCCAACCTTTTTCCGGATCTACTGCAAAGACAGGGATGACTCTAAATAGTCTTCCACTAGGAAGTCCATATACGCTTAACTGACCACTAAAACCGCCAGAGACGAAGTTGTAGAATTCGTCATATTTTCCCGGGGCTACATAGGCTTTTTCGGCATCACCAACAGCGGCATCACTGGAGTTTTTTGGTTTACAAGAAGTGAATAAAGCACTCCCGAAAACTAGAACCAACATTACTTTTACAAATTTATTTTTCATATTATTGAGATTAAAAACTTTCTTATTGCTTTCACCCAATAAGATTGTTGATTGTTATTACTTAACGCCGTCAATTTTGCGCATATATTCGACAATACTTCTTGCTTCATCATCGACTAAACCTTGATTTGGCATACGCACCAGACAAATTTCAAGTTGCGCTTGCACTTCAGGATCTTTATCAATCATTGGATCTGGATTGGTGATGAAGTTCATAATCCATTCTGGTTTTCTTCTTTCGGTTACGCCTTTCCATCCGGGACCAACTAATTTTTCATCGGTAGTTTTGTGACAAGATGTACATTTTACTCCAGCAACTTCTTCTCCTTTGGTTGCCATCGCTTGATCTAAAGTTGCGCCTAGTTCAACTTTGTCAAATTTACCTTCGCCTCTTTTTGGGTCGTAAGATGAAGGATCGCTTTCAGTTGTAGCTTCCTCAGTTGCAGGTGCCGAAAAATCATTGTCTGGATTTTCTTTTTTACCACATGAGGTAAATAGCGCCAAGGCGGTAATCAATAATACTAGTTTGTTCATAATGTTATAAGTTTAGAATAATATTTCAAAGGTCTGTATTGTATAGACTTATGTTTTATGACTGTAATCATAAAGGAGCATATTTTTGTAGTTTTTTTTATGTCTAAAAAGAAATAGGAGTATTAATTAATGGCAATTTTTTATTTGTTTTTTATTATAGAATGCGCGGCGGGTCAAGTTAATTGTGTTGGAGTAGTTCACGGACTTGAAGTCTGCGCGATTTGTGCAAAGTCGGGTTGGCTCACTAAGGCGCTAAGGAGTGAAAAGCAGATTGATTGTGCGAGTTGCGAGACTTTGGTTAGCGGAGTTGTTTAGTTGGTTAATCGTTGAGTCGTTTAATCGTTTAATCGTTAAATTGTTAAATCGGAGTGTCGTTTAGTTGTTGGGATAGTGAAATTTATGTAAAGTATTGGATCGTTGATTAGCGGCGACATTTGCGCAGGAATACTATTAACTTATACTTTGCGTGCTTTATAAAATCTTGCTGGGTAAGGACATCGTCAGTTCGCTAGGGTTGGGTGCAATTCTGCTCGATCTGGTTAGATATTCTAAAGAATACAGAATCTAGTTTTTAATTAATTTCATCGATTTATTTTTTATTTTGAGAAAGTAGATCCCGGAATTAAGTTGGTTTGTTGTAATGAATTCATCTTGAACATACATTCCTTGTTGAACTGTTTGTCCGAGACTATTAATGATTAAATAGGTCGCATTGCCTTCAAAATTGGCAAGTCGAAATTGATCTTGACAAGGATTTGGATAAAGTGCTACATCATGCGTTTCTGCCATTCAACGTTGAATTGATAGTGAACTTCCAAATATTTCAACAAAGTTCTGCGCGTATTCATAAGACGTAGCATTGCAAGTTGCCACTTTGTCACAATTGATTGACCAGGTCATCATTCCACCTAAATTGGGATATCCATTGGGATTATTTAAGGTGTAAGTACCAGACTGTGGACCAACGCCTCGCAGATATTTTATAGCATTTTCAACATTGGTAGTATTTACAAAGCCTCCACCAGCGGCGCTTGAACAAGCAGGTAAACCGACCAGCACTTTATTAGCGGGTAGCGCTTGAAAAAATCCGCCAGCGGTTGGAAAACCTTGTATCAAGGCTTCTGTCATCGCCACAATAAAATCGGATGTGCCTTGATTGTATATATTTCCATCTATTCCGTACATGCTACCACTATTGTATAACTGCACGTGAACGTAATCTAAGTCATTTCGAAAAGCATCAAGTAAAGGTAAATATCCGCCCCAAATACCGCCAAATGCTGACATTCCGCCATGAACATAAGCCGTTTCAGGAGCAAAGGTCAGCATCATATTTCTATTAAATGTCGCGAAGTAATTGGTTTTAATTTGATTTATAGCAGCAATCAAATTGATCACATCCACTGAAGTCGGATTTGCAATGGATCCAGCAGCTAATATGGAATTGCCGTGTTCTATGTCGATGTCTATGCCATCAAACCCATAGGTTGTCATCAGTGAACTCATCGAATTGACAAATACATCACGATTGGTAAGATTATTCAAAGAAATGGAAGTGTTTGCGCCGCCAATGCTCAAAAGCACTTTTTTACCTTGTGATTGAAGTGTTTGAACTTGAGAAATAAAAGTGGATTGGCTTACCCCATCAGGCATGAAGTTCATATTCATATCCGAGGGAGAATTTGGAACGGCAAACGAAACACAGACCACACTATATCTAGAGTCAATTTGATTGAGCGGAATATACGGGGCACTGCTGTCGTTCCAATTGTGCCAGTAACCGATTAATACGGGATTCTGCGAATAAAGAATCGAACTAGAAACGAAGCAAAGAAGTGTCATTAGGGCTTTCCTCATTTTTAAAGAAATTTGGGTTAAGTGCCATAAAAGTACCAAATCCAATTCAATAAAAAAAAGCCGAAACGAATTCCGGCCTTTAGGTAACTACTTCTTTTTCAATCTGTTTTTAAATATCTTTTCGAATTTCGCAATTTTGGGTTGAATCACCATTTGACAATAGGGTTGGTTTTTGTTATTCTGATAGTAATTCTGATGGTATGCTTCTGCCTTATAGAACTTGGTGAATGGTTCCAAAGTAGTCACAATCGGATCATCATATACTTTTGCTTTTTTTAACGCTGCAATAATCGATTGTGCCGCCAATTTCTGTTCGTCGTTTTTATAGAAAATCACCGAGCGATACTGTGGGCCTTCGTCTGCGCCTTGTCGGTTGAGCGTTGTCGGATCATGCACCGTAAAAAACACTTTAAAGATCTCATCTAAATTGGTGATTTTTTTATCGTAAGTAATTTGCACTACTTCTGCGTAACCGGTGCGTCCAGAAGAAACTTCTTCGTAGCTTGGATTTGGTGTTTTTCCTCCAGAGAAACCTGACACGACCGATTGAACTCCCATTAAGTTTTCATAGACCGCTTCGACACACCAATAGCAACCACCACCAATCGTGATGGTTTCCAGATTGTTTGAAGTTGTTTCGGGCTTGTTATTTTTTTGGGCAAATAGGCAAAAGCTCGTCATGGCAAGAATTATATAGATGGCTTTCATGATTTATTTAGTATCATGTTCAAATTCTAAAGAAATGGCGTTCATGCAATAACGTTTTCCTGTGGGTTCTGGTCCATCATCAAATAGATGTCCAAGGTGACTGTCACATCGTCCGCAAAGTGCTTCAATACGTTGCATTCCATAAGAGTTGTCGTTTTTAAAAACGATACTCGACTTGTTTTCTTGTTCAAAGAAACTAGGCCAACCACAGGTGCTAATAAATTTTTGATTTGACCGAAATAGTTGGTTGCCGCACACCGCGCAGTAATAGGTGCCTTTTGTTTCCGAACTCCACAGTTTTCCGGTAAAAGCAGGTTCTGTTTCTGCATTTCTTGCCACAGCGAATAAATCGGGCGACAGTACTTTTTTCCATTCGGCATCGGAAACTTGAAGTTTCTTTTTCTCGGTTTTCGAGTAGTAGGGATTTGTCATGGGTTTGTTTTTGGTGTTTGGGTTTTGTTTTTCGGCAGATTTATTTTGAGCGCAAGCTGTCAAGAAAATCGAGAACAGCATGATTGTAAAAAAGAAAGAGATGATTGGTTTTTTCATAAAATTTACTTTGTTATTGATTTCAATACAAATATAAATTGAGCATGGTTCCTCGAAATGTCTGTTAGTTTACAATTGCAGTTTAATTAAATTAACATTAACAACCGAGCCGAATAATTTCACATGATAAAATTAACGCGATTATGAAAAGCACTAGATAAAACACTCGTTAAACTTATCACAATTCAGAAATACGCGCAATTCCACCCACTTTTTTTGTATTTTTGGACTCCTATATCACCTATGAAAGAAGAAGAAGTTATATTGGTCAACGAGTTGGATGAACCCATTGGTTTGATGCCAAAACTGGAAGCGCATCAGAAAGCTGTTTTGCATCGTGCCTTTTCCGTTTTTGTTCTGAATGACCAAAATGAAATATTGCTGCAGCAACGAGCACATCAAAAATATCACTCTCCATTATTGTGGACAAACACCTGTTGCAGTCACCAAAGAAGTGGTGAAACCAACATAGAGGCGGGTAGCAGAAGACTGTTCGAAGAAATGGGCTTCAAAACCGACTTGAAAGAACTGTTTCATTTTATTTATAAAGCCCCATTCGATAATGGTTTGACCGAGCACGAATTAGATCATGTCATGATTGGTTATTATGATGCTGATCCGATTGTTAATCCAGAGGAAGTAGAAGATTGGAAATGGATGAAAATTGAAGACATCAAAACAGATATGGAGTTAAATCCATCTATTTACACGGTTTGGTTTAAGATTATCTTCGACGAATTCTACCATTACATAGAAGATCATAAATTATAATACGATTCATAAACCTCTGCACCGATGAAAGTAACGATTAGTAGAAGAGCTCATTTTAATGCCGCGCATCGATTGTATCGTAAAGATTGGTCGGACGAAAAGAATTATTCGATTTTCGGAAAGTGTAATAACCCGAATTTTCATGGACACAATTACGAATTAATCGTTAGTGTAACCGGAGCAATAGACCAAGAAACAGGATATGTTTTAGATGTAAAAGTCTTGACTGATTTGATTAAAGAAGAAGTTGAAAATCCGTTTGATCATAAAAACTTGAATTTAGATGTTCCAGAATTCAAAGATTTGAATCCCACCGCCGAAAATATTGTCGTTGTCATCTGGAATAAACTCCGAAATCGACTTGATTTGAAATTCGATTTAGAAGTCGTACTCTATGAAACTCCCCGCAATTTCGTAACCTACAACGGACAATAATGGGACTAAAATTAGGAGATGTGGTTCCAAATTTTACTGCACAAACAACCGACGGCAGTTTATTTGACTCGAAGGATTATATCGGAAAGAAACCCTTGGTTATTTATTTTTATCCAAAAGACGACACGTCGGTTTGTACTGCTCAAGCTTGTAGTTTTAGAGACCAATATGAAGATTTCAAATCGTTTGGGGCTGAGGTGATTGGCGTCAGTAGTGACAGTATTGAATCGCATCAAAAATTTGCCAAACAATATCGATTGCCGTTTATACTGCTGTCGGATTCTAAAAAGCAACTTCGGAAATTATTTGGCGTTCCTAATGATTTGCTCGGACTGATACCTGGTCGTGTTACTTATGTTCTTGATGACAAAGGAAAAGTACAATTGATTTTTAATAGTATGTCTGGCCCGATTCACATCAAGAAAGCATTATCATGTATAAAGGGAATGAGCGAGAAATCTTAGTTTATCTATACGTTTTGGTGATGGGTAGAATGAAATCCGTTGAATCATTGACATACTAATTATTAACCAATTTCTTTTTATAATTTTGGACTCTAATTTATCATCAATGAAATTTTATCCATTACAATTCCAACCCATTCTGAAAGAACGAATTTGGGGAGGAACGAAATTAAAATCGATTTTAAATAAACCAATTACTTCTTCCATTACTGGAGAAAGTTGGGAATTGTCGACTGTTGATGGTGATGTAAGTGTCATCGCGAATGGAGATTTCGTAGGAAAATCGCTGATCGCGGTCATCGATCAGTATCCAAATGAAATACTCGGGACAAGGGTTTTCCAAAATTTCGGAAAGCAGTTCCCATTACTATTCAAATATATAGACGCACGAGAGGATTTGTCTATTCAGGTGCATCCCAACGACGAATTGGCTAAAGCGCGTCACAATTCGTTTGGCAAAACAGAAATGTGGTACGTTATGCAGGCAGATGATGATTCGAATTTAATCGTCGGCTTCAAAAAAGATTCCAATGCGGCAGAATATATAGAAAATCTCAATAACAATACTTTGCTGTCGATCTTAGATACGGTTCCTGTTGAAGTGGGCGATGTGTTTTTCCTTGAAACTGGGACTGTGCATGCCATTGGCGCTGGATTGGTCATTGCAGAGATTCAACAAACCTCTGATATTACTTATAGATTATACGATTTTGATCGCGTAGATGCGCAAGGGAAAACCCGAGAATTACATGTCGATTTGGCTTTGGACGCTATCAATTATAAAAAAATGAAGCTCAAAATATTATCAGAAGCAGGAGAACACCGCCAATGAAATGGTCGATTGTAATTATTTTACAACCAATTATATTCCGTTAAGCGGTGCGATGAAATTTGAAAAAGATGGGACAAGTTTTCATGTGTATATGTGCACTGAAGGCGCGTTTTCGATGGAACATGACGGCCAAGAACACCAATATAAAAAAGGCGATACCGTTTTATTGCCCGCTGCAATTTTGAGTTACCAGTTTACTGGGAATGCCTCAATATTAGAAATTTATATTAAATAGTTTGTGATAGAAAAAATAGGTGTACTTTTGCCCGCGAATTAAAATCAAAAAAATACCCATTATTATGGCAAATGTTAAGAATCTAAAAAAAGACATCAATTTCGTTTTAGGAGATATTATTGAAGCAGTTTATTTGTTTGAAATGTCGACTACCGGAAAACCTACAGCGGAAACCAACGCATTAATCGATGAAGCAATTGCGTCGTTTGATGATTTGATTACCAAAGTAAATGCAAAGAAAGTGGAGAACAAAAAAGCACACTTTAAACAAATTAATCAAGAATTGGAACAAGCTGCAAATCAATTGATTGTTAAGATTAACGCTTTGCAATAAAATATTGTACTAAAAAAGTTTCGTTTTATTTTGCAAATTTAAAATGGACTTCTATATTTGCAATCGTAATACGTCGCCAGCGTAGCTCAGTTGGCTAGAGCAGCTGATTTGTAATCAGCAGGTCGTGGGTTCGAGTCCCTCCGCCGGCTCCAAAAACCATCACAGAAATGTGGTGGTTTTTTTATTAAAAAAAATCCCCAAACTAATAATGGTGTGGGGATTTTTAAGTGTAAGACAAATCTCTTATCCTTTCAACCAAGCGTTCTTCAAATTGGTTTTGGTGGTATCCGTAAATTCGTAACCAATATTGTCTTCTGTTGGCATTCTTGTTTTCCCTGTGAGGACTTGTTCTTTTCCGTTACGGATGATCTTTACGGTAATTGGATCATCGTTTTGCCACAATTGACTCGACGTAATGAGATCATAGATGTTATCGAGGGTGTATTTTGTGGCATTGATCTCCGTTAAAATATCACCACCTTGAATTCCCAATTCTTTATAAAATATGTTCATTTCTTCTGCTGGGAGCACAATAATCTCTTTTGTTTGTTGGTTTACAGTAATTGTTGGCACTTGGCCTTTAAGAAAAGGATTGCCAAAGCCTTTTATAACGTTTTGTGAAACGCCTACTTTGTTTAGGAAGTCTATATATCGAATTGGCGTCGAACCCGAAACATGAGTAGTCAGAAACTGCCCAACTTCGGGGTAGGTTAAGGAAGTAATTTTTGCGAATAACTCACTATCATTGAAGGCTTTTTGAGTCCCATATTCTTTGGAAAGTTTTTGCATCAAATCGAGTATGCCACGAGTTCCATTACTTTTTTCTCGAATAATAATATCGATACACATCCCAATTAACGCTCCTTTTTCGTACACATTCAAATATTGATCTTTATAGGGTTTGGTCAATACATTTGTGCTCATTTTGGTGAATGGCATGGTATCATCCATATTACTAGCATTCGAAATTTTCGCAGCCATTCTTGTATAAAAATCAGCCTCGGAAATCAGTCCTTGATTGATTTGAAAAAGGTTAGCAAAGTATTCCGTGACGCCTTCATACATCCAAAGATGTTCAGACATTTTGGGATTCGTAAAGTCGAAATCTTGAATTTCCTTTGAGTGAATTGTTAAAGGAGTTACAATGTGAAAAAATTCGTGAGAAACAACGTCTTTTAGTTGCTCACTTAACTCGTCAACACCCATTGCTTCTGGCATTACCACGGTTGTTGCGGTGGGATGTTCAAGGGCACCAAAACCATGTGCATCGTTCTCTTTTTGCACATCGGAAAGATACACTAGAATACTATACTTCTTCGTACTATTAAATTTGCCTAGGAAGTTTTTTTGCGCCGTCATCATCGTCTTCATTGCTGGGGTAATTCCTTCCGCGGTGTGTGTGCCATTCGGAGAATAAACGGCAATCAAAATTTGCATATCATTGATGGCAAAAGTGGAGTAATCTGGTGTGCTGTACATGATTGGATTTTCAACCAATTCTGCGTAACGTGCCACGGTGAAAACGTCACTATTGTTACTTGCATCGCTATCTGTTAGTGAAGTTGCTCCCCAAAGTGTCTCCGGATGTTTTACGGTCATTTTGTAGGTGCTGCTTGTAAACCCATCAAAGAATCCCACAAAACAATGGGTGTTAAGCAAGATGTTTTTACCAGCGTCGATATTACTTCCCACTGGCGAGAAAATCTCATGAGTCGATTCGATATCATACGTGTCATTGACTTGATAGGATATCGACCCAATTTTAGTCGCATCAGAAATTTTCCAGGAGTTGTCGTCGATTTTTGTTGCGGTTAAATAGGCTCCAATTTTATCATAGACTTTGAAGTTTTCGATATACAAACCAAAATTATCAGCTGAATACGTTCCAGGAACTGTTTTGGGGAAGTGATAAATAATCTCGGACGTTTTAATTTTTGGGGGTGTGACAGTAACCGAAACTTTATCATTTGCGATAGATTGAAGATCAATCGTGACTTGCACTTGTTCTTTTGATTGCCCATACGTGTTTATTTGATGGATGCAAAAAGTGAAAAGGGCGATTAGAATGCTTTTTTTCATAGGTTGGGTGTGCTTTTTTGATGACGCGCCAAATGTATAAAATTGTTTCACTAACTAACTTCTATTTAAAAAAGTTTAAGAAAAATAAAAGGGTAAGGCGTTATTATAAAATAAAAAACTCTTGCAGAACAAGAGTTGGTTTTTTAGTCTAATTTATTTTTGATATAATATTTTCCGTCTAAATCGTCGTCGAAATCATCAATTTTAATTTGTTTTGGTTTAGGTTTGGCAGCATTGGCTTTCTTTTTCCAGATTTCGAATTTGTCCGCGGACAATTTTTTCTTCATGATTTCAAGCACATCTTTTTCATCAATGCCTAATTCCTTTTTAATGATTTCGTAAGGATTTCTCTCTTCTAAAGCCAAGGTGATAAGTCTTTCGTTTTGCTCCCAAGTCAATTCGATACGTTTACTCTTTTTCATTCTTTGAAAATTAATTCAACTTTTTTTAAAGGTTACTAATTGTAATTCAATATTAAGAAAAAATCCAATCACTTTATAAAGACAAAAATTATTTTTTTATTTTTTTTGATTGACTGCAGTATTTCTGTGAGCATTTAATGGCATTCTCAAAAGTGGAGCAATGCTATTGTGTTCATTTGCTTCGGGATAGGTGTCAATTCCATACACGATTTTATCCGGAGCAAGTGTTTTGTATGTACCAAAAATGCGATCCCAAAAAGAAAACATATTTCCATAGTTGCTGTCTGTATAAGGCAAAACATAGTGATGATGCACTTTATGCATGTTGGGTGTGACTAGAAAGAGACCCAGAAATTGGTCTAGTTTCTTGGGCAAAGTGATATTGGCGTGTTCAAATTGACTAGCTATCAAGGATAAGGATTGATAAAGAAAAGCCAACCATAACGGGCAACCACTAATCAAAACTGCAATACAAGTGAAGGCGAATCTCAGTACACTTTCGCCTGGATGATGTCTGTTGGCGGATGTTGTATCGATCCAAGTGTCGGAGTGATGAATCAGATGAAAACGCCACAAAAATGGTATTTTATGCTGTAGCCAATGCACGAAGTAAGCAGCAATAAAGTCGAGTAGTAATAGGCCAATTAACATGAAAAGAACGGAGTTCATTTCTGGCAACCAGTTTAATACGCCAAAATGATGCGCTTCAGTCCAATTCGTTGTTAAAAGTAAAAGAAAGGCGAGGAGAAAATTAACGGCTATGGTAGTGAACGTAAAAAAGAAATTGATACCAGCGTGATGCCATTTTTGATATTGAAAATGAACCAGTGGAAAAGCTTTTTCAAGCCACCAAAATATGGTGATTCCACCCACGAGAATCAAACTTCGATGGGAAGAGGGAATAGTTGAAAAATAGGCTATGATTTCATTCATCTTTATATGTAATTAGAATTTTTATTATTGAATCACTCTGAATGTCAGATTGATTCGTCCACCTATGGGTTTATTCGTTTTCGGAATTTGATGCTTCCAAAAGTGTTGTGTTGTGCCTTTCATGATGAGCAAACTCCCATGTTCTAAAAGTATATTTTGTCTCAGTGACGGATTCGTATTATGTTTGAGTTGAAACAGTCTTTCCGAACCCAAACTCACCGAGGCAATTGTCGGATTAAGGCCCAGTTCCTTTTCGTTATCGGAATGCCAGCCGTTGCTGTCTTGGCCGTCTCGGTAAAAGTTGAGCAAAACCGTTGTAAAGTTGATTTCCGCGACACTTTCTACGTGAAATTTAATTTTTTGAAGCAACAAATTCCACGGATTTGGTTGCATGGAAATGTTGGAGTAGGAGTATGGTTTGCCATCATTCCCGAACAGCGCTGTCAAACGTGGTTGCGCAAACTCTTTTCCGAAAACTTTGATATTGTCTTGTTGCCAAGGAATTTCACGCAACAAATCGTGGTATAACTCCGACGCTACTTCACCAGTAAAAAAGGATGGAACATAGACGATGTCCGCATCTGGAAGATGGAGCGATAAGGGTTCGGCTGGAAAAAGGGAAGTCATTCTTCGTTTTTTGTTTCAATTAGATCTTTTAAATGTAAACGCAATGCTGTAACTGAAATGCTGATTTCCCAGAATGAAATACCGAGCGAAATCAAAAGGCTCAACAAACTGAGACCAAATACGTAGATTCCTGCTGTGGAAGATTCTAAAAACAGTAAGAGCATGGCGAATACCGACAAAAATAAGGACAAAACGCCATAAAGTTGCATATAGCGAATGAGTGTCAATCGTAAATTTAGATTCTTGATTTCTAGCAATATACTTTTATTTTGGGCTTCATCGTAGGTCTTTTTGAGTCCACGTACAATTTGTGCAATAGTCAAGAAGCGGTTGGTGTACGCGAGGAGAATCAGCGATGTAGCTGAAAACAAAAGCGCCGGAGTTTCTATTGATAAAGTCATTGTTTAGTTTTGATGTAAATTTAAGGTTTTAGTCTTTTGCTATCACTAGAAACAAAAAAAACCTATAAGCTTTCACTTATAGGTCTTTTGATCACAGTTGTTTTTCTTTATTTGATTAACTCAAAACTTCTTTTCACAAAAGCAGTCAATTCTTCCCCTTTCAAAAGATTCTGAGACAATTTCGCCAAGTCAAGGGCTTGTTTTACTAAGTTTTCTTGAACCGATTTGTCTTTCGAATTGAGAATATTAGTCGCTAATTCTGAATTCGTATTCACCACCAAATTGTACATGTCAGGCATATTTCCCATTCCGAACATGCCGCCACCACCAGATTGACTCATTTCTTTCATTCGTCGCATGAATTCTGGTTGTGTGATGATAAACGGAGCGGCGTTGCTATCTAAAGCTTCTAATTGAACGGTATAGCTAGGTGCAGGAACAATTCCTTCCAAAACCGTTTTTAGATTGGTTTGTTCTTCTTCTGATAGTTTAGAAATGGTAGTTTCTTCTTTCTTGATGAGGTTGTCGATATGATCGCCATCAACTCTTGTAAAAGTAAGATTTTCGTTATCTGCTTCTAATTTTTGGATGAGGTGTGAAATAATTGGAGAATCTAACAACAATACTTCATATCCTTTCTCTCTGGCAATTTCGATGTAAGCGTGCTGCGCGTCTTTGTTTCCAGCATATAACACGACTAGTTTTCCGTTTTTATCCGTTTGGTTTGCCTTTAAGTTTTCTTTTAGTTCGTCTAAGGTGAAGTATTTTCCATCAACGGTTGGGTACAAAACAAACGCACCAGCTTTTTCATAGAATTTGTCTTCAGACAACATTCCGTATTCCAACACAATTTTGATATCGTTCCATTTTTTTTCGAAATCTTCACGGTTTTCAGTGAAAAGTGATTTCAATTTGTCTGCAACTTTTCGCGTGATGTAGTTCGATATTTTTTTCACTGCTCCGTCTGCTTGGAGGTACGAGCGAGAAACATTTAATGGAATATCTGGAGAATCAATCACACCTTTTAACATCGTTAGAAACTCAGGAACAATTCCTTCAACATTATCAGTTACGTACACCTGATTTTGGTACAATTGAATCTTGTCCTTTTGAATTTGCATATCCGAACCTAATTTTGGAAAATACAAGATTCCAGTCAAGTTGAATGGATAATCTACGTTTAAGTGAATGTTGAACAACGGTTCTTCGAATTGCATTGGATACAACTCATGGTAGAAGTTTTTGTAATCTTCGTCCGACAATTCGGTTGGTTGTTTGGTCCACGCTGGTGTTGGATTGTTGATGATGTTATCCACCTCAATCGTTTCTGCTTTGTAGTCTTCTGGAGCATCTTCAGGCTTTGGAAGCGTTTCTTTTTTCGTTCCAAATTTGATTGGAATCGGCATAAACTTATTGTATTTGTTCAATAAGGTTTTGATTCGACCTTCTTCTAAGAACTCTAGTGAATCTTCTGCTATATGTAAAATAATTTCAGTACCGCGTGAAGTTTTGTCAGCCGGCTCTATGGTAAATTCGGGACTGCCATCACAAATCCAATGCGCTGCTGGTTCATCTTTGTATGATTTCGTAATGATTTCGACTTTTTCCGCCACCATAAACGCGGAGTAGAACCCTAATCCGAAGTGACCAATGATGCCGGAATCCTTCGCAGAATCTTTATACTTGTCTAGGAACTCTTCTGCACCTGAGAATGCTACTTGGTTGATGTATTTCTCCACCTCATCCGCCGTCATCCCCAAACCTTGGTCGATAATATGCAATTTCTTTGCGTCTTTATCAATTTTGATTTCGATCATTGGATTGCCATATTCGACTTTGGCTTCCCCAATACTGGTTAGGTGTTTCAATTTAAGTGTCGCATCAGTCCCATTTGAAACTAACTCACGCAAGAAAATTTCGTGATCACTGTATAAGAATTTTTTAATTAAGGGAAAGATGTTTTCTACTGATACATTAATTTTTCCTGTTGTCATCGTTCTTTTAATTTATTTAATTATTTTTTAGTTTTTAAAGTATGTCGCTCTTTTCAAATAGAATACCAACTTCCCTGTAAGTGACAAATTGTCTTACCTAAAAAAAAGTGCAGTTCATGTCTATTTTCTTCTGTGCTAGTCGTATATTTGTGCCCTAATTTATATCTCCTATGAAAAAAATAATTGTATTGATTGCTATTGCTGTCGCTGCGTTTTCTTGCAAATCTACTTCCGCGACAAGTACAAAAATTGACTCGAAGTCTCAATATGCTTTAAAAGGTCATTGGACGATTACCTCAGTTTCGTACCCAGGTTCAGAATACATTAAAGTTACTTCGTTTCAAATTGCAGATTCAAAATGTTTTGAAGGTAGTTCTTGGAAATTTGTTGCTAATAATAATTCTGGAGAAATGGCGATGGACAAAACTGGTTGCCCGTCGATGCGATCTCCATTTACATGGTTTATTAATAAAGAAGGACAGTTCGTTTTGAAAATTTTAAATGCTGGTGAAAAAGCAAAAAAAGTTAAGGAAGGATATGTACTCAACATCACAGGAAAAACAGAAGAGTCTTTCCAGCTAATTGATAAAATTGATGTGGGAGGAAAATTAACAGACGTGGTGTACCAATTTCAAAAAGTATCTAAATAATTAAGTAAAAAGCTATGAAAAAATTAACTGTAATTGCATTAGCATTGGTAGTAATGACGAGTTCACTTTTTGTGGGCTGTGAAGCGGCAAAGAATACAAATAAAACACAAAGAGGTGCTGCTATTGGTGCCGTTGGCGGTGCTATTTTGGGTGGTGTTTTGGGAAATAATATTGGAAAAGGTGGCAATGGTGCCTTGGGTGCTGTTTTAGGTGGCGTAATTGGTGGTGTTGCTGGTGGTGTTATCGGTAACAAAATGGACAAGCAAGCTCGTGAAATCGATACCGCTTTACCCGGAGCAGATGTGGTGCGTGTTGGAGAAGGAATTAAATTGGTTTTAGGAGAGAATGCAGTGCGTTTTGATTTCAACAAATCAACTCTAACTCCGCAAGCTAAAGCGAATTTAGACAAATTAGTAACCGTTTTTACTGATTATCCTGATACCAATATTGTGATTTACGGTTATACAGATAATAAGGGATCCGTGGATTATAATTTGAAATTATCTCAAGAAAGAGCCAATTCTGTAAAAAGTTATTTGGTTAAAAAAGGATTGGTAAGTACGCGCTTTACTACAACAGGTATGGGTATTGCCGATCCAATTGAAACGAACGACACAGATGCTGGTAGAAGCAAAAACAGACGCGTTGAGTTTGCAATTACAGCTAATGAGAAAATGATAAAAGAGGCGGAAGGAAAGTAATTTATATTTTGTATACGATTTTTAAAACTGCTCCATTTTGGGGCAGTTTTTTTTTACTGTAAACTTTAACAGAACATTTTGTTTATAAATTTGCTTCATACGTTAAACAAAACTTATCTTTACATTCAGAAATAAAAGGTATTTATTATGGCAACTACAAAAAAAGCTCCCTCAAAATCTAAACAAATAGATGATAATAAGATTATAGAATTGTATATGGATGCTGTACTTTCCAATAATGCGGCGCCCAAGAATGTTTATTTATTTTGTAAAGAACATCAAATCGAAGAATCTGATTTTTATTCCTTCTTCGGTTCATTTGAAAATCTCAAGCAGGTCATTTGGGTCAAATTTTTTGAAAATGCGGTTTTGACCATTAACAAAGAAGAGGCTTATGTCACTTACTCAGACAAAAACAAACTCTTGACTTTGTTTTATACTTTATTTGAAATATTGACTTTAAACAGAAGTTATGTCATGTTTTCCATGCATGAGAATACAAATAATTTGAAAAATCTCAAGGACCTTACCTTACTTAGAAAAGAATTTAAAGAATTTGTAACCAACATTATTGATGAGAATGAAAATGTAGGGGTGGCCAATTTGGATAAAATTACTAAGCCTGTTTTTTCTGAAGGCGCTTGGATCCAGTTTCTTTTGATCTTAAAATTTTGGATTGACGATACCTCTAAAGGATTTGAGAAGACAGATATTATCATTGAAAAGTCGGTTAACACTGCGGTGGATGTTTTTAATACCAAGCCGCTCGAAAGTCTCCTAGATTTGGGCAAGTTCCTTTGGAAAGAAAGTAAAATGCGATAAGTCATCTCTAGAATCGATACAATTACACCAAGCCCATGAAAACATTAGATAAAATTCCGACGAACAAAATTGAACGTGCGAGTCAATTAGTTAAAACTGGTTTTAAAGTAGGAGGGAATTATATTGCTTATTATGGTGAGAAGATTGTGAATCCAACTTTGACAAAGGAAAAACTGAACGAGAATAATGCAGAAGACATTTATGATGGATTACAGAATTTGAAAGGAAGTGCTTTAAAAGTAGCGCAAATGTTGAGCATGGACAAAAGCATTATGCCACAAGCCTATGTTGATAAATTCTCCCTATCACAATTCTCTGTGCCGCCGTTATCCGCGCCATTAGTGAGAAAGACTTTTAAAAAATATTTGGGTAAATACCCTGAAGAAATATACGATTCGTTTACACCAGATGCTATAAATGCCGCAAGTATTGGTCAGGTACATTGCGCAACGAAAGATGGGAAAAAACTTGCTGTGAAAATCCAATATCCTGGTGTAGCGAATAGTATTAGTTCTGATTTGGCGTTGGTAAAGCCATTTGCCACTCGAATGTTTAACCTCAAAGGAAAAGACTCCGAGAAATATTTTGTTGAGGTTGAAAGTAAGTTGTTGGAGGAGACCGATTATATTTTAGAATTGAAACAGAGTATCGAAATGGCTGATGCCTGCAAGCACATTCCCAATTTGCGATTTCCAAAATACTATGCTGAATTGTCATCAGAGAAAATTTTAACCATGGATTGGTTGGAAGGTATGCATTTGTCAGAGTTTACCGCTGAAAATACCGATACAGACATCGGTGACAAAATCGGACAAACCTTATGGGATTTCTATATGTACCAAATGCATCATCTTCGTCGGGTGCATGCCGATCCGCATCCTGGTAATTTCTTGATTGACGAAAACGCGAATTTGATGGCTATCGATTTTGGATGCATTAAGAAAGTGCCGAACGAATTTTACGTGCCTTATTTTGAATTGGCGAATCCCAAAACGATTGATAATCCTATTTTATTTAAGGAGAAATTGTATCAATTGGAAATTTTAAGAGCGGACGATACACCAGAAGAGATTGCTTATTTTACCGCTATATTTCATCGTTTATTAAGTTTGTTTACGCTGCCTTTTCATTCGGAAACTTTTGATTTTTCCAACGAAGAATTCTTCGGAGCGATTGCCACGATGGGAGAGGAGTTTACCAAAGACACGCAATTGCGAAAAATGAATGGAAATAGAGGTTCGAAGCATTTTTTATACATCAACAGAACCTTTTTTGGATTGTATAATTTGATGCACGATTTAAAAGCGCGTGTCGTGACACAAAATTATTTGACCTTCACGACAGCACAATAAATTTCAGCAAACCATTTTTCAGAGTAAATTATTTCTTTTCTAGTCGCTCTAAACGTTCTAAAATAGCTTCGTTGGTTTTCTTTAGTTCTGCGTTTGACTTTTGCAATTCTTCTATTAACTCTTGTTGTTCTTGTATTGCTTTTACAGATATTGAAATAAAGTCGTTATAGCGAACGCCCATCATGCCTTTATCGTCTTTGGAGATGATTCCATTATTTGGATCACCGGCTGTTTGTAAAGCCGCATCGATATCCTGAGCAATAAATCCGTATTCTGTTTTTTGCTTCTTATCATTGTTACGTGTGTAGGAAACTGGGCGCAATGTTTTTAAGAAATTCAATCCCAGGCTAGAATCTTTTATATTGTCCTTCCATCTTTTGTCTGAAGTGATGGTCCATGCTACTTGTACACCTGCATACCCGATTGCTCCGTTACCTATTCTAACTTGATTATTACCAGTTGCGACGGGAACTTGTGCGAGATAACCTAGTGCGGTATTATTTTCTCCTGTAGTGATATTATTCCCCGCCTGATAACCAATTCCTGTGTTGTTGATCCCTCTCATTGCTGTAGAACCATCAACCGCAAAAAGCGCTTGAAATCCTACGGCGGTACAATTTTGTATGTCTCCCGTGGTACTTCCCATGGCTTCAAATCCGACTACAGTATTGCGGTTCGAAGCGGCATTATTCAGTCCTTGCAACGCATTAGTCCCAACAGCAGTATTAAAGTCAGCATTTGCGACACAATCTCTCAAGGCATTTCGACCTATCGCCACGTTATTGTCTCCTGTACTAACTGATAAAGCATTACTACCTATTGCCGTACTATTTGTAGCAGCTCCTGCACTTAATGCTCCTACTCCAAAAGAAGTGCTGTTGATTCCAATTTTCCCAGCGGCTAGATTATTTCTTCTGAACGCTACATCAACATTTGTTCCGGCTGCAGTCCCTATAAAATTGGTTCCATCTACGATTCCGGTATTCCCGGTAATAGACCAACCGTTGTTGTTTGTCGTTGCAATTCGGAGCCAGCTTGCACCGTTCCAATAGTAATAACCTGGCGTGACATCTGAAACTGTTGCGGTATTATATACAATCTCTGACTCTACAGGCGTAATAAGCGGCGCGGCAACCGTCGTTGTTGTTAGCGCTACACGTGGAATTATCAATCCATCAGGCGTAAATGGAAAATTAATTTCTAAAGCTCCATTAGGAGTAGCCCCCGAGTTGATTCCAACAAGACCTGCATTATCGATTATTGCACCGTTTATAAGTGATCCTATGCCGAACGCGGTAAATTTTGGAACTCTATTGGCTGCAAGCGCACCAACTTGTGGATCCGTTTCTAAAGTAGTTGGATTTACCCATGTCCCGTTTCCAGCAGCGTCACTTCGCATTACAAAATTAAGGCTTGGAGCAGTTGTCATTTGAAAAGTGGTCGTTCGGGTTTTGCCTGCCACATCTAATTTGTTGCCTAATGATGGCGCAATTCCAACCCCTACATTCGTTCCGTCATCGGTTACTACCCCATCCACAAGTGTTGTTCCGTTCCATTTTGGAATTGTGTTGCTTGTAGCGGAAGAAACTTGTGGATCGGTTTCCGTAATGGCTAAGGTATTTGCATTAACCCAAGATGCATTTCCTGTAGCATCACTTTGTAACACGAAATTGGCGGCTGCGCCAGCTGTCATTTGAAGATTTGTAGTTGATGTTGTTCCAGCAACAGCAACAGTAGTTCCGTTGTCTGTTATAATTCCATCGACCAATGTTGTTCCGTTCCATTTTGGAATGGCGTTGTTTGTTGCGGAAGAAACTTGTGGATCGGTTTCGGTTACACTCAACGCAGAGGCATTCACCCAACTTGTTGCTCCAGCGCCGTTGGTTTGAAGAATTTGATTGGCAGTTCCTCTTACGATTGGTAAGGCATAGCCATTCACTCCTGCTGGATCTCCGATTTGTAGCGTTCCATTTGTTCTTAGGATAGGAGTAGGGCTAAATTCGCCATAAACCAATGAGGTGCTTGGCGATGTATTTGAATTGCTGATATACAATTTGTTTGATCCTGTTTCTGATAAACCCGCTTGGTTTCCTATGGCGACATTTCCAGTTCCCGCCGCATTTGAACCCAATGCACTTGTTCCAACCGCTGTATTATCAGCTGCGGTGTTGTTGGTGAGCGCATTATATCCAACTGCGACACTATTTGAAGAGGCACCATTTGCCGAAAGTGCGTTAAAGCCAAGTGCCGTGTTATTTCCTCCTGACGAAAATCTTCCAGCGTAATAACCGATGAGCGTATTGTTTGATCCGCCTGCACCAAATCCTGCCTCAGTACCCATTGCTGTATTATTGTCGCCATTGGTGTTGTTATTCAAAACACCTGATCCAACTCCAGTGTTGCCTGTCGCACCACCCACTTGACCTTGTAAAGCGTTATAACCTACCGCAGTAGAATTACTTGCTGTATTTTGGAATAGTGCTCGAGATCCTACGGCAGTAGTATTACTGATATTTCCGGCGCCGGTCATTGCTTCAAAGCCTATGGCTGTATTGTGTTGCGCGGCAGCATCGTTAATCCCTCGAAGTGCGCTTGTTCCTACTGCAGTATTCCATTGTGCGGTTGAGGCTGAATTCACCAAAGCATTTTGACCCACTGCCACATTATTGCTTCCTGTGCTCACCGACAAAGCATTATTTCCAATTGCCGTGCTATTTGTTGCTGCTCCGTTGGTTAAGGCACCAACCCCGAAAGAGGTACTTGTAGCTCCAATTTTTCCTGCTGGTGCATTATTTCTTCTAAACGCTACGTCTACATTTGTACCGGCAGCAGTTCCTATGAAATTTGTACCATCTATAATTCCGGTATTTCCTGTTGTCAACCAGCCTGTATTCGCAGTAGCAAGTCGAAGCCAACTCGAGGAAGTGGTACTCCAATAATAATAGCCTGGCGTTACATCTCCAGCGGTGTTCGTATTATATACCAACTCTGAATCTACAGGTCCAGCCAGCGGTGCAGCAGCGGTTGTTGTTGTTAATGCCACCCTTGGAATCACTAAACCATCAGGAAAAGCTCCTGCAAAAATTTCTAGAGCTCCTGCTGGAGCAGCGACGTTGATTCCAACTCTAGTTCCAGTATCCGCTATAAGACCATCTTGAAGTGTTCCTAAGATATTGTTCCATCTCGGGACTCTACCCGTTGTAACTGAAGAAACTTGGGGATCGGTTTCTACAACAGCTCCAGAAGCAAGTCTCACCCAAGCAGCGCCTCCCCAATAGTAATAACCAGGCGTCACATCTGCAATTGTAGCTGTGTTGTAAACTAGTTCTGACGTTGTCGGTGCAGTAAGTGGTAAGGCACTCGAAGAAATGGTTAAGGCCACTCTTGGAATTACTAATCCATCATTGGTCGAAGTAACATCTAAAGCCCCCAATGGTGTCGTTGTTCCAATTCCGACTTGACCAAAGCTATTGCTGGTGATCATTATTAGGATTACCATGGTAATCAGGTGTTTCATTTTTTTCATAATACTTATGTTGTCTGTATATTTTTTTAGGAATCGTGTTTGCTGTTGATTTGTGAATTTTGACGATACGTGCATATCCAAAATTCAGTACACTTGTTTTAAATTAACAATTGTAAACATACAATTGTTAATCGCAAGACTTAAGTTTATTTCGAGGCAGATTGATGAGAATTTTCTTTTTCCGAAAGACTCACTTTTGGGGTATGTTAAAGTACAATTCTACTTTTGTTTAATTTCTAAACACTAGTATATATTAACTATACAGCATCATGTTTTTTGCATATGATTACAAATAGTCTCAAACGCCTTTATTTATTAGCCTTGTGTGTTTATTTTGATTTAGTTTTATCAAGTTAATAGGCATTGTTGTATAGTTGATGTAGAGTCATTTTAGCCTTACATTGGGTGTTCCTATTGTGATTTTGATCATGATTGTGCTGTATTTATCTTCATTTAATAGAGAAATCTTAAATTTATTATATAATTTTTTTTTGAAAGTACATTTCTAATGGGCATGATTTGATCTTCTGAGATTTTCAATATAAGGAATTTGTAGCGCGTTTTTTCCCATTTTATTGCACTGTGATTGTTCTTTTATGTTGCAGATCCGTAGTGTAGAAAAACCATAGTGCCATGCACCATATTTGTATTCCTATATAAATGGATATGGATTTTTAGAGAAAAATAAATATCTTTAAATTTCAAAAATCCATTTGTTATGGCAAAAGTAATCGCCCCTTTCAAAATTGTTGGAACGCTAGATGACCTTAATTTTTATGTTGATCAAAACAACGAGAATATCGTCAGAAGAAAAGGTAAGACTGGTGTGACTAGTGAAGAATTCAAAAGAAACCCCGTTTTCGCCAACGTAAGAAACCATGGACAAGAATTTGGTCGCGCGGTAAAAAAAGCGCAGCATTTTAGAAGGATTGCTCATTATTTTAACGACAGAGCCAAAGATGGAAGTTTTGCGGGACGCGCCAATAAACTAATGCTTGAGATCATTCAAGAAGATACCGGCAATAGGAGTGGAGAACGGACGTTTGAAAACGGTATTCTTGTGCCAGATGCTATTACTTATTTTATTGGTTTTGAAGGAAATAAAACACGTCCACTCAACAAAGTTTTGAACTTGCCATGGGATTGGAGTGAGGCAATGAGCCAATTAACTCTAAACAATTTCAATCCAAAAACGAACATTGACTGGCCGGACCAAGCCCAACAAGTTCATTTAGGTATAGCACACGCGCGTTGGAATTATAATGCCGGTAACTTTGAAACCGACTACAGTCGGGAAGTAGTTATACAAAAGGAAGAAGAAACACAAACAATAAAACTCACTACGGACTACCAGGCTTCAGATACGGAGAACACTATCCAGCTTGTATTTCTTTTTATTGGCTTTTCTATTCAAGAGCGCAAGAAAACAAAAGAATTGAAACGCATCAACAACACCATCTCTATCATTTGGTCAAAGTAAACGAAAGTCAATTTTCAATGGATAATTGTAAAGACCAAGTAGTTTGTTCACATCACTATGTTTTCTCAAACAAAGTGAAATGCCTTAACAATATTAGTAAAAACTATGTTTCTATTTTGTTAAAAAATAAAAAGAGGAATTTTGGCCCACTAGTTAAATCCGATAACCAAGTTTCGACAAAAACCATTTGTATTCATAAAAAAACCGCTTCGTTTCCGAAGCGGTTTTTCTTTTATAAAGACAATCTAATTATCTTTTAACAACTCTTACCGTTTTCACGTTATCACCTTGAGTTACAATAATGTTGTAAACTCCAGAAGGATATTGTGAACCGATTTCTAAGTTAGTGATAGCAGCAACAGATGCCTGACGTGCTTCAACCTCACGGCCTAACATATCATATACTCTTACTCCAACTTGATCCTCGCTTGATGTGTTTACATTCAATTTGAATGTTTCAGCATATGGGTTTGGATAAGCATTCACTTCATAGATATCTAAAGCTGCACTAGTTTGTCTAGTCGCTGTAGGTGAAGTTGTGATTGTACACAATACTGTACCTTGAACATAGCTAGAAGCATACAATACATCTACACGGATTGTGTAAGCTGTACTTGCAGCAGCTCCTCCTGCCAATAATGGCAATTGGAATCTTGGGTTAGCTGTAGCGAATTCTCTTGTTTGAACTCCGTTAGTTACCACAAATTTATATCCTTGTGCTCCCAAAACTTGTTGAGCAAAGATAGTTGTCCATGAGTTATTGATTGTACTTCCACAAGAAGGTGAAATTACTCTTGATGTTCCAGGAGTAGCTGGTGTTGAAATAGAACATGCACTTCCGTATTCTGATTCTGGACGTAAATTACCTCCAAAAGCCAACAATACATCAACAGTGTAAGTAGTTGCGAATGCAATATTCGAAATTCCTAGTTCAACTAAGCTGAATCTGTTTACAGTTTTGTCTACAGTTCCTACTACAGTAGCTCCGTTTCTTACTCTGAATCTATATCCTGAAGCACTTGGTACTTGAACACAGAAAATAGAGTTAGAAATATCTGCAAAGTAGATCCACAAGCTGGGCTAGAAATAAAAGTAGAACTTGGAACCAATGGTGTAGTTACGCTACAAGCTGGTCCGTAACCTCTATAGAATCCATTTGATTTAACTGAAACTCAACAGTATAAGTAGTAGCATAAGTTGCTCCTCCTGCCAATTGAGATAAAGCGAAACTATTTGATGGTCTGTCGATAGTTCTTACAGTAGGTCCGTTAGTTACTCTAAAACGGTACCCTTGAATTGTTCCAACTTCTGGGAATGAAGACAATGGGTAAGCGAATATAGCAGACTCTAAACTTGTTAAGGTAGCACCACAACTAGCAGCAACTAAAGAAGATAAAGCCGTAACCTCATCTACTGTTCCATCACAGTTGTCATCAATTGAGTTTCCTGCTACTTCAGAAGCATTAGGATTCACTGATGCGCTGTTATCATTACAATCAACTCCGTTGTTTACTGCTACAAATCCTGAAGGAGTTGTTGCTCCGTAACAAACTGAAGACGATGGGAAACCATTGTTGTAACCATCGTTATCAGCATCTGTAAAGAAGTTTCCAGTTCTCCATCTTGATGGATCTGTCGGAGCACAGTCTGTGTTGTTTGTAGATGTTCCTTCTGGTTGACCTGTACAAGACTCGATGGCAGCACCTGCTCCAAATCCGTCTGCATCTGTATCAGCATAGAAAGTCTGTGATGATGTATTCAAAGTCAACGTTAATGTAGCCGTGTTACATCCTGATACAAATGGATAAACTCCAGATTCATTGTAAGATAAACCACTTGTTGGCCAGTATAAGAAGATCCGCAAGCTGATACTGTCTCATCTCCTGTTGTAGTAAGTGGTGCTCCTGCTCCAATCGTAAACGATGAAGTCGAAACAGCCGAACAACTAGGATAAGTAACTGCCACAACGTGTGAACCAGCTGATAATCCAGAAACTGCGAAAGCACCTGCTGATAAAGTAGCGTTTTGAGTAGCACCTCCGTCAACAGTATAAGTTACTGGTGAACTGTTGTTTGGCGCACCTGTTAACGTAATCACTGCACTTCCGTTTGCAGCACCAGCACATGGTGATTCTGCTGCTAAGCTACCAGCTGTAGCTGCAGTTGGACACGTAGCTTGAGGATTCAAAACAAAGGTAAATGGCGTTTGTTGTGCCGTACCTGTTGAAGTAGTAAGCAAACCATTAAGAATAGTCAATGAAGTTGACCCAACATTGGTATTACAATACACATTCACAACTTGAATTGGATTACCTCCAGCACTATTGTGATTAAAAGCTAAGCTTGCTGCAAAGTTAGGAGTCCAAGGCAATGAACTAGTTACTCGAAAACGAGCAAACTTCAATGTAACGCCTTGAGCAATCAATGGCGCACTCGCAGCAGGTGTAATCGCTGGGTTGAATGTCCATCGTAATGATCTTGCAGTTATAGCTCCTGCCTGAGCTGAATTTGCAGTCGATACAGGTGCAGCACTTACACCAGGAAATTGCTCAGCATTAGGCTGATCAACAACCGTTACCGTATAAGTAGCACCTGCTGGTATCATTCCAGCATTGTAAATAACGTTACCTCCATAAGAACTAAATCTTGTAGGGTTGGCACTCGTGTTGGTAACATAAACATCATACTCAATCGTATTAGATGTTTGAGCAAAGTTTCCTATCGAAACAGTCGCAGAGTTCCCAGGACAAGCCTGGGAATATCCGCTAACTGATATCAATAAAAGAAACAAGCTGACTAAACCTACTCCGAGGCTTCTAATCTTAAAAATTCTTGTTTTCATATTATTAAATTTATTATTGGGTTAAGTAATTAAAATGGATAAGATGCAAAAACACCAAGTAGGTAATTCACTTCCCAAATCGCATAATCTTGCGTATCTACCAATCCGTCTCCGTTAAGATCCGTTGGCTGTACTCCAAAATCTCCGTTTAGGTAACTTACTTCCCATACTGAGTAATCTTGCGTGTCAACTAGTTCATCTATAATTAGCTCTCCTTGGTACATCGCAAATACACCAGGTTCCATTTCAATCATGTTATCTCCATACGCTTGTGAAGCCGCACTTGAGAAATCATAGCTCAAAGCAACAGCACCAACAGTTTGTGGTGTAGCACTCCATGTTTGAACGATATTACTTCCTTTTACTGCAACATAGAAAGAACCACTAGGTGCGCCAGCAAAAGTAACGGTAATTATACCATCAGTCTGCAACGTTCCAGTCGCAGTATGAAGTGTTTCATATGGAGCAGTTGTAGCATGCAATTCAACAGTGATATCTGCTACATCTGTTGGAGAAGAAACGCCATCTTGATTAAATTTAACAGAGTTCATTGATGAAGCTCCAATATAGTAACCTTGAACAAAAAATCTTAAGTTAACCACAGTTGTTGGCGGTGCACAAGGATTTGTTGGGTTCAATGCTGGATTGGTGTCATCACAATCGTCGCTGTTGGTTACGTATCCAACAGGTTGATTAACTGATAGCTGTGTAACCAATAAGTTACCATAACCATCCCCGTCGCTATCTTGATAATAAGTAATTCTATCATCACTAAAATAGATGTTGTCCACATAGATTTGTGTGCTACTTGGCGCAACATTTTGCTCCAATTTAAATCCATAAATATCATTTAAAGCACCAGGATAAGCACTCAAAGGAATGCTCAAAGAATTCCATCCTGCCACAAGCGGACCTGTTGAGTAGTTTCTGTCTCCAGGCGCTAATAAGAATACAAATAAGTTAGATAAAGGCGTATTACAATACACATCTAAATGCAGATTGGTCATAGCCGTTACATTTAAACGTCTTTCCGTTTGATCAACCAATCCGATAAACCCTAAATTATTTACTTGAATACAAGTATTGTCACCATTAACAAAATTAAAGTCCGCTGTAGTTCCTCCAGTCCACGAAGAACGTACCAATGTGTAAGCTGGACTATCAGCATATACTTGTGCTGGAGTTCCTGTGTACACTGACATTACTTTTAGCGGATCTCTCGCTGGTGGAATAGGAGATGGACCAGGAACAGGGAACGTCACTACAAGATTTGCAGATCTGCTACTTGGACCATAGATTCCGTCTGATGTTTGTGAAGCAGTTATCACTGTTGTTCCACCACCAACTACGGTAACAATATCTCCAGAAACTGTTGCTACAGCCGTATTACTACTGCTATATGTAAATGGATTTGTGTTATCTGACGACGGAGGAGTCAATTGGAATGGTGCATCACCTAAAACTTTAGCAGGCACTGTAAATGTACCTACTGTTGGTGGTTGTAGCGTTGCATCTCTGTAGAAATAGATATTATCTACATATGCATTTCTAGCATTACCAGCTCCATTAGGATTTTCAATTTTGAAAATGTTAACCGCTGCAAGATTTACTCCAAGTGTAGCATAATCTGACAATGGAATATCAAGACTTGTCCATCCATTTATTGGTGTTGGAAGAATTACTCTTTGGTTTCCTAACCAGAACCACAAAGGCGTTTGGTCTAAAGAGAATACATCAACGTGTACCCATGTCATTGCAGAAACATCAACATTTGCGAAAGCAACTTGTCCGAAAAGGAAGTCGTTCATCACTCTTGTTGTATTCCCTTCAATAGTTACATCCGCGGTTTGACCACCCCATGTTGGAGCAGATTGTGGCGCATAAGCATCACTGTAATATGAAATTCTATCCCAAGTATTTCTCACTGGAGGTGTTGGTGCTGCAGGAGGTGTTACGGATAAAGTAGCCGTTATTGTTCCTGAACCATAGCTTCCATCGGCTGCTTGCGTTGCTGTAATCGTTGAAGTTCCAGCACCTACAATAGTAACTGTATCTCCACTGATAGTGGCTACATTTGTATTACTACTAGTGTAAGTAAAGGCTCCAAGACTATTAGAAGTCGGTGCTGTCAAAGTAAACGGTGCCGCTCCAACAAGTTGTGCAGGAACAGTGAAGTTACTTAAAGTAGGAGGTAGTGTAGTGGCTGCTCTGTAGAAATACATATTATCTAAATAAACCGTTTTTCCACCCGTACCTACAATTTTAAATTCTTTTAAGTTAGTTGCTGAAAAACCACCTTGACTCGTCCAAGCTGTTAATGGAATATCGTAGCTAACCCATGATCCTTGCGTTAGTGCAGGATAAGGAGTACCTAGATTCACTGATCTTTCCCCAGTTGTGTTGCTAATTTGGAAGAATTGCAATGAAGTTTCATTGATTGTCCATACATCAACGTGAAAGTGCGTCATAGCAGAAACATCTGCGTTACTACCGAACACAATTCCTTGGTAATTTAGATTAGAAGCACGCCAAACATTGTCTGTACCCGCAAGAATAACTGCACCAGCACCTGCTTGTCCCCAACCTGGATTGTAATTTCTTGTTCCAGGAATTACGGTGTAAGATGGTTCATCGCTAAATACTGAAAAAGCGTCCCAAGCATTTCTAACTGGAGGTGCTGTTGGTCCTGCAAGAGGAACACTAGACGCAGCCACAGTTAACGTAGCTGAAATAGAACCTGTTGTAAAGAATCCACTGGCAGCCTGAGTTGCCGTGATTGTAGAGGTACCAGGACCTACTAAAGTTACTGTATTTCCGCTAATGGTTGCTACAGCCTCGTTACTACTTGTGTACGAGAATGCACCTGGGCTTGTAGAAGTAGGCGTTGTTAAGTTAAATGGAGCATCTCCCATCACTTTACCAATCGCTGGGAAATTAGTGATAATTGGAGCACCACCTGTATAGAAATACAAATTATCAATATAAATTTGACGAGGTGTACCACCGCTTTGTTCGAATTTTACTCCAGCGATATTGTTTAAAGCACCAGGATAAATAGTAGCTAGTGGAATATCAAATGAATTCCATCCGGTTGCTAGTGGTCCGACTGAATAATTTCTGTCTCCAGGAGCCAAAAGATTCAAGATCATCGTCGTCATTGGTGTATTTACATAAATATCTACGTGCATCGTCGACATTCCAACTACACTAAAATTACTAGCGCCAACTAAGCCAAAAAAGCCTAGGTTATTGACTTGAACGCAAGTATCCGTTCCGTTAGCAAAACTAAAATTAGAGTTGGTTGAGCCCGTTGACCAACTTGCCTGCACTGCAGTAACTACATTAGCATAAGTTGTTGGATTACCCGTATATAAAGAAACTACTGAAAGCGGATCTCTTACTGGTGGGATTGGTGATGGGCCTGGTGCTGGAAAATTAACTACCAAAGATGCTGTTGTTGATATTGAACCAAAAACACCAGGTACCGCTGCTTGAGTTGCAGTTATTGTTGCAGTTCCGCCACCTACAATAGTAACGGTATTTCCACTGATTGTTACTATTCCAGCAGGGCTTGCGCTGAAAGACCAAGCTCCAGAGCTGTCAGAAGTAGGATTAGTTAATTCAAATGGAGCATTTCCAACTACTTGAGGACTTGTTACAGTAAAAGCTCCAATCGTAGGAGGTGCATCTGTAGGCGCTCTGTAGAAATAGATATTATCTACATAAATAATTCTTGGAGGTGCCACTGCACCATTAGGATTTTCAATTTTAAATAGATTTATACTACTCAAATTTATAGCAGCTCCTGTAGGACTATTAACGAAATCTGCTAAAGGAATGTCTAATGACGTCCAACCATTTATAGGCGTATTAAATGTAAGTCTTTTAGAACCTACGAAAAACCAAGTTGGGGAAAGATTTATAGAATAAACATCCACATGCACATGGGTCATTGCTGACACATTTGCAGCTGCGAATGCAATTTGACCATTGGTAAAACCGCTATTGAAAACTCTAGTGGTGTTTCCTGATATCGAAATATCATTATTTGATGTACCACCCCATGTTGGAGTAGACTGTGGCGCATAACTATCACTGTAATAAGAAATCCTATCCCAAGTATTTCTCACGGGCGGAGTAGGGGCTGCTGGAGGTGTTACCGTTAGCGTTGCTGTTGTACTACCTGTACCATAAATTCCATCTGCCGCTTGATTGGCAGTAATTGTCGATGTTCCTGCACCTACCACAGTTATTGTACTGCCGCTAATAGTGGCGACAGCAGTGTTGCTACTTGTGTAGATAAAAGCTCCTAAACTGTTAGAGGTTGGTTCTGTAATTCCAAATGGAACATCTCCCACTACTTTTGCTGGTACTGTAAATGGTCCGAAAGTCGGAGGCTGCGTTGTAGCAGGTCTCCAGAAAAACATATTATCAACAATTAAGTTTTGAATGTTACCTGCTCCCGCTGGTTGATCATACTTAATTTGTCGAAAAATTGGACGAACTGCATTAAAAGAAGCACCAGTTATATCAATGTTAAAAACGTTCCATGTTCCCGGTGTAAGGGCTAATGTTGTTGGAACTTCAACTCCACCACCAGTGGTTTTAATAAGAGACACTCTTATTGAAGTTAACGTTGACGAATAAATTTCAATGTGAAATCTAGTCATTGCAGAAACGTTTACATCGGCTGCTGTTTCTGTTCCTTGATAATTTCCAGTATTTTGATACTGTTTAACTTCATCACCACCATATGAAGGTGTAGTCAAATTGCCAGGATAACCTGCAGTTTGACCCCAATTTGGGTTGAAGTTGGTTCCCGCGAGGTCAGTGTATGCCGCGGAAAAGAGGGAAATAACATCCCAAGAGTTTTTGCCGGGGTCCCCTGGCGCAGCTCCTTGCGAATATCCTAGTGAAAAGGTCACTAGGAAAAAAAAGAGAAGTAATTTTTTCATGAGTTTAAAATGTTTTTGTTGAATCTCAAATTTAGGCAGATGCGCATCCAGAAGTTGCAGATTCAAATTGCAAAAAAACTATACGAAAGGTTTTTTAAACGTTTAAACTCTTACCAGTAGGTTTTACGAGCTTTTTGAAGCAGTAGTTACTACATCGTTTTCGAATTAATGAATGAAATAGTGTCTTACCAAAGAAAATGATGTAGTAATGTAGAGGCAAAGAATTATTATATTTATAATAATAGCCTTACATTTTTAGTAAATTATCGGTCGATTGATGAGTAAATGGTTAATCTGTATTTAAATTTGTAGCAACTTATTATTATTAATTTTAGCAATATCTTAATTTTATTAAGAAGTTATTAAGATAAAAACATAAGCATCTAGAATCGATTGCTATATCATAAAAGCCAGACTCAACCGGTCGGAAAGTGGTTTAATCAATCTTAAATTCGAAGATGTTTTGATTTGATCGTAGAAAAGTGTTTTTTATCTAATTTGTTTCACCTCAAAAAAAGTCTTTCCAAAGTAGGAATCGACAGCAACACTCGGTTGGTAATTTTCAGCAAAAATTTCGACATAATCGCCAATTGCTAGGTAAACGGTACAATTGATATTTCGATTAACCATGCCAATATTGGAGTGATTTGCCGTAGTCTGTTGGTATAAAGCTCCATTTTTGTATACTCCAATAGAGTAGAATTGCGTGTTGCTTTGATTGTCGGTATGATAACCGGCATTCACTTCATAATAGCCCGCTCTTACTGCGACGAATTGGTTGGTTCCTGTATTAAATTCGGAGTTCACATCAAAAACAACAGTATTAAAATTGATACGCTGCCATCCTGTAGTGGCTAATAGTTGGTTGCCGCTCAAATTGGTTCTGACAACAGATAGCGAAGTTGGAACAACCCAAGAGGCATTTCCAGCAGCGTCACTTTGTAAAACGGCATTGTTTGCAGCTCCAGTAGTCATTTGGAAATTGGTTGTTTTGGTTTTACCATTTACTTCCAACTTATTTCCGGCTGTCGGTGTTGTTCCGATTCCGAAATTAGTTCCGTCATCAACTGCAATTCCGTCTACTAATGTGGTACCATTCCATTTTGGAACACTATTGTTTGTTGCCGACGAAACTTCTGGATCTGTTTCGGTGATTGCTAAAGTGGAAGGATTTACCCATGAAGTTGCACCCGCGCCATTGGTTTGAAGGACTTGTAGATTGGTGCCTCTGCTGGTGGGTAGGGCGAAACCTGCAACGGTTGGATTTCCGACTTGTATTGTTCCATTTACTCGAACAATATTGGTGTCAAATTCGCCATAAACTAATGCTCCATTAGCGTCTGCACTGGAGTTTTCTATATATAATTTATTACTTCCTGTTTCGGCACGTCCTGCTTGAAAACCGATTCCAACGTTACCATTTCCTGCTATATTTCGCAGGGCATCATAACCAACAGCAACGTTGTTTGTTCCTGTGATGGAATTACGTAGGGCGCAAAATCCAATTGCTGTATTTCCTGTGTTGGCTAAAAAAGGAGCATTGTAGCTGGTCATCGCTTGACGTCCAATTGCTACGTTAAAATTAGAAGTCGTATTAGAAAACATGGCCCCTGAACCGATAGCGATATTTTCAGAGCCTGTCGTATTTGAAAAAAGGGCAAGATCACCCATTCCCGTATTTCGTTGGCCTGTTGTAAGAGAAGTTAAAACATTGGCTCCAAATGCCACATTTCTTACCCCAAATTGCGAGGCAAAGTTAATTGTTGGGTTCAAAAGTGAATTGGCTCCAAAAACTGTATTTCCGTTATTGTAGTTGAAACTTCCATCATAGGTTGGATCCCCAATATAGCCGGAACGAATGCCATTTCTCTTAAAAACAATATCTTGATTGTCCGTCGTTCCGATAAAGTTAGAAGCTGGCGTGGTTCCGCTATTTCCCGTCGTTTGCCATGCTGAACTATTGAGACTTTGCCAAGTGACATTTCCAGAACCATCTGTCTGAATAAATTGTCCATTACTACCGCGAGAAGGTGGCAAGATATAATTGTTTAAAGTTGTTGTTCCAATCGATACATTTCCTAAAAAGTAACCCGCGTAATTGGTTCCTGATTTTAATACTTCGGAGTAAATTCCGTAATGCGTTCCGCCAGCAGCAGGATTAATGTAATTGTAGTTGCCGTATTTTAGTCCTGTTCCAGCACCATCTAAAGTATTGAAAGTCCCATAGTGTGTCACGTTGGCACTATTTGTAATCTGGTTATAGGTTCCGTATTGCAATCCAGTTCCAGTACCTGACAAAACATTAAAACTACCGAAGTGAATTCCGCTGCCGGTATTACTGATGGTGTTGGCTGTCCCGTACTGAATTCCGGTACCTACACCACTTAAATTCGTAAAACTACCATAGTGATTTCCTGTTCCTGTGTTTCCAATATTGCTACTCATCCCGTATTGGGTGCCATTTCCACTACCCAATAGATCAAAGTAACTTCCAAAATGACTCGCGTTTCCTGTATTGCTTACACTAATATACTCACCATATTGCTCGCCGGCACCAGTTCCCGATAAATCAGTAAATACACCGTAATGAATACCACTTCCTGCTCCTGAAAGGTTGTTGTTGGTGCCATAGTGAATTGCATTACTCGAATTGGAAATATTAATACTACTTCCATATTGTTTGCCAGTTCCTGCTCCACCAATGTCGCTATACACACCATAGTGATTTCCTGTTCCTGAGCCAATCATTTCATTGTAAGTACCATGATGATTGCTATTCCCCGAATTGCTGATCGTATTAGCAGTGCCAAATTGAGAACCCGTTGCTCCAGTTCCAGACAGACTGTTCATAACGCCGTACGTTGTATCGGTTGAAGAACCACTTAGGGAATTATTCAAACTAATATTGGCAAAAGCATTACTCGTGGTGTTGGTATAAATTAAGTTGGCAGTTCGATCAACATTAGTCGATTGTACTTCCAAAGGATGATTGGCAGTATTTTTTCCAATGGCTACATTTCCTGTATGAAACATATTGTCGGTAATCAAAGTTGGTGCAGTGGTCGTTCCCACTTTATACCAATCTGCATCAGAGTTTGCCGTCGAATTTATTCCGACCCAACTGGTAGAAGCGTTATTCCAATAATAAAAACCGGGTTGATTTGCACCTGAAGTTGTGGTTAGAAAAACCAACATTCCGTTTTGTGAAGCTGTTGGATTGGCTGCTGGGAATGTATCGATCCGTGGAATTAAGACTCCGTCAGTATTAGCGGGTGTCGCTTGATTCGAAGGGCGAATATCTAGCGTCGCATTTGGGGTCGTTGTCCCTATACCGATTTGAGCATCAGCAAATTGTACTACAATTAAGCATAAAACTATAACAAAGTATATTTTCAACTTCATATTTAAGGTTTAGTTGTAAATTAAGGGTTCGACAAATGTAAAATAATTTTCTAAAAAAATGATTTTTAGCAGTAAAATCAACTATTTTGGTTAAGAAAGTATGGTGTTTTGAGCTGATATGAGTATTTATTTTTTAGTTTAGATTACTTTAGTGATTTTTGCATTTCAAATCAGTCTATGTTAAGCGTAAAGAACATTTCATTTTCTTATACCGATAAGCGAATTATTGGTAATGTTTCCTTTTCCATAGAGAAAGGGAAATGCCTCGCCGTAATTGGAGAAAGTGGTTGCGGTAAGAGTACACTGCTACAGCTCGTTTATGGCTTGCATGATTTAAATCAAGGAAGCCTATTTTGGAATGAAACTGAAGTGTTAGGGCCCAAGTTTAATCTTATTCCAGGTATGGAGCAGATGAAGTATTTGGCACAAGATTTTGATTTAATGCCCTATATTACTGTTGCTGAAAACGTTGGAAAGTACCTTTCTAACAGCAACTTAAAGTTGAAGAAATCTCGAATCACCGAATTGCTTTCCTTGGTTGAAATGGAGGAATTTGCGGACACGAAAGCACAATTTTTGAGTGGTGGACAAATGCAGCGTGTAGCTATTGCGCGGGTGTTGGCATTGGAACCAGAACTGCTTTTGCTTGATGAACCATTCAGTCATATTGATACTTTCAGAAAAAATGGTTTACGAAGAAGGGTCTTTAGTTATCTCAAGGAAAAAGAAATCACGTGTATTGTCGCGACGCATGACAGCAAAGATATTTTGTCGTTTAGCGATGAAACTTTAGTCTTGCGGGATGGAAAAGTAGTGACTAACGGCTGTACAAAAAGTGTCTACGAAGAGCGAATCGATTTTTATACGGCATCCCTTTTCGACGATGTCAATGTAATCTCTAGTTCCATCTTGGGACTCAAAGGAGAAGAGCGAACAGTTTATTTATTTCCTTATCAACTCAAAGTCGTTTCTCATTCAGAATTGAAGGTAACAGTAGTACAATCGTATTTCAAAGGAAATGGGTTTTTGATTGAATCAATCTTTTTGAATCAAAAAGTATTTTTTGAAAACGAATTTCAGATTGATGCAAATAGTGAGGTTTATTTAGAAATGAAAAATTGTCCGCATTAATATCAATTTGGAATGATTTGTTTCTCTAAATTTGTGGCAAATCATTTTATCTCATGAAAAAAATTTTCCTTTCTATTCTATTGATTTCAGTTACGATGCAGGCACAATTGCAGTGGAGACCGTTGGCTGCGTCTATCACCAACATCGATAATCAACGTTTTGATGATGTGTTTTTTATCAACGAAAATATCGGATGGGCCGCTAATGGCGCTTATGCAGCGGTGTATAAAACCATTGATGGTGGTGCAACTTGGACCACTCAAGTTACCGAGCAGTCGCTTGGAGGTAATTACTATTTCAGAAATATTGAATTTTTGGACGAGAATATTGGTTTTCTTGGAACCTTAAATAATTTGTTCCTCAAAACAAATGATGGCGGAAACAATTGGACTCCTGTAACAAATATTCCGAATAATCCGGCAGCGATTTGTGGATTAGATGCTGTAGGTTCCTCTACCATTTTTGGTTGCGGAGCTTATTTTTCACCTGCTTTTATTATCAAGTCGACTGATAGTGGCGCCACTTGGACGTCTACAGATATGAGTGCTTATGCGACTGCCTTGGTTGAAATTCAATTTTTGGATGAAAATGTTGGATATGCTTCGGGTTCGGATAACACGGGAGGCATTATTTTAAAAACCACAGATGGAGGCGTAACTTGGACTAACATCTACAGCTCCAATGTTCCTGGCGAATATGTTTGGAAACTACAAATTCTGGCTTCAAACTCTAATGTTGTTTTTGGTTCAGTCGAAGCCAATGCACCCAACAATGGAAGGATGATTCGTTCCTTAGATGCTGGAGTGACTTGGATCAGCAAGGAAGTGCCCTATACCAGCGTTCAAGCTGTTGGATTTTTAACCGAGACTCATGGTTGGATGGGTGGATATACATCGACTATTGGTACCAATTTTCCATTTATGGAAACACAAGACGGCGGAGACACATGGACTGACGCTGGAGTGGGTGGTAATTTGAATAGAATATTTTTTCTTTCTGATAATCTTGCTTATGCTTCTGGTGCAACTATTTATAAATTTAGCGAAAGTAGTTTGTCGAATTCAAGCTTTACTGAATCGACTCGTGTCCCATTGAATGTCAAAATTCTACCGAATCCTATCAAAGACAAATTGAATGTTTCTATCGAGTTTCCAAGCAATGATCATATTGTTTTGGAGATTTATGATGCTACAGGAAAGTTCATAAAATCCCTCAAAGTGGACACCATTGAAAAAGCTGGGACTAAGAACTATACTTTTGATTTTCCATATGCTTCGGGCGCTTATCTTTTGAACCTTCATAATGATACGGGAAGGCAATCGGTGAAGTTCGTCAAATAATTTCGTTTTTTTAGTATCAAAATTAGCGGAAAATAAATTATTGTCAATTTTGACGTTGCTGTATTGTCAATTGTTTAAATTTGATTTCAATTTTTATTAAATCAATATAAGATGTACCAATCTAAAATCTCCGGACTAGGTTACTATGTTCCCGAAAACATTGTTACGAACGATGATCTTTCAAAAATTATTGATACGAATGACGAATGGATTCAAGAGCGAACCGGTATCAAAGAGCGCCGGCATGTGGTAAAAGGTAGTGGAGAAACCACCACCACGATGGGCATTAAAGCGGCCGAAATTGCCATAAAACGTTCTGGAGTTGCGAAGGAAGATATTGATTTTATTGTTTTTGCTACTATTTCTCCAGATTACTATTTTCCTGGTCCAGGTGTGATGTTGCAAAAAGAATTGGGGTTGAAAACCGTGGGTGCATTGGATATTCGAAATCAATGTTCAGGATTTGTTTATGCGCTGTCTATTGCTGATCAGTACATTAAAACGGGCATGTATCAAAATATTTTGATTGTCGGTTCTGAACTGCAGTCCCTTGGTTTAGATATGACGACCAGAGGACGCAGTGTTTCTGTAATTTTTGGAGATGGAGCAGGAGCGGCAGTAATTTCTCGCTCGGCAGATTCTAGCCAAGGCGTATTATCGACGCACTTACATTCCGAGGGGGAACATGCTAAAGAACTTTCCGTATTGGCACCAGGAATGGGAGGTCGTTGGGTTACCGATATTCTAGCGGATAACGATCCTAATGACGAGAGTTACTTTCCTTATATGAATGGGCAATTTGTATTCAAAAATGCGGTGGTTCGATTTAGCGAAGTCATTCACGAAGGATTAGCTGCAAATAATTTACAAGTAAGCGATATCGATATGCTTATTCCGCATCAGGCGAATTTGAGAATTTCTCAATTTATTCAAAAAAGTTTGGCTTATCAGATGACCAAGTTTTCAATAACATTCAAAAGTACGGCAACACTACGGCGGCTTCTATTCCGATTGCATTGACAGAAGCGTGGGAGTTGGGTAAAATCAAATCGGGAGATGTTGTTGTTTTGGCAGCTTTTGGCAGCGGCTTTACTTGGGCAAGTGCCATCATTAAATGGTAGATGTCGATTTTTAGAAACAAAAAAAACCAGAGTGCACACTCTGGTTTTTTCTCTCTAACTAAAACTCAATTTATATAAAACCCAATTATAAAAATTACTAACTCGTTCTATTTTTGATTGATGTATACAGTAGACTTTTGTTTGTGTCTTTTGTTACAGTAAGATCGAAAATAGTTTTCAAATTTCAATTTATCTCTTCATTGCAAAGTGTGATTTGAATTCTTTCTCAACATTATCTTCTTCATAGGTTATTGTAAACCAATAGTCATCGGATGGCAATGTTTGTCCGCTAAGCGTTCCGTCCCAACCGCTGCTGCTTGGCTTTAGCTGTGTAATCAGTTTTCCGTAACGATCGTAGATATAAATTACAGATTTTGATTGATTTTCCAAAGCACTAATGTTCCAAGTGTCGTTATAACCATCTCCATTTGGGGTGAAGAATTTTGGATAATTCACTACCAGCACTTGCGTTGTAGTATTTCCGCAACCATTTTTGTCTCGAACTGTAATGGTATGTACTCCCGAAGAAACATTTTCAAATGTTGGGCTGTCTTGAAACGGTCCAAAATCTAGTTGATATTCGTAATCACCTCCGACGCCGACAGCATTTATTGTGATAACCTGATTGTCATCAAAGTTCTCAGAAACTGTATAACTTACGATGGCCGGTTCTGAAGAAATCACTGTCGCTGGAGTTGGCTCTGATGCGCAACCTGTCACAAGATCTGTAGCAATGACAGAGTAAACGCCTGGCAATATTGCTCGGTACGTGCTTGCGCTTCCTACGACGATTCCGTCTTCGTTCACCCATTGGAAACTATAATTAGTCGCGCTAAGTCCACTTGAAATGGTATAAGGGTTTAACAAAAGATTGTTTGTGCTATCAAAACACATCGTTCCACTTTGTGGTGTTGGTTCTGGAATTTTGTTCACTCGAACTTGAATGACTTTAATGTCAAAGCAATTAGGCGTTAGTGTATTTGAAACTCGAACGTAAATCGTTTTTGTTGTTGACGTTGTCACACTATTTACACCCGCAGTAGCGTCAGCAAATGAAGTATGATAAGTCACGGTAAATTCCGCACCCGTTTGTGCACCAAGAATTGTTGCATTTAAGGTCGTGAAATCAAAATTCGTAATTCCATCATTAGTGCCATCATTGTCGCAAGTAGTAAGCATATTACTTGGTACCGAGTTCGCAGTTGGCGCGTCAACAATAGTTACTTCAAATGAACTTTCATCATAACTAATCGAGTCGAATGGCGCTATGCCGTAGATATAAACAGTTTGAGAATTTGTAATTGCCTGTCCAGCCAAAAGTTCAGTTCCTGTTCCCAATGCGCCTGTAAAATATTTACCTACATTTAAAGTCGGTAGTATAAAACGTTCACAAGTAATGACATTGTTTATTTCGTCGACATTGAAAATAGTTGTGGAGAAACTTTCCTCATCGGTACAATTTGGCGTTGTAGCTGTTTCTGCATAGATATATATGGTTTGATCATTGTTAATCGTGTCACCAGCATTCAGTAGCGTTCCTGTTTTGTTAGGACCAGTATAATAATTACCTACTGCAAGAACTGGTAAAGTGTAGGATCCAACCGCGTTGACATGAGCCATCGGCGCAATAACTGGAGTTGCATTGATTGTTACTGTGAAACTATTTTCATCACTACAGTTGATTCTTTCGCCAGATTCTCTGTAGACGTAGAGGGTTTGTGAAGTCGTTATTACGTCACCTGCCAATAATAGGTTTCCTTCACCACTGGTTGGTCCACCAGGAAGTTTGAAATAATTCCCATTTTGTAATGCGGGTAAAGTATAGCTGTCACAAGCAACTACATTTGCTGGCGCATCAGCTTCTATAGAATATACCGTAATATTGAAGCTATTTTCGTTGGTACAAAATGGTGCTACCGCTGCAATCGCATAAATATAAATCGTTTGTGACGTTGTAATAAGAGTTCCACCCGCTAGTTGTGTTCCTGTACCATTAGGACCAGTAAAATAATTACCTGCCGACAGGTCGGTTAAGACGTACGAATTACAAATATCAATGTCCGATCTTGAATCAATTATTGGTTTTGCACTAATACTTACTGTAAAACTGGATTCATTATAGCAAGTAGAAGTAGAAGTAGATTGTTTATATATGTAAATGGTTTGCGTTGCTGTTATGATATCTCCTGGTTGTAGGTTCGTTCCAGTTTGATTTGGTCCGGTGTAATAGGCTCCGCTATTTAATGTTGGTAGTGTATAGCTTTCGCAGGCAACAACATCTGCAAGCGTATCGATGATTGGTTGTGCGATAGAAACCACAAAATGAAGATTATCGGTACAATTACTACCGCCTGTTTGAACATAAACATAAATAGTCTGTGTCATGTTAATAACCGTTCCAGCTGGTATCTCTTGACCAGAACCTTGTGGACCGGTGAAGTATTTTCCAACTGTTAAGACAGGCAAAGTATAGGGCTCACACTGAGACACATCTGCAGGAGTAATTAGTCCAACAACCACATCAAAGGAAGCGTCTGCTGTACAATCGTTTGGCGTAGCTGCATGAACGTATACCGTTTGTGAATTGCTTAATACGGTTCCCGCTGCTAATGTTGTGCCGTTCCCATTTGCTTCTGTGAAATAGTTTCCTACAGTCAGAGCAGGCAAAGTATATCCGACACAATCAAATGCGTTACTAAAAGTCGGTAAACTAATGGTAGGGAGAATCGTAATTGTAAAATCTTCATTTATTTCACAAAAAGGAGGTTCTTCCGACAAGTAATAGAAGTTCAGTGTTTGAGTCTCCGTGAGTACAGTTCCATTTGGAATCAAAGTTCCAGTTCCACCATGACCGGTAAAGTAATTTCCGACTGCGGGACTCGGCAGTGCATAACTACCGCAATAACTTGCACTGTCAGGAACTAACGATTCAGGGTCAAGAATTGTTACAATAAGTGTACTGCTGTTTGAACATCCTGAAGGTCCGCCTGGCTGATTAAAAATATGAATAGTAGACGTTGTTGAGATGCTTTCACCAGCAGCCAATGCAGTACCATTGCCGTTAGCCTCTGTAAAGTAATTTCCGTTTGTTAATGCTGGCAATATAAATTGTTCGCAAACAAAAACAGGTTGTAGAACATCTACTAAAGGCAGAGGATTAATAAATAGTAGGAAGCTAGAAGTACTATAGCATGTGCTATCCGTTGTACTTTGAACACGAACAAAAATTGGTGTATTGTTCGTTGCAAAAATAAAACTATTTGCAATTGGACTTGTTCCACTATTGGCGTCTGATTGCGAGGTATAATAAGAAACGGTATATTGAGATGATGACTGTGTTCCTAATACGGCTGCGTTTTGTTGCGTTAGATCAAAACTTGCGTTGTTAAAAACTGAAGCTGAGCACTTTGTGTAATTTGGCGCTTGATTCGCCACTGGTGGTGCCGATAATAGCAGTTGGAACGAGCGTACCACATAGCATGCACTTGTACTGCTTTTTACGCGAACATATATCGTAGTCCCCGGTGCAGCATTATAAGAGGTAGGCAATGGATTTGTTGCAGCGTTGGCATCTGCCAAAGAAGCAAAGTAAGTCACTTGTGTTAGCGGATGCAGTCCCATTCTTACCACCTCTGTATTTAAAGATAAGTCATATGTATTGGTGGCACTTCCACTGTTGCATCGGTACAAATTCATTGGTTCCTGCGCTAAAATTTCAGGTAGGTATTCAATTGTAATTGTATCAGTTACTGGCTGGCAACCACTTGTCGTTTTTTGATAGGTTATGCTATATTGTCCAGGTAACGTAATTGTCAAATTAGGTCCGTTTTCCCCTGCGATTGGTAAACCATCTTTAGTCCAGCTGAAACTGTACTCTGTTGGATCTAAGTTTGAAACTAAAGTATGACTGGCGCCAAAGCACAAGGCAGTGTTATTTGACATAGTCAAATCTAATCCGAGTACATCTTGTCCGATATTAAAAGTATCGGAAGAGATGAATATGGCAGAATCTGAACTCTCATCAGATCGGTCAGCGATGACTAATTTGATGTGATAGGTAGTATTCGGAATTAAGACCGCCGAGGCGTTCATTATTTTTGTTTGTCCGTTGAAGTTTATTGCGGATGAAGCCGCAGCGGAACCTCCATTGTAAGCTCCAAAGTATTGTGAATTGGCCGAAGGACAAGACGAGTTGTATAAAAAATCTCTAATGGTTACCACCGAAATCGGAATGTTTGTGCTCGGAACCACTGCGAGGTTTGTTGTCACTCCAGTGCTCGTGTTTGTTAGCAAAAAGGCAAAAGCATCAGAAAATTGACATTGAAAATTTCCGTACTCTTCAGATGCGAAAAGAAATTCAAAACTGAAGGTTGGTGAAATCGGGGTAAAATCAAATTCTAGAATAGAAGCATTCACCGAGTTCATCGAGATCCCAGATTGCAGCAAAGTGCTTTCTAAACTAGCATCTCCCGGCCAGCTCGCCGAACCACTATCCAACATCGTTGTGTTGGGTCCAGATGCCTCACTAACAGCTCCCGTGCTCAGAATTACTCCAGCTTGCATCGGAAAATTTGGATTGGAATTTTGAAAATAGCCTATCCCGTTTGAAGAGGCAAAGTTGGTTCCTGTTTTCCAAGTAATGTTGGTTGCAGAAACGCAGGGCGAATTAATCAACACTGAATTAACCAATTGTGGAACAGTGTACGTGTTTGTGCTGACTGATATTGCTTGCGAGAAACAATTCACAGTTACAGCAATTGCTGTAATGAGTAGTAATTTTTTCATAGTAGATTGGGGATTTACTATTAAACTATATTTATTTTGACACTCCAAAGATTGAGTATTATATCGGTTAAAAGCAAATAAAATCGATGAAATACATCTTTTTATGTTTTAACAGTGTAAAAATCTTACAAATATTATAAGTTGGTTGATATGATTTCTTGGTTTTTATGCGGATTGTGTTCGCTTGTTATTCCCAGATGAGATCTTATATTGCCGTTCCTCATTTGCTATTCCATTTTATTTTTGCAACTGTAATGCCTATATTTGCGGTCTTAATCCATTAGACATGTCACTTTCATCGCTACTTACAACTCCTATTCATGATGCGCTTAACCAAATTTTCAATACAACTTTTGAAAAAATAGAGTTTCAAGCGACTAGGAAAGAGTTTGAGGGTGATATTACTTTAGTCTTATTTCCTTTTTTGAAACAAATAAAAAGTAGTCCAGCAGAAATTGGCAACCAATTGGGCAATTACTTGGTAGAACATACCAATGAAGTAGTTCGCTTTAACGTTGTTTCTGGGTTTTTGAATCTTGTCATATCGGATGAATATTATCTTCAGTTTTTCAATGAAATCAAGGATGCGCATCGATTTGGTTTTGTTGAACCAATGGCCAATGAAAAGGCGATCATGGTGGAGTATTCTTCTCCCAATACCAACAAACCATTGCATTTGGGGCATGTTCGCAACAACCTTTTGGGCTATTCGGTAGCAGAAATTTGCAAGGCAGCGGGAAAGAAAGTGTACAAAACGCAGATCATTAATGACCGAGGTATCCATATTTGCAAATCGATGTTGGCATGGCAGCAATTTGGAAATGGAGAAACCCCTCAAACCGCCAATGTAAAAGGCGACAAGCTAGTCGGCAAGTACTACGTTGCATTTGATAAAGCCTATAAAGAGCAGATTACACAATTGATTGCGCAAGGGAAAACAGAAGAAGAGGCAAAGAAAGAGGCGCCAATTCTTTTAGAGGCCCAGAAAATGTTACTCGATTGGGAAGCGGGAAATACAGAAGTTGTTGCCCTTTGGAAGAAAATGAATCAGTGGGTCTATGACGGCTTTGCTGAAACTTATCAGCGTCTTGGGGTGGATTTTGATTCTTATTATTTCGAGAGCAATACGTATCTATTAGGAAAAGAAGTTGTTCAAATTGGTCTAGATAAAGGTGTATTCGAAAAAGATCCAGACGGGTCGGTTTGGATTGACCTAACTTCAGACGGGCTGGATCGTAAGATTGTATTGCGTTCAGATGGAACAGCAGTTTATATGACGCAGGATATCGGAACCGCCATTCAGCGCGTCAAAGATTTTCCCGATGTCGGAGGAATGGTGTATACAGTAGGTAACGAACAAGATTACCATTTCAAAGTGTTGTTTCTTATTTTAAAGAAACTGGGATTTGATTGGTCTGAAAATCTCTTTCATCTTTCCTATGGCATGGTCGATTTACCATCGGGAAAAATGAAATCTCGCGAAGGAACTGTTGTGGATGCTGATGATTTGATCGAGGACATGTCTCAAACTGCACAACAATTGGCAGAATCGTTAGGAAAACTAGAGGGATATTCTATCGAGGAAAAGCAAAAATTATATAACATCATTGGATTGGGAGCGTTGAAGTATTACATTTTGAAAGTTGATCCCAAAAAACGAATTCTCTTCAACCCCGAAGAATCGGTAGATTTCGCCGGAAATACCGGTCCGTTTATTCAATATACTTATGCTCGAATTCAGTCGATTTTGCGCAAAGCCGATTTCGATTTGAATGTAAAAGTCAATCAATTAGACCTTCACGCAAAAGAAAAAGAGTTAATCAAACAACTCGAATTGTTTCCTGAGGTTATCCAAAATGCTGCCCATCAACACAGTCCGGCTTTAGTGGCTAATTATACGTACGAACTGGTTAAGGAATACAATTCTTTCTACCAATCGGTTTCGATTTTAGGAGAAGAAGATACGACCAAGAAAGTATTTCGTGTTCAGCTTTCAAAAAAAGTTGCCGATACGATTCAATCTTCCTTCAGATTGCTGGGTATTGATGTACCGGAAAGAATGTAGTTCAAAAGCTTATTTTTATGCACGCATTTGGAGTTCGTCTCAGCGCATAGGTATTTACACTTTCAATTCCATCTTGACTAGCATTTATGCGATAATACCGCTGAATAACATTTTCTTTATTCAGTAAATTCAATATCGCGAAACTGCCTTGCAAATTGACTTTAGAACTGATTTTCCATTCTTTTGCCGCTGAAAAGTTCAGTTGAAAATAGTCAGGTAGATTGGTATTATTTGGCGCGTCATATTGAATTTTCGGCTTGGAAGGATTATCAAAATTGATGCTGTTGGTCAGCGTTTCAGTAATGGGTTTCCCAGAGTGCCATTTTCCTCCCAAGGCCACTTTGAACTTTTTCCAATCGTAAACAACGGCTGCTGTGATGCTATGGCTTAACTCTAAATTATTTGGAAAATCAGTAGCAATTAGTTTGTCAAACGTGTACTTGTTGTCGTTATAGCTATAGCTCACCCATGTATACATTTTTTTAAAGTTGCGCTGAATCAGCAATTCCGTGCCGAAAACTTCGTAGCGTCCGATTTCTTTTGAAAATTCAAATTGATTTTGAAATCCTTGATTATTGGTCGTAATTCCATTGACTCTTTTGTAGAAATTGTCCCACGTCATCAACCAACTATTATTTTTGAAAGTCAAGCCTATACTGTATTGCGTACTTTTTTGAATTGGTATTGTACTGCCATTTGCCAAGGTCCATCGTCGCTTTTCTATTCCTAAGAAATCGCGCTGAAGATCAATAATTTGTGATAATGTTTGACTTTTTTGCTCCGCCAAAACTTCTATTCTCAACGATTTTGCGATGGATTGATTCCATTGCAGGCGTGGTTCAAAAATGGTGGTGTTATATTTTTCGAAGTAGTTTAAACGACCTCCTAACTTCAAGAATGTATTGCTGTTGATGCTTTGATATTGCATTTCAGCGACACCGATATGTGTATTTGAAACCTCTCGTATTAATCTGGAAAATATGGGCGTATTAATCTTATCACTATTGGTGACGCTAATTTCGTCAAACTGATATCCTGTGCGGATTATATAATTATCAGACAGCTGATGTGTATTTCTTATTTGAAATCCAAAATTTAGCACCGCATTTCGTTGATCAAAAATTTGATTATTTTGAATCGATTCATTTGTTGCGTCCAAATTGTAATGCGATCCGGAGAGGTCTATCTGACTACTGTTTTTCTCGTTCCAAGTAGTTTTCCATCGCATATTGCCTCCGAAATTTTCTTGGGCAAGCGAACTACTTTTCTCCGCAGTGCTTTTCTTTTGATCAATACTCAAGTTATTACGAATGGTTATTGCGTCAACGAGCAATTCATGTTTTTTCCCTATTTTCTGCTGATATTGGAGCGTCAAATCATAGAAGTAGAAATTCTCCTTGCTTTCAATCTGATCGGTTGCGCTGCTATTGAGATTGGTCACAATGGTGTTTTGAAATACACGATCTCGGTAGTTGGTGTAGGTAGGAGAGGAAATAAAATCGGTTAAAGATCTTCGTCCCGACACTTCGATGCTACCGTTTTTAGAAGTTTTAAATTTGGAGTAAAATTCTGAACTGATCAAATTCGTACTTATGCTCGATTTTGTTTCCTCGATGGTTTTTGCATGGGTAGAAATATCGATTATGCTCGAAACACCTTCCCCATAAAATGCTGAGGTTCCATTTTTTGTTATTGAAATGGTGTGCGCTAGCGATGGATTGAACGCAGAGATCAATCCAAAGAAATGCCCGGTTTGAAACAAACGAATGCCATTCCATAAAAACAAATTCTGATCATGAGTACCGCCGCGAACGTTGATGTTTGAAATGGTTTCGTCGACACTATTAATCCCGGGAATTTGTTGCAACGTTTGTAAGACATCTGGTTCGATTAAACCAGGTAACAGTCCGAAATTCTTTGGTTTTATTTCAATCCTGCCGTCTATTTTTTGAAATCCCTCGCGCTAAATATTGATTTGCAACCACTTCAATTAGCTCTTGCAAAAATGGTGTGAGCATAACATTGGGACAGCCTTCCACATATAACGCCCGCGCTTCTATGTTTTTTGGAACATAGCTTTGATGTCTAAATTCAATTGAATTTGGAGATACAATAGGAAGTTCGAAATAGCCCTGTTCGTTTGTTGAAGTTATTGCGTTCGTATTTACGACTTGGACACTGGCATTTTCAATTGGCAAATTTGTTTCGCCATCTATTAGATACCCGCACATGGGCTTGTCTACTTTCTGATCGTTAAAAATCGTATAGTACTTTTTGTCGACGACAGAAAATTTCAACTTTGTTTTTTCTTTAATATATTCAATTTTAGCCTGTAGCGTGTATTCTTCCGGAGGCGGAACAATTTTGAAAATCACAATTTCATCTTGTATGAAATTAAATTTGACACCGTGTTGGGCACTCATCTGTCCCAAGATTTCTTTCAATGGAATGGCGGCTTTTTCAATTTGAGCGTTGGCAAAATTTTGAAAAAGAAAGAATATAAAGACGATGCAGTATCTATTTTTCCACATCAATAAATTCTAGAGTAATAGTATTATTGGATGTTTTTTTGAATTTTAGATGGTAGACGGTCGCCAGCACTTGTAATGCCTGATCCACATTATTTGCTGGGATTGTTCCAGTAAAAAGTTGCGAATTATTAATATCAGCATATACAAAAGTACAGTCGTATTGTCTTTCCATTTCTTCCAAAATTGCCGATAAATTCTCGTTTACAAAAGCCAATTCCTGGGATGTCCATTCTGGCTTTAAAACTATGGTATTCGGAGATTCAAGCAAGATTCCATCTTTAAAAGAAACGCGCTGTCCTTTCGTAATGACTAACTGTTGCTTATCATAGTTTACTTTGACACGGCCTTCGTAGCAGGTCACATCAAATCGATTTTTTCGCGCTTTCACATTAAATTGTGTGCCTAAAACTGTCACCGTACCCAAGTTGGTTTGCACTTCGAATTTCTTTCCTTTCGCGACTTTAAAATAAGCTTCACCAGAAAGTTGCAGTTGGCGGTGATTGTCCCAATTCCATTTATTATAATCGATTTCAGATCCTGCATTCAAAACCACCTGCGAATCGTCTGGCAAATTAAAAACATTGAATTCCCCATTTTCTGCCGATTCTGTTATGGCAATGCTAGTAGTATAAAAGTAAGTCAAACCAAGAAAAATCAAAAATACCGCAGCAACTCTAAACCACCAAGTTTGGTGCAGTGAAACTACTCGTGTGGTTTTTTTACGACCAGAAATGACATTTTGGTACAAGCTGTTTTCGTCAAATGATGGGGGTGCTAATTGACTCGAATAGTGAGCAATTTTCTCGTAGGTTTTAAATTCAGGAGATTTTTCAAAAGTCCGTAATTCTGCTTCTGAAAGTTCTCCAGCCAACCATTTTGCTAATTTGTAATTATCTTCCATTTTGCTATTATTAATGGTAAAACAAGTATGGGTTACAAAACCCTACTTAAATTCTTCAATATTTGCTCGTAATGACACTAAAGCGCCATGAATTCTCTTTTCAACTGCTTTCACGCTAATATCGAGCATCTCTGCGATTTCAGCATATTTTTTGCCCTCGATACGGTTCAGTAAAAAAGCAGTTCGTTGTCCTTCAGTTAGATTAGCAATGGCAGTTTCTAGTTTTACCTTAAACTGTTCTTCTTCGAAAATATATTCTGGATTGACATTCGTTCGATCATTCAGCGTGTTGTTTTTAGTATAATTCAGCACCACTTTTTGATGTGCGATTTGGTTGAGGCTCGCATTATTTGCGACCGTATAGAGAAAAGATTTTGCCTTTTCTGGAGGAACATCTGCGCAATTTTCCCAAAGTTTTATAAAGGCTTCCTGCGTCATGTCATTGGACTGTTCCTCATTGCCAAATTTGAAATACAAATAGTTCCGTAATGATTTGACATTATTTTTAAAAAAAGTAGAAAATAAACTTTCGTCACAGATACCTTTAGATTGGGAATTATTCATAAAAACACTTTCGATTTGTATTTGTGAAATTAGCTAAAAAAAACATTGTAAGTAGGGTTTTTTTGTTGAAATTTGTTTTAGAGTTGTCATATACAATTATTAAAATGAAAAACTTTACTTTAGTATTTATGTTGGTGTTCTTTTTAGGTTTCTTTTCTTGTCAAAAAGACACGGAAAGCCAATCGCAATCACCTCAAAACTTAACTAAAACATCGGTATTAACAACGCTTTTGGGACGTGTATCCCAAAGTCCAACCTCGAAAGATAATATTCTTGATGGGACGAGTTGTTTTGCCGTCGTATTGCCCGTTTCGATCACTGTGAATTCAACCAATGTTGCCGTAAATGACAGTAATCAATACGAGACTGTGCGTCAAATCATAAATGCGAATTCTAATGATGATGATCTAGTAAATTTTAGTTTTCCAATTCGATTAAGATTTCGAAATTTCCAAGAAATTGTGGTGGCTAATCAACAAGAATACAATACTGTTCTAGCTAATTGCGGCGCTGATACGGGTTTTGGTGAAATAGCGTGTACTGATTTCAATTACCCAATCGCAATCAATACGTATAGTACGGACACGCAAACACCGAATACGATTACCATTTCAAGTAATTCGCAATTGTATAATTTTTTGGAAGGCCTAACAAGCAATGATTTTTACAATATTGTTTATCCATTATCGATGACCTTAGCGAATGGAGACAACCTTGTTTTTAATTCTAATGTTGAACTTCAAGCAGGGATTGAAAATGTGATTGACGACTGTGATGACGATCCCTCTGTAGATTTACTGTTGTCTGAAGTAATTGTTTCGGGATCGTGGAAAATTTCGAGTTTCATTGACGGAAGTGAAGATAAAACCGCAGACTACGAGGGCTATATTTTTACTTTTTCTGCAAACGGGACTTCGTTGGCAGTAAGAAATGCGACTTCACTTAATGGAAATTGGGCAAGTTATGTTGACAGTGACGAATCAAAACTAGAATTAAGCTTTTTCGGGGATACTTTAGAAGAAATAGAAGATGATTGGCGCGTTATAGAATTTAGTGAAACCTTGATTAAATTGCGCCATGTAAGCGGAGGAGATGGTGAGGTTCATTATTTGACTTTTGAGAAAATTTAATTAAACTACTATAAATTCAAAGTTTATAGGTTTGGTTTGCAGGTTAAAAGTCTGCCTATTTGTGATCATTATCTTAGCCACGACCCGAGCCTATGCGAACTGGCGCAGCAATTCACAAATTAAGAAAAGATACATTCGTGACCCAAGACTGAAAGCCGAACTGACGACGTAATTCGTGGTTTAAAAATATTTTTAGAAGCTGAAAGCGAAATGCATTAAAGTGCATAGTTTTAACTATTTTTGAGGCCAATAAATTAATTTATATGAAAAGGAATTTAAGATTGTCAGCAATCACCTTATTTTTTGCCACTGTGATTGTGGGCTGTTCAAAAGATGACAAAACAACAGCAACTGGTATCACTGCTGCGCAAGTGAATACACTAATAGTAGATGGAACCTGGGATGTATCTTTGTATAACGAAGCGGGCGTTGATCAAGTTTCTGATTTTTCTGGCTACACGTTCGATTTTAATGCAGATGGATCATTGTTAGTGACTGGACCAGCAGAAAAAACAGGAACATGGAATTCAACCACCGAAAGTGGGAAAGTAAAGATTCCAATTGCATTTGAAACAGAAACAGATGGACCATTCGAGTCTATTTCCGATGATTGGTTTGTATTGACAGCCACTGATCAAAAAATAGAATTAAAGCATATTAGTGGCGGAGATGGAAGTGAAGATTTTCTAACTTTTGAAAAAAACTAACTGAAATAGCGCCCATGTTATTGCAATGAAACCAGCTTCGAGCTGGTTTTTTTTGTGCGTCAGTTTTTGTAAGTATTATAAGAAATGTTTGACAAAGGTTAGCTATAAGATGGAGTAGAAGACGCTCCTTTTTCCACCTTTTTTTCAGAGCATTGTTCTTATCATTGCGGTTAAAGCATTTTAGCAAGGAAATTGAAAACCGACTTCCACAAAATGAAAAACCACCTCGAGCATAGTACTTTCGGCGGTTTTTCGGTCAAAAACTAAACGAACAATCTTTATTTCTTTTCTAAGGGGAATTCTAAGGAAACTTTAATGTTTTCAGCAAACTTCTCTTTTACTAGACTGGGAATTTCAATGGCGTAATCTTTACACTTTACAGTAAAATTGCTAGTTGCCACTATTTTCCCAGCATTTTCCACCAAAGTGATTTTTGTTTTTATCATTTTTGTGACTCCGTGAATGGTTAAGTCACCTTCTAGTTCGTAGGTACCTTTCGAGCCACTTAATTTTGATGCGTCAAAATGGAGTATTTTACCTTTGAAAGTAGATTTTGGGAACTTTGAAGATTCCATATAATTTTCGTTAAAGTGTTCTTCCATCAATGGAGATTTGAATTTAAAAGATTTAATAAGTGCAAGAGCGACAAAGTCGCCAGTACTTTCATCAAAAATACACGATGCTCCAGTGTTTGTTCCAGCAATTTCTACCAGGTCAGGCATAGAAGCGTCGAACTTTATTTTACCTGAATGCGTCATCAATTTCTGAGCGAACATTGCTTCTCCTAATAATAAGAACAAGACAACAATAAGAATTCTTTTCATATTAATTAATTTAAATTATTGTTCAATATATCCTTGTAGCGCCCAATTTTGAATAGTGTCTATCCGCGCTTTTGGCATTTTACCTTCTGTGGGCATGATTGACCCACAAGAACCGTCAATTTTGCAAATTAAACTACCATTTTCACAGGCGTCTTTTACCATTTCGTACGTTTGGAGATAGGGTTCTTGGCCATATTCTGGGTTATGACACGAATTACACTTGTCTTCCATAATGCCCTTTACATTGGCTTGGTAGGTTGGGTTCTCGACCACACCAGCGATTTCCTCGTAAGTGTTGGAATCACAAGAAATCACAGACAAAGTCATCAGGCCCAAAATCAATAGGGTTATTTTTAGTGTTTTCATAGTTAAAATACTCTATACATGTTAAATCCAAAGTAGATGCTTCCTCCGTTCCATTTCCCATTCGCATTGGTAAAATAAGCAACATCGTTCATTGCCTGTGAGTTGGAAAATACGAGTTGAAACACGTGTCCACCCGTTTCAATATCAAAACCAGCGGTGAGTGGATTGTGATAGGTTTCCTTTTCCGGTTCACTTAAGCGGAAAGCATATTCTACGTTGAAACTAATTCTTTTTGACAACTTGCATCTTCCTCCACCAGCAATAAGCATTTGGTCTTTCTTTTCAGTTCCGGGCTGCGCATCATATAAGTTCTTATGCACAAACACTGGATTAATTTGAAAAGAAATCGATTCGTTAAATTTTCGTGAAATCAGTAACTGCGACGTATAAGCCAATCGGTTGTTGTCTTTGAAGTTTGGAAATTCTTCTTTATCAAACTTAGAAGAGTTAATATCCATCGTATTATACCCGACAATGCTGAGTGGAAATCCATCGATTTTTTGACTTACTAATAGATATTTAGCAGAAAGTTCAAATGTCTTATTGAAGGTATGTCGAGAAGCACCAAGCGATAACCAATCAGCTGCCCCGTAGATGCCGCCAATTCTTGTCAACGCATTATCTAATCCAAAGAAATTATTGATTCCTTCCGTTAAATCACCAAATCGGTGGGATACGAGAAAATACCATTCCCCTTGAATGGGAAGTTTCGTTGATTGCATACTACAAACTTGCAATCCTTTGAAGGCGGCCATCTCCATTTGTTTTCCTTTTGGTTTGATGGTATCGAGCTGGCTCAATAAGTCATCCTGCGCTGAAATACTTCCAACAAATGAAAAAAGAAAAAGCCAGGAGAAAAGATATTTAAAATTCATTATTTCTTATTTAGATTGAAAAGCACTGATCTAATTTTATTTCTTCCATCAAATCGTCGTAGCCAACAACTCTTCCTTTAATAGTGACTACTTGGTTTTTCTTAATTGCGTTATTTGCCGTTTGAAGTGTGCAAACTATACCGTTGTCTAATGTGATTACATTGTTATTTACATCAGCAACAATCCCTTTGACCGCGACTGCTTTTTCTAAATATTTTGCATTTGCCGAATTGGTGTTAGCGCTAAATTCCTTTGCAAGATCATTCGAACTCACCCAAAAGTTAGTTTCTTCTTTTAGCAAATTTCTTCCGCCACCATGCATTACATAGTTAAATGCCGATACTCCCACTACGACTGATAACAGAAGGACTAGCGCAATAATTCTCGATTTTTTCATCTTACTATTATTTTTAGTTAATAATTATTTTTTTCACCACTTGGTCGGCGTCATTTGCAATTTCCATAAAGTACATGCCTTTGCTTAACTCTGTCAAGTCGATGGTGTTGTTTTGATCGGTAATTTCTTTTGCTATTACTTTTAGCAACTTCGCATTCATATCATAGATGCTAATCTTATTTACCGTTATTAGATTGTTTTTTGCAATAGTAAAAACACCATTAGATGGGTTGGGATAGATTGTAATGTCACTTAAAGTGGTATAATCTTCAACACCTAAGACCGTAGAGAATGTGAGTGTTTTACTCCCAAAAGTGGAGTGCTCAGACGACACATTTGTTGACGGACCTATTCCCCAAACAATATTTAATGAATTGTTGGCGTAAACAAACGTATAATCTTTAGCATCTCCTGTGTTAAAAGGTCTTGTGTAAACCACTGTTCTTGTACTTCCTACTACATCATTACTTTGCACCGTCAAATTATTGGTTGTATCCGTCGTTGGGGCAACGTGTCCATTGCTTGTGAAATATTGATCAAGTAGCGTGGTTCCGTACGTGTGCACGTCTTTGTTTATGGCCATATCAGATGTTCCCAATCCTATCGAAATCCACTTTGTTGATGGACCAACCATAGTGATTGTTGCGATGGATGTTCCAGAGTCAAGACTAATTTTGACTTTCATTGCGCCAATGTTGGTCAGTAGCGTTTCTTTGAGTTGTGCGAAGCTAAATTGCATTACACCAAAACATAGCATTAGTAGGTAAGATCTTTTCATTGTTTTCATGATAGTTTAATTATTAGATTAGATTAAATTGAATTCTATTTTTGTAACAGTATTATTAATTCGGTATTTTTATTGAAAGTGGCATAGTCAAAAGCAGTTCGATCATCTATATCTTTAATGTTTCTGTCTGCACCAGCCTTGAGTAGCAGATTTGCCAGATCATTTTTGTTAAAAAATGTTGCGTAAATTAATGCCGTCTTGCCGCCTTGATCCATCAAATTCAAATTCGCTTTTACTTGAATCAGTTTTTCGACAATGGCACTATTTCCCGACATGACAGCGGCCATTAAAGCAGTGCCCATTCCGGAATTGTAATTCACGTCTTTAACTTTATCTGCTAGAAACAGCGCAACGTCGGTGTTGCCGCGATAGCAGGCCAAAATCAGCGGACTCGACTTCTTCTCGTCGATACTATTGATTACGTCGGGGTTCTTTTTGTAGATTTCCTCTATTTCTTGTAGGTTTCCTTTTCTCGCTATATCAAAAATATTTTTGACTTGCGCATGAGCGAGAAAAGTGAAGAGCAAAAAGGAGTATGTGATTGATTTTTTCATCGTTGGTTTTATCGGTATTGTTAATGAAACAGATTGTTAAAAAAAAACCCTACTGAAAATCGAATAAAAAAAAACATTCTTTGTTAAGGAGCCGAAATATATATTATGAAGTACAATGTTTACTGGCAGTTTAGGAGGAAACTAAAAGATGTCTTTTCTTTCTTTTTATTTATTTAGCGCTCCTGATCTCGGAATTTTTCCTGTCCCGTTTGTTGCGCCATTGGTCCCTGAAGTATCTGCTGCACTACCTTTGTATTTGCTCGTGCTGCAGGAAAATAAAAGTACAGTTGCCAATACCATTAAAATCATTTTATATCGTAGTAGAGTTTTCATAATAGCACCTTTTAAGTTCTTATAAAGGTAGCCACGGCCTTACCATTTTGTTGTATAACTTTCTTTCTCATTCTTATACAATTTCTATGTTTTTGCGCAAACTTTGAAGTCATGCTGCTTTGAACCGTACCTACTTTATGTTATATTTGCATCTTCAAAAACTGGAAGTATTATGTTTGATAATTTAAGCGATAAATTAGATAAGGCTTTTCACATTCTTAAGGGACATGGAAAAATCACCGAAGTAAATGTTGCAGAAACGCTAAAAGAAGTCCGTCGTGCACTATTGGATGCCGATGTCAACTTTAAGATTGCAAAAGAGTTTACTACGAATGTAAAAGAAAAAGCAATTGGTCAAAATGTATTGACGACCCTACAACCTGGTCAACTTTTGGTGAAGCTGGTCAAAGATGAACTGACGGAATTGATGGGTGGCGATGTTGCTGGAATCAATCTCTCTGGTAATCCCACCGTAATTTTAATGTCGGGTCTACAAGGTTCCGGTAAAACGACTTTCTCTGGTAAGTTGGCTAATTTTCTCAAAACGAAGAAAAGCAAGAAACCGCTTTTGGTGGCTTGTGACGTATATCGTCCCGCGGCAATCAATCAATTGCACGTAGTTGGTGATCAGATTGGTGTTGAAGTGTATTCTGAATTAGGAAATAACAATCCAGTTGAAATTTCTTTAAATGCGATTAAGTACGCCAAAGAAAAAGGATACAACGTGGTGATTGTCGATACTGCCGGTCGTTTGGCAGTTGACGAAGAAATGATGAACGAAATTTCTAATGTTCATAAAGCCATTCAACCGCATGAAACTTTATTTGTGGTAGATGCCATGACCGGTCAAGATGCAGTAAATACGGCTAAGGCGTTTAATGATCGACTCAATTTTGATGGGGTCATCTTAACTAAATTAGATGGTGATACACGAGGTGGAGCTGCTATAACGATAAAATCGGTGGTCAACAAACCAATCAAATTTGTCGGAACGGGCGAAAAAATGGATGCGATTGATGTTTTCTATCCTTCGCGTATGGCAGAAAGAATTCTCGGGATGGGAGATGTAGTTTCCTTGGTAGAGAAAGCGCAAGAGCAGTATAATGAAGAAGAAGCCCGAAAATTACAAAAGAAAATTGCGAAGAACGAATTCGGTTTTGATGATTTCCTTGTTCAAATTCAACAAGTGAAGAAAATGGGGAATATGAAGGATTTAGTGGGCATGATTCCAGGTGCTTCTAAAGCGATGAAAGATGTTGAAATTGAAGATGACGCTTTCAAACATATCGAAGCCATCATTTACTCGATGACTCCCAAAGAACGAAGCAAACCAGCGTTAATCGATATGAAACGAAAAACGCGCATCGCCAAAGGATCGGGAAGAAAAATAGAAGAAGTCAATCAGTTGATGAAGCAATTCGATCAAATGAGCAAAATGATGAAAATGATGCAAGGTCCAGGAGGGAAACAGATGATGAAAATGATGGGCGGCATGAAAGGAATGCCATAAAACGTTGTAGGTTGTAAGTTGTAAGTTTGGGCGTGACCACAAGGGTCGGGCTTTTCGCACTCGCTTTTTTTGCTCCGCTAGCTCCACAAAAAAGAGCTCAGACAATGCTACAATCCCTCACGCAGGTTTACGGTAATATTCCGATTAGCGTAAATTGTTAGTGTTTTCATTTATTCAATATTCTTAAATAGGGAAACGCATAAAATAGGGAACAAAAAATCGTAAAAATCAGTAACTTATAACCAACAACATACAACCCACAACCTACAACCTACAACTTACAACTTACAAACAATACAACCAACAACTCACAACCAACAACACAACGACCATGCAACTACTAGACGGAAAGAAAACATCAGACGACATCAAAAATGAGATCACTGCTGAGGTTGATTTAATGAAAAAAAACAACGAGAAAGTGCCACACCTTGCGGCAGTAATCGTTGGAAATGACGGCGCCAGTTTAACGTATGTGGGCAGCAAAGTGAAAGCTTGTGAGCGAGTGGGATTTGAGTCGACTTTAATCAAAATGCCCAGCACTACTTCTGAAACGGAATTGCTAAAAAAAATCAAGCAGCTCAACGAAGACGATGACATCGACGGATTTATTGTGCAGTTGCCGTTGCCAGAACAAATCGACACGCAAAAAGTCATTATGGCGATCGATCCGAGCAAAGACGTTGATGGATTTCACCCGGAGAATTTCGGTAAAATGGCGTTAGATATGACGACTTTTATTCCGGCCACGCCTTTTGGAATTTTAGAGTTGCTAGAACGTTACGGTGTAGAAACCAAAGGAAAACATACCGTAGTTATTGGAAGAAGCCACATAGTCGGAAGACCTATGAGCATCTTGATGGGACGCAAAGGATTTCCAGGAAATTCTACCGTTACTTTAACCCACAGCTACACTAAAAATATTGCACAAATTACCACGCAGGCGGATATTATTATCACAGCTTTGGGCGTTCCCAATTATCTCAAAGCGGAAATGGTCAAAGATGGCGCAGTGGTGATTGACGTTGGCATCACACGCGTGGAAGACAAAACTACCGAAAAAGGCTATCGCATTACCGGTGACGTTGATTTTGAAATGGTGAGTAAAAAAGCGTCTCACATTACGCCAGTTCCCGGAGGCGTTGGGCCGATGACGATTGCGATGTTGTTGAAAAATACACTATTGGCGAGAGAGCAGCGACGATTGTCAATTAAATAGTTTGATTTATTGCTAACTATTCTGGAAGACTATATGACCTCGCTTAATTTCGAATAATTTTCTGTACTTCAGAAAAAGTTCCTCCAGTGATTTTTGCGAAATATATTCCTGCTGCATAGTCTGTCAGATCTATCTCGGTTGCCCTCTTTTTCTCAAGTAGTAACTTCCCTGTTGCATCATATATTGCGATACTATAATCTTCATTTGAATTTAAGGTAGTTGCCTTTGAAATGGCAATCTTCCCTGAAGTCGGATTAGGAATGACGGTAAAACTATTATTAGTTTCATTTTTTATGACTGAAAGTGCTGCTTTATGACTGATATATAGTTCGTTTCCTGCCCATATACCATCAAAATTTCTAACAAAAACTACCCATTCTAAATCACTTGACATGGTAGGCTGTATGTTAAATGCAAGGGTTCATTGAGGTCGGAAATTTCTTGTAATGCGCTGGAGCTAAAGGCATCCGCTATGGTGCTTCTCTCTAACTGATTAATAGAGGCACCGAATCCTGCATTATTTATCCCCAAGAAGTAGGTAAGATCATCTTTTGAAAGTTGACCTGCTGAAGTATTTAAGTTGGAAGAAGAAAGTAATGGTCCTATATAATCAAATGAATTGGAGCTGGTTCGATTGAAAGTAATTACACCATAACCAGCCGAATAGAGTATTAATTCAGTTTGAGTTGAATTTAAAGAAGCTCCCGCAATAGAACCTAAGGTTATCCCATTTAAAAAAATTTCCTCCGGTGCACCAAAAGGTTCTACAATTGAATTTCTTTGATAATAAACGAGTATTCCTCCACTCACAAAGGTTGTAACATATGCTTCTAATTCATTTTCAGAAAGCCATATAGACTTTGGGGTAACAACATTTATTGGCACTAGTGTTGGTGTTTGAAATGGACTATCAACATTGGCTCTTTCTGAATAATAGAGCAGACTATTGCTCGAATCCGAACCATTGGTGTAGTAAAGTCGCAGTCCATCACCAGAAATCCAAGGATATGCATCAGCCTCGCCAACAATATTTATTTCACTTAATGCTCTTGTGTCCGCATATCCTAGAACAATATCATCGGTGCTTCTAGGTGAAAAATCAGTAGCGCGACTGTCTTGCTTTTGTTGACTTTTAGGAAACCCATTGGCGTCTAGTAGATTTTTACTTCCGTTCACTTTGCTGTTTTGCGAAAAGGAAGAAATAGAAAGGCAGAAAATGAGTATCGTGGGCAAAAATTTCATTTGAGCAGGATTTAAATGGGTGATGAATTCTAAAGTACCTTACAAAAGTATTCTATTAATTTCAATAGTCACCTTTTTTCTTATACCTCGGATCATCCCGTTTGATGAACTCTGTTCGCCTTTTTGGTGCGTCTGTTTGCGTTTGACTTTTTTCCGTTTTGCTGCGTGTGGGTAAACTCGCTTCTTCGGTTTTGCTTGATGGTTCGATGAGTTGATTGAGTTCTTTGATTTCCGACTCAGTCAATTCGCGGTATCTTCCGACAGGAATATCGAGTGAGATATTGATAATCCGAATTCGTTTTAACGCCGTCACTTCATATCCTAAATATTCGCACATTCTACGAATTTGACGGTTGAGTCCTTGCGTCAGGATAATTTTGAAATTGTATTTGCTGATTTGCTCGACTTTGCATTTTCGAGTTACGGTATCTAAAATCGGAACGCCGTTGCCCATGCGCTCTATAAATCGATCGGTGATGGGTTTGTTGACTGTAACCGTATATTCCTTTTCGTGGTTGTTTCTCGCCCGGAGAATTTTATTGACGATATCGCCATCATTGGTCATAAAAATCAAACCTTCACTGGCTTTATCAAGACGCCCAATTGGGAAAATACGTTTGGGATAATTGATATAATCGACGATGTTATCGCGGACTTCGAGGTTGGTGGTGCATTCAATACCGACGGGTTTATTAAACGCTAAGTAGATGAGTTTTTCGGTATTATCTCGGATTAGTTTTCCATCGATGCGGACTTCGTCGTTTCGAGAGACTTTGGTTCCCATTTCAGGAACAATGCCGTTGATGGTAACGCGACCTTCTTCGATGAGTTTGTCAGCTTCACGGCGGGAACAGTAACCAGTTTCTCCAATAAATTTGTTGCTCCATACGTCGCCTTGGGTGAGGGAATCTTCCATGGGGTAAATTTAGGTTTTTTCTATGAAAAATAGATTGGTTGATTGTTTAATCGGTGAATCGTTTAATCGTTGAGTTGTTGAATCGGCTATTTGTTTAATCGTTTGATAACTTTAAGGTGTATTGCTATTTTTATGTTAGCCCGAGCGCAGTCGAGGGGCTTGCAATGTAAAAGACATTCACAATATTAACATCAAAGCATCGATTGGTACTTTTAATATTGCTACATTCACTCAGCGAAAGAAACCAACAACTAAAAAACTTTATCATGTCGACAATCAATAACAACAAAGTACTTACTATTTTTATCTTTTGTCTTTTGTCTCTTATCTCTTCTCTTTCGTTGTCTTCCCTCTACGCCCAATCCTGGCAGTGGGGCAAAAGTGGTGGTACGACGGATAGCTTTAACACACTTACGGAACAAGTTAGATCAGCTTGCACCGATATTTATGGTAATGTTTATTTAGTGTCGGAAGTTGCGTCATCAAATTCACAAGTAGATGGAGTTCCCAAGCAAAACTACAATAATGGCTTCGGATTAACTGATGCGGTAGTAGCAAGTTTTTCCTGTACAGGCGTATATCGCTGGTCTAAGATAATTGGGGGGCAATGATTTTATTAATTGCGTGCAGAGTGATGCGTTAGGTAATATTTATGTTTTGGGACAAGTTAATCCTTCTAGTGATGTTCCTGGAGATGAACCAGTTCATTTTGATACCGATGTCATCTTGCCAGTTGCTCCAAGTGCTGTTAGTGAAAATAAGCAGTCGTTATTTATTATTAAATACAATAGCGAGGGTGTTTTCAGTGGTTACGGATGCCTCAGTCAGGAAATATTAGCCTAACTGAATCGCTGACGTATACCAATACCCAAGACTTGCAAGTGGACGCGCAAGGTAATTCGTATAGTTTGTGTCATTTGCCTATTGGGGTGTATGCCGATGGGGCTTATGCCGTGACGGTTTCGGGTTTTAATATACTAAAATATGACACCAATGGGGTGTTTTTGGGTGGGGTTCCTATCAATATTCAACTCGGTAATCCAAGAAATTCAGCTCGTATGCGTCGCAACCAGCAAACGGGAGACTATTATGTGGCGGGAAAATCAACGCAACCACCATCTGGACAAACAGTAACTATTAATGGACAACTGCAAACCAAAGCGATTTGGATAGCCGCCTTTAGTAGTTCGGGCACTTTTTTATGGAAACGCGAGAATGTGAGTACAGGAATTTCAACTACCGTACCTCCCGGAATAGCAATCGATTCAGAGAATAATGTATACATGGCAGCAAGTACAGGTCCAGTAAATTTAGGAGGAGGAATTTATGTAGTTGACAGTTTTAATGGTACTCCATTAGGACAATTATCTTTTCAAGTACCATTGCCATTTATCGTGAAGATGGATGCGAATGGCAATAATAGTTGGGTCACTAGTGCGAATCGATCCGTGCCAAATGATTTGCTTCTAAAAGGAGATGAATTGGTCATATGTGGTTCTATGTATAATACCACGTGGCAGGATTTGAGTTTTGTGTCACCCAACACAACTGCGTGTATCTCTCGTTTTAACAAAAATACAGGTACCATACTTTCTATCAATGCGTTAGCAACTACTGGCTCTGACTTGGGCACTGCTCTCGCCACAGACAGCAAAGGCAATTATTATCTGGGTGGTAAATTTTCAGCTACGATGACTGCAGGTGCTAGCACACTAGTGAAAAGCGGTGGTGATGAGGACTTTTTTATTGCTAAATTCGGGAGTACTGATTGCAATTTTCTAGCGGCAGCCGATTTTGATAAAAACAGTTTGCAAGGCTATCCGAACCCAGTGCGTGATGTTTTTTATCTTAGTAATGCGGCGTCAGGTAGTTATGTGGTTTATGGTGTATTGGGAGCAAAAGTGCAAAGTGGCGAAGTCGCAGCGCAAGGGAGTGTTGATGTGAGTGGTTTGTCTTCTGGGCTGTATTTGTTGGAGTTTAAAGACAAGGAGGGATTGACGCAGGTGATAAAGTTGGTGCGAGAGTAGAAATTACGAATTACGAATTAGGAATTACGAATTGTGAATTTGTAGGAATCTATTAAAAATGTCAACCTTGAATTTTCAATCTAGAATTATAGAATCTGGCAGGGACGGTGTAGAAATCCGCGCTATCGGAGTAAATTTAGGTTTTTTCTCGTTTAAATTGAATGCATAATTCAGTAATTATGATTTGTACATAAGTTTTCTTTGTGCCTCTGCGGCTTTGCGAGATATCATTATTTCCTCGCAAAGTCGCAGAGGCGCAAAGGTTTTGATTGATAGTTGTAGTGGAATTGAGTGCCCTAGCCCTGATGGCAGCGGCATCCTTTTGCGCCGTTTTTTCGGCGTGAAAGATTACCTCACAAAATAATAATTTTAGATTTTGTGTTCGGTCGATTCGCTGCGCTCGGGTGGAGCGGACAGCAGGATTAAGCTTCTAAAAAAAACGCTACAATTTTTTGATTGACTTCCTCATCGTGCAGACTATGACCCAATCCGTTGGTCGACATGAGTGTCGCAGATTTCCAGGTGGCGGCCAGTTTTTTCGCTTCTTCAAATAAGACTACGGTATCGTCGGTATCGTGAATAATCATGCCTTGCGTTGGCGACGATTTGCGGAATTTTTGACCCGAAAAATCATCAATATCGATTTGAAAACGTTCTCTGGTATAGTGGTAAAAGGCCTTTTTGATTTTATTGTTGAGACTCAGCAATTTCAAATAATTATGAAGTATGATACTAAAGTCGGATGGCGCGCCCAGCAACACCATTTTCTTTAGCTCTGAATTTCCGTAATGATATTGATGGTAGATCGCCGTAATGCCGCCCATCGAATGGCCAATGATGTATTTGGGTTGGTATTTTTGGATGACCAGTTCCGTAAACGAAGCGTATAACGGCACATTGAATTCTTTTCCGTCAGACAATCCATGTGCAGGTGCGTCGAGTGCCACTATGGTGCTCCCCGTATTCAGAAGTTCTGTAAGTAGTTTTTCCCAGCGAGACGAATTGCTTTCCCAACCGTGCATCAAGAGGATTACGGTTTCGTTTCCTGACCAGTGGTAGGTTTGTATGGTATGTCCGTCAAGATTCAGCTGCTCTTGATTGGAAGTATGAAGTATTTCGGGTAAGCTTTCTAATTGTAGTTTTCCGGATCGTGGATTGCTAAAGAAAACGTAAGCCAGCTGAAAAGCCTTTCTCGGCAACACATAACTTAGGAAGTTGATATATAAACCAACGGACTTAGTTAATAAGAATGCCTTTATTTTTTTCATAAAAAAAAAGCCCCGAATTCGAGGCTTGTTATTTTAGATTAATGCGAATAGTTTATCCATTTTTTCTCTTTCTTCTTCTGCCAATGAACTATCGACTAGAATTCTACCAGAGTGTTCGTCGGTGATGATTTTTTTTCTACCGGCGATTTCAACTTGCGTTTGCGGTGGAATGGTGAAGAATGAACCAGCAGACGCGCCTCTTTCGATAGATACTACTGCTAAACCATTGCGCACGCTAGAACGGATTCTTTTGTATGCTTTAAGTAAACGCTCATCGATTAATGTTTCAAATTCTGCTGACTTGTCCATTAGAAAAGCTTCTTCTTTTTGCGTTTCTGCCATGATGTCGCTTAATTCCGCTTTCTTGTGTTTTAAGTGAGACATCTTCGCTTCTAATTTTTCTTTAGAGCTGTTGATCGATTCTTTTTTGTGCTCCATCGTTGCTTTCAATTCTTTCATTTGCTTTTCAGCCAATTGGATTTCCAATTCTTGAAATTCCACTTCTTTAGTTAGTGAATTGAATTCTCTATTGTTTCGAACGCTGTCTTGTTGTTTGGTATATTTTTTAATCGCCGCTTGGTGATCTTCTACCGCGTTCTTTTTAACTTTGATTTGCTCTTCAATCTGTTCGAGGTCTTTTTTCAATTTATCTTGACGCGCCAAAAGCCCAGCCACTTCATCTTCTAAGTCTTCCACTTCTAAAGGCAATTCACCTCTCACATTTCTGATTTCATCAATTCGAGTGTCAATGAGTTGCAAGTCGTATAACGCTCGTAATTTCTCTTCTACATTTAGTTCTTTTGTATTCGCCATAATAATTATAAGTACTTAACAGGATTTGTATTTTCTTCTGATAAAACGATTCCGCCTAGCGGCAAGATGGCTGCAAAATTAGGAATTTTTTTCTGAAGAAAATCAACAATATAATTTTTTGTATACCGTTCGCTTTCAAAATGTCCAATATCTGCTAAAAGCAACTGATTTTCAGACTCATAGAAGTTGTGATACTTTAAATCTGCTGTTAAAAAAGCATCGGCACCAGCACGAATGGCGTCTTTGATGGCAAAACTTCCAGAACCGCCCAGCACCGCTACTTTTTGAATTTTTTTGTTCGTAAATTGGGTATGACGAATCGAAGGAGTTTGCATTTTGTCTTTGACCATCAGTAAGAATTCTGTTTCTTCTAGCGGTTTTTCTAATGTTCCGATGGCTCCCAAACCAATATTTTGATGCTGATTCTGAAGTTCATAAATTTCATAGGCCACTTCTTCATATTCGTGACTTTGAAACAGTGCTTTTAGAATTTTTGATTCTAGTTGTTTCTCGAAAGTAACTTCAATTTTGATTTCGTTGTTTTCGACAAATTCGAATCGCGCTCCAATTTCCGGATTGCTATTTTCGTTGCCCATATAGGTTCCGATTCCTTTTGAATTGAAACTGCAATTTTCGTAGTTTCCGATGGTTCCTGCACCTGCATCAAACAAAGCGTTGCGAACTTGTTCCGCATTTTCTGGAATGGTGTAGGTTACTAATTTTCTAATGAAATTTGATTTCGGAATTAGAATCTTGATGTCTTGTAAACCAATGGCTTTTGCAAAAATATGGTTGACGCCTCTTTGGTGATTGTCTAAAGCGGTATGCACGGCGTAGATGGCAATGTCATTTTTGATGGCTTTGATTACGGCTCGTTCTACATAATTAGCTCCTGTAATTTTCTTTAAACCCGAGAACAAAATAGGGTGGAAGCAAACGACAAGATTGCATTTTTTCGCAATAGCTTCTGTAATGACAGATTCCAACGCGTCATGACAAACCAAGATTCCGGTAGCGTCATCATTTTTATTTCCAGTTAATAGACCAACATTGTCAAAATCCTCGGCATAAGCCAAAGGCGCCATTTCTTCGAGTATAATAAGTATATCTTTAATTTTCATTGGTTTGTTTTTAACCGCAGATTCGCAGATGAACTATAAAAAGATCTGCGAATCTGCGGTAATTATTTTTAGGTTGACCAGGCATGTAAGTACTCTTTAATCGTCCAGATATCATTCACTTTTTCAAACAATAGATAGCTGCTGCTGTTATGCTCGATGCTTCGGTAAAAGCTACTTTTACTAAGGCAAACGTATTTTTTGAAAAATAAATCGGCTTGCTCACAATCATCAATCGCTGGTTGTTTTCGCCATATTTTTCGGAAACTGATTTATATTCTTCGAAAGACAGACAATTATTGACTTTCTTCTTCAGATACTGATTTTGGTTGTTGAACAGCAAATTGTATGCGGCAGACCAATCTTCGTCGTTATTGTTAATGATTTGTTTTTTAATTTCGTCTGCATTTTTTTTGAGGAAATCGTTTTTAGAAATCACTTCTAGCACTTCTTCGTTGTTGGGCGCCTTTTTACAGTAGAAACTCAATAGTTGCAATCTACCTTTGGCAATTACTTTTTCGTTCGCGTAGTACTTCGTAAAAATCGATTTTAGAATAGCAGCGTTGTCACTTTCTTGAGCAAGGACTGCATTTGAAAGCAGCAAAAAAACAAAAAGAAATTTCTTGAAACTAAGATTCATCGCAGGGTGCTTTTGATAATTATTTTCTTTCAAAGATAAAAAAACGCTACTTTCGTACTATGATTTTTTTGAGAAAAATACTTTTCCCATTAGCCATTTTATACGGTTGGATTACGCAGTTTCGTAATTTTCTATACGACAAAGGAATACTAAAATCGTATGCGTTCGACATTCCAGTAATTGCAGTAGGCAATTTAAGTGTTGGCGGAACAGGAAAAACACCACAAATAGAATATCTTGTTCGCTTGCTGTCGACCGACAATATGGTCGCGACCCTTAGTCGAGGTTACAAGCGAAAATCAAAAGGATTTATATTAGCGAATGAAATTTCAACAGCAGCTTCTTTAGGCGATGAGCCTTACCAGATGCATCTTAAGTTTCCAAATATTCAAGTTGCCGTTGATGCCGATCGGAAAAACGGTATCGAGCAGTTACTTTCAAAAGAAAATAAGCCAGAAATTATCGTTTTGGATGATGCTTTTCAACACCGAAGAGTACGGGCTGGCTTCTATATTTTACTTACCACTTTTGAAGAGTTGTATGTTGATGATTGCCTACTTCCAACAGGGAATTTAAGGGAAAGTAAGTCTGGTGCCCATCGAGCAGATGTGATTATTGTGACCAAATGTCCCCCAACCATTTCGGAATCGGAGATGCAAGTCGTAAAAGATAAGTTGAACATTGATAAACCTATATTTTTTAGTACGATTTCCTACGATGATTCTGTTTATTCTTTGGAATCTTCTTTGAAGGTTCATGAATTACAATCTATTCCAAAATTACTAATCGCTGGAATTGCAAAACCAAAACCATTTTTTGCATATTTGCAAAACGAAGGCGACGAAATTATGGAGTTTCCAGATCATCATCATTTTAGTGAAAGCGACATTGATACGATAAGAAAAAGTGCTGGAAATAAACGCGTTATTACGACCGAAAAAGATTTTGTTCGATTAAAGGAACACTTGCCTTCAAGTCAATTATTTTATTTACCAATCAAAACGAAGCTGGTCGCTGATGGCGATCAATTAGACCAAATCATCTTAAATTATGTGGGAACAAGTACAAGAAACAGTTAGTTATATTCAATCAGCAACCCATTTCACCCCAGAATACGGTGTGATTTTAGGCTCAGGTTTGGGCAGTTTTACGGATGATATTCAGGTTGAATTTACACTTCCATACACTGCTATTCCGAATTTTCCTGTTTCGACTGTGGAAGGCCATAAAGGCGCTTTGGTTTTTGGAACAATCGGAACCAAAAAAGTCGTCGCCATGCAAGGCAGATTTCACTTTTATGAAGGATACGATATGAAGCAAGTGACTTTTCCTGTGCGCGTTATGAAGTATCTTGGCGTTCAAAAACTGATTGTCTCTAATGCTTCGGGCGGGGTTAATGATGCGTATCAAGTCGGCTCTATAGTGTTGATTAAGGATCACATTAATATGATGCCAGAACATCCCTTTACACGGTAAGAATGAAGTTCGATTTGGTCCTCGTTTTTTGAATATGAGCGAGCCTTACAGTCGACCGATGATAATCAAAGCCAAAGAATTGGCTAAGGAGCTGGGCATTACAGTTCATGATGGCGTTTACCTTGGTTTGCAAGGTCCCACTTTTGAGACCATTTCAGAATACCGCATGGTTAAAATATTAGGTGCAGATATGGTTGGAATGTCGACGGTTCCTGAAGTGATTGTGGCGCGTCACATGGATATGGAAACCTTCGGGATTTCTGTCATTACGGATATGGGAAATGAGGACAATATTGAAACAGTAAGTCATGCCGAAGTCTTAGAAGCCGCAAGAAAAGCGGAACCGCATGTTCGCGCTTTAATCAAAGAATTGATTCAACGTTACTAAGCTTCTTCTGCTAAATTATTGGCAATGATTCGATAGAAGTCGGCGGGATCGAAAGGTTTGGTAATCACGTCATTCATGCCGTAGGACAACAACATTTCGCGATTTTCATTCAAAGAAATGGCAGTCAGCGCGATGATTTTAATTTTTTTATCGAACGTTCGTATGGTTTGAGTAGCAATTGTTCCGTTGATTCCTGGTAAATGAACATCCATCAAAACTAGATCATAGTGATTGTTTTTGACCGCTTCGATAGCGTCTTCGCCATTATCAATAACATCAGCGCAAATCATCCCTTTATTTTCGACCATTCTTTTGGTAATCATTTGATTGATTTTGTTGTCCTCAATCAAAAGGACCACCTTGCCATTTAGAATCGCGTCGTTTTGTTCGCTGATTTTTTCTTCGACTATGTGTTCATCTGCCCCAATCTTAAAGCTCAAATCGAAAGAGAAAGAAGATCCTTTTCCAACTTTACTTTCGAGTATTATTTTGCCACCCAGAATATCCACTAGCTTTTTAACAATGGTCAAACCCAATCCAGTACCGCCGTATTTTCTATTAATTTCGATAGAGCCTTGAGAAAAACTTTCAAAAACAGTTTCTATTTTTTCCTCTGGAATTCCGATACCGGTATCTACAATTTTAAAATGAATCGACGTAAATTCTTCATTGATTTCATTGACAGAAAGAATCACTTTTACCTCGCCATTCTTAGTAAATTTCAGCGCATTATTAATCAAATTGAGGAATATCTGAGAAAGTTTCGTCGGATCGCCAATTAAGAAATCTGGAATGGTCGGATCTATTTCAATAGTAAAAGTATTGTTATTGATCGAGGCCAATTCTTTAAGTGAATTTTGAATATTCGCAAGCAATAGTTTCAAATTGAAATTCAAATTTTCGGTTTCTATTGCATTCGATTCAATTCTATTGATTTCAAGAATTTCATTAATAAAAGTCAGCAAATAATTACCCGAAAACTTGAGTGAAGTCAAGTAGTTCATCTGACTTGGCTTGGGATTTTCTTCTAATAACAAATGCGTAATTCCGTTAATGGCATTCAGAGGCGTTCGCAGTTCATGGCTAACCGTAGATAAGAATTCAGCGCGCGCTTTTGAGGCTTTTTCGGCTTTTTCTTTAGCGATTTGCAACTCGTTGTTTTTTTCTTTCAACAACATATTCGATTGGTTTCGGATAATATTGTTTTTATAAAGTGATAAACTCAGCAGTGACAGAATTGTAATCAGTGCAATCGCCAGTATGCTGATGAGTTTGGCTACTTTATTGGCTTTTTGTTGTTCTTTGTTTTCTTTGTCAAGCTGCTCAATAGTTTTTAATCTTTCGCTGTCTTTAAATGCAGCGTAGTCTTCCGTTCCTAACTTTTTAATATTCAGTAATGCGATACTATCCTTCAGGATCAGATAACCTTTCAAGTATTGATGTGCTTTATTAATATTTGAAAGTTTTTCATAAGTTTTGCTCAGTGCCAAGAGGATCTCTGACTTTTGTTCGAAATTTTTGTCTTTTGCATTGAGCGCCAAAGCACGAGTGAGGTAATTTAACGCTAAATTACTGCGATCATTGGCGAGTTCAATACTCCCGATTTGATACAGTGCTTCTGCTTTTGTTTTAGTGAAGTCATTGCCTTCTGGTTTTGCTATAATTTGATTAAAAATAGGAATTGCCTGCAGGTACTGTCCTTTCGCTTTGTATACGATTCCTTTTTGCAAATTAAGCAACTCAATGGCATCTGGAATTTTAATCGTTTGGAAAATCGTTTTGGCTTTATCGAAATTATTATCAGCGACCAAATAGTTTTCTTTTTCCATAAAACAAAGTCCTAATTGATAGTAGCAATAGGCTTGTTGACTTGAAGGTTTTAAGGTGTTGTATAGGGAAACGCTTTTGTAGTACGATTCGATTGCATCATCAAATTTCTTGAGTTCAAAATAAATTCCACCAATCAGCGCGTTGGCATTGGCTTCTGACTTTACATCTTTTACTTCATGCGCGTAGTCGATGGCTTTTTGCGCAAAGTTGAGGGAGAACTTATAATTATTGGTCTTAATATTAAAGTTAGAAAGCTCGATATAATAAGCGATGCTATCCACTTTGGCAGCCTTTTTTTCTTTCTTCTGAGCAAAAGCAAAAGAACTTAGAAATAATAAAATGAATACTAGATGCTTCATAATTAGTTCTCGAATTTTTTCAAGGGCCTAAATATAGCAATTTTATTTTGCAGTCGTGTAAAGAATCAAGTCAATTATTCTGGAAGAGTATCCAATTTCGTTGTCATACCAACCCACTACTTTGACCATTTTATCAATGACGGAGGTTAATTGTGCATCAAACAAACAGGAATTTCTATTTCCGATGATGTCTACCGAAACAATTGGATCTTCGGTATAAGCCAAAATGCCTTTCAGCTCATTTTCAGCTGCTTTTTTGAAGGCGCTATTAATTTCTTCAATACTGACTTGTCTTTTTACGTAGCAAGTAATATCCGTCAAAGAGCCGTCTGGTACAGGAACGCGGATGCCGCTTCCCCCAATTTTTCCTTCAAATTCAGGGAAAATTTTGGTTAACGCTTTGGCAGCTCCGGTTGTTGTAGGAACAATCGATTGACTGGCGCCACGCGCGCGACGTAAGTCTTTATGGGGTTGGTCGTGTAAACTTTGGTCGGTGGTGTAGGAGTGAACGGTTGTGATATAAGCTTGCTCGATGCCACACAATTCGCTGATGATTTTAATCATTGGAGCCGCATTGTTGGTGGTGCAACTTGCATTGGATATTATTTTTTCAGTACCATCTAGAATAGATTCATTGACGCCTAAAACCACAGTTTTGATGTTATCGACTTCAGAAGGCGCCGATAAAATTACCTTTTTTGCGCCTGCAATAATATGCGCATTGATTTCTTCAAAAGTTTTGTATTTGCCTGTCGATTCTATTACGACGTCAATGGCTAGTGGATTCCAATTGAGATTGGAAATTTGCTTTTCGTGAAAAAACAAATACGGTTTTCCATTGACGATAATTGACTTTTCGTCAAACGAACAATCATAAGGTAAAACACCGTGAATGCTGTCGTATTTGATGAGATGCGCCATCGTTTTATTGTCTGCAATGTCATTAATTGCGACCACTTCTATCGCTGGGTGATCGAGGAGCAAGCGAAAGAGACTTCTGCCGATTCTTCCGAAACCGTTTATAGCAATTTTAGTTTTATTCATAATTATGTTTAAAGAAAAGACTTGAAGACCACTTTGTTGCAAGATCGCTACGCTGCAAGAAAAAGAGTTTAACCATGATGGTGCCGTTTAGCTCAAGGGTCTTGTTTCTTGCAGCGCAGCGGTCTTTTAACTATAAAATGTGTTTCGCCGCTTTATAAGAAGAACGCACTAAAGCGCCGCTTTCGACGTGACGGAAGCCCATTTCTAAACCAATTTTTTGGTATTTTTCAAATTGCTCTGGACGGATAAATTCCTTAACGGGTAAGTGTTTTTTACTAGGTTGCAGGTATTGCCCGATGGTGACCACATCCACATTGGCAGCGCGAAGATCGCGCATGGTTTGAATCACTTCTTCCTCCGTTTCGCCCAAGCCCAGCATGATTCCGGATTTGGTTCTGTTAATTCCTTTTTCTTTCAAATAGCGCAACACTTCCAAACTGCGATCGTATTTGGCTTGAATGCGCACTTCGCGAGTCAATCGTCGCACGGTTTCTACATTATGCGAAACCACTTCTGGATTGGCTTCCACGATTCGATCCAAATGTCTTTCGTTGCCTTGAAAATCTGGAATTAAAGTTTCTAAAGTCGTCTCTGGATTCATCCGTCGAATGGCTTTTACAGTTTCGATCCAAATAATCGATCCACCGTCTTTCAAGTCATCGCGATCGACACTCGTAATGACCGCGTGCTTGATGTTCATGATCTTAATCGAACGCGCCACTTTTCTGGTTCATCCCAATCTACCGTCTCTGGTCGACCCGTTTTCACGCCACAAAATCCACAGGAACGCGTGCAAATGTTCCCTAAAATCATAAAGGTTGCGGTTCCTTCGCCCCAGCATTCCCCCATATTTGGGCAACTGCCTGAGGTGCAAATGGTATTCAGTTGATATTTGTCAACCAAGCCTCTAAGTTCGGTATATTTTTCTCCAATCGGCAATTTTACTTTTAGCCATTTGGGTTTACCCACGGGTAAATTATTATCTAAAACACTTTCCATAGCCACATTTTTTGAAGCACAAAGATAGGAAATAGGAATTAGGATTTTCGATTTTTGAAGTAGTGATTTTTAGGAGCTATTTCCTGCTGTTCGCTATATCTTTTTTGTTTTTTTGTCACCCTGAGCGCAGTCGAAGGGCTTTCTTAAAAAACAAAAAAGGATGCCGCTGCCATCAGGGCTAGGGCAATCGCTAAAGCAAGATTATTTGAGTAGCATTGACTGCGGTCACTAAGTTTGCGACTCTGCGACAAAAAAACAACTATTGCAAAAGCAGTAATAACCAAGCGTAATTATTCTACAAAATCCATTTCCGTATTGTGAGTTTCTTTGATGGTATAAATCGCATAAAAGCCAATACCAAATACAACAAACCCTACTATTGCGGCAGAAAGAACATCGCCCAAAATCCGGTTCCTAATCCAATCCAAGCGCAGTAGAAATAATACATGTTCTCCGATTTTGGTCCACTAAAAAGTAAAAGCACGACGCCGAGAAGCGTAAATCCCATCATCAAAAACATGGTCTTTTTTCTAGAAGCCAATCGATGTGAAATAAACCCACTCGAGAAATCGCCTATCGACGCAAAAAGATACGACCACAGAATGGCTTTTCCGGGAACCAAGGTTTTGATACCCATTTCAGGGGCAAACTGGTTCGCCATTAAAACCAAAATACCAATGCAAAACCAGATGGGTAAACCAATCGCAATACATTTGAGTATTTTAGCAAGCGCGTTTTATTACTGAAAAACGAAAAGAAATTTCCTTTTTTTATAGCAGCATTTTGTTTTACCGCATGAAAAATTCCACTTTCTGCCACGCTAATTCGCAAGACAAGGAGTGCCAACCCTAAACCACCACCTATAAAATAGGCCGTAGTCCAATTGCCCGCCAATTCAACGGTAAGTTGCGCCACTACTGCACCCAAAATTCCAAATCCAGCGACCAATGAGGTTCCAATCGCACGCAGTTCTTTTGGCAAAGTTTCTGAAACTAATGTAATTCCAGCGCCTAATTCGCCTGCCAAACCCACGCCGGCGATAAATCGCAATACGGCATACGTTAATACGGGATCCGCAAAATGCATTTGAGGTAAAAAGCCGCATGCGATATTCGCTAAAGAATAGACGAGAATAGAGCCGAAGAGCACTGACAATCTGCCTTTTTTGTCGCCCAGAATTCCCCAGAGAATGCCACCGATAATCAAGCCCGTCATCTGAAAACTGAGGATATAAGTTCCAGCCACATCCACATCAAGTCCCATTGATTTTAAGCTAGGAACCCGAACAATGCCGAAAAGCAGTAAGTCGTAAATATCAACAAAATAGCCTAAGGCGGCAACGATTACGGGGAATCCTAATAAGTGTTTTATTTTTTCTTGTGTAGTAAAATGTCTCATAAAAGTGCTAACGATAATTTCAAATATATTAAAATCCTATTTAAATGGAATGTTTGTTAAATAATATTCAATTATTGCCACTACTTTTATGATGGTCTTATTATATTTGTCACCGAATATTTAAACAATAAGCACCAATGAAAAAATCAATTATTGCATTAAGCTGTGCACTAACATTCGCTGGATTTAATGTTACAAATGCCCAAATTAATTTAGGAGAACGCGCTTTAGGAGCCGTTTCAAAAGGATTAACTAGTGTTATGTTTTCAGATGCCGACGCAGCTGCTTTGTCAAAGCAAGCGGTTGACAAAATGGATGCTGAAAATGCGATAGCAGGCGCCAACGATCCTTACAGCATGAGGCTTAATAAAGTCTTTGGAAAACATGCTAGTGAAGATGGATTGTCATTAAATTATAAAGTTTATTTGGTAAAGGATGTCAATGCCTTTGCTACTGCTGATGGGAGCGTACGTGTTTTCTCTGGTTTGATGGATATCATGGATGACAACGAATTGCTTGCCGTTATTGGTCATGAGATTGGCCATGTTGCAAATCATGATTCGAGAGACGCGATGAAAGCTGCGTATCAGAAAGAAGCCTTGATTGATGCTGCGGCATCGCAATCTGATAAAGTAGCGGCGGTGACTGATAGTCAATTGGGGAAGATAGCCAATGCACTTATAGATAGCAAACACAGCAGAAAACAAGAAACGGATGCGGATACTTTCTCTTATGATTTCATGAAGCGAAATGGTTATAATGTCAATGCGGTTGAATCGGCTTTTAACATTTTAGCCAAAATGAGTGAAGGGCAAGATTCGTCTTTTATTACCAAAATGATGAGCTCGCATCCAGACCCAAGAGATAGAGCTATTAAAGCCAAAGAACGAGCAGAGCAAGATGGTTTGTATAAAGCTTACGTAAAGGAAGTGCCAAAGCCAAAAACAACAACAAAGAAAACCCCAACGAAGAAGAAAACCCCTAAAAAGAAAAAAAAGTAAAGACATGGAAGTAAAAGATAGCAATGGAAATCTTCTGAACGATGGAGATTCCGTAACAGTAATCAAAGACTTAAAAGTTCGCGGTTCATCCGATGTGATTAAAAGAGGAACCATGGTTAAAAATATTCGCCTTACAGACGATCCTGCAGAAATCGATTGTCGTGTCAATAAAACTGCAATGGTTTTAAGAACGGAATTCGTGAAGAAAGCATAGAAAAAGCAGCATGAAAATGCTGCTTTTTTCGTTTACTGCTTTTTTACTTTGATGGGCAGTCGATATAAAGTTCTGACATTTCGCCCGTCTTTAATACCAGGTTTCCACTTCGTTCGAATCGATTGTAAAACCCTTATCGCTTCTTTATCTAAACTTGGTGTCGCGCTTCTTATTACTTTTATGTCGGTCATGTTGCCATCTTTTTCGATGACAAAGGAAAGATAAACGGTGACGGTTTCTTCGACTTCAAAAGCTTCAAACTTTTTTCCTACCGATGCATAAAATGCTTCGAGTCCGCCAGGAAATTCGGGTAATTTATCTACTGTTATTGTAGAATTTAGCTCATCTTCAGATGTTGGTATGTTTATTAGACTTTTGCCTTTTTCATTCTCAGACTGTGTCGAAGTTCCTTCTTTGTTATTGGTTACACCTACTTCTGCATTTGCTATTTTGGTTGTAGTTGCTGTTGTCGTAATCTCTGGAGTTGGCGCTGCAGATGTTACAATTTCTGGATTCACTAGCGTTTTCTCTTTGACCTCTGTCGACGGTTCTTTTGTGGCGATTGCAACAGCAGATTTTTCAGGCAATTTCGGTGGCGTAGGCTGATAGTTGGAAACTTGAATCACAGGATATTCCAATACAGGTGCAGTCAACGGATGTTCGGGATTTGAACTAAAACTACTAATAAAGATTGGAATGGTAAAGACTGTTGCAATAACAGTTAATCCTAGGCAAAAAGCTAATAACGTAGTTTCGTCGCTTTTTTGACGCAATTGAAAAGCACCATAACTTTGGTTTTTGTTTTCAAATACGAGGTCAATCCATGATTTGGAATAAATACTAAATTTTGACATAATTCAAAAGTTTAATGGTTACGTATTTATTCTGTCATAGGAGTGCTTTTTGTTGAGAACGCATTGGCACGGTGAAATATTGTTTGGTTGTTGAATCGTTGAGATGTTTAATCGCTTAATCGTTGATTTGTTTAATCGTGGCATTGTTTCGTCGTTAAAGGGAAAGTGCTTGGTAACATGATTGCCCTAGCCCCGACAGGAGAGGAAAACCTTTTTATGCTGAACTCGTTTCAGCATCTCTGGTAGATATCAGATGCCCTGTGAACTGTTTTGAGGAGATGCTGAAACGAGTTCAGCATAAAAAGTTTGGGAACGGATGGCGGGAAATAGCTCCTAAAAAAAACAAACAACAATAAATCTAATTTTCGATTAAACAAATCAACGATTCCACGGTTAAACATTTTTTCGATTTAACGCTTGTTCTCGATAATTTCCGCCAATAATTTCTTGGCGCGCAGCAGTTTTATTTTGATGTTATTTAAAGGTTCACCCAATTCGTCTGCTATTTCTTGATAACTCATTTCTTGAAAATAGCGCAATTGAATGACTTCTTGATAGTGCGGTTTCAACTCTTTAATAAAGCGAAGTAGTTGAGAAAGGTTTTGCTCGGTGATAATCTTATCTTCCGCTGAAGGCGCGGTATCCGCAATATTGTAGGCTTGGTAGTCATTTTCGTCGGAATAGTCTACAAATAATGAAGACTTTCTTTTGCGAAGCATGTCGATATGAACATTTTTAGCGATGGCAATCAACCACGTATTAAACTGAAATTCGGGATTGTAAGTGGCAATTTTATCAAAGGCTTTGGCGAAGGTTTCGATTGTAATGTCTTCGGCGTCGGTTTCATTTTCGGTGCGTTTGAGCATAAAACCGTAAACTTCATTCCAATAATGATCTAACAAAAAGGTGAAGGCCACTTGATCGCCCAACTTTGCCAATTCAATATTTTTATTATTTCCAATGTACAGGTTTAGCAACAATATTAGTTATAAAAATATTCATTTGTGTAAATAAAAGCACAATTTCAAGAATGGGAAACCAATACATCACATCTTTTTCCTTCAGCTTCCCAGCTGAAAAACCAAGTGACATCCAAGCGAAAAGATAACGAAATCCAATGAGACTAGTCACTATAATCCACTGAAATTGAAACACTAAAAGCAATATTGGCAAAATAAAGAAGAGTACTTGCGAAAAATGAAAAATGCTCAATTGCATCTTATCAAACGATTTGTAGTGGGATGCCGTCGTAATGTGTCTTCTTTTCTGTATAAACCACTCTTTGAAAGTTGTTTTAGGCTGAGAGTAAGTGAAACTTTCCGGTGAACAACAGATGGTGGTATTACTTCCTTTGGCGGCTTGGTTGATAAATAAGTCATCATCACCAGAGCGAATTTTCATGTGGTCAATAAAACCATTGACGTTGAAGAATTCCTCTTTTTTATAGGCCATATTTCGACCAACACCCATATAAGGTCGTCCCATTTTTGCCCAGGAAAAATAATTTACCGCGGTCATTAGCGTTTCAAATCGAATTAATTTGTTTAAAAACGATCCCGCGATTTTTTCATAGGCTCCATAACCCAACACAATTGTTTTCTGCGCCGTAAAGTTACTGCTCATTTCCTTGATCCAGTTTTTTGAAGTCGGATAACAATCGGCATCGGTAAATAATAAGTATTCTTTCTTCGCGGCTTTTATTCCGAGGGTTAACGCAAACTTCTTATTGCCCCAAAAAGCTTCATTATTGACCACTTTGACCAGACGAACATTGGTGTATTTTTTTTCAAATTCTTCAAAAATATCCAATGTACTGTCGCTCGAAGCATCATCAATCAGGATAATTTCAAAATCTGGGTAATCTTGCTCCGCCAAAAGGGGAACAAATTTCACGACATTTTCCTCTTCGTTTTTAGCGCAGACAATGACAGAGATTGGTATTTTCTTCGGATTGGTTTTTGGACAGTGGACGAATGCAAATTTTCCAAAAACAGCCACGTAGTAGAACAATTGAATTGCAACAATACCAATAAATAGATAAAAAAGAAAAGTCAACATAGTGTGCAATGGTTTCTTAAAAACGTGTGCAAAGGTAGGAATTCAATATTAAATTTTGAATCATATTAGAAGCGTATTTAATAATTTTCTTGCGTGATGTTTTTGGGAGCTTCATCCAGCTGTCCATTACACCCGAGCGAAGCGAATTGACCGAACACAGAATCTAAAATTATCACTTTGTGAGGTAATCTTTTTATGCTGAACTCGTTTCAGCATCTTTTACATGAATTAGTTTTAAGTATTAAAGATACTGAAACGAGTTCAGCATAAAAAGGATGCCATTGCCACGCGGTCTGGGCTAGGGCAGTTGGGGACAGAAATTGACGTTTGGCAATTCTTAGGGGTTTGGTTTTTAAATGAAGTTTTGATTCAAAAAGAATTTTCAGTGAACTTTGAGGATTACTTCGTGATCCTGAGATGGGGGAGGTTACAACAAATTTTCGGTTTTTGAAACCCGAGGATTTTTTCATTTAAAAAGAATTTTCAAGTGAACTTTGAGGATTACTTCGTGCTCCCGAGATGGGGAGTCGTTACAACAAATTCTTTCGGTTTTTGCAAAACCGGAGTCTTTTTCATTTAAAAAAGAATTTTCAAGTGAACTTTGAGGATTACTTCGTGATCCTGAGATGGGGAGTCGTTACAACAAATCCTTTCGGTTTTTGCAAAACCGGAGTCTTTTTCATTTAAAAAAGAATTTTCAAGTGAACTTTGAGGATTACTTCGTGATCCCGAGTTGGGGAGTCGTTACAACAAATCCTTTCGGTTTTTGCAAAACCGGAGGATTTTTCATTTAAAAAAGAATTTTCAAGTGAACTTTGAGGATTACTTCGTGATCCTGAGTTGGGGAGTCGTTACAACAAATCCTTTCCATTTTTTCAAAATGGAAGATTTTTTTTATCAAAAAAGAATTTTCAAGTGAACTTGAATTCTTTTTTGACAAAAAAATCCTCTTTGCTGTCGCAAAAAGGATTTGTTGTCGGGGTGGCAGGATTCGAACCTGCGGCCTCCTGCTCCCAAAGCAGGCGCGATAACCGGGCTACGCTACACCCCGAAGCGAGCGCAAAGATAAGTTTTAATTTTACTTTGCAAAATGATTTGGCGGAAATAAATTTAATTTATTTTCGTATTGATTTTTAGGATTTAATTCGAACCGATTTTTTGGAATTAAGTTTACATTTGCCACACAAAATTTACATTCAACTATATTATTATGTCAGACACAATTGAAAAAATAAAATGCTTAATTATTGGTTCAGGTCCAGCGGGATATACCGCTGCCATCTATGCCGCTCGAGCGAATATGAATCCAGTTTTATATCAAGGCACACAACCTGGAGGTCAACTCACTACCACCAATGAAGTGGAGAATTTCCCAGGCTACGTTGATGGCGTTACTGGTCCGGAAATGATGGTGCAATTGCAAGAGCAAGCAAAAAGATTCGGAACCGATGTCCGCGATGGTTGGGCAACTAAAGTTGATTTTTCTGGTCCAATTCACAAAGTGTGGATCAACGATACTAAAGAATTGCACTGCGAAACTGTCATTATTTCCACTGGAGCTTCGGCGAAGTATTTGGGTCTTCCTTCTGAACAAAAGTATTTGGAATTGGGCGGTGGCGTTTCTGCCTGCGCAGTTTGTGATGGTTTCTTTTACAGAAATCAAGAAGTGGTCATTGTTGGAGCAGGTGATTCGGCTTGCGAAGAAGCACACTATTTGTCCAAACTTTGCAAGAAAGTGACCATGTTGGTGCGCAGCGAAAAGTTTAGAGCGTCGAAAATTATGGAAGAGCGCGTGCGAAAGACAGAGAATATTACGATCTTAATGAATCACGATACTGTTGAGGTTCTTGGCGACGGGCAGGTGGTAACAGGTGTGAAGGCTAGAAACAAAACAACGAATGAGGAATTTGAAATTCCATCGACGGGTTTCTTCGTTGCTATTGGGCACACCCCAAACACGGCAATTTTTAAAGATTATTTGACTTTAGATGAAACTGGTTATATCGTAAATATTGCGGGTACATCCAAAACAAATATACCAGGTGTTTTTGTGGGCGGTGATGCTGCAGACCATGTTTATCGCCAAGCGGTAACCGCAGCGGGAACTGGTTGTATGGCAGCGCTAGATGCAGAACGCTATTTGGCGGCGCAAGAATAGTCAATACGTTTTACAAATATATGATAAGAAAAAACCTCGAAGTAATTCGAGGTTTTTTTATGGGTTGTTTGGGCGTAAGTTTTATTTTGTCGGTTTTTTACTCAAAACCGCACTGTCCAATAAATTTTTTACTTCAATTTTTTGGTCACCATAGAGCCTAGTTTCTGATTTACCTTTGGCATCTATAACTAATCGCGCTGCCACATTGATACTGCATTCTGCAAATCCTTCGGTGACTAGCTCGGTATTCTTGGACGTTAATTTTTGACCTGTAAAATCGGCATCGTTATCCAGGCGCAATTTAAAATTAATCACATCTCCTTCAATGACCGCTTTCGTTTTCTGATACATGTCGAACTTCATTTGTGTGGATGAAATCAAGGCTTTTAATTGGGCATTTTTACTCATCTCGACGGTGGCGTCTTCCGACTTCAAATTGAGTTCTGCTTTCGATTTGTCATCCATCATTAATGTGAAATTTTTGATGTTGGCATTTGCATATAACCTCGCATTATCATGTATTTTGAAAGTGAAATTAGCCGCTGTAAGTTCTGCCAATGAAGTAATATTTGTGTCGTCTTTTGCGATCAGTAAATTAAAATCGTCGGTAAAAGTTACGCGAACGCTCAATTTTTTTGTCCCTGAGATTTGTCTTGACGTAAATAAATGCAACGTTTTTGCCTTCGAAGTAAATTCGACGAACTCTTGCACATTGTCATCTGCTTCAATTTCAATGCTGCTTTTATCGCCTTTTATCAAGAAAATCTCTAAGTTGTCATCGACTTCAAGTGTTTCAAACTCGCTTACTTCTTTCTGAACAACAGTGACAATTTTAGAACCCTTTACCTTTTCTTTTTGCTGTGAAAAGGCTAAAGTACTAAACAATACTATTGCAATGACGGCGATAAATTTATTCATTAACTAAATTTTTTTCCAAATATAAAAAAACAAAAGCGACAATCGGGAAGTTTTTTGATTAACCTATTCTTCCACCTTTTTCAAGTTGTCTTCCGGGATGCGATCAATTAGATAATTGTAGGGGTCAATACCAGCTTCATAGGGTAATTCCTTGGTCTTAAATTTGAACGTATTCTCTTTTTTGGTCAACTTAATTCGTTGGTATACCAAAACTTTTCCAAGATTCTGATCGTTTGTAGGTTCAGCAAAAATTCCGACATCAATATAGTCTGCCAATGGGATTTTGGTTTCTTTCCCCATCGCATCAGACCTTACTTTTTCTGAGGTTGTCGTTAAGGTGACTTCGTATTCGTTTCCGACTTTTTTATAGGTTGCTTTCATCATTCGGTTTGAAAATAAGGTAATATTCTCAAAAAGGTCGGTAATCACATATTGTAAACTGTCGGGTGTCACTTTCCTGAATTCTCTTACCGCCGCAATAGAAGTTGGGAATGGAGGGTTTTTATATCCATACGTGGTCACTAAATTTTGCATCGCTTGATTAACTTTAGATTCACCAATCAATTCTTTCAAATAAAACATAATAACGCTCGCCTTGTTGTAATGAATATACTGTTGGTTTTCAGTTTTCATTAATGGGTTTTCCCCTTCTAATTCTCGACTTCGACCGCCTAAATATTCATCCATTTCATATTTTAGGAACTTCTTCATTTTATCTTTTCCATATTCTTTTTCCATGACCATCAAGGCAGAATATTGCGAGAAACCTTCGCTCATCATTTCGCTTCCTTGCATATTTGCGCCACATACTTGATGCGCCCAATATTGATGTCCCATTTCATGTGCTACCACATAAAACACTTGATCAATATCGTCTTTGGTCACTTCACGGAGGTCGATAATAAAACCAATTCCTTCACTAAAAGGCATCGTGCCAGGAAAAGCTTGCGCAAAACTAGCATACCTTGGAAATTCGATGATGCGACATTGTTTGTGGTAGTAAGGCCCGTAGTTTTTGATATAATATTCAAGGGATTTCTGCATGCTTTTGAGCATGGTTGGAACATTGTACGCGTGTTGTTTGTCGTAGTACACTTCAAGATCAATTCCATTCCATTTTTGTCGCGCTACTTGATATCTTGCGGATATAAAAGAATAAAAATTCAACGATTTTTGATCTAATTGGTAGTTGTAGTAATTCCTACCGTTTGCTTTCCATGATTTTAATAGTGATCCCGGAGCGATGGCTATTTGGTCAGACGAAGTGCTAATGGTTGTCTTTACTTCTACCCAATCAGAATTATCACTGATATACGTATTTGATCTTGCCTTTAGATTATTCTCGTCTAATTTTGGCATTCGGATTCGTGGTGGCAACTTCAATTTAACTCGTTTGTTTTTATCTGAAATCTCATAGCTTTTTTCGTAGCCAAAAATTGGTAGCAAATCAGAATTGTTGAAGAAAGTTCCGTTTTGCGTTAATGAAGTAAAACTAACCTCATTTTCAAATCCTTTGGTAATGCTCCACAAATCAATATTGATTTTTATAGAGTCATTAGGAGCTAGGCTTTTATTTAGTTTGTAAATTCGATAAAAAAGGCGTTTGTCTTTTTGTTTGAGTTGACTGCCTGGAATTCGAATTTGTATGCTATCAACAGACAACGGCATCGTAAAATGCAACTCACTAATTGGTGTATTTGATTTGTTTTTGGCCCACGCTTCAATTTTTGCCGTCATACTTCGATCTTCGGGCATGATATCGATTGCATAATTGAATTTGTAGAAGCGAGGTTGATTCAGATTTTCGTATTTCTTATACTTTTTCTCATATTCGACCTGCTTATTTTCTTGCTCTTTTGAAGAATCATACGTATTCAAAATCTCGGTATTGTAATAGACAAAACCACCGCAGATGAAAAATGCCAATAAAGAAATTGCAATAGGCAATTTATTGGTCGCAAAGGATTGTTTGGCGAGATTCCAACGGTATTTAAAAATGGGTTCCTTTCCTCTGATATAAAAAGCCAAACAAACAAAAGAAAGCACACAACAAAATAGAAACCAGTAGGTTGTAAACCCAACCATTCCTGGTATGAAAGGACCAAATCCGTTCATGTCGGAGTACGTCACACTAGGTCTAGAACCAAAGGAAATCATATTTGAATTGATTTCTAAAAGTCCCCAAATGAAACTATTGATGATGATAAATGCCACAAATGCAAAGTAGGCGATATAACGATTGTTGATTAAGTAATGAAATAGTAGTGACAACACCACCAAAAAGGACAAAGCGGTAATTCGAATCAGCAATAGCGATTTGAGGTAAACATCCAATTCATAGTGGTAATATCCCATGATGGTTTGGGTGATTATTCCGAAAAGAATGGCAACGACAAAAACAGTGGCGATGGCAACAATGATTGCTATTAATTTTGAAAAAAACAAGGCATTTGATCGTATTGGCGTCGCATCTTGGATTTCATTGAATTTAGCATCGCGTTCTTTCCAGACCAAAACACCAGTATAAAAAGTAATAAACCCAATCATAAAGATATTGAACGCGTTCTCGATCGTATCCACCACACTGTAAGTAACTGGATACTGTGATACGCCGTATTGGCTGGTAAAACTTGATAATCCCACAATTAAATTAATCATGCCAATTGCCGTCAAGATAATAAAACTTGGGTTTTTTACCACGGCTTTAATCTCGAATTGGGTGATTTTGAGGAATGTGCTTAAAGAAAAAACAGCTGCTTTTTGAGGTGCGTATTTGGTTTCGTTTATAATTAAAGGAACTTCTACTAGTTTCGGTTTTTTGGTTTTTGCGACTTTTTCATTTTTGGTGTTGAATGAAAATTTGAGATAAATCGACGTTAGAATTATTCCTGCAATTCCCAACCAAAGCAAGCGATTAATGAGAAGATCTCCATGTAAGGTTACGGCGTGATAGTTTTTCTCGTCAACCGTTAAGTACTTGGTCATAGTTTCAAATGGCCGATCACCAAAAGGATCGAGGAGATTGGCAATCCATTCCTTTTGAATGTCCTGTGTAAAACCAGCTGACACTACATATAAAACAAGAATCAACATTGATCCAATAAAGGATACAATCGAACTCCTGAATATAATGGCAAGTCCAAAAAGCAACACCCCTGAAATAATCACATTGGGTATGGCAAAAATCAAAATACCTTGTAGGTGTCCAGCCCATATGATTTCTCCGAAACGCTCTGCTGGCGTCCAATCGAATATCGGTGCGAGTATTGCCCCAAGAATTGCTCCAATGGAAACGCCTAGTAGCGGAATAATAGAAACAATAGTTGCTCCAATAAATTTACCAAAGAAGTAATGACTTTTCTTTATTGGCGAGGAAAAAACAAATTGATGCATCCCAAATTGAAAATCACGATTTGCCGTTGCATTCATAAACGCTGTTGTCATCAGCAAACTGATAACCGACATGGTGGCGTAGAATGTTTCAATAACATAAGGCGCATTTTTATGGATATTGCCAATACTGCCGCCAATTTGGACATTCTCCGAAGCCACTGCCCCAAAGACAAAAAGCGTATTGATTAACATAAAGATCCAAATCATTGGCGTTTTCAACCAATAGTTGAGTTCGTGTCTGATAAATTTCCACATAATTGATTCGGATTTGGGTTAAACGAGTTCGTTTAGTTTCGCAAAAATACATCTTCGAGGTTTTCTTCTGCTTTTACAAATCCATTTTCCAGATTTGAATCAGAAAAAACGTGAATCAATGGTTGACCTCCAACCAATTTATTCGAAATGACTTTGTAGTTTTTTTGATAGTCGGGTAATTCTAATTTAGAAACTTTCTTCTCCCAAACTTTCCCTTTTATTTGTTCCAGTGCTTCATCGGTATTGCCACTAAACAGTACTTTTCCATTATCCATAACCGCCATTTGCGTGCACAATTCTCTTACATCTTGCACGATGTGTGTTGATAAAATAACGATGGTGTTTTCACCTATTTCGCTCAAGATATTATAAAAACGATTTCGTTCTCCTGGATCCAAACCTGCTGTTGGTTCGTCGACAATCACCAATAATGGATTCCCGATTAGCGATTGTGCAATTCCGAAACGTTGTTTCATTCCACCGCTATAACTGGCAACTGCTTTTTTCCGGTGTTCCCACAGATTTACTTTGAGTAGCAATTGTTCAACAATTTGTTTTCTGTCTGTTGCGCTTTCAAAACCTTTTAATAAAGCTAAGTAATCGAGTAAGTCAATTGCTGATGTTCTCGGATACACGCCAAATTCCTGTGGTAGATAACCCAACACTTTTCGCACAGCTTCTTTATCATTTAAAACATCAATGTCGCCTAAAGTTACCGAGCCACTGTCAACATCCTGTAATGTTGCTAATGTTCTCATGAGCGAAGATTTACCTGCTCCGTTTGGACCTAGTAATCCAAACATTCCCGTGCTAACCGTCAAGGAAACATTATTGAGGGCATGCACGCCATTGGTATATTTTTTCTCTAAGTTTTTGATAATTAATTCCATGGTTTTGTCGGTTTTAGGATTAGAATTTTGACATTAGTCCGTTTTTGCAGTAACTGTTACAAATAAGAATTTAGAAATGTACCATTTTTTGTTTCAATAACGAGGTCACGAAATAGAACTACTACAATTATTGCATCCATTTAGGAAACAATTTTGCTTTAAAGTCATCCATTACAAAGATAAATTTATGATTTTTTCGGAGTAGTAAAATCAAACTATTGATTAAGATTGGCGAAATTGAATTTTGGTACTTTTCAAAATAATAATCCGTTACATCATTTCTATTATTGCTAATGATGAATGGAATCGTTGTTGCCGAAAACACATTGGGCGTTCGATGGTGATCCCGAGACACGTAGTCAGAATAGTGTTTGAACTCGACGTGGTTGCCTTTGCGCAATTCTGAAAATAATTCGATTGTTGAAAGAGGGAAACCTGCCTCGTCGGAAAATACGATTCCTTTGTGAATATCGATGGCAATCCATTTTTGTTTGCCGCTGCTATAAATCTCATTAAAGGAATGTCCAAACTCGGTTTTATAAAATCGGTCGATGCAACCCCATTCCTTTACTTTGATTCCGTTGATAAAACAGAAAATATTAAAAATTTGAGAAAAGTCCGAGCAAACCCCACCTTTGTTTTCAAGCATTAATTCTAATGTTTTTCTCGAAGACAATCCGAGTCCAGTTCCACCTTTCATATTTAATCGAAGGAATTTTCCGATTTGAAGTGCTTTGTCGTATTCGTCGAGTGATGGGTCGATTGCCATCTTTTCGTTGGTTTCGAAATACAATTTTGGGATGGAAGCGAGCGTGTTGAAATCATTAAAGCATCCCAAATCTCCGATGTCATTTTCCTTCACATTCTCAGAAACCAAAGCATATCTTACGAAGTAAGCAATGGGATGTCGATTGAAAAATTTGGCGATTTTGTTCAAATTTGAATAGATAAGTTGTAATTTCTTACGATTGCTGTTGATTGTGCTGGCGGGCTAATTTATGAAATATTTTTTGACTGTTTTATTTCCAAGTTCATCAAAAAAAAATCACCCAATACATGGATGATTTTTAAGGTTAAGTTGACTTAGATTATTGACTGTTGACGTTTCCACCTGAACTCGACTTTTTGTTCAAATTTTCGGAACGTGATGATAATTGATTGATCCTCCACTGGACGCGTTTGCATTTAGACTTACTACCGGATAAACATGGTTATTGCTGCCGCTTGATGCACTTGCGATGACGTTGTTTGCCATTAATTTTTCTGCATTCAAAGTACTACCGCTAGAAGACGCCGTTTCCAAATTGGTCGACTTCCCTATGATGGTCATGTTGCCGCCGCTTGAGGCCTCACAGCTCGTCTTTTCAGCGTCGACATTGATATTCAAAGTTGCGCCGGTGCTCGCTTCGAGGTTGAGTTCCTGACTTCTTATGGTATTTCGAGATTCGAAATGGGCACCACTGCTGATTTTAATCGCGTCGACCTTTGGCATTTTTACAACGACCTTTTTCATTCTCACATTTCGATAGCTATTGTACTCAGAACTAATCACAAGAACACCATCGAATACTTTTGTCGTGATATGTTTTTGTAAATTATCGTCAGCAATTACCGTTACTTCCTTTTCTTGCGATTGTTCTAAAACGATGTCGAGTCCTTTTTCGGCTTTAATTGAAGTAAAATTCCCTTCAATATTTCGCTTTTCTGTAGTGACATTACCACTTCCGGTAATTCCATTGAACTGGCAAGAGATTACAAGTGATGACACTAGTGCAAGGCCAAATAATCTTCTGTATACAAGTTTAGCATTCCACATGACTATTTGGTTTTTATCGTGATGCCGTCTTCATTTATTTTGACACTTTTGATTTTTTTGCTTTCGCTTTGATTGCTGCTTTTCTTAATCAAAATTCCGTTTTCATTCAGTGTAACGCTAGTTCCGGTAGAATCTTCAGGCGTTTCAGGACCTTTAATGTCGATGGTGCCTTCAAAGTTTTCTGCTCCTTCCACGTCATTCCATTCGTTTTCTTCAGGTGGGCAGTTCATACATTTTACTTTAGTGCTATCGACTTTATAAACATATTGGTCAGAACTAAAATGCAAATTGAAGTACGAGTCATCAGAATCATCGTAATCTTGAATGCTGCTATCTGGTTTTAGTAACATTCCCATTGGCAAATACAAGTACACTTCGACTTCTTGATCGCGGTATTTATTTTTGAAATCTGTCAATAAGTAGTTGTCTAGAATCAAGTGATTTCCTTCTAATTTGTATCCGTATTTGATTTTCTCCGCTGTTTTCTTTGCTGCAGATAACGATCTGCCTTTCGCTTTTCGTTCAATTTGAATATATGGCACTTTCTCATCCGTTTTTACCACATACATTCGGACGTCGTTAGAATAGATCACTTTCGCATTATTGGCGTCTTCCGTCACGATGAAATTATCATTGTCGTTGATATCGTTCGCATAAAATTCATTGAATTGAAATTTAACATACAAAGTATCCGTTGCTTTAAGAGGTAAGGTTTCTTTTTGTAGAAATCTACCATCCACGGCGAATTCCGTAGCTTGACGAACGCCTACTGAAATTAGGATTCCAATAGAGATTAACCACAATGCCAATAGTGTGTATTTAGCAATATACCCGATCGACTTCATATTTGGCGACAACAATTTGAAGCCCAGAAGCATTAAGAAAAAGAAAGGAATTCCAATGGCTCCAAACATCAACAAACCAAAAACCCACAGTGGATATTCTGAAATATTCCCAGCTTCAAAGAAACTTTGCCAAGGAAAATCAATAAAGGCAGTAGAACCGAGTGTAAATACACCGATAAATAAAACCACTAGTGTTGCCAAACTTGAAATAATCAAGATCACACCCAAAACTTTTGCGAATACTTTAAGAATTGACATCAATACTTCGCCTAATCCGCCTGTAAATCTTTCCACACCTGTTTTGACTTGGTTGCCCATTTTGTCATAGTTGGCGTTTTTGAATTTTTCTGAAACGGTGTCAAATTCTTCCTTTACTTTTTTCTCGATGTTAGAAATGGTGATGGGTTCTCCTTTCATCTCTAATTTTTCCGATGTAGTAATCGCTTCAGGCATGACAATCCACAGAACAATATACGCAATGATTCCTGAGCCAAATCCAGCAAAAACTAATACGACTAAGATTAGACGCAACCACACCGCATCGACACCAAAGTAGTGACCTAATCCGGCGGCAACTCCACCAATCATTCCAGTGTCTTTGTCACGGTATAACTTTTTGGTTGCTCTCGTTGATGAATTGAAATCGTTGGTTTTTTTAGGTTCATCGTCGTCGTTATCAATACGATAATCTTCAGGTTGACCCATCACAGCAATGATTTCGTCCAGTTCTTTCAAATTGATGACTTGCTTTTCATTGGTGTGTTTTTCAGCCACCAATTCTGCAATTCGCATTTCGATGTCTTTGATGATTTCATCTTGCCCGTTTGAATTGGACAGAGAACGTTTTATCGCATCGAAATAGCGTGTTAGTTTTTGATATGCATCTTCGTCTATGTGAAAAAACATACCGCCTAAATTTATGTTTACTGTTTTATTCATGACTATTATTTTTGTGTTGTTATAATGTTTACCGCATCAGACAATTCTGTCCAGGTGCTATTTAATTCGTTTAAAAATGTTTTTCCAATTTCGGTCAAACCGTAATATTTTCGTGGTGGACCGGAGGTAGATTCTTCCCAGCGATAGTTGAGTAATCCGTCGTTTTTTAATCTTGTCAATAGTGGATAAACCGTTCCCTCTACCACAAGTAATTTTGCGTTTTTCAAGGTGTCTAGTATTTCCGAAGTGTAGGCATCTTTTTCTTTCAAAACGCATAAGATGCAAAACTCGAGAACACCTTTACGCATCTGGGCTTTTGTGTTTTCAATATTCATGATTCTATTTTTTTATTTGGGAGATTAATTTGTGTAAATTCCATACTTCTCATTAGTTTGCGGTTAATGATCGATCCAATCGGTATTTTTGCAGTGCCACCGCGTCTTCGTTAAGATCGATATAATCTGGGAAACCAGTATAGTTGACTTTAGCTTCGTCTGCTACATCCACCACTAAGTTAGCATGGGCGTAAACAGAGGCATTTGAATTGCCGTTTGCTTTTATGGCAATTGAATTAGAAATGAAATTTCTTGCACTAAGCAATACATTTTCAGATGCTTCAAAGTTCGCTTGTCTCGCTTTTCCAGTTAAGTTGATTTTTGCATTGTTAGTAAAATTACCATTGATTGCAATGGCTTCGATTTTACCATTGAACATTGTATTTTCCGAAGCTTGAAAGGTAGTGGTACCGTTTACTTTTATGGTACCTGTTAGACTTGCACCTGAATTCAGCGTAAGTGCTAACTTTTCCGCAACCAAAGCCTCGTCGATTGTAATGATTGCATTGGTATTGGCTTCTAATCCGACTAGATTATTGGTGGCAACAAACACCTTAATGTTGGTATCGTTTTGATTGAATTCCGTGGCATTTAAGACGTCAATAGTCAATGTCTTTCCGGTAACTTTAGTTGTAATGTTTTTCATAGTCGATTGATTTGGTGCTTCAATTCGAATAGAAGTTGTCGCGCTTTCGGTATAGACCAATTCGATGCCGTGTTGCACTTTAATTTTTGAAAATGATGATACTGTTCTCATTTCTACTTCTTGTCCTTTTGCTAATATTCCAATTAAGAATAAGGTTAACGTTGTGATGATTTTTAACATGATTTCGTTTTTTGATTAATGATTGATTAATGATTGAAACTACTTGATAAATGGGATGGTCAATGGATATTTAAAGTTGTCTCCGTTTGACGTCTTTACGGAGGCATAAATGATAAGAAAAAACTCGGCGATTTTCATAAAAATAAAAAGAGCGATGGCTGATATGGCGATGGTGATAACACCAGTCATATTACTAAAGTCGAAATTCTCAAAAAACAAATCGTCGTTATTAATGATGGCATTAAAACTTACATTATTAAAGAAAGTCACCAGCACAATTGGAATCGCGATTAACGCAAGAACAAAAGTGTATAGAAATAAACTCAACTGAAAGTTGATGGTTTGCTTTCCTTGCTCGTTAACGTATTCTGATTTATCTCGAGTCGTACTCCAGATGATAATGGGAAATAAGAAATTTCCGAACGGGATGAAGTACTGTGTCAGCGTGCTTAAGTTGATTAGTGCTGCGGTACTGTTTTTTGAATTTGTTTCCATGATTAAAAGTATATAGTAATTTCTTATGCAAATATATGTTTAAAAAACAGTATCTTGTTTCGCATAGTACCATATCTTAACAAAATATTAACATTTGATTCTGCTAGATTTTAAGCTTTTTAATTCCTATATTTAGCTCCTAAATCAACAAATATGCGGACTTCAACCTTTAATATCAATCTTTTTTTGTTTTACAAATTGCCTGCTGCTTTTTGGTGTGGCGTTCGACTGAAGTCTATCAATTCACTAGAATGTACCACTTCTGTAAAGCATCGTTGGTTCAATCAGAATCCATTCAATTCGCTTTATTTTGCGGTTCAAGCGATGGCAGCGGAACTATCTACGGGCGCTTTGGTGATGCAAAGTATTCGAAGCAGTCGACACCGGATCTCGATGTTGGTTGCCAGCAACAAATGTGTTTTTACCAAAAAGGCCACAGGGAGAATTCATTTTATCTGCACCGACGGCGAGCGCATAGAAACAGCAATACACGAAACCATCACCACTGGAGAGGGAAAAACGGTTTGGTTGAAATCAATCGGCACGAACGAAAAAGGGGAAGTGGTTGCCGAAATGGATTTTGAGTGGACCCTAAAAGTCAAGCCGTAGTTTTTCAACAGTCGTTAAATTGAACCTAATTAGCAGACCGTTTCCTTAGTCATTGACTAACTTTGAATAAAAAAATGAAAATTCTCATAACAGGCGCCACTGGACTTATTGGAAGTGAGTTAGTATCATTGCTTCTTCAAAACGGAATTGCGGTACATTACCTGACCACTTCCAAAAGTAAGATTAAGAGCCAGCTCAATTATCAGGGCTTTTATTGGAATCCATCCCAAGGAATGATCGATGAAAATGCGCTGATGGGCGTTGATGCAGTCATTCATCTTGCCGGCGCGAGTATTGCAAAAAGATGGACAGATAGTTACAAGACAGAAATTTTAGAAAGTAGAATTCTAGCTACGAATACGCTCTTTAAAGCCATCAAAGAAAATCCGAATCAAATCAAGCAAATTGTTTCCGCTTCCGGAACTGCCATATATCCGGACAGTGCTAGTGTTATTTATAGTGAGAATAATGCAGCAACCGATGATAATTTCTTGTCGAATGTCGTTGTCAAATGGGAGGAAAGTGTCGATAAGTTTCAATTATTACATCTTAAAGTGTGCAAACTCAGAACTGGCGTTGTCTTTGCCAAAAATGGCGGTGCCTTGCAAGAAATGATTAAGCCGATTCGATTTGGAGTTGGTTCAAGCTTTGGCGATGGCAATCAAATTTCATCCTGGATTCACCTGCAAGATTTGGCAGCGATGTACCTTTTTGCAGTGCAAAATTCATGGGAAGGCACGTACAATGCTGTGGCACCTTTTCCAGTTTCAAATAGCGATTTAACTCGAAGTATTGCCCAAAAGTTACATCGTCCTTTGTGGTTGCCCGCCATTCCTAAGTTTGTCATGAAGTTCATTTTGGGCGACATGCATGAACTGCTCTTCAACAACAAAAAAATTAGTGCTCAAAAAGCGATTGATGGTGGATTTCGGTTTCAGTTTCCGACAGTTGAAAAGGCATTACAAGAAATTTTGCCATAAAAAAAGCTCCGTTTTTTGAACGGAGCTTTTTTTTATAATCTGGGTGAATTAATAATATTTTAGAAGCTTAACGCTAACCTTAAGATTCTTTCCATACAATTTTTAGGATTGAACGGACACAAACGTAATCAAATCGAAATCGATTTCGTCTTAAAATTCTATTAAATTTTTTATTTTAACTTTTTAGAAGCTCTTCCCGCTGTACGTTTCTATCTTTTTCGCCGAACACCGGCAAAAAAGGATATCCACTGCCATCGGGGCTAGGGCACTTGAATTCCAAAAGTGCTTTCGATTAAAAAAAGTTGAATTGTTAAATCGTTTAATCGCAGAGTAGTAGAAATTTCATTAGTTTTTTTCTTGATTCTAATTTTTACTACATATGCCAAATCGAATGATAATGCAAAAGTTCTATGATATTAGCAAAAAGGAAAAACGATTAAAATCGATTTATCAATCAGACGGCAAACCCTTTAAACAGTTCCACAAATCAACGATTCCACCTTTAAACAAATCAACGATTCTACAAATCAACGATTTAACGATTCAACAAATCAACGAATAAACAGTTACACCATTAAACGATTAAACAATTCCACAGCAACTAAAAAAAACAGTGACAATTTGACATTATTCCACAAATGGCAATACTTTTGCAATTCAGCGAAAAAAAAATGATGAAAAATATTTTTAAACATAAAAGTAAAATGAACACTGAGAACAACGAACAAGAAGAATTGGTTGATCAAGTTGCTACTGAAAACCACGAAGCAGGCATTGAATCCTCGGAAAATTTAACTCCAGAACAAAAATTAGAAGAAGATTTAGCCAATGAAAAAGACAAGTTTCTTAGACTTTTTGCTGAATTTGAAAATTATAAAAGACGTACTTCAAAAGAACGTATGGATTTGTTTAAAACTGCCAATCAAGAAGTGCTTCAAGCCATGTTGCCAGTCATGGACGATTTTGACAGGGCTTTAATCGAAATCAAGAAATCGGATGATGATGTTTTACTTCAAGGTGTAGAGTTGATTTACGAAAAACTAAAATCGACATTGGTTTCCAAAGGTCTTGAAGAAGTTGCGGTAAAAACAGGAGACATTTTCAATGCTGATTTTGCAGAAGCCATCACTCAAATTCCGGCGCCTTCTCCAAATCTAAAAGGAAAAATTGTTGATGTTATTGAAAAAGGGTACAAATTAGGGGATAAGATCATTCGTTTTCCGAAGGTAGTTATTGGTAATTAATAACCGTTCTAATAGCAATTCAAGTCGATAGACTAATTGAAAAAAATTAAAATGAAAAAAGATTTTTACGAAATATTAGGGATTTCCAAAAGTGCTTCAGAGGCTGAAATCAAAAAGGCCTATCGCAAAAAAGCCATCGAATTTCACCCTGATAAGAATCCAGGAAACAAAGAAGCAGAAGAAAGCTTTAAAGCAGCTGCAGAAGCGTACGAAGTTCTAAGCGATCCTCAAAAGAAAGCCAAATATGATCAATACGGACATCAAGCATTTGATGGTGGTGGTGGCTTCGGTGGCGGTCATGGCGGTATGAATATGGAAGATATCTTTAGCCAATTTGGCGATATTTTCGGCGGTGCTTTTGGAGGCGGATTTGGAGGAAATTCTGGAGGTCAACGCCGAATGAAAGGCAGCAATTTGCGTATTAAAGTAAAATTGACTTTAGAAGAAGTGGCCAATGGTGTTGAGAAAAAAGTAAAAGTAAAACGTAAAATTCAAGCACCTGGCGTGAGCTACAAAACTTGTTCTACTTGTAACGGACAAGGTCAAGTGATGCGCGTAACCAATACGATATTAGGAAGAATGCAGTCGGCTTCAACCTGTCCAACTTGTGGTGGTTCGGGTCAAATATTAGATAAAAAACCAGCCAATGCCGATGCACAAGGGATGTTGTTGGAGGACGAAACTGTTTCGATCAAGATTCCAGCGGGCGTAGTAGATGGCATGCAACTTAAAGTTTCAAACAAAGGAAATGATGCTCCAGGAAATGGTATTCCAGGTGATTTGATTGTTGCCATTGAAGAAGCGGAACACGAATTTTTGAAACGTGAAGGTGAAAACCTACATTTCGACTTATATATCAGTTTTGCCGAAGCAGTACTAGGTGTTTCTAAAGATATTGATGCGGTCAATGGAAAAGTGCGCATCAAATTGGAAGAAGGAATTCAGTCTGGAAAGATTCTTCGACTCAAAGGCAAAGGTATTCCAAGTCTAAATGGTTATGGTACAGGTGATTTGCTAGTGCATATTAATGTATGGACGCCTAAAACTCTAAATAAAGAACAAAAGCAGTTTTTCGAGAAAAATTTAACGGACGAAAACTTTATTCCGCAACCGGAAAAAAGCGACAAATCTTTTTTCGAAAAAGTTAAAGATATGTTTTCATAAATCGAAAAAAATATTTTATATTTGAATCATACTAGGTAACTAGTATTTCTTTTTCATAGCAATTTTTCCCATCCTTGTGCAAATAAGGGTGGGTTTTTTTTTAACTGCGCAATTCAAGTTGTAACATTTACTTACTTTTACGCACAAACGTCTCAAAACGCAACAAACCAATAACAATCACAAGCATGAGTAATATTCTTGAAGTTGAAAATGTAGTCAAACAATATGGTGACTATGTTGCACTCAATAAAGTATCACTATCTGTTCCGAAAGGAAGTATCTACGGACTTCTTGGTCCCAATGGCGCCGGAAAAACCTCACTCATTCGAATTATCAATCAAATTACTATGCCCGATTCTGGGTCAGTCATCTTCGACGGTGAAACGCTTAAACCACAGCACGTGCAATATATCGGTTATCTTCCCGAAGAACGCGGTTTGTATAAATCAATGAAAGTGGGCGAGCAATGTCTTTATTTGGCGCAAATGAAAGGACTTTCAAAAGCCGAAGCGACTGCACAATTAAAATATTGGTTCGATCGCTTTGAAATTCAAGGCTGGTGGAACAAAAAAATTCAAGAACTCTCCAAAGGAATGGCGCAGAAAATCCAGTTTGTCGTTTGTGTATTGCATAAACCCAAATTGCTCATTTTTGACGAACCATTTTCTGGCTTTGATCCGGTGAATGCGAACATCATCAAAGACGAAATCCTTGAACTCAAAAGACAAGGCTCTACCATCATTTTTTCTACGCATCGCATGGAAAGTGTTGAGGAGCTTTGTGATGATATTGCTTTAATCCACCAATCCAACAAACTCATCGAAGGAAAGCTCTCTGACGTCAAGAAACAATACCGCACCAACAGTTTTGAGGTCGGAATTCTTACGGACAATGTAGAAGGATTAATGTATGACATCACTCAGAAATTTACCGTTGGTCAAACCGATTTTAAATCGCTCAATGACGAACTCAAACTTAAAGTTGAACTCGGAAACGCCACGCCAAATGAGCTACTGCACATTTTAACACAACGCGGACAAGTCACGCATTTTATGGAGAAAATCCCCAGCGTCAATGATATTTTCATACAAACTGTAACAGATAATAAAATAGAATAATAAAATTCCAAATTCCAATCTGGTCGGTTTGGAATTTGAAATTTCAAATTTGATAATTTCCCAATTTATGAGCATCATATCCCTAATTATAAAAAGAGAATTCATTGCCAAAGTGCGCAACAAGTCTTTCATTGTGATGACTTTCTTGAGTCCATTACTTTTTGTCGGAATCGCTGCATTTGTAGGCTATTTAGGTTCACTAAAGGCCGATGTCAAACAAATCGCCATCCACGACGAAACCGGTATTTTTGTCAATGAATTTAAAAACTCGGAAGAATTTCATTACATGAATATGTCCAACGTTGATATGAAAGTCCTCAAAGACAGTTTGGTTTCAGAGCAGTTCGAAGGTTTGCTTTTTATCCCAAAAGTTGACGATTACAAAGCATTAGAGAATAAAATCCAATACCTCTCGAATGACAGTCCAAGTATCACATTTCTCGGCGAAACCGAAGATGTGATTGCCAATAAACTAACAAAACTCAATTTCGAGAAAGCGCAACTCGATACCTTAGCCATTCAAAAAGCTCAAGCAGAGATCAATATCAAAGTGGCGAAATCTACTGGCGAAGAATCACTCAAAGGACTCAACGAAATCAAAATCGCCATCGGTGGCGCGTTCGGTTATCTCATCATGATGTTTATCATCATCTACGGCAATATGGTCATGCGCTCCGTTATTGAAGAGAAGACCAACCGAATTATCGAAATCATTATTTCGTCCGTAAAACCTTTTCAATTGATGATGGGGAAAATTATTGGAACCTCGCTGGCTGGAATTCTACAGTTCCTCATTTGGGCCATTATCGGGCTGGGACTCATGTTTGCAGCGTCTTCTTTCTTCGGAATCAACGCATCTCCAACTGCCAAAGTACCACCCGAAATGATGCACCAAGCACAAGAGCAATTATCTACAATTCAATTGTATATGAGGGAATTGTGGAATTTGCCCATCGCAACCATTATCATTTGTTTTATCCTTTATTTTATCGGTGGCTATTTTCTTTACAGCTCATTCTATGCTGCCATCGGAGCTGCGGTTGATAACGAAACCGATTCACAACAATTTCTCCTGCCGATTATCATGCCTTTAATTTTAGGCGTTTACATCGGATTTTTTACCGTAATCAATGATCCGCACGGCAACATCGCGACCATTTTTTCTATGATTCCACTGACTTCACCAATCGTCATGTTGATGCGCATTCCATTTGGCGTGCCATGGTGGCAAATTGTGTTGTCGATTGCGATTCTTTTCGGAACTTTTATGGGAGTGGTTTGGTTCGCCTCAAAAATTTACCGCGTTGGAATTCTGATGTATGGTAAAAAACCGACTTGGAAAGAGTTGTATAAATGGCTGAAATATTAGGTACTGTGGACGAAGGAATTAAGGTTCTGAGGCACTAAGGAGCTAAGGTTCTGAGGTTTTTTGGGAGCTGTTCCTGCTTTCGCCTTTATCTCTCCACTGCGTTCCGAGGATATCGGCTCTATCAGGGCTAGGACACCTTTTTCATAATCAAATTTTTCTTAATACTTGTGCAGGTTACTCCTAACTTAGTACCTTAGCACCTCAGAATCTTAGTAACTCAAAGAAATGCCCAAAATATTAATCATCGAAGACGAAGCTTCCATCAGAAGAGTATTAATTAAAATACTATCCGAAGAAAGCAGCACCTATAACGTTGAAGAAGCCGCTGACGGAATGCAAGGCTTCGAAAAAATCAAAAATACCGATTACGATTTGGTGCTTTGCGATATCAAAATGCCAAAAATGGACGGCGTCGAATTGCTTGAAGCCGTCAAAAAAATCAAACCCGAAATTCCGATGGTGATGATTTCTGGCCACGGCGATATGGAAACCGCTATCAACGCCATGCGTTTGGGTGCGTTCGATTATATTTCAAAACCACCAGATTTAAATCGTTTGCTCAACACGGTCCGTAATGCCTTAGACAAAAAACAACTGGTCGTCGAGAATAAAATTCTAAAGAGAATCGTCGGAAAGAAATACGAAATGATTGGCGAAAGTGAGCCCATCAATCATATCAAACTCATGATCGAGAAGGTCGCCCAAACCGATGCTCGAGTACTCATTACAGGTCCAAATGGAACCGGAAAGGAACTCGTCGCCCACCAATTACATGAGAAAAGTGATCGTTGTAACTTTCCATTAATAGAGGTCAATTGTGCTGCTATTCCCGGAGAACTCATCGAAAGTGAATTGTTCGGACATGTTAAAGGTGCCTTTACTTCTGCGGTTCGGGACCGCGCAGGAAAGTTTGAAGCTGCCGATGGCGGGACTATTTTTCTCGATGAAATTGGCGATATGAGCTTGGCGGCGCAAGCCAAAGTACTGCGCGCTTTGCAAGAAAGTTTGATTCAAAGAGTTGGAGCGGATAAAGATATTAAAGTCAACGTGCGCGTAGTAGCCGCAACCAATAAAGATCTAAAAAAGGAAATCGAAGAAGGTCGCTTCCGTGAAGATTTATATCACAGATTAGCGGTTATCCTTATAAAAGTTCCCGCACTAAACGAACGCCGTGACGATATTCCTTTACTCATCGAGCATTTCACGCAAAGTATCGCTGCAGACCAAGGAACTTCACCAAAGACTTTTTCGAAAGCAGCGATTCAATTGTTGCAGGAATACGATTGGACGGGAAATATCCGTGAATTAAGAAATGTAGTCGAGCGATTGATTATTTTGGGCGGAAATGAAATTTCTGAAACGGATGTAAAATTGTTCGCAAGTAAAGTAAAAATGTTCTCGGTTATCAGTTGTCCGTTATGAGTTTAACCGACAACCAACAACCGACAACCGACAACTAATAAAATGAATCTAAAAAATAAACCCCAACCTACAACAAGCACTGATTGAATCGGACTTAACAGAAGCTAATCCCATTCAACAAGACACCTTTTCCTCTTTGAAAAGTGGCGCAGATTGCGTGATTATTGCACCCGCGAGTAGCGGAAAATCGACTACGATTGTGCTGAATGTTATCCAACAGTTGGTCGCTGAAGGAGAAGAATCGCCTCGAGCCTTGATTATCGTAGAGGACAAAGCGAAAGTCCTGGCGATGGAAGAACTCTTCGAACAATTCGGAAAGTATACGAATCTCCGCGTTTACGGCGTGCACGACAAAGGCGATCTAGAATATGATAAGAATTACATTTCCACCGGAATTGACGTGCTCATTGGAACACCCAACAGATTGAATGACATGTTTACGACGGCAGGTTATAACGTCAATCGATTGAAGATGTTTATTTTGGATGATGCGGAACCGATTTTGAAATTGAGGCACGAGACCAAGATTATGCGCATCTCCAATAGCATCACCAAAACACAACGAATTGTATTTTCGGAAGTGCTGACTGAACGCATAGAAATGCTCGCCGAAAAGATGCTTACGGAGCCTATTTGGTTTGAATTAGAAGACGAAGAATAAAATCCATCAACCTACAACTAACAACCATCAACTTACTATGGGATTAATGAAAGTATTTTCAGGCAATGAAATTTTAGCACTAGCACTACAAGAAAAAATAGAAGCCATAGGCGTAACTACCGTCATTCGCAATAACAACCAATCGAATGTGTTGCCGTCTTTGTCCAATACCAAACCCGTTGAATTGTTTATTCAGGAAATCGATTTTGGAAAAGCCAATGCTACTATCGAGGAATTTCGATTGAGTATTTAGTTTATTGTAATTTAAAAAAAATATGATAATTAAGAAAACTATTTTATTAGTATTCCTTTTTGTAAGTATAAATACTAATGCACAATGTTGGGAAACTATTTCAGCTGGCAATGGATTTATTCATGCTATTAAAGACGATGGTACTTTATGGGCTTGGGGCAGTAATTCACAAGGGCAATTGGGCGATGGTACCACTATTAATAAAATAGTGCGTAAATGTTTCTAACAGCAGTACTTGGGTAGCAATTTCTGGAGGTACTTATTTTACAGTTGGAGTAAAGTCAAATGGAACTTTGTGGGCATGGGGAAATTCTTTTGGCGGATTAATTCCAACGCAAGTAGGAAACGACTCCGATTGGTTGAAAGTAGCGGCAGGTGGTTTTCATGCACTTGCAATAAAGAATGACGGAACGCTTTGGGCTTTTGGGCAAAATCTAAGAGGACAATTGGGTATCGGTACAATAGTAAATAACTATACGCCAACTCAAGTTGGAAATAGTAACGACTGGCAATCGATTTCTTGCGGTGGATATCATTCAGCTGCCATTAAAACAGATGGCACTTTGTGGACATGGGGGTATAATTTATCTGGACAAATTGGCGATGGCGGCATTAGTAATAGCAGAACAACACCTTATCAAGTAGGAACTGGTACAAATTGGCTTTCGGTTTCGTGTGGAGGTGGTAGTGCAAGTGTTCTAGCGATGAAAACAGATTACTCGATTTGGGGTTGGGGTTCGAATGCTTTCGGTGGTTTAGGAATTGGTTCTACAACAGATAAAGATGTCCCTACTAGAATCGGTAACTTAAACGACTGGCAATCAATTCAAACCGGATTTTATCACACATTTGTTATAAAAAACAATGGTACACTTTGGGCTTGTGGTCACAATACTTCTGGGCAATTGGGAGATGGTACCAATATCAATAGAACAACATTGGTTCAAATTGGATTAGATACCAATTGGCAAGGAGCATTTGCTGGTGGCAGTCATAGTATTGGAATAAAAACAGATGGCACTTTACTTGCGTGGGGTTATAATAACAATGGAGCTATTGGCGATGGTACTTTTATCAGTAAGAATATTCCAACAGCGATTAGTGGTGTATGTTCTAGTTTGAATGTATCTCAAATTGTAGAAAGCAAGAAATTGTCTTTATATCCAAATCCTGTAAATACTTTCTTAACTATCGATAATCCGGATGATTATCTAATTGAAGAAATTTTAATAGTGAATAATTTAGGACAAACTGTTTTGGATTGTGATGTAAATACAACTCAAATAAACCTTCAAGAAGTGGTAAGCGGAATCTACTTTATTAGATATAAGATCAACAATAAAGTATATGTTCAAAAAATAATAAAAGAATAAACTGCTGATAATTCGTGCTACATTTTAAGGCTAGTTTTCTGCAAATAATTTATTTCTTTTTTCAAAGTATCTTTTTTTGTTAGCCTTAAAAACTCAAAAGTACACTTGAATAAATGCTATTTGAATATTTTTAGCTTACTCACCAATATCGAAATCAACAATCCAAATACGCCCACTATCGCGAATGCGTATTTCAAACTGGTCAATTCAGCAATATAACCGATGCATGGCGGGCCAATTAAAAATCCCAGAAAACTAATGCTCGATACAATCGTTATCGCAATGCTTGTGGGGACGTTCTCATTATTGCCAGCCACATTAAAAATGATAGGAACCACATTAGAAACACCGAATCCAATCAGCATAAAAGCTGCAGTACAGGGTATTAAAAAAGGAAACAAAACCGCCGTGTAGAACCCTGATGAAATGACAATTCCACTAGCGATTAGCACTTTTTTTGTACCGTATTTTCGCACCAAAACATCACTCAAAAACCGACCTGAAGCCATGCTAATCATAAAGGTCGTATAACCTAAAGCCACTAAGGCACCAGGCGCTTTGATAATTTCTTTAAAATACACACCGCTCCAGTCAAACATAATGCCTTCACTTGCCATACTACAAAAACAGATGACGCCACACCATACTAAGATTTTGTCTGGTTTTTTAAAAAAGGAATATTCGATTTTATCCTCTTTTTGAATTGATTTAGATTCGATGATGTATTTGTAATTGAAAGCGATAATCAAGCTGACGATGATGCATGCAATTACAAAATGCTGCAACGGACTTAATGAAAAAGCCAACATCAACAAGCCTAGCAAAGCGCCGCAAAACCCTGCCAAGCTCCAAGAACCATGAAACGAACCTATTATCGGCTTGGTAAATAATTGTTGGGTATAAACACCTTGTGTGTTGACGGCGATATTGCAGAAGTTACCAAAAAATCCAAATAAAAACAATCCAATGGCCAACTGCCAATCTGTTGTCGCTAGTCCAGGCAAAATCAGACAAATGGCATATAGTACCGATCCCAAAATGGCAATTTTTCTGCTGCCATATTGTGCGACCACTTTTCCCGAGAACGGCATGGCAACCAACTGACCAAATGGCAATGCAAAAAGTAAAGTTCCTAAAGCGGCTTCACTGAGCTGTAGCGTTGATTTAATATCCGGAATGCGACTAGCCCACGTAGCAAAGCAAAATCCCATACCAAAGAAAAAGAGAGAAGTAGCAAGTCGAACCCGATTGAGATAGGATTGTTTTGCGTTCCTAAAGCTCTTTTTTATCTTGGCTTTCGGCAAAATTTCGCTGAGAAAACTGTAATCGAATAGCGGCATTTCGGTTTATAGATTATAATTTATAAATGTATGACTAATTGTTTGTAATTACGTTTTCGAATTTCCAAATTAGTGCATTTCCAAATTGCCTCATTTCTAAATTAGACTATCTTTGCGGCTTCAAAAAAATCTAAAGATCTAACAATCCAAAAATCTAATGATCACAGTCAACGATATCTCCGTGCAATTTGGCGGAACCACATTATTTAGCGACGTTTCTTTTGCTATCAATGAAAATGACAAAATTGCCTTAATGGGTAAAAATGGCGCGGGTAAGTCGACGCTTCTCAAGATAATTGCGGGACAAAGCAAACCGTCAACCGGAAATATTTCGGTGCCCAAAGAAGCAGTAATCGCTTATTTGCCGCAGCATTTATTGACGACGGATACTGCGACAGTGGTCGAGGAAACTTCGAAAGCCTTTGGAGAAGTGTTCAAAATGAAAGCCGAGATGGATGCCATCAACGAGCAACTGACGATTCGCACAGATTACGAAAGTGATGAGTATATGAAACTTATCGAGCAAGTTTCAGATTTAAGTGAAAAGTATTATGCCATTGAGGAAGTCAATTATGAAGCGGAAGTAGAGAAGATATTGATTGGTTTGGGATTTGTGCGTGACGATTTTTCTCGTCCCACTTCAGAATTTTCTGGAGGTTGGAGAATGCGCATCGAATTAGCAAAGATTCTTCTCCAAAAACCCGACTTGATTTTACTCGATGAGCCCACCAATCACATGGATATTGAAAGTATACAATGGTTGGAAGATTTCTTAATCAATTCTGCGAAAGCAGTCGTGGTAATTTCCCACGATAGAGCGTTTGTCGATAACATCACCAACCGAACGATTGAAGTTACGATGGGACGCATCTACGATTACAAAGCCAAGTATTCTCATTATTTAGAATTGCGAAAAGACCGCCGCATTCATCAACAAAAAGCATATGATGAGCAACAAAAAATGATTGCGGATAATCAGGAATTTATTGACCGTTTTAAAGGGACTTTTTCAAAAACCTTGTCTGTACAATCACGGGTAAAAATGTTGGAGAAAATTGTACCTGTGCAAATTGATGAGATTGATACTTCTGCATTGCGGATCAAGTTTCCACCGTCTATTCGTTCGGGTCAATATCCTGTTATTGTCAAAGAACTTTCAAAATCCTACGGAGATCACGTGGTTTTTAAAGATGCGAATATTGTCATCGAACGTGGACAAAAAGTCGCTTTTGTAGGTAAAAATGGAGAAGGAAAATCGACGATGATCAAAGCCATCATGAAAGAAATCGGCATTGATGCTGGTGCTGTAGAAATTGGTCACAATGCTCAAATTGGTTATTTTGCTCAAAATCAAGCCTCGTTGTTGGATGAGAATTCGACTATTTTTGAAACGATTGATGATGTTGCTGTTGGTGATGTCCGAACCAAGATTAAAGATTTATTGGGTGCTTTTATGTTTCATGGTGATGACGTAACTAAGAAAGTAAAAGTGCTTTCAGGTGGCGAAAAAACACGTTTGGCGATGATCAAATTGTTGCTAGAACCCGTTAATTTATTAATACTCGATGAGCCTTCGAATCACTTAGATATGAAAACGAAAGACATCATTAAGGATGCTTTGAAAGACTTTGATGGGACGTTAATTTTGGTTTCTCACGACCGTGATTTCTTAGACGGTTTGGCAGAAAAAGTTTTTGAATTTGGCAACAAACGGGTAAAAGAACACTTCGAAGATATCGCTGGATTCTTGGCGCACAAGAAAATGGAAAATTTACGCGAAATCGAGAAATAATATTATTCGCCGTAGAACCACGAAAGATGGGTGCATTCTGAGCAGACAAAATACGTGGCTGAACGATTCGCCCAATCGAGATTAAATAAAGAAGCAACTGCGGTATTGAGTTGTGCTTTACTTTTCCAAAAAGTCCGATTAGAACAAATGGGGCAAACCAAATCGTGGCCTTTTATGGTGACCATTTCGGGAGGATTACTTTTCATATTTGCAATAATTATTATTTTGAAGTGTTATTTTTCTAACACTAGTTTATAGATATTCGATTTAAGTTCTTCTGTGTCATTATCTTCACAAAGCAAAAATTCAATTTGTGTTTTCGATTTTTTAGAAAACGTGAGCCCTTCAAATTTTTGTGTTTCGGTGATTTGGGTGGTAAAGTCAACCGTCCACGTTTTTGGGTTGATACTTCCAATCATACTGCCTAAAACTTCGCCATCTTTGTACGTCGATTTTGAATCTTCGGCAGACGCCAAGAAATAAATTGTATTATCGACCAACACCGCATCGGTAAAGGTGGCGTCTACGGTCTTTAATTTCGGGAGTATTATGGGTATGTAACGCGCCGTTTCCTTTTTTGTATCGTAAACAAAAATGCCGTTTTTGGCACCTTCGCCATTACCGCGTTGGAAAAGAATCAGGTCGTCTTTGTAATATACGGCGCCTTCAACGTTCATGTCTTTGTCTGAAATCCCAGCATTTGATTTTAGTTTTTGATACAACAAGGTCAAAGCTTTTTGTTCTGCCTTTTGATTTTTCGGATTGTAAATGAATTGTTGTTCACGTTTGGGTTTGGCACCTGAACCAAAAATGTACAGTTTATTTCCTTTTTGGGTAATTGATTCAAAATCTAACTTTTGTTTTTTTGGCATATTCTCCTGACTGTTGTCGAGGAGTTTGATTTTATTGATGGTACGATTAGCAACAGAATATTCATATAAGAATGTACTATTGTCTGAAATGATGAATAAGGAATCGTTGTTTAAAATTAATCCGGAAGCGGAGCCGATTCCGATGATTTGAAAAAGAATTTCTAAAGTGAATTTTTGCATATCTACTGTTTGGATTGAAAAGTCCTAGCCCAGATGGAAGCGGCATCCTTTTGCGATTTTTTTTTCGCAAAAGATAAAGCGGACAGCTGGAAATAGCTCCTAAAAATACTTATATTTACTCAAATAACAACAAAATTATGAAGTCAATTCAACCCGACGATTTTAGAATAGTTTCCGAGGTAGCTTTGTCGCAGTTTCCCACTCGACTTGATATTGATGCGGATTCCGATGAAAAAGAAGCCAAGCTAGATAAAGTGCAAGCCAAGTTGAGTGCTTTACAAGATGTGATGTATGCGCACAATCGCTACGGTGTTTTGATTTGTTTGCAAGGCATGGATACGTCTGGAAAAGACAGTTTGATTCGGGAAGTTTTTAAGGAATTTAATCCACGAGGCGTCGTTGTGCATAGTTTTAAAACTCCTAATTCAACCGAATTAGAACATGATTATTTATGGCGTCATTACTTGGCTTTACCAGAAAAAGGAAAGTTTGCGGTTTTTAATCGAACGCATTACGAGAATGTTTTGGTGACGCGTGTGCATCCAGAATATATTTTGAATGAGAATTTGCCGGGCATAGAAAAAGTAGAAGATATAACTCCAAATTTTTGGGAAAGACGCATGGAGCAAATCAATCATTTTGAGAAGCATTTGGCGGAGAATGGCACTATCGTTTTGAAGTTTTATTTTCACATGAGTAAAGAAGAGCAGCGTCAGCGGTTGTTGAGGCGATTGGAAAATGAAGAACACCATTGGAAATTTTCTGCGGGCGATTCGAAAGAGCGCGCGTGTTGGGATGACTATATGAAATACTATGAAGAAGCGATTTCGAAAACATCTCAGCCCCATGCCCCGTGGTTTGTGATTCCTGCTGATGATAAGGAAATGGCGCGATATATTGTCGCAAAGATTATATTGGAGGAATTGCAAAAATATAGTGATATTAAAGAACCAGAATTGGATGAGAAAGTCAAAGCTAATTTGGCTTTTTTTAGAGAACAGTTGAAGTAACTCCTAACTGCAGATTTGCAGATTAGTATCTTTAAATGCTGAAAATTTTACTTCGTCAATTCGCTGGGCATAAATTGTATTCAAAACCAATCAAGTCAATTCGTTATTGATAGCTTTCTATTAACGAAAGCTTATATGTTCTTATATGCCTTATATGGTTCAAAAAATTTGGTCAACCATATAAGGCATATAAGGTCATAAAAGACTTTAGGATTAAATAGTTGAAATGTAATTATACTTTAAATTATATGTAATTGGCACAGAAACAAATCTGTTAACAATAAGAAATATGTTTTTTCAATTTAAAACTTTGTGTCCTTTGCGAAAACCTTTGCGCACTTTGCGGTTAAATCAAAGTTGAAATCCATAAGCCAATCGCAGCGAAACCAGCCCGACGCCGTCACGAGTTGGACAGTTCAAGTCAATTCGTTATTGATAGATTTCTAGTACAGAAAGCTTATATGTTCTTATATGCCTTATATGGTTCAAAAAATTTGGTCAACCATGTAAGGCATATAAGTGCATAAAAGTTTTGAGGATTAAATAGTTGAGATATAATTATACTTTAAATTATATGTAATTGGCACAGAAACAAATCTGTTAACAATAAGAAATATGTTTTTTTAATTTGAAACTTTGGATCCTTTGCAAAAACCTTTACGCGCTTTGCGGTTAAATCAAAGTTGAAATCCATAAGCCAATCGCACAGCAACTAGTCCAAGACCATCACCAGTACTACCGTTATCCTTTACGTTTGGGAAATCAGCATAGTTTTCGTAGCGTATGCTGACATCAATAAATTTGTTGGCATATCCAACATTGGGCGAAACAATTACCGACGTTTTGCGATACGTATCGGTTGTTCCGAAGGCGGCGCCAATTTCGCCCATTGCATAAAATTTGTTGGCCCAAACGAATGTTTTATATCCAGCTTTTACGGGAATAAACGCCAAGTCATTGTCATTTCCGCTAATCGTGATGTTGGTGTAACCACTTGTTAGTAGAATAGAGAATCTTTCGGATAAATCATATTGTATGCGCATGTCGGCGCCATACGAAAAATGATAGGGTTCTTGGAAAGCATAGCCGCTGTTGATGCCAAAACCGAGGCGAAATCCTTGATCGTAATTTTCGGTTTCGTTGTTCGTATTGGTTTGTGCACTACTTTGAAAATGGAATAATCCCAAGATAAATAGAGACAGTATTGCGTGATGCGAATACTTTATTTTCATATGCCTAGTATTTCGTTTGTTGACATACAAAAATAGTGTGTTGCAAAAATATTAGCTTATACAGTTTTATCAGATTCTTTTATAATTGACGCATTACTTCTTTGGGTGGCATGCTAGATTTGATGTTGATTATAACTACTTTTGCACTCAAAATTCGAAAAGTGAATCTAGCCCAATATACCAAGGAGTTCTCCTATAATTTCAAACTTGCTTATCCTGTAATATTAGGGATGCTTGGCCATACGTTGATTGGTATAGTCGATAATATTATGGTCGGGAATTTAGGTTCAACAGAATTAGCAGCCGTTTCGTTAGGAAACAGTTTTATCTTTATAGGCATGTCCATTGGAATTGGATTTTCAACGGCTATCACGCCAATTATTGCAGAAGCAGATGCAGCGAAGGATTCGTCTAAAATTCGTTCCGTCTTTCATCACGGATTGTTATTATGCACCCTGATTGGTGTGGCCTTATTTATAATGATTGTCTTGGCAAAACCCATTATGCATTTAATGCACCAACCTGAGGCGGTAGTTGCTTTGGCAGCTCCTTACATTGATTGGGTTGCCTTTTCTTTGATTCCAGTGATTATTTATCAAGGATACAAGCAATTTGCCGATGGTTTGTCCAAAACCAAATACGCGATGTACTCGATTTTTATGGCTAATGTGGTCCACATTTTTTTCAATTATGTGTTGATTTATGGCGTTTGGTTTTTTCCAAAATTGGGAATCATTGGCGCCGCATTGGGAACGGTGATTTCTAGAATAATGATGGTGGTATTTATGCATTACCTGCTGAAATACAATCAGGAATTGAAAGTATATTTTACGAAATTTAATTTCAATCAAATTCGAAAAAAGATCCTCAAGCAAATCATCAATTTAGGGTTTCCTTCTGCGATGCAAATGTTGTTTGAAGTGACCTTGTTTACCGCGGCGATTTGGCTGTCAGGCTCGATAGGAAAAACAAGTCAAGCTGCAAACCAAATTGCTTTGACATTGGCAACAACCACTTTTATGTTTGCCATGGGATTGAACGTTGCTGATGATTCGCGTGAGCAATCAAAAGGACTCAATGATTATAAGAATTTGATTATTGTCGCTCGGTCGATATTTCTGCTGGCTATTATTTTGGAATTTATTTTTTGCTATTCTGTTTGTCGCGTTTGCATCAATTTTTACCGCATTTGTTTCTGGATATGAATAATTCCTTGCAGGTGATAGATAATGCAGAAGTCATTGCAATAGCTTCCCAATTGCTTTTAGTTGCCGCGGTATTTCAGATTTCAGATGGTATTCAAGTGGTCGTTTTGGGCGCATTGCGTGGTTTGCAAGATGTGAAAATCCCAATGTATATTACCTTTGTAGCGTATTGGATTATTGGATTTCCGATTTCATTTTATCTCGGAATTTATACCGAATTGAAAGCAACAGGCATTTGGATTGGATTGCTTGCTGGATTGACAGCCGCCGCTTTGTTTTTGTATATCCGTTTGAACGACTAACAAAAAAATTGGCTACGAAAATCACGGAAGATAAATACCCTTTTGTTTCAAATGTAACTTCTAAAATAATTCGCTCGTATAAACACCACATTTTAAAAAAAAAAAAATGATACTATTCATTATTTTAGGCGCAATCTTTTTGATTGCTAGTTTTACTTCAACCAATCCAAATCACCCACTTTCTAAATTTACACAACCTTTGAGAATCATTGGATTTGTATTAGTTCTTGTTGGTGTTTTTTCTTCGGCATTCAAGCAAATTGATGCGGGAAAAGTAGGCGTTAAGTCGCTTTACGGTAGCGTTCAGCCAACTGTTTTAGAAAGTGGTTTACATTTGATTAATCCATTATTGGAGGTCACTGATTTCGACATTCAAACGCAGAATTACACCATGTCGGCCATCCATTCTGAAGGCGCGCAAGAAGGTGATGATGCTATTCGAGTACTATCCAATGATGGTTTGGAAGTGGTCATCGACTTGACGGTTTTATATCGAATTTCACCAGAATCCGCGCCGAAAATATTTAAACAAATCGGGGTGAACTATACCGACAAAATTGTTCGTCCAGTGACAAGAACCCGTATTCGTGACAACGCTGTTTATTATGATGCGGTGGCTTTATACTCGACCAAAAGAAATGAATTTCAGCAACGTATTTACAAAAGTATCGAAGATGATTTTAAATCGAGAGGCTTAATTTTAGAGCAGTTGCTCATTCGAAACATTAATCTTCCAGCTTCGGTAAAAACTACGATTGAAAGTAAAATTAATGCCGAACAAGAAGCACAAAAAATGCAGTTCGTTCTTCAAAAAGAGAAACAAGAAGCAGAGCGAAAAAGAGTAGAGGCACAAGGTATTGCAGATTATCAACGAATTATTTCAATGGGATTGACCGACAAACAATTGCAATACGAACAAATTAAAGCGCAGAAAGAACTGGCAGCATCACCCAATTCTAAAATGATTTTTATGAATGGGAAAAGTGCGCCGGTGATTATTTCAGATAAATAAAAATGTAGTTTATACGTTTATCTGTTAACGAAACACCAAACAACCAAACCCACAACCCGCAACAACTATGGAATTACCAAAATTTCTCCTCGGAGACAACACCGATTTCCCAGACGATATTTTTATCATTCATTTGGATTATCCTCGATTTATTATCAATTTAAAAGACGATGAAGTCGAATTTATGGAAGAAGCCGAAGACCTTGATGAGTCGGAACTCAACGCTGAAATGGAAGGATTGATTGTTTTGGCAAATGATTTTTACGACAGAGAAGTGGCGCGTTACGAAGAATAACTACTTCTTAAAATACACTTTTAGAATATTTTGAGCAGCGGTAAATGGTGAAATTTCATTATTTGCTACTGCTTTTTTATTGGTTTCTATTAACGTCAAGATTGCTGGATGTTGGAAGAAATTGATTTTCAATTCTTCAACAATCGTTTCCATCATCCAATATTGGTTTTGTTCTTTTCGCTTTTCGAAGAAATATGTATTGTTTTTCGTCAAGTTCAAGTAGTCCTCAATCATTTTCCAAACATTCTCAATGCCGTCACCAGTTACCGCACTGCAAGTAGTTGCTGATGCCGTCCAACCTGATTTCTTCGCAGGAAATAAATGCAGCGCACGATGAAATTCGACTTTAGCCAAATTGGCTTTTTTAATATTGTCCCCGTCCGCTTTGTTAATGACAATCAAGTCCGCCATTTCCATAATACCGCGTTTGATACCCTGCAATTCATCGCCGGCGCCAGCGATTTTTAGCAACAAAAAGAAGTCCACCATGCTATGAACTGCGGTTTCCACTTTGTCCAACTCCCACGGTTTCTATCAAAATGGTATCAAATCCGGCAGCTTCGCATAATGAAATGGTTTCTCTTGTCTTGCGTGCGACTCCGCCCAAAGTTTCTCCAGAGGCGGAAGGTCTGATAAAGGCATTCTTGTCTTTGACCAATTCTTCCATTCGTGTTTTATCTCCCAGAATACTACCATGGGATATCGTACTGCTCGGATCAACCGCCAACACCGCGACTTTCTTTCCCAGACCAGTTAGCTGTTTTCCAAAGGCTTCGATAAACGTGCTTTTCCCAACGCCAGGAACTCCAGTAATTCCAATGCGTACCGATTGATTCGCGTGTGGTAAACAAGCCGCAATAATTTCATGAGCTTTCTCTAAATGTGACGGATTGGTACTTTCAATAATCGTAATGGCGCGACTTAACGACGTAATATCTCCTTTCAAAATGCCATCGATAAGTTCGACTGATGAGGGTTGCGTTTTTCGAAATTCCTTGAGATGTCCAACAGCCGAACTACTAATCATTTCGGGTGGAGAAATGCCAGGATTTTCGTGTAAGGCAGAATCTTTTTTCTTTGGAGTATTCAAGTGAAAAACATTTTGGTAAATTTAGTAAAATAATCGAGTTGCCTACATTCACTAATCAATTTCAATCTTAAATGCGTTAAATGGTTAACTTGCATTTTTTGTTTTGAACCATAAAAGGCAAATAAGTTCCTATAAGATTTAGGGTTGTCGTTTTCCAAAATAGTCGATTGACTTTGCTCTTAATTTTCAAGTATTAACACATTATTTTTTAGATACCTTTTACTTTTTAAAACTTGTTTTTGTCTTTTTTTGACGTTCCTTTGCAAAAAAATAACGACAATCCGAATGGATAGTATTATCTTATTATTTCTGTGTTTGATTTTGGGTTATGGATTGCAATTCGTTACTGCTTTTCCAAAAAACGCCCACCTCACACTCAACCAATTTGTCATTTATATTTCGTTGCCAGCTTTGGCTTTGTTTTATATTCCAAAAATAGAAATCAATTCACAGTTACTTTATCCGCTAGGCATTGCCTGGCTTGGATTTATCTTATCATTCTTGTTTTTCTACCTAATTGGCAAAAAACTCAAATGGTCAAATAAGTTGATTGGTTGTCTCATTATTACCGCTGGTTTAGGCAATACATCCTTTGTTGGTTTTCCGGTCATTCAGGCATTATTTGGAGAAGAGGGTTTGAAAACTGCGATTATTGTTGATCAACCTGGCTCATTTGTAGTCATTTCGACTTTGGGAATTATTACCGCTGTTTACTTTTCAAAAGGCCAAGCCACAGCAAAAGAAATGACCAGAAAAATTCTTTTATTTCCACCTTTTATTGCCTTTTTTATTGCGTGCATCATGTGTTTGCTTGCAGTAGATTTTCCCAAAGATTTTCAAACTGTTTTTCAAAAACTGGGCAGTACAGTCACGCCAATCGCTTTATTGTCGGTTGGATATCAAATTAAATATGACAAGAACAGTCAACATTGGAAATTCTTGCGACTCGGATTATTTTTCAAGCTAATATTGACGCCTGCTTTTTTCTATTTTTTATACAAAGTGGTAGGCAATGGAAAGGGACTGGCAGTCGATGTCTCGATTATGGAAGCTGCGATGGCACCGATGATAACGGGAACCATTCTCTCTGCGTCCTATGGACTCAAACCCAAATTGAGCAATATGATGGTGAGTGTTGGCATTCCATTGTCATTTATCACCTTAGCTTTTTGGTATTTTATACTTAAAACCTTTTAAATGCAAGCAACCGAAACGCATAAAGACGCTGTAATTTCAAAAACGATTTTTTCGATTTTGTTCGCGATTAGTTTTGCGCATTTGCTCAATGATTTGATTCAAGCGATTATTCCTTCGGTGTATCCGATTTTGAAAGAAAAATACCATCTATCTTTCTCTCAAATCGGACTCATTACTTTTGCCTTTCAGTTCTCAGCATCTATTCTGCAGCCATTTGTGGGCTACTACACCGATAAGCATCCAAAGCCTTTTTCGCAAATTTATGGGATGTTGTTTTCACTAGCGGGAATTGTTTCCCTCTCTTTTGCCAATAGCTTTGAGTGGATTGTATTGTCCGTAATGCTCATCGGAACAGGTTCGGCAATTTTCCACCCAGAATCGGCTCGAATTTCCAATTTAGCTTCTGGCGGAAAACGAGGATTGGCGCAATCTATTTTTCAAGTGGGTGGCAATATGGGAACGGCGTTGGGTCCGCTGCTGGTGGCGTTAATTGTAGTACCACATGGCCAAGAGTATATTTTGTGGTTTGTGATTGCAGCAGTCATTGCATTAGGAATTATTAGTAAAATTGCCTTTTGGTATCGCGATCATCTTATTTACAGAACCAACAAACAGGCGCTGTTTTTCGATTTACACGACCTTTCCAAATCGCGGGTAAAATGGAGTATTGCTATTTTACTCATCGTGATTTTCTCAAAGTTTTTCTATTCTGCGAGTTTGTCGACGTACTATACTTTTTTCTTGATGGACAAGTTTCAGCTTTCTATTCGTCAGGCGCAATTCCATATGTTTATTTATCTGATTGCCTATGCATTCGGGACTATTTTAGGTGGTCCACTTGGGGATAAGTTCGGTCGAAAGTATATTATTTGGTTTTCGGTTTTTGGTGCTACACCATTTGCTTTGCTGCTGCCGTATGTGAATTTGTTTTGGACCGATGTGTTGATGATTGTCATCGGAATAATTATTTCGTCGGCATTCCCAGCAATCATTGTTTACGCACAAGAATTAATCCCGAAAAAACTCGGAATGATTTCTGGTTTATTCTACGGATTTGCTTTCGGCATGGGCGCATTGGGTTCGGCTTTGTTGGGTATTTTGGCGGATCACACCTCCATTCAGTACGTCTACCACATTTGTTCTTTCCTTCCCATCATCGGGATCATTTGCTATTTTCTTCCGAATTTGAAGAAGAAGTAGTGGACGGTTGTAAGTTATGGGTTCTGGGCGTGACCGCAAGGGTCGGGCTTTTGCACTCGCTTTTTTGCGCTGAACGCCATCGCAAAAAGAGCTCAAACAAAGCGCAATCCCTCACGCAGTACTCGTTTTCATTCCAACTCTCGAATTTATTACGATTCCCTAGCCCCGATGGAAACGGCATCCTTTTGTTCTGGGGTTCAGAACAAAAGATATAGTGGAGAGCGGGAATAGCTCCTAACTCCAAATAGAATAACCAATCGACAATTTTTTAATTTGGTCAACTATTTTCAAAACACTAATTTTACGCTTCAATTTTACGGTTATGATCACTACTTCACAAATTACAGGGCAAGTTCTAGAAAAACTGGCGGCAATAGTTGGCGCATCTTTCGTATTTACGGATCTCGAAACGCGAAAACATTACGGACACGACGAAACGGAAGATTTTGTTTTTCCTCCCGGTGTCGTGGTCAAACCAGGAACGCCAGAAGAAGTAGCTGCTATTTTGATGATGGCAAATGAAGCACTTATTCCAGTCACTCCAATTGGAGCGAGAACAGGTTTGAGTGGTGGCGCATTGTCTGTTTATGAAGGCATTGGTTTGTCGATGGAGCGTTTTAATAAAATCCTTCACATCGACGAGCAGAATTTGCAAGTAACGGTTGAACCAGCCGTAATTACACAAGTGTTGCGGGAATCTGTGGCTGAAAAAGGACTTTTCTATCCACCCGATCCAAGTAGTCAAGGTAGTTGTTGGATTGGAGGAAACGTCGCCGAAAATGCAGGTGGCGCACGTGCAGTGAAGTATGGTGTGACCAAAGATTATGTGTTGAATTTGGAAGTGGTTTTGCCAAACGGAGAAATCATTTGGACAGGTGCAAACACTTTGAAAAATTCTACTGGTTATAATCTAACGCAACTCATGGTTGGGAGCGAAGGAACCTTAGGAATCATTACAAAAATTGTTATGAAACTGTTGCCTAAAAATACGCACAATATCTTAATGTTGGTGCCATTTTTCAAAGCGGATGAAGCGTGTGAAGCGGTGTCTGCGATTTTTAGAGCCGGTATTGTTCCGAGTGCTTTAGAGTTTTTAGAACGTGACGCCATTGATTGGGCGATTCGGTATATCGACGGATTGAATGTGCCGATTGGTCCTGAAATCAAAGCGCATTTGTTGATTGAAGTCGATGGGAATTACCCGGATATTCTCTTTCAAGAAGCAGAAAAAATCATGGGTGTGGTTGAGCATTTCCAAATAGATGAGATTCTTTTTGCTGATACGGAAGACCAGAAAAATGCACTTTGGAAAATGCGTCGTTCGGTGGGAGAAGCGGTAAAATCAAACTCCATTTATAAGGAAGAAGATACGGTAGTGCCGCGTTATGAATTGGCGAATCTTTTAAACGGCATTAAGACCATCGGAAACAAATACGGATTTCAATCGGTTTGTTATGGTCACGCCGGTGATGGAAATTTACATGTGAATATTGTAAAAGGCGACCTATCCGATGAAGCATGGGACACAGAAGTGACCAAAGGAATTCGGGAAATTTTTGAACTGACCGTGTCTTTAAAGGGAACACTTTCTGGTGAACACGGAATTGGATACGTGCAAAAGAATTATATGGATATCGCTTTCAACAACGCGCAACTGCAATTGATGAAAGGCATTAAGGATGTTTTTGACCCCAACGGTATTTTGAATCCAGGTAAGATTTTCCCGGATAATTTATAGTATTTAACCGCAAGGTTCGCAAGGTTTTTACGCTAAGAACGCTATGTTAGTAGATAAAGACATGGCGTCCTTTGCGAAACCCTAGCGTTCTTAGCGGTTAGAATTGGTCAACTAATCTCTTTTGGGACTGTTTTTCTTATCGCGTTTTTCCGCTTTTTTTTCTTTTGCCGTTTTTAGCGGTTCTTTTTTTACGGTCTTTTTAGCGTCTTGACTTTTGGCCATGGTGTTGTTTTTAGTTAAATGGTATGCAAGTAAAGATAATATTTATTGTCTTCAATCTTAAAGTCCCAACTGTTTTTTTACTGCATCATCGAGGATGTTTTTTGAAAGCGTACGTTGTTCTACGTCATCCATATTCATAAATTTCCATTCATTTTTGGTGGTTGCATCAGCAATAGCAATCAATTTAGAAATTCGTCGCACGTTGAAACTATTGCGTTTCGGTTCGAAAGTGACATCTTTGGTTTGGTCTTTTTCTCGCAAGAAATTGGCTTCGATGAGTGAAGTATTCGAATCTAATTTTGTTTCATAAAAGTAACGTGCAGGATTTCTATAAGAGATTATGCAGTACATTTTGCCCTCTATTTTTTGAATTTCGCCATATTGAAAAACCATTTTTTCCAATTGTATTCGCATACGATACTTTTCATTTTGATAATCGTTATCCAATTTGTCAAGAAATTTTGTTCTGCCGAAGTGTTCGACGATGGCTGGATAGGTTAGGTTTGCGACACCATCGAAATCCATCGTGTAATTGGCGTCGTAGATTTTTTTAGTTTCTGCTTTAAGTTGCTCGATGGTTTGTGCCGGAGAGAAGTAAGAAACAAGAAGCAAGAGTATTATGGAAAATTTAGAATTCATGATTGAAGTATTTTTTTCAAATATAAAAAATCCCCAACTGTATTCACAATTGAGGATTATTATTTAATGTGGAGCGACCGACAACTGTCAACTGCCAAGCGACAACTTTCTATTCATTCACAATTACCCATTCTCCTGAGTTTATCATGCTTTCTGCTTTTTTATATTTCATAGTGTCTGTTTTTCCGCTCATGATGTGCTTGATGGTCACCGTATCATTGCGGTTAATTTTTGGCATTTCGCGTACGATCGTTTCCGTAACTTGACGTTGTTGCGTTTGTCCCGCTTCACGGTTTTCTGCTGCCAGCGAATCACTATTTGGGATTTCGTCTTTACTTGTTTTGTAATTTTCTTTCACCTTCACTTGTCGCGCTTCTTGAATAGCCGGCGCACTTTGTTGTGGCAAATCACCTTTAAATAAGAATGAAATCACTTCTTTATTCACGCCATTCAACATCGAACTAAACAAGTTATACGCTTCGAATTTGTAGATGAGCAAAGGATCTTTTTGTTCGTGAACCGCTAATTGAACCGATTGTTTCAATTCATCCATTTTGCGAAGATGTTTCTTCCAAGCTTCGTCGACGATGGCTAACGTAATGTTCTTTTCGAAATCCGCAACCAATTGTCTTCCTTCAGTTTCGTAGGCTTTCTTCAAATCAGTTACGACATTCAGGGTTTTGATTCCGTCTGTAAAAGGGACAACGATACGCTCAAATTGATTGTTTTGGTCTTCGTAAACATTCTTGATGATTGGCAGCGCTTCACGAGCAGATCTTTCTGTTTTTGCATTATAAAATTCTAACGCTGCTTTGTAGACTTTTCCAGCCAATTCCACTTCGCTTAATCTTTCAAATTCACTTTCAGAAACTGGAGCAGTAATCGAGAAATAACGAATCAATTCGAATTCAAAATTCTTGAAATCATTGGTTGCTTTGTTGGATGCAACAATCACTTCACTCGTGTCGTACATCATATTGGCGATATCTACTTTCAATCTTTCACCGTGCAAGGCATGTCGGCGGCGTTTGTACACCACTTCACGCTGAGCATTCATCACATCATCGTATTCTAACAAACGCTTACGAACGCCAAAATTGTTTTCTTCTACTTTTTTCTGAGCACGTTCTATCGATTTGGTCATCATCGAATGTTGAATCACTTCACCTTCTTTCAATCCCATTCTATCCATTACTTTTGCTACTCTTTCCGAGCCAAACAAACGCATGAGGTTGTCTTCTAACGACACGTAAAATTGTGAACTACCCACGTCTCCTTGACGACCAGCACGTCCGCGCAACTGTCGGTCAACACGACGTGAATCATGACGCTCTGTTCCTACAATGGCTAATCCGCCCGCTGCCTTGACTTCAGGGGAAAGCTTAATATCCGTTCCACGTCCAGCCATATTCGTAGCAATGGTTACGACGCCAGGTTTTCCAGCTTCCTCGACAATTTGTGCTTCTTGTTTGTGCATTTTTGCATTCAAAACGTTGTGTTGAATGTTACGCATTTTCAACATTCGACTTAATAATTCAGAGATTTCAACCGAAGTGGTACCAATCAATACTGGTCGACCTGCTTTTGATAATTCGGTTACGTCTTCGATCACTGCGTTGAATTTTTCACGAGTTGTTTTATAAATCAAATCTTCTTTGTCTTTTCGTGCCATTGGGCGGTTGGTTGGAATCTCCACCACATCCAATTTGTAGATTTGCCAAAGTTCACCCGCTTCTGTTACTGCCGTTCCAGTCATACCCGCCAATTTGCTGTACATTCTGAAATAGTTTTGAAGCGTCACGGTAGCGAAAGTTTGCGTTGCGGCTTCAATTTTTACGTTTTCTTTGGCTTCGATGGCTTGGTGTAATCCGTCTGAATAACGACGACCATCCATGATACGACCGGTTTGTTCATCGACGATTAAAATCTTGTTATCCATAATCACATACTCAACATCTTTTTCAAAAAGTGAATAGGCTTTTAGCAACTGCGTTAGCGTGTGAATACGCTCACTTTTGATAGAAAAATCTTGGAATAACTTTTCTTTTTCTTCTGCTTCTTTGTCTTTTTCTAAACCTAATTTTTCGATTCGTGCAATTTCAGTTCCGATATCTGGAAGTAAAAAGAAATTTTCGTCTGTATCTGAGGAAAGAAATTTGACTCCATTGTCTGTCAATTCTACTTGATTGTTTTTTTCTTCGATAACAAAATATAACGCTTCATCCACTTTGTGCATGTCACGATTGTTGTCTTGCATGTATTGATTCTCGGTTTTTTGCAACAATTGTTTGATGCCTTCTTCACTCAAAAACTTGATTAACGCTTTGTTTTTTGGTAAACTTCTGTACGCTCTCAATAGGTTGAAACCGCCGTCTTTCATGTTGCCTTCTTTTACCAAACGTTTCGCTTCAGTTAGAAAACCGTTTGATAATTGTCGTTGCAATTGCACCAGGTTTTCGATTTTTGGTTTCAATTCATTAAACTCATGACGGTCGCCTTGAGGAACTGGACCAGAGATAATCAAAGGTGTACGGGCATCATCAATCAATACAGAATCGACCTCATCGACGATGGCGTAATTGTGTTTGCGCTGTACCAAATCTTCCGGCGAATGCGCCATGTTGTCTCTCAAATAATCGAAACCAAATTCGTTGTTGGTTCCGTATGTGATGTCAGCGTTGTATGCTTTTCTTCTTTCTTCAGTATTCGGTTGGTAGTTATCGATACATTCTACAGTCAATCCGTGAAACTCAAACAATGGTGCTTTCCACGTACTATCACGTTTGGCTAAGTAGTCATTTACGGTTACTAAGTGCACACCGTTTCCAGTTAAAGCATTTAGGTAAAGTGGCAAAGTCGCTACTAAAGTTTTTCCTTCCCCTGTTTGCATCTCTGCAATTTTTCCACTGTGAAGTACCATACCACCAATCAACTGAACGTCGTAGTGAATCATATCCCAAGTGATTTCTTTTCCGGCAGCATTCCATGAATTGGCCCAAACGGCAGTATCACCAACGATATTGATGTACGATTTTGTCGCAGACAATTCGCGATCTTTCGGGGTTGCAGTTACGACTAATTGGGTGTTTTCTTTAAATCTTTTGGCAGTTTCTTTTACCACTGCGAAGGCTTCTGGAAGGATTTCGTTCAGTACTTTTTCAGATATTTCGTAGGCTTCTTTTTCTAAAGCATCGACGGAAGCGTATAGGTCTTCTCTTTTGTCGATGTCTTCGATTGTATCAGCCTCTTGTAGCAAGGCGGCAATTTTACTGTCTTTTTCTGCACGCGCTTGTTTGATCTTTTCTTTAAATTGAGTCGTTTTTGCTCGTAATTCGTCATGAGACAAATTCGTCAAAGACGCTTCTATGGATTTTATTTTGGTGATGGTTCCTTGCAAAGCACCTACGTCTTTTTTGGATTTATCTCCTACAAATATTTTTAATATATCGTTAATGAAACTCATAATTGGGTGTATAAAAGGGTATTGATAAAGTGCGCAAATTTAAACAAAAAAAAAAGCCTCGTGAGAGACTTTTCATGGGTTTTATTATTTTTTTAATACTCATCCTCGTTCCAAAGGTAATCTTCGTCGGTTGGATAATCAGGCCAAATTTCTTCCATCGATTCGTATAGCTCGCCTTCGTCCTCTATTGATTGTAGGTTTTCTACAACCTCAAGCGGCGCACCAGCTCTAATAGCATAGTCAATTAATTCATCTTTGGTTGCAGGCCAAGGAGCATCACTCAAATACGACGCTAATTCTAATGTCCAATACATCTTCTTTCGATTTATAGTTTGTGCAAAAATAATTTTTTTACTGAAAGAGTCAAGTAAAAATTGATTTATTTTAAAATAAAGTTAAGAACGTGGTTTATTAAATTCCAAAAAGGAAAATTTCAAATACCAAATTTGGGTTGTTTTAAATTCTAAAAAAGCAAATTCTAAATCCCAAAAAGTCATTTTTTTAAATGACCGTCAATATTGGATTTTAGCTTCGCTCCGTTCGGCTGTGCCTCGGGTGGAATTTCAATATTGGAATTTACTTTAATTTTATTTTCGTGGAATCCATTTCACTTCATCCGCTTTAAGGTCGGAAGTCAACTTCCGTGCCAGCACAAAAAGGTAGTCAGAAAGTCGGTTGAGGTACTTAATAGCGATGGGGGCAACAGGTTCAATATGATCTAGATGCACCGCCAAACGCTCGGCCCGTCTGCAAACGCAACGCGCAATATGACAATATGACACGGTTGTGTGGCCGCCTGGCAAAACGAAATGCGTCATTTGAGGCAAACTATCTTCCATCGCATCAATTTCGTTTTCTAACAATTCGATATCGGTTTCGACAATTCCGAGATTTTGCAAACGAAGTTCACCATTTTTCATCACTTCCTTTTCGGGAGGTGTGGCCAAAATAGCGCCGACAGTAAACAAACGATCTTGTATTTCAATCAAAATGTCTTTGTAATGCGAATTCATTTCCTGATCGCGAATCAATCCGATATAGGAATTTAGTTCATCAACGGTTCCGTAACTGTCAATTCTGATGTGATCTTTTGGTACGCGTGTGCCACCAAAAAGGGCAGTGGTTCCGGAGTCACCGGTTTTTGTATAAACTTTCATTTTTTCTGAGTTGCTGAGTTTAGAGTTGCTAAGTTACTGAGTTTTATTAATAGATTAATTTTAAAATAGAATTGACGAATCGTTGCAATGAGCCTTCGCTATAATTGAAATACAAATCCGGCTCGATGCATTCCACTTCCATCAATTGGATGTGGTTGTTGATGATGATTCCATCTACTCGAGCGTATAAAAGGTTGTTCGGAAAGGTATCGACAATTTTTGTGCTTGTTGAATTAGTTTGGCACTTGGACTGAGTGAAGTATAAACTCCGCCGAACTGCACTTGAATTCGAAAATCTCCAGCCGCTGGTTTTTTGTTGACGGCATGGGAGTATTTTTTATTGAAGAAAATTAAGGACGTTTCGCCCTCGGTTTCAATTTCAGGTTTGAATTCTTGTAACAGTAAATCTTTTTCAGACGCAATGGTTTGGTATTTTTGGTTGATTTCTTCAATGTTAGCTACCTCAAAAACTTCAGTGAGATATGAACCAGCGGAAAAAGCAGGTTTGATGACGGCTTTTTTCCAGTGTGGTGGAATGATTTCCGCAAGATGAAGTTGCTTTGTTTTTTCAATAAAAACTGTTGGAATAATTGCGATGTCTTGGTTTTGTACGTCCCGCAAATAGAATTTGTGTTTGTTTTGCTCGATGATATCTATCGAATTCAACGTTTTGATTCCGAGTTTTTTGATTGTCGATAGCCACAAATTAAATTGAGATTCTTTTTCGTAATAATCCCAAGTGTTTCTGAAAATGAGATAATCGAAATCGGTCCAAATGACGTCTGGATTGTCCCAAATCACTGCTTCAGCAACGATATTGTGTTTCGCTAATTCTGGAATCAATAATTGATCGGCTGGCGTTAAGTCGGGGAGTCGTTGGCAGGTGAGTAAACCTATTTTCATTTGGAATTTTTAGATTGAAGGTATCAAGTTAGCGATTGAAATTTACTACAATAAAGGAATTATAGTTACATCAAATTTTCTTTTACAATATAAAAGCCAATGATTTCATTTTGTGCATTCATTGAAATTCTAATGATGCCACTTCCAAATTCAAAATTCGCAATATATTGTGCTTTTGATTTTAGTTTACTTTCTTGATAGTTTGTCAATTCAGTTGATCGCAAAGATCCTCGTTCGTTTTTTACTCTAGAAAAGAAATCAAAATACTGCTTTTTGGTACGTGCCTTTTTCATTTTTGCTGAAAACGAAGCGTAGATTTTTTCAAAGTCATTATTGTTGTAATTTATCGTAAACGACGTGATGGCGTTCTGCTGCATTTGATTTTGCGCCAATCCAACAACGATATTACCTAAGAAAACAGTAAAACAAAAATCTTTTTCATCAGAATAATTTAGAGGATTCAAGGTACAATAGTAAAGATAATAATGGATTGTATGAATTTGAGATTTTATCCTATTTTCAGAAATTATTCAATCTTGCGGTCGAGTCCTAGCCCTGATTGTAGCCGGCATCCTCGGAGCAAAGCGGAGAGATAAAGGCGAAAAGCAGGATTAAGCTCCTAAAAAAATTACTTCGACGTATCGCTTTCTACCATGCCGTCTCGCAATCGAATGACACGATAGGCGTAAGCAGCGATTTCTTCTTCGTGGGTTACTAAAATTACCGTATTTCCGTTTTTGTGAATATCGCCAAACAATTTCATGATTTCTTCGGAAGTCTTGCTGTCTAAATTTCCTGTTGGTTCGTCTGCCAAAATGATAGAAGGTTTGTTGACCATTGCTCTTGCAATCGCCACCCGTTGGCGCTGTCCACCTGATAATTGATTGGGTTGATGATCCATTCGGTCGGCGAGATTGACCTGAGCCAACACTTCAGTCGCGCGAATTTTACGCTCTGATTTTGAAAAACCAGCGTAGACCATCGGAAGCGCCACATTATCTAAAGCCGATGTTCTTGGCAAGAGATTAAAAGTTTGAAAAACAAAGCCAATTTCTTTGTTGCGGATTTCAGCCAGTTCGTCGTCGTGCATTTTGCTCACGTCCTTTTCGTTGAGAATATAACTGCCAGACGTGGGCGTATCAAGGCAACCGAGGATGTTCATCAGTGTTGATTTTCCTGATCCTGATGGTCCCATCAGTGCGACGTATTCGCCTTTGTTGATGATCAAATCGATGCCTTTCAGCACATAAACGGTTTCGTTTCCGAGTTGAAAATCGCGTTTGATATTGGTGATTTTGATTAATGGATTGGCCATTTGGAATTTGGAATTACGAATTGAGAATTACGAATTTAAAAGTACACAATTGATTTTAAAATCAGTCATTAGTGACGCAGATATTGATTTTGTTACAGCGGGCTATACGCGAATCGTAAAATGCTCTTTTTCTTGTTCACTTCGAAAGAAAACCAATCCCCATTGAAAAGTGTCGATGGTGACTTTTACTTTCGGGTGTTTTTTGATGGTTTCCCAGGCTTCGGTCATGGCAGCGGACCAATGGATGTCATCGAAAATCCAAACGGTTTCGTTCGTGATGGTTGGTAATAGTAGTTCGAAATATTGTAGCGTGGCTTCTTTGGAGTGGTTGCCGTCGAAGTAGATCAGTTGTGGGTTGTAGGTTGTGGGTTGTAGGTTGCTGAGATAGGTGTTGAATTCTGTTACTTGCAACTGAATGTTTTTAAGTTGGAATTTTTGAAAATTATCTTGTGCAATTCGAGCGGTTTCTTGACAACCTTCAAGAGTCGTGATTTTAGCTTTTGGATTGCCCAGTGATAAAGCCGAAGTAGCTAAACCTAAGGATGTTCCGATTTCTAAAATGGAATCGGGTTGGAAATAACGTGAAATTCGAAAAAGTAATTCCGCTCGTTTGGGAGTAATTCCGGCAGTTTGTGCAATTTTTGAAATAGGTCTTTTGACGGCGATTCGATTTAAAAACTCTGGAACCTGCGCCAAAGTCGGTGACTTCAATGCTGCTTTTGTTTTGCAAAAATTCGTTTCTGAACTTTTTAAGTGTTGTGTATTCTGGCTTCGAAGTCTTATCGTAAAAACATTTCGTCACCAAATCAAAAACAAATGGCGAATGCACCCCATGTTGATTTTTGGATTTCCAAAGAAATTGTAAATACGATCGAATAGAAAAAAGCAGTGTCATGATTTTAAAAAGTGAGGACAAATCTAAACAATCTGAAAGTGAATTTCTGCTAAACCGAAAGAGAATCCACAAAAATAGTCTAATTTTGCGCTCCTTAAAGAGAACAAAAAAAGTCTATGAGAACCAAATCATTAAAGAAAAATAAAATCAATGTCATCACCCTTGGATGTTCTAAGAATGTGTATGATAGTGAAGTATTGATGGGCCAATTGCGCGCCAACGGAAAAGACGTCGTGCATGAGCAAGAAGGCAATATCGTGGTCATCAATACCTGTGGATTTATTGACAATGCCAAAGCGGAATTGGTCAATATGATTTTGGAATATGCCGATAAGAAAGAACGCGGCATCGTAGATAAAGTTTTTGTGACCGGCTGTTTGTCGGAACGTTATCGTCCGGATTTGGAGAAAGAAATTCCCAACGTCGACCAGTATTTTGGAACAACCGAATTGCCTCAATTATTGAAAGCGTTAGGTGCTGATTATAAACATGAATTGTTAGGAGAACGTTTGACGACCACTCCAAAAAACTACGCCTATTTGAAAATTGCTGAAGGTTGTGACAGACCCTGCAGCTTTTGTGCGATTCCATTAATGCGTGGCAAACACGTTTCCCAACCCATTGAAAAATTAGTGAAAGAAGCGGAAGGTTTGGCTCGTGATGGCGTGAAAGAATTGATTTTGATTGCACAAGATTTGACCTATTACGGTTTAGATATTTATAAAAAAAGAAACTTAGGCGAATTGCTCGAAGCTTTAGTCAAAGTGGAAGGCATCGAATGGATTCGCTTGCACTACGCATTTCCAACAGGTTTCCCGATGGATGTTTTAGACATTATGAAACGGGAACCGAAGATTTGCAATTACATCGATATTCCACTGCAACATATTTCCGATTCGATTCTAAAATCGATGCGCCGCGGAACGACTAAAGAAAAAACAACGAAATTATTGCAAGATTTCCGTGCGGCGGTTCCTGGAATGGCAATTCGAACCACTTTGATTGTGGGTTATCCTGGTGAAACACAGGAAGATTTCGAAATTCTAAAGGATTTTGTACAAGAAATGAAATTCGACCGAATGGGTTGTTTTGCCTATTCACACGAAGAAAATACGCATGCTTATTTATTAGAAGATGACGTGCCTGAAGAAGTGAAAAAAGCACGTGCCGAAGAAATTATGGAACTGCAATCGCAAATTTCTTGGGACTTAAATCAAGAAAAGGTTGGTCAAGTTTTCAAGTGTATAATCGACAGAAAAGAAGGCGCTCACTTTGTGGGAAGAACTGAATTTGATAGTCCAGATGTGGATAATGAGGTTTTAATCGACGCTTCTAAACATTATATGAAAACGGGCGATTTTGCGATGATTAAAATAACAGAAGCAACCGAATTCGATTTATACGGAGAACCAGCTTAAAGGTGACTAATTGTCTATTATCTTTTAATAACCTTTTTAATTTTCTTATATGCCCTTATATGCCTTAAATGGTTAATTTTTTTTCGAACCATATAAGGAATTTAAGAGCATTTAAGACTTTAGCCCCGAACTTTATGAATATCCGTTTCTAACTATCCCTCAATCTTCGCCGAAAGTTCAAACCAACGTTCTTCTTTCTCCTCGATTTTTTTGATGATGACTTCGAGTTCTTTAGCTTTGCTCGCTATCGCATCGTCTGTCACTTTTCCGTCTGAAAACAATTGTTCGATTTGCTTCTTTTCGTATTCCAAATCTTTGATTTCACGCTCAATTTTTTGAAACTCTTTTTGCTCGTTAAAGCTCAAGCCTGACGTATTATTTTGTTGTTTCCAATCTTTCTTTTCGGATTTGTTTTCCTCTTTTTGAGCGACATCAGCGCTGTCTTCATACGCTCTAAAATCGGAATAGTTTCCAGGGAAATCTTCGATGACGCCATCGCCTCGAAATACAAACAAGTGATCGACAATCTTGTCCATAAAATAACGGTCGTGAGAAACCACCAATAAACAACCGGGATAATCTAACAGGAAACTTTCCAATACATTTAGCGTCACAATATCCAAATCATTTGTAGGTTCATCGAGAATCAAAAAGTTAGGATTCTGAATCAAAACCGTACACAAATACAACCGTTTCAATTCACCGCCACTCAATTTTTCTACATAATCATGTTGCTTTTTGCGGTCGAATAAAAAGCGCTCCAACAACTGCCCCGCGGAAATGATTTTTCCTTTCGCAAGTGGAATAAACTCACCGTATTCTTTAATAATATCAATTACTTTCTGTCCCGGTTTCGGATTGATGCCGCTTTGGGTGTAATAACCTATTTTAATGGTGTCGCCTTTGATGACTTTGCCGCTATCTAACGGAATCGTACCTGTAATCAAATTCAAAAACGTCGACTTTCCCGTTCCGTTTTTTCCAATAATCCCGATGCGTTCCGCGCGTTGAAAATCGAAATTAAATCCATCTAAAATCACACGGTCTTTGAATTTTTTCGACACTTTGTGCATCTCAATAATCTTGCTACCCATGCGCTCCATATTGATTTCAAGCTCGACGACATTTTCTTTCCGTCGACTTTCCGCTTTCTGCTTAATCACGTAAAAATCGTCCTGACGCGATTTCGATTTGGTCGTTCGCGCTTTCGGTTGACGACGCATCCACGCCAATTCCTTAACGAATAAGTTCTGCGCTTTGTCAATACTCGAATTTTCGGAAGCAATGCGCTCTTCTTTTTTCTCTAAATAGTACGAATAATTGCCTTTGTATTGATAGAGTTTTCCGTTATCCAATTCGATAATTTCATTACAAACACGTTCCAAAAAGAAACGGTCGTGCGTCACCATAAACAACGTAATATTTTCTTTGGCAAAGTAACTTTCCAACCATTCAATCATTTCTAAATCGAGGTGATTCGTAGGTTCATCAAGAATTAATAAGTCCGGACGATTGATCAAAATGATTGCTAAGGAGAGTCTTTTTTTCTGTCCACCAGACATGTTTTTCACTTTCAATTTAAAGTCTTCCAACTTCAATTTGAATAAAATCTGTTTGAATTGCGTTTCAAAATCCCAAGCATTGTGCTGATCCATGAGGTCAAAAGCACGCTGATACGCTTCTTCATCTTCCGGATGTTCCAGCGCTTTTTCATACTGTTCGATGATTTTCAGCACTTCATTATCCGAAGCGAAAATACTTTCCTCAATCGTCAATTCATCTTGCAGATTCGGCGTTTGAGATAGAAACGCCATCTTAATGTCTTTCCGCAAAACCACTTTTCCAGCATCGGGTTCATCCTCGCCCGTGATAATATTCATAATGCACGTTTTTCCAGAACCATTCTTGGCGATGAAAGCAATTTTCTGGTCTTTATTAATGCCAAAAGACAGGTCGGAAAACAAAGTGCGCTCGCCAAACGATTTCGAAATATTTTCTACGGATAAGTAATTCACAGGTGTAATTTTTGCGCAAAAGTAAGTGTTCCAATTGATAATTGATAATTAACAATTGACAATTAAGCCCATTATCAATTATCAATTGTCAATTATCAATTAATTAGGAGCTATTTCCCGCTATACGTTCCAATCTTTTGTGCCGAACACCGTCACAAAAGGATTTCCACTACTATCGGGGCTAGGGCAGTTCGTTTAAAAGATAATTTTAGTTGTAGACGAATCTTCAAATTTTCAATTTTTCAAATTACATTTGCCGCATGAAGATTTCCGTTATCATTCTCAACTACAACGTTCGCTATTTCCTCGAGCTCTGTGTGCTCAGTGTTCAAAAAGCACTCGAAAATATTGATGGTGAGGTCATTGTCGTTGACAACAATTCACCCGATGACAGTTGTGCGATGATGAAAAGCAGGTATCCCGAGGTCACACTTATCGAGAACAAAACCAACGCTGGATTTCCAAAAGGCAATAACATTGGCGTGGCGCAAGCGAAAGGCGAGTATATCTGCATTCTCAATCCAGATACTGTAGTGGCGGAAGATACTTTTGAGAAAGTGTTGGCTTTTGCCGAATCCAAAACCGATTTGGGAATTGTGGGTTGCAAACTCATCGATGGCACGGGGAATTTTCTTCCAGAATGCAAACGTGGAGTTCCGGCGCCATTTGTAGCTTTTACAAAAGTGACTGGTTTATACAAAGTATTTCCTAAATCGAAACGATTCGGGAAGTATTACGCGGAACATTTAGAGGAGAATCAAACTGGCAAAGTCGATGTTTTGGTTGGCGCTTTTATGATCATGCAACGAGAACTTTACAATCAGTTACATGGTTTTGATGAGGCTTTTTTTTATGTATGGGGAAGATATCGATTTGAGTTATCGGTCGATGCTGTCTGGGAAAAGCAATTACTATTTTTCCGAAACAACGGTGATTCATTATAAAGGCGAGAGTACCGTTAAAGACAAAAAATACCTACACAGTTTTCAAAAAGCGATGGAATTATTCTATCAGAAGCATTTTCAAGTTTCTGTTTTATTTGATATTTTCATGAAAGCGGGAGCGCATCTTTTTTCTAGGACCAAAAAAAATAAAACAGCGTTAGCAGCGCGAAAAGTAACAACGTACATCTTACTTTCTGAAAACGAAAATCTTAGGATAAAAGTTGAAAACTTGTTAGGAAAAAAAGTAGTGATGGCAGATTCTCCAACGGAAAATAGTCTAAATTCGCTAACGAAGAAAGAAGGCGAAAACATTGAAGTTATTTTTGATAGCAATCAATTGAGTTTCAAATTGATCATAGATTACTTCGAGCGTTTCAGAAATAAAGGATTTACTTTCAAGATATTACCTCAAAAAAGTGATTTCATTATCGGAAGCAACAGCAGTAATGATCGAGGTGAAGTAATTGCACTTAAAATAGACAAAGCGTAATTTAAGCATGAAAAATTAAATAATTCTCACAGAAGAAGTATTTATTTTATTATTTTCGCAAACAGAAATTAAAATTATCCCTTGAGGTTAACTATATGGCAAGATTTGAATTAAAGCTTCCCAAAATGGGAGAAAGTGTTGCAGAAGCAACCATTACCAATTGGCTGAAAGAAGTTGGCGATAGAATCGAAGTAGACGAAGCGGTTCTTGAAATTGCGACGGACAAAGTCGACAGCGAAATTCCATCAGAAGTTTCCGGTGTCTTGGTAGAAAAGTTGTTTCAAAAAGACGATTTAGTTCAGGTTGGTCAAACTTTAGGAATCATAGAAACCGAAGGTGGAGCTGCGGTAGCTCAAGCAGCACCAGTAGTTGTTGAAGTTTCAGCACCAGTTGCTCCAGCGGTTGAAGCGGTTGCCAAAACCGTAGAAAATGCCAGAGAATTTGTTGCGGCACCTGCTGCAAGTCAACCCCAAGATTATACCCATTCCGAGAAATTCTTTTCTCCATTAGTGCGCAACATTGCCAAAGAAGAAGGCATTAGTGTTGCCGAATTAGAATCGATTTCTGGTACAGGAAATGAAGGTCGCGTGACCAAAAACGATTTGTTAGATTACATCAAAAATAAAGTGAACGCTCCAGTGGCCGCAGCGCCTGCGCCAGTTGCTCCTGAAGTACCACAACCAACCGTTGTCGCTCCTAGTCCAGTTGAAGCAGTTCAACCGACAACCGATAACCGACAACCGACAACCACTAAAGCAGCTCCAGTTTCTGTCAACGGTCAAGACGAAATCGTCGAAATGGATCGCATGCGAAAACTCATTGCGGGTTATATGGTGCAATCCGTACAAACTTCTGCACACGTTCAATCGTTTATCGAAGTAGATGTAACAGCGATTTGGGATTGGAGAGAGAAAAATAAAAATGCATTTGAGAAAAGAGAAGGCGAGAAGCTGACTTTTACCCCAATATTTATGGAAATCGTGGCGAAAGCGTTGAAAGATTTCCCAATGATGAATATTTCTGTTGATGGTGATTACATCGTCAAAAAGAAAAATATCAACTTGGGTATGGCGGCGGCGCTACCTAACGGAAATCTGATTGTGCCTGTCATTAAGAATGCTGACCAATTGAATTTATTAGGAATGGCCAAAGCGGTAAACGATTTAGGTAACCGTGCGAAAGCCGGAAAACTAAAACCAGACGATACTCAAGGCGGAACATACACGGTTACCAATGTCGGAACATTCGGCAGTGTGTTCGGTACCCCAATCATCAACCAACCTCAAGTAGGAATCTTGGCTTTGGGTGCCATTCGTAAAGTACCCGCTGTTATCGAAACGCCAGAAGGTGATTTTATCGGCATCCGCAAAAAAATGTTCTTGTCGCACAGTTACGATCACCGCGTGGTAGATGGTGCTTTGGGAGGCAGTTTTGTAAAACGCGTCGCGGAATATATGGAGGCGTTTGATGAGAACAGAAGTTTTTAATTGACAATTGAGAATTGATAATGAAAGCCTCTTCAATTGAAGAGGCTTTTTTAAATGTTAACTTGACCAGCAGTATATACTTGCTTCTTAGCACAGTCAGGAATTCTTTTTTTTATCATTTTTGCGGTTATTGACTCTTTTTTTTTCTTAATTACACACAACTTATTTACCAATCTTATTTCAATGACTACAAAATTTATTTCAACTACAGTTGCATTGGCTTTTATGTCAATTTCATTTTCTCAAGGTTTAACACTAGATTCCACTTTTGGCACAAATGGAAAAGTAGTAACTTCATTTGGTTCTAATGAAAGTTATTTAGCTTCACTGGCAATTCAATCCGATGGAAAAATTGTTGCTTGTGGTTCTTATTATGATGGGACAATCAATCAAATAGCACTTTCAAGATATCTTGTAAATGGAAATATAGACACTTCTTTTGGTACAATGGAACTGTTTTGACGCCTGTAGGAACCTATCTGGAAAACGAGAGCAATGAGGTTAAAGTTCTAAATAATGGGAAAATTTTAGTAGCAGCAAGCAATGGAGTATTATTATCTGAGATAGATTTTGATTTTGCCATTGTTCGGTATAATAGTAATGGTACTTTAGACAGTGGTTTTGGAACAAACGGTATTTTACTAAGCGATTTCAATTCCGTTTCAAATGAAGCACGGTCTTTGCAAATTCAGTCCGATAATAAATTTATTGTTGCAGGTAAGATCAATGGAGATGCAGTTAGTGTAAATCCAAACTTTGCCATCGCGCGTTACAATGAAAATGGATCCAAAGACACTTCTTTTGGTGTGAATGGATTGGTTAGCGTCAATTTCGGAACGGTTTCAAACAATCTTTTGCTTAGCGAAGAAGGTTTAGAATGTATGAAAATTCAGCCTGACGGAAAAATTCTTGCTGCGGGATTCACCTATGAGGTAATGTTATTAGCAATTCTACTTTTGGAATTGTAAGATTGAATTCGGATGGAAGCTTGGATACCAGTTTCGGAGTAAATGGAAGAATCATTACGGATTTTGGAGGAGATGTAAATGATGCTACCATTCAAATTCTTACCGATGGGAAATTTATTGTAAGTGGGACGACTTATTTTAATGTTGACAACAATGAAAAAGTAGTTATTGCAAAATATACGAACAACGGAATCTTAGATACAAGTTATGGTATTGGTGGAGTAACAACGGCGGATTTTAATGTAAACCAAGAGGGTTTTGCATCAACATCAGAACTTCAAAATGACGGTAAATTAATCGTTGCAGGCATTGCGTTAAATACTACCGCAGATTTTGTCCTTTTTCGATTTATGACAAATGGAAGCTTAGATACATCGTTTGGTATTAATGGTAGACAAATGATTGATTTTGGAGATGATGAAGGTGCTACTGCCTCGATCACTCAAGCGGACGGTAGAATTATTCTTGGTGGGGTAACTTATAACGGAAGTACTACCGATTTTACCTTATTGCGATTTAATGAAGCAGGGCTAGATTCCGAAGAATTTGCAACAGATAAAAGCACTTTTTCGGCCTATCCAAATCCTTTTACAAACAAGATTAACTTAAGTTTCAATCTCGACATTTCAGGAACTATTTCAGCTGACTTGCTCGACTGTAACGGAAGAAAAATTCAAAACATAATTCAAGACCAATTATTTCCCTTCGGAAAGAATACTATCGAAATCCAAATGCCCGAATCGCTGGCTAACGGTATATATTTTGTCAGCGTTTTTAATGGTACAACAAACACCACTTTGAAAATCATTAAATAATTTCAATTGTTAAGTGATTAGGAAACCTTTTCACTTTGAAAGTGTTTTTTTTACTCCAAATTCGATATTCTTTAATCTCGAAGAAAATTAGTAGTAAATCAAAAAAGATTTAAAATCGCAACTTCAAAATCTTATATGCCCTTATATGCCTTATATGTTTCAGAATTTTTAACCATGTAAGGCATATAAGGACATATAAGTTTGTCTTTATTTTTTTAAAGCACCTACGTAACAAGATTTTTTTCCAAGTAATTAGATTTTCAATTAAATGCTCTCCGATTATCAATTAGCTTCGCTCAGTTCGGCAAAATCCTCGAGTGTTAATTATCAATTATCAATTGCAAACCCTATCTTTACAGCCCTAAAAAACAACAATGGAACTCAAACTCAATAAACCCATTTGCTTCTTCGATCTAGAAACGACGGGTATTGACGTGGCGAAAGATCGCATCGTCGAAATCTCGATTTTTAAAGTATTTCCCAATGGGAATAAAGAAAGCAAAACCTGGTTGGTCAATCCAGAAATGGTGATTCCACCACAGGTCGTTGCGGTGCATGGCATTACGAATGAAAAAGTGGCAAACGAACCGACTTTTAAGGAATTGGCGACTCAAATTCACAACATGATTAAGGATAGCGATTTGGGTGGATTCAATTCGGATCGTTTTGACATTCCACTGTTGGCGGAGGAATTGTTGCGTGCGGGTGTCGATTTTGACATGAAAAGCCGCGTGTCTGTAGATGTGCAGACCATCTTTCACAAAATGGAAGAACGCACCTTGAGTGCCGCCTTAAAGTTTTACTGCGGCAAAGTTTAGAAAACGCCCATTCCGCCGAAGCCGATACCATGGCAACCTACGAAATATTGAAAGCCCAATTAGAGCGTTATCCTGAATTGGAAAATGATATGAAATCCTTGGCAGAGTTTACCACCAGAAAACGTTCTGCGGATTTTGCTGGATTTATCGGTTACGACAAAGATGGTGAAGAAGTTTTCTCATTTGGAAAACACAAAGGTGCCAAAGTAGAAAAAGTATTAGAAGACGAACCGGGTTACTTCGGTTGGATTCAAAATGCGGACTTTCCTCTATATACGAAGAAAGTACTAACAGCGATTAAACTGCGAAAATTAAACAATAAGCTGTTGTAATACGGATTCCCTAGCCCTGATAGCAGCGGTATCCTTTTGCGCCGGCGTTCGGCGTGAAAGATATAGCGGATAGCAGGTTCCCGGCTCCTCAACCTACAACTTACAACCTACAACTATGAAGTTGATTTGCATCGGGCGCAACTACGCCAAACATATCGAAGAATTACAAAACGAACGACCTGACGAGCCCGTTGTGTTTCTCAAGCCGGATTCTGCTATTTTGTTGAAGCAGCATCCGTTTGTGATTCCCGAGTTTTCTTCGGACATTCACCATGAAATTGAGTTGATTGTCAAAATCAGCAAAGTCGGCAAATATATTGAGCCCAAGTTTGCACACAAGTATTACGAAGAGATTAGTGTCGGGATCGATTTTACTGCACGAGACGTTCAACAAACGTTAAAGGATAAAGGCTTGCCGTGGGAAAAAGCAAAAGCTTTTGACGGTTCAGCGGTTATTGGTAGCTTTATATCGAAAAAACTTTTTAGTTCGTTAGAAAGTATTAATTTTGAACTCACCAATAACGGAAAAACAGTTCAAAAAGGTAATTCTAGCCTGATGCTGTGGAAAATTGACGAACTCATCGCGTACGTTTCTCAATACTTTACACTCAAAATAGGAGACATTATTTTTACTGGAACACCAGAAGGCGTTGCAGTCGTTCAACCCAATGATGTCCTTGAAGGATTCATTGAAAATAAAAAAGTATTCAGAATAAATATTAAATAATCATGGCCCTAAATTACAACCTATCTAAAGTGTATGCGCTTTCAGACAACGATGCTGAATTCGTCAACCAAATCATCACCTTATTTGTCACGGAAGTTCCGCAAGATTTAACCCAAATCAAGTTAGGAATTAAGACAAAAGATCACAAATTAGCCTACGCGTATGCCCACAAAATAAAGCCGACTTTGGATTTATTAGGCATGGATCAAGCATTTCAGGAGATTCTTCAAATAGAAGCTTGGACCAAAGCGGAAGGCAAAAAGAAAGAAATCAAAGCTACGTATGACAGCGTGGAATCCCAAATTGAAAAAGCGGTAAAAGAAATTTCGAAGGATTTCGAATTGTAGTTTAAAGTTGCTAAGGTTCTAAGGTGTTGAGGTGCTGAGTTTTTTTAGGAGCCGAGAACCTGCTGTTCGCTATATCTTTTTTGTTTTGTAAAAAACCCTTCGACTGCCTGTCCGCCGGCAGGTGGGACGCTCAGGGTGACAAAACAAAAAAGGATGCCGCTGCCATCAGGGCTAGGGTTTCAGACCAAGATTTAAAACTTTAGTAATTTAATCTCTCAGAACCTCAGAACCTTAGGACCTCAGAATCTTAGAACCTTAGAACCTAGAAAAATGCAAGCAACCATAGTTACCATCGGCGACGAAATTCTAATCGGACAAATTGTCGATACCAATTCTGGTTTTATTGCCAAATCGTTAGACAAAATTGGTGTGGCGGTGTACGAGATGCTTTCTATTTCGGATGACAAGCAGCATATTTTAGACACGTTTTCTAAGCTTCAAAATCAAGTTGATTTGGTGATTATCACCGGTGGATTAGGTCCAACGAAAGACGATATTACTAAACATACTTTTTGCGAATATTTTGATGATCAGCTCGTCGTTGATGAAGCGGTTTTGGCGCATGTCACGGCGATCATTGAAGGATTCTACAAACGTCCGATTACCCAACTCAACCGAGATCAAGCGTTGGTGCCGTCAAAGTGCACGGTGCTACACAACGCAATGGGTACCGCGCCAGGCATGTGGATGAAGAAAGAGCAGACGGTTTTTATCTCGTTGCCAGGCGTTCCTTACGAAATGAAATATTTGATCGAGCACGAAATCATTCCGAAAGTAGTTCGAGAATACGAGCGTCCTTACATTTTGCACAAGACCATCATGACGTATGGGGAAGGCGAAAGTAAAGTAGCGGAACGAATCGAAACTTGGGAAAACAACTTGCCTTCATTTATCAAATTGGCGTATTTGCCGAGTCCAGGAAAAGTGCGTTTGCGTTTGTCTGCTCGAGGAACAGATAAAGAAATGCTGGAGAAAGCCATAGAAGAGAATGTAATATCCTTAACGCAAATCATTGGCGACATTATTGTCGGATTTGATGAAGGCGAAACCATTGAAGTTATTCTTGGAAGGTTATTGACGCAACACAAAAATCAATAGCTACTGCTGAAAGTTGCACGGGAGGAAAAATTGCGCAAGTTTTGAGCGCAGTTCCTGGCGCTTCTAATTATTTTAAAGGCAGTGTGGTGTCTTATGCCACAGAGACAAAAATCAAAGTACTTGGAATTGCACCAGAATTAATTGAGAAATATAGTGTGGTGAGTGCGGAAGTTGCTCAGGCGATGGCGCTTTCCATTAGAAAAATAATGGAGACGGATTTTGCCATAGCCACGACTGGAAATGCGGGTCCATCAAAGGGTGATTCGGAAGCTGAGGTCGGAACGGTTTTTATCGCCTTAGCAACTCCAAATGAGGTGATTGTGCAGGAATTTAATTTCGGGCAACCTCGAGAAAAAGTGCTAGAGCGCGCGGTAAACAAAAGCTTGGAAATGCTGCAAAAAGAGATTTTAAAAATGCCGTTTGAGTAAATTTGAACCGTAGTAATTTCCTCAAAAAAGGGCGTTCTTGACGACCATTAAAATGCAAATAAAAAAAAAGAAAAAAATGTACTTTAATTATTTTGCAGTAAGGTTTATTTTTCTTTTCTTTGCACCCTCGATTTGAATAACGATAAAAGATAAGCATAATGTCAAGAGTTTGTGACCTTACAGGTAAAAGAGCGATGGTAGGAAATAACGTTTCTCACGCGATGAATAAAACGAAGAGAAAGTTTTCTGTAAACTTAGTTAAAAAGCGTTTTTATCTTCCAGAAGAAGACCGATGGATTACGCTAAGAGTAGCTGCATCGACTATAAAAACAATTAACAAAAATGGAATTTCTGCAGTTTTGAAAAAAGCACAGTCAGAAGGATTTATTAAATAATCTATTCCTAAAAAAATAATAATACAATACGATGGCAAAGAAAGGTAATAGAATCCAAGTAATTTTAGAATGTACAGAGCACAAAGCTTCAGGTGTTGCTGGAACTTCGCGATACATTACAACAAAGAACAAAAAAAATACTCCAGACAGACTAGAGATTAAGAAATTTAATCCTGTTTTGAAAAGAGTAACCGTTCACAAAGAAATTAAATAATTAGAAATTTTACAAAGTTAAAGTTTCAAATAAACATACTTAGACATGGCAAAGAAAACCGTAGCATCGTTACAAACATCTTCAAAGAGATTGTCAAAAGCCATTAAAATGGTAAGATCTCCAAAAACTGGTGCGTATACATTCGTAGAATCTATTATGGCTCCTGAATTGGTAGATGAGTTCTTGAAAAAGAAATAATCACAATACAAATATATAGAACAGCTACTTTCTTTCGGAAGTAGCTTTTTTATTTTTTATATTTACCAACTAATTGGTTGTTTTGATCACGGTAATGATTTCCGCATGGGAATTATAAAAGTTACAGGACTTCCAAAATCTTAAATCCTAAATACAAATGAGTTTTTTCAAAAGAATATTCTCTTCCGGACAGAAAGAACCAGTTCTAAATGAACAAGAAAAACAAGTTTTAGACAAAGGTTTAGAAAAATCTAAAACGTCTTTTTTTTCTAAGCTGACCAAGGCCATTGCAGGAAAGTCAAAAGTTGATGATGAAGTTCTCGATAATTTAGAAGAGATTTTAGTTGGTTCTGACGTGGGCGTTACAACGACACTAAAGATCATCACCCGCATCGAGAAAAGAGTTGCGGAAGACAAATACTTGGGAACGGAAGAATTGAATCAAATCTTGCGGGAAGAAATTTCTGGCTTGCTTTCCGAAACCAACCTAGGTGAAGCTTCAGAATTTGTAATTCCAGTTGGTGTCAAACCCTATGTATTAATGGTGGTTGGTGTCAATGGTGTTGGTAAAACGACGACAATAGGAAAGTTGGCTTACCAATTCAAAAAGAAAGGTTATAAAGTAACGCTAGGAGCGGCAGATACATTTCGTGCAGCCGCCATTGATCAGTTGCAAATATGGGCAGATCGAGTAGGAGTGCCACTCGTGAAGCAACAGATGGGAAGTGATCCTGCTTCGGTGGCATTTGATACCTTGCAAAGCGCCGTAGCCAATGACGCTGACATCGTGATTATCGATACCGCGGGTCGTTTGCACAACAAAACCAATCTGATGGCTGAGCTTACCAAAGTCAAACGTGTGATGCAGAAAGTGGTTGAAAACACACCCAACGATGTGTTGTTAGTACTTGATGGCTCTACGGGTCAAAATGCTTTTGAGCAAGCCAAACAATTTACTGCCGCTACCGAAGTAACTTCATTAGCAGTTACCAAATTAGACGGAACTGCCAAAGGTGGTGTGGTCATTGGCATTTCTGATCAATTTCAGATTCCTGTAAAATATATCGGAGTAGGTGAAGGATTGGAAGATTTACAAGTGTTTAATAAGTACGAATTCGTAGATTCTTTTTTTAAATAGAAGGGAAAATATAGTTGACAAAAAGGACATTTTTTTTAGAAGAATTGTCCTTTTTTCATTTAACTTAGAGTCGATATTAGAAGTATAATAGAAATGAATAAAATTGGGATTTTTGTAGTTAGTGCGCTTTTTTTTATTTCTTGTAATAGAAAAATTGACGCAGCAGACATTGATAAAATGAATGGTTATTGGGAAATCGAAAAAGTGGTTTTTCCCAATGGGAAAGAGAAAAAATACGGCATTAACGAAATGTATGATTTCTTTCAAGTCAAGAACTTTGTTGGGATTAGAAAAAAAGTAACGCCTGCTTTAGACGGCAGTTATTTCGTCAATCTTGATGCGGAGAAAGTTACGATTCAGGAAGGGAAAGACAAATTTGTGGTTCATTATGCTACTTTTTACAGCCAATGGGATGAGGAATTGGTTTCGATTACAGAAAATGAAATGGTTTTGAAAAATGACAAGGCAGTCGAATATCACTACAAAAGAGCAAAACCACTCAATATCATGAAAAATGGCAAGAAGACTCAGTAACGACGGTACGATAGGATCAATATTAAACGAAATTATACAAGTCAACAAACTCCAAGGTGGCATCGATGATGTTGCCGTCAAAGACGCATGGAAAAATCTGATGGGAAACGGGGTGAATACCTACACGAAGAACCTGCTTTTGAAAGGCACGACTTTATATGTAGAATTGACTTCTGCAGTTTTACGTGAAGAGTTACATTACGGCAAAGACAAGATTATTAAAATGATTAATGAGGAATTGCAGAGGGAAGTGGTTAAGGAAGTGGTTTTGAGATGACACGGCTGCGCCTTTGGACACGCTTCGCTTTGGACACGCTTCGCTTTGGACACGCTTCGCTTTGGACACGCTTCGCTTTGGACACGCTTCGCTTTGGACACGCTTCGCTTTGGACACGCTTCGCTTTGGACTTTTAGACATTATTAGCTTATAAAAAAAGAAAATCCCGTTCGATTAAAACGGGATTTTTTATTGTATGATTATTAGTCTAGAGCACAGCGAGTCTTAAGTCCACAGGACGCGTCTCACTGTCTAAAGCCGCAGGCGCGTCTATCTAAAACTGTTCTCTTCCAGCAAAGTGAAATGCGCTTTCAATGGCTGCATTCTCATCGCTATCTGAACCGTGAACGGCATTTTCTCCGATAGAAGTGGCGTATTTCTTACGAATAGTTCCTTCTGCAGCATCCGCTGGATTTGTAGCACCAATTAAAGTTCTGAAATCTTCAATAGCGTTTTCTTTTTCTAAAATAGCAGCGACAATTGGTCCTCTCGACATAAATTCTACCAATTCCATATAGAATGGTCTCGCAGCATGTACAGCGTAAAATGCTTTTGCATCAGCGACTGTCAATTGCGTTAATTTTAAAGAAACAATTTTAAAACCACCTTCGGTAATCATGTTCAAAATTCCACCGATGTGTCCGTTTTCAACCGCGTCCGGTTTAATCATTGTGAATGTTCTATTCGTTGCCATTTTTTATATTTTTTAATTTCGTGCAAAAGTAAGCATTTTTAGGAGCTATTCCTGCTGTCCGCTGTATCTTTTTTTTCCGTTAAAGAAACGGACAAAAAAGGATGCCGCTTTCATCAGGGCTAGGGCAGTTACATTCAAAAAAAAATCCCCTACTATTGCTAGCAAGGGATTTTAATATGTAGAAAACTAGTTCTTAGTTTTTCATCAATTTCACTGTTTCAGTTCCTGAAGTAGTAGTTACTTTTGCAAAGTATAAACCACTAGTGATGTTTGTAGCATCAACATTAGCTGAAGTAGCAGCAGGATTGATAGTCATTACAGTTTTTCCTAACATATCAACGATTTGGATAGCTGTAATGTTTTTATCTGATGTAGAAACAAAATTCCAAGATCTGTTGGTTGGGTTAGGGTATACTTTGAAAGTATTTTTGTTGAATGAAGTCGCTGATAAAAGATCAGTAAATACATACTCTCCAGTAACTCTGTTCAAAGAAACGCTATAAGTACTTGTTGTAGAAACAGCAATATTAGCACCACCTTGAGTACCCACTCCAATTGGAAATTCTACAGCACCAAAATTAACATCCCATGCGTTATTGGTACGGAATTTACATTCTTGACCACCGATTAAATCAACGCTAGATAAAAAGTAAGATACACCATCAAGGGTAGATAATACAGTAGCATCTATTTCTCCAGCTGTTCCTGTTGGCCATCCTGTTGGTGTAGCTGAACCTACCAACGCAATTGTTGGAATAGAAAAACTATAGTCACCAGATACTCTGTTGAATCTTACATCATAAGTACCAGCTGCTGATATAGCAATGTTTTCACCACCTTGAGTTGCTGTTCCTGATGGGAACGCAGGATTACCCCAGTTGATTGTCCAAGCATTGTCTTGACGGAATTTAGCTGGACCTACTACGCAAGCCAATTTATCCAAAGAATAGTTAATAGCATCAGTTGAAGTCAATTGATTAGCATCAATTTCTCCTGGAGTACCTAAAGGCCATCCTCCAACACCGTCACCTACAATACTCACTGGTGGAATTAAAACAAAACTGTATTCACCTGTAACAAGATTTAATGAAACAGAACTGTAAAATCCTGCAATCACTGGAATATTGTCAGAAGCACCTGTTAAAGTTCCTGTAGGGAAAGTCGGCTCTCCAACAAGAACGTCATCAATACTAAATTGACCAGCTCCGTCTAATAATGTAACATTACTTGCTCTGTAAGTATCAGAACCAATAAAGTTCATTGAGATTCCATCTACTGTTCCAGTAGCTACACCCACTAGTTTAACTGTTGGTAGTGGCGTTCCACCGCTAAAGTTATACACTCCTGTAGTACTGTTGAATGTTACGTCATAAGTACCTGCAATACACTGAATGTTTGCACCACCTTGCGTACCAGTTCCAGCAGGGAATTCCGCTGCACCCCAGTTGATGTCCCAAGCATTGTTTGCTCTAAATTTGATACCTCCATCGGTAGCAAATGTAGTAAGTGTTAGTCCAGTCAATGTCCAGTTTTCTAAATCACCAGAAGGATTTTCCATTTGGTGCACATCCTCTGGTCCAGGGTTTCCTGGATCACCAGGCCATCCACCTGCAGCTTCTCCAACTACAGCAACCGAAGTAACATCTTGAGCATTCACTCCGAATGACATCATTAAGACTGCAAAAAATAAAAATAATTTTGTTTTCATAATTGTTTTGTTAAAATTTATACTGTGCTAATTTAAGGTAAAAAAAATATAATCCCTTCAAAGGTAAAATAAAATGTAGATACGAAAACGTTTTCGTGTTGATAACAATTTTTTTTTAACGATTGTTAGGCAGAATTATTACTAAAGACGGGGCTTTTTTGGGAGATGTGTAATTTTGTTTTTCATAAAAAAACTCCAACTTGTGGTTGGAGTTTTAAGAGAAATCAATTGACTACTTAATAATTAACTTAGTTGTGGTGGTCTTGTTTTCTTGAGTAATTCTCAATATATAAAAGCCCTTCTTTAATTTTTCGACATTTACAGCAATCTCCGTTGTGTTAATGTCCAATTCTTGTATGCCTAAATTATTAAAAATGAGAACATTTTTTTCGGTTAAAGAATTGGTGTTAATGTAAAAAACTCCATTAGTAACTGGATTTGGATAAATATTTAGATTATCTTCTTGATTTGTAATACTTACTCTGAATGGCGGATGCGCTTTTTCAATACTACTATTCGAGATCAATCTACTCTGTATAGAACATAATTCAATTTTGCCAGTAAAATTAGAACCAGCTTTAAGATGAGTTCCAGGATTTAATACTACCGATGTTCCTGCTTTTAATATTACAGTGGATCCTGAATTAGTAGTATAATTATTTGCAGTAGTGATATTAATTGAAGCATTATAGAAATTATATGTTAATTCATTGAAATTGCTCAAAACTCTAAAGGGCACACATGTTGTTGTGCCTATGACAGGAATATATTGAGGTAAACCATAACCTGAAGTCCTTAGTCCTCCCAAGCTGAATGGATTAATAAAATTAACACTTGAACTATTAAAAGAAGTCGAATTATCAATTTGATATAAAAATGGATTTGAAAAGGATAAAGGTGAAGGCAGTCCATTTTGAGAATTAATATCAACTGTACTGACTATACCAGGCTGCAGGCCTACTGTATATTTTGCGGCATAGATAATTCCGTTTTTTGCCATTTGTAATCCGGCTTCAAAAGAAGGATTTGTTATTTGCCTAAAAGCTCCGTTTACAGTATTAATAACATTTAAGCCATTGCTGTGAGATGCTAAATATAAAAGATCTCCATTAAATTCAGAACTATAGGTATTACAGTCATTACATTCTCCAATTAATGAGTTTATTGTGCCAGTTGAACAATCAAAATTATAAATCTTCGTCTGGTAATTAGAATAGTTTTTTGAAATTGATAACAATCGTAATCCAGTTCGTAAAGATTGATTAATCCTAATATGCGTCTGATTAACTACTCCAGTCACAGGACCATGAGTATTTGCTAAAAAATCTAATGTGCTGGTGATTGGCGAATTAATTAAACCTGAGTTATCGATTTTATATGCAAATAATTTATTTGTAGGATAAGTCACAGGAATTAAAAGCCAATAACTGTTTAAATTATTTGATAAAGTAGAAGTCATCGCTTCACCTGAAACACCATTTTGCAGTAGAGGAATTGAACTAGTTTCACCAAATATTGGAAGATTTTTTTGACCAGGAATTATATCTCCTTTATTACCATTCAAATTCATATCCACTATAGAATAATTATAAGGGTTATTATTTAAATTAGGGGTTTGAAAGTATGTAACATAGGATGTGAAAATATAATATTTATTCATAATGCCAGGAAAAGGTACGATTACAGCACTTTGTATAGAAGAATCATGACCTAATAAACCACTTCCGTTAGGCATAATAGTATTTGTTTTGTCCCAAACATTTATTCCATTGGTATAGAAAAGTAGGTTTCCATTGGCATCACTGATTGATGCAACACCTTCAAGTTGTATCATATTACTGTTTGAAAGTTGAACAGGCGATCCTGCAGAAAAATTTACAGCAGCTTTGTTTCCGAAATACCAATTATCATTCTCACCTTGTGCGTAACTCCTACTATTCGCAGTAAATAAAAGGATTGCATATATAAATAATACGTTTTTCATAATTTAAAATTTAAATAATTAAACTGCTCTTATTTTTTCTCCAATAAAGATTGCATCTGCGCTTTTAATACTGCAATTTCTTTGTTTTGCTGAATCAAGTACAAAGTCAATTCCTCAATTTTCTCTTGCTGAATTTTTGCCATTTCCCCCAAAGCAATACCATTTTCTTTTACTACTTGCGCAGAAGGAACATTTGGTAAGTGTCCTTTGTCGGCAATAAATTGCTCAACTTCCGCTAGCGTTTTCAAATTGTAGTCTTTATTAAAAACATAATCTGCCCAAGTACCGCCAGCACTTAAGTTTACCCGCACTTCGTCGGTAAGAATCCCGCCTGTTACAAAAAGGCGGTAGTTCGCAACATTCACAGAACCAGCAGTTGTTGGGAATGTTCCTACGGCACCAATACCAACTCTACCATTGAGTTTGACTTGGTCTAATGCAAAATCTCCCCAGATGAGTGGGGTTGTCGTACCTGTATTGTCAATGAAAAGCTTGTTTGATAATCCTAAACTTCCACCAACATTATTGCCAATTAAAACATTCCCAGATCCAGTATATGGTCCTGAACCATAACTACTAATTCCTGCGTTGTATCCAATTAGCACATTGTCACTTCCATTCATAAATTGTCCAGCGCCACTTCCAAGAAGTGCGTTATTGTTTCCTGTCATTCCTCCACCAGCATTATTTCCAATAGCAACTGTATAATTTGTTGATGTGTTATTTGTTGTTAACGCACCATAGCCCATGCTGACATTATAACTACCTAGATTATTTTGGCCGGTAAAGGTGCCAACGTAAGTATTCCCATGATTTAATATATTACCAATACCTGAACTATATCCAAGAAAAGTATTTAATGCACCAGTGGTAATATTTTTCCCAGCCTGATCTCCAAAAAAACTATTTCTAGCATTAGTTTTCGTACCAGTAACATTGTTTCCCGCCTGATACCCAAAAAATGAACTACCCGAAGTAGCAACTGTAGTTACTCCAGCGCCCGAGCCGAAACTAGTAACATTGGCATTTGCCCAGCCTGTTGAAAGTTGCGCCTGCACATTCATAAAAGAGCAAAAAATTCCCAAAACTCCCAAAAAAAATAAAGATGTTGTTTTCATAATAAGTTGTTTTTAAGTTTGTAATCCTTAAAGTTTGCAATAAAATAAAACAATAAAATAAGGGTTTTCCTTGGGGTTTCCCTCAGGGGTTTTCCTCGAGGGTTTTACCGACGGAAAACATTTTTCCCAACAATAGCAAGATCGGGTGTACAAAATCTGCTTTTAGAAGTTCAAAAAACAAATTAAAACTTTAACATATCAAAGGTGTAGAAATAAAAAATCCCTTAAGATTTGTATCAATAAGGGACTTTTGTATAAAAAAGTGAAAGTGATCTAGCGCTTTACTAATTTAAGACTGTATGAATTGTCAGAAAAAGTTATTTTTCCAAAATACAATCCACCAGCAAGGGACGAACCCGCAACAGTAAATTGCAATTCGTTTGGCGCAAAATCTTGTATTTTCTTACCCGAACTATCAAAGAGTTCAAAAGAAATTATTTTTTCATGGTCAGAAACAATTTGCCATCGGTCGTTCGTTGGATTTGGAGCTACGACCAAACCGCTTTTTATGAAATTATCCGTATTCCCCAACAATAAATAGAAATTATACTGCCCTGACAATCGGTCAAAAGAAATGGAGTAATTGCCAGCAAAAGCAACTGGAATATTCGCGCCGTCTTGCATTCCGGTGCCAGAAGGGAAATCAAGCGCTCCCCAATTGGTCGTCCAACTGTTGTCTTTTCTAAATTTTACTTCACCGATGTTTAAAGGTAAGTCATCAATGGTATAAGTAAATCCGTCTGTCGTCGTCAAATCGGTATCGGCAACCTCAAAACCATCCAAAGCCGTACCTAAAATCCCGACACTCGGAAAACTAAAACTGTATTCACCAGTGATTCGATTGAAAGTCACAAAATGTTCCCCGCCAGGAATAAATAAACTTGGACCATTCCAAGACCGCTGTTCCAGTTGGGTAAGAAGTGCTTCCCCAAACAAAATTCGTGGCATTATCTTGCCGAAAATAAGCTTGCCCGCTGCTAAAATAAAATCCAGAAAGTGTATACGTGATGCCGTCAGTAGTCGTCATATCTACATCAGCTCCTGCATAGCCATTTTGAGAATCCACCGCAGGTCCCCAAATGCCAATGCTCGGAAAAGAACCAGAAGGAATAAAAGTATAAGTCCCATTGGAAATATTAAAAGTGACATTATAAGTTCCAGCAGTTGTTGGAATATTATTTACACTGTTCAAAATTCCTTGACCGCTCGGGAACGTGTTTCCGCCCCAATTAACGGTCCATGATAAATCCTGCCTAAATTTTACTTCTCCATTCGACACGATTAAGTTGTCGATAGTATACGATATGTTATCTGTTGTTGTTAGGACAATTTCGGGCGTGGTTTGGTTTTCTGGCCAACCGTTGACGCCGGTTCCGACGATAGAAATAGTTTGTGCGTTCGCAATAAATCCAACTAAAACGGTTAATGCTACTAGTAATTTTGCTCTCATCATTTTATAGTGTTACAATTGTAAATTTGTTTTCTAAGGGTTGCAATTCTGTCATTAACTTTTCAATTAAGGCGTTTCCATATTCGATATAAAACTCAGAAAAATTCGCAGATCGTTCTTGTAAACCTCCGTTTGGGAACAAGTCGTTTTGTAAAGAAATTATTCGATTCAATTCATCTTGATATTTTCTTTTTTGAGCCTTTAACAATCTCTTTTCCAGTTTATCTAGACCTTTTAACTGTTTTGCTTCTTGAGCTTTTACAGCCCCGCTAAACGATGGGTCGGTTTGATTTGCCAAGACATGCAGATAGTGAAATTGGTTCTTCAAATGTTCTCTCTGAATACTCAAATCGATCGGAAATTCTGAAATCTCTTTTGTTTTTGCAGCCGTCAATTCTCCTTGTTTTTGAAATAAGTGCTGCCACGTTAACCCCAATTTATCTGCCTTAGCCGCTTGTTTTTCTGTCGCAAGCAACGCAGAATTTCTAAACAAAAGTATGGGAAAAGGAACAGCAACGGTATCGAAAAACGCTTTCAATTCTAACCAATACGCCAATTCACCGCCACCACCAATATAACACAAATTGGGCAAAATGACTTCTTGGTACAAGGGTCGTAAAATGACATTTGGACTAAATTTCTCTGGATTTTTTTCTAGCAAGTCCAGTATTTCATCCTTCGAAAATTGCAAGGAAGTATGGTTTATTTTGTACACGTCTTTTTCAAACACAATCCGCTCTCTCAGATGATCTTCTATGTAAAACAAATTGATTTCCCGAGGATTCACTTGAATATCGTACGGTTTCATTTTTGCAATCGTATTTTGCACTTCCTGATGTGATTTTTGAAAAAGCAATTCCGCTTTCATATAGGGCGCAAATTCTTTCTTCAGTTCCACATCATCTCCATCCAAAATCACCAAACCATATTTTCCGAAAAGTTCATTTGCCAAGAATCGCGTGGCATCCGCTAAATTGGAATGATTCAAGTAGGCATCCTGAAAAAGGTGACTGATATATTCGGCATTTTCACTCGTTCCCATTTCCTTTTTAAAAACGTCAAAAACGGCTTCAATGCCACTGGTTGAAAGTCGACCAACAGGTCCAGAACTTGCGGTATTCCATCGGATTTTTTTACCCCGAAAAGTAAAATAATTGATTTCCTCAAAGTCATGATCTTCCGTCGCCATCCAATACACCGGAACAAAATTTTGATCGGGATATTTTGCTTTTAATTCCTTAGTCAAATTGATGGTCGAGACGATTTTATACAAAAAATACAAAGGTCCAGTGAATAAATTCAATTGATGTCCAGTTGTAATCGTAAACGTATTTTTGTCAAGAAGTTGATGGATGTTTTGCTTGGTAGCAGTGCTCGCTGCAATCGATTCGTATTGTTTTCCAAGGCGGAAACCAAGACTTTTCGGCTGTTGTCGCTAAACTGAGATTGCTTTTCGGCAAACTGTTTTTCAAAATTTGCTGCCGACGGGAAACGGTGGTATAACTGCTGCAATTCTGGTTTTTGATTGAGGTAGTCCACAATCAATGGGATAAAATAACCGGAATCTTGATAGCTAATACAATCGCTGGGCATGATCAAATTTTTTGGTAAAAGTAACGAAATTTTCTGTGAGTTGCTGAGTTGCGTGGTGTGTGGGCTTGCGTTTTTTTTAGAAGCCGGGAACCTGCTATCCGCCATATCTTTTGCGCCGAAACCCGGCACAAAAGGATACATGCTCCTATCAGGGCTAGGGTTTATCGTAATTAAGACCTACAACCTACAACCGACAACTGTCAACCGACAACTAAATTTTCCTACTTTTACACCAATGAAAACCAAAGTCTTTCTCATCACGCCGCCATTTACCCAACTGAATACGCCATATCCGGCGACGGCGTATATCAAAGGTTTTTTGAATACGATGAACGTTGATGCTTTCCAAGCTGATTTGGGCATTGAAGTCATTTTAAAGTTGTTTTCAAAAGACGGATTAACCAATTTATTTCAATCCGTCAACCATCAACCATCAACCGACAACGGTCAACGGATTTACGCGCTTCAAGACGAATACATCAAAACCATCGATGCGGTCATCTCTTTCCTTCAAGGGAAAAATCCAACCTTAGCCTTGCAAATTTGCCAAGAGGATTTCCTTCCTGAAGCCTCCAGATTTGCACAACTTGACGAAATGGATTGGGCTTTCGGAACGATGGGAACGCACGACAAAGCGAAACATTTAGCGACCTTATATCTCGAAGATCTTTCAGATTTTATCGTAGAATGCATCGACGAGAACTTTGGATTCAGTCGATATGCTGAGCGATTGGGAAGAAGTGCCAACTCGTTTGATGAATTGTACCAAGCTTTAGCAGCCAAACCAACGTACATAGACAAAATTCTTTTTTCCCTTTTACAAGAAAAAATCGAGTCCGTTAAGCCAACTTTACTTTTAATCTCAGTTCCTTTTCCTGGCAATTTATACGCGGCGTTTCGCTCGGCGCAATGGGTGAAAAAGCATTTTCCGAACATCAAAATCGCTATGGGCGGCGGCTTTCCTAATACCGAGTTGCGTTCGCTCTCCGATCCTCGAGTGTTTGAGTTTTTTGATTTTATTACGCTTGATGACGGCGAACTTCCGATTCAATTGATAATTGATAATGAGCAGCTACCAATTAATAATGAATTTAAAAGAAAGTTTCTGCTCGAAAACGACAAAGTAGTTTATAAAAACAATTCGACAAGAAGCGACTACAAGCAAAGCGAAGTCGGCACGCCAGATTATTCAGATTTACTTTTAGATAAATATATTTCAGTCATCGAAATTGTCAATCCGATGCACAAAATGTGGAGCGACGGACGATGGAATAAACTCACCATGGCGCATGGTTGCTACTGGGGAAAATGTACATTTTGCGATATTTCTTTGGATTATATCAAAATCTATGAACCCGTTGCCGCAAAACTTATAGTGGATAGAATCGAGGAATTGGTAGCACAAACTGGCGAAACTGGTTTTCATTTCGTCGACGAAGCTGCGCCGCCAGCACTAATGCGTGAAGTGGCTTTGGAGATTATTCGCAGGAAAATGGTGGTGACGTGGTGGACCAACATTCGTTTCGAAAAAAGCTTTACCAAAGATTTGTGTTTGTTGCTCAAAGCTTCGGGTTGCATTGCCGTTTCTGGTGGACTCGAAGTCGCCTCTGACAGGTTATTAGCGCTTATCGACAAAGGTGTTACCGTAGAACAAGTCGCCAAAGTAACCCGAAATTTCACCGAAGCCGGAACCATGGTTCATGCATACTTAATGTATGGTTATCCCACACAAACCGTTCAAGAAACGATTGATAGTCTCGAAATGGTGCGTCAACTTTTTGAAGTTGGTGTTCTGCAATCTGGATTTTGGCATCAGTTTGCGATGACCGCACACAGTCCAGTGGGTATGTACCCAGAAAAGTTTGGTGTGGTTAAGGAGTCGGATGTCATTGGAACGTTTGCCAATAACGATATCCATTATACCGATGCAACAGGAATCGATCATGATCAATTTAGCTTTGGTTTGAAAAAGTCGTTGTACAATTTCATGCACGGCATTTGTTTCGATTATCCTTTGCAAGATTGGTTTGAGTTTAAAATTCCAAAAACTAAAATCCAACCAGATTTCATTTATAACGCTTTGCATGAAACAGAAGATTTCAAAATCAGACCCACCGCGAAAATCATTTGGCTTGGCGGAAAACCAGTTATTGAAACCTTTACCAAATCAAAAAAAGGCAATTCTTGGGAAATGATGTCATTGACTTTTCACGACAAGAAGGAAACTTTTACAATTCAAACCAATCGGGGAGAAGGCGAGTGGTTGGTTGCTGCGTTAGAAAAGACTTCCATTTCAAATGCGAAAATCACAACCTTTTATGAACTCAAATTAGACTTTGAAATTCATTTCCAAGACTTTGAGTTGTTTTGGTATTCAAAACCGCTAATGACATTACGAGAATTTGGTTGGCTCGTTTTGTGATTTTTTTAAAATAGTGCTTATTATTTTACATTAATATGATTTTTTATGTACAATTAGAAATATTTTTATCTCTAAATTTACATTTCAAATTTATCATTTATGAGTACTGACTATAAAGTAAAAAGTGAATGATGCGTATACTTTTGATTTTAATAAAGATGCCATCTCACAACTCGATGCCGTAAGTGTGGAAACCAATAAATTCCATATTCTTCATCAAAAAAAACCTTTTCAAGCTGAAATTATTCAGTCCCATTTTACCCAAAAAAGTTATAGCGTCAAGGTCAACAACAACACTTATGAAGTGGTGATTTCCGATGCGTTAGACCAATTGATTGCGGAAATGGGCTTCGAAAAAGGCAAGTCCAAACACATCAATTCCATCAAAGCACCCATGCCAGGATTAATTCTGGAAATAAGTGTTGAAGTGGGACAATCCGTCAAAGAAAATGACAATCTCATTATCCTTTCCGCCATGAAAATGGAAAACAGTTTCCTTTCGCCACGCGATGGTGTAATCAAATCGATTGCAGTAAAAGTGGGCGATGCGGTTGATAAAGGACAATTGATGATTGAGTTTGAGTAAAAAAAAGACAAAGAGATAATAGACAGATAGATAATAGACAAGCAATTGCATCTAAACTATCATCTATCATCTATTTTCTATCATCTATTATTTTAAAATAAACATGAAAAAAATATTAGTAGCCAATCGCGGGGAAATTGCCATTAGAGTAATGAAAACTGCGCAAAAAATGGGGATTAAGACCGTCGCAGTCTACTCGACTATCGACCGAAATGCACCACATGTAAAGTTTGCCGATGAGGCAGTTTGGATCGGAGAAGCGCCATCCAACCAATCGTATTTATTGGGTGATAAGATCATCGAAGTCGCCAAGGCTTTGAATGTTGACGCTATTCATCCAGGTTATGGATTCTTAAGTGAAAATGCTGATTTTGCAGAAGATGTCGAAAAAAACAATTTGATTTTTATCGGGCCAAAATCGAAAGCCATTCGGGTTATGGGAAGCAAATTGGCGGCTAAGGAAGCGGTCATGCACTACAATATTCCGATGGTTCCCGGCGTTGATCACGCGATTATTGATATTGACGAAGCGAAGAAAACAGCGAATGCTATTGGTTTTCCAATCTTAATTAAAGCGTCTGCAGGTGGCGGTGGAAAAGGAATGCGCGTAGTTGATAAAGAAATCGACTTCGAATCGCAAATGAATCGTGCTATTAGTGAAGCCACTGCTGCGTTTGGAGACGGCTCGGTTTTTATCGAAAAATACGTGACGTCACCGCGACATATCGAAATTCAAGTGATGGCAGACAGCCACGGAAATATCTTGTACTTTTTTGAAAGAGAATGCAGCATCCAACGCCGCCATCAAAAGGTTGTCGAGGAAGCGCCATCATCTGTCCTCACGCCAGAATTGCGCCAGAAAATGGGAGAAGCTGCTGTTATGGTGGCAAAAGCTTGTGATTATTTGGGAGCGGGAACCGTTGAGTTTCTGTTAGATGACAAACACAATTTTTACTTCCTCGAAATGAACACCCGTTTGCAAGTGGAACATCCCGTAACTGAATTGATTTCAGGCGTCGACTTGGTCGAATTGCAAATCAAAGTAGCTCGAGGAGAAGCTTTGCCGATGAAACAAGAGGATTTAGTGATTCGCGGTCATGCGATGGAATTGCGTGTATATGCCGAAGATCCGACGAATGATTTTCTTCCAAGTGTGGGACATTTGGATGTCTATCAATTACCTACTGGAGAAGGTGTTCGCGTGGACAATGGTTTCGAACAAGGCATGGATATTCCGATTTATTACGATCCAATGTTATCCAAATTGATTACTTACGGAAAAACGCGCGAAGAATCCATTCAGCTGATGTTGAAAGCCATCGACGATTATAAAATTGAAGGCGTTCAAACGACTTTACCTTTCGGAAAGTTTGTTTTCGAACACGAAGCGTTTCGCTCTGGGAATTTCGATACGCACTTCGTCAAAAAATATTACGATGCTGCCATGTTGAAAAAGCAACAAGAAGATGAAGCGCAAATTGCGGCTTTGGTTGCTTTGAAACAGTATTTAGAAGATCAAAAAATTGTTCGATTACCAATTCAATAAACTATGGAATCCAAAATAAACATACTCAACGATAAAATCGCTCAAGCCAAATTAGGCGGCGGCGAAAAACGAATTGCCAAACAACACGAAAAGAAAAAACTGACCGCTCGAGAACGCGTCGAATACCTAATGGATGAAGGTTCATTTGAGGAAATCGGAATGCTCGTGACGCACCGAACGACCGACTTCGGAATGGAAAAGGAAATGTATTATGGCGACGGAGTTATCACCGGCTACGGCACTATCAATGGAAGATTGGTTTATATTTTCGCACAAGATTTTACCGTTTTTGGCGGTGCCTTATCTGAAACCCACGCGGAAAAAATTTGCAAAGTCATGGATATGGCGCTCAAAGTGGGTGCTCCAATGATTGGACTCAATGATTCTGGTGGCGCTCGAATTCAAGAAGGCGTTCGTTCGCTGGGAGGTTATGCCGATATATTTTTTAGAAACGTACAATCGTCAGGTGTGATTCCGCAGATTTCAGCGATTATGGGACCTTGCGCAGGTGGTGCTGTTTATTCGCCTGCGATGACCGATTTTACCATGATGGTCGAGAACAACAGTTATATGTTTGTGACGGGTCCGAATGTGGTAAAAACGGTAACTAACGAAGAAGTCACTTCCGAAGCTTTGGGTGGTGCAATTACCCATTCGACCAAATCTGGGGTGGCGCACACGACTTCTCCAAACGGCGTATCTTGTTTAGAGGATATTAAGACGTTGTTGAGTTACATTCCACAAAATAATAAAGAAACAACGCCCAAGTTAGCGTATGTATTGAATGACGAAATGCGTCCGCAACTCAATACGATTGTTCCAGACAATGCGAACAAACCGTACGACATGCATGAAGTGATCAAAGGCGTGATTGATGAAGATTTGTTTTTTGAAATTCATAAAGACTTTGCAGAAAATATCATTGTTGGATTTGCCAGAATTGCCGGTCGCAGTGTCGGAATTGTCGCCAATAATCCGATGTTTTTAGCAGGTTGTTTGGATGTAAAAAGTTCAATCAAAGCGGCGCGATTTACCCGTTTTTGCGACTGCTTTAATATTCCGCTGCTCGTGTTGGTTGATGTTCCTGGCTTCTTACCTGGAACTGATCAAGAATGGAACGGAATTATCGTTCACGGTGCGAAATTATTGTATGCGCTGAGCGAAGCTACGGTGCCGAGAGTGACCGTAATTACTAGAAAAGCTTATGGTGGCGCGTATGATGTAATGAATTCCAAACACATCGGAGCCGACATGAATTTTGCGTGGCCATCAGCAGAAATTGCGGTAATGGGAGCGAAGGGCGCGAGTGAAATAATCTTCAAGAAAGAAATTAGCGAAGCGGCCAATCCAGAGGCGAAATTGTTAGAGAAAGAAGCGGAATATGCCGATTTGTTTGCCAATCCATATACTGCGGCGCAACGAGGTTTTGTCGATGAAGTGATTTTGCCGCAAGACACGCGCAAAAAATTAATTAAGGCGTTCAGCATGCTGGAGCATAAAGTCAGTATTCGTCCGGATAGAAAGCACGGAAATATTCCGTTGTAGACTTTTTAGATGTAAGACTAAAAAAAAAGCGTCAATCATGGCATCGATTGGCGCTTTTTCTGCATAAATAACCCAACTAATTAATTCTCTTTCACAAGCTTTTCTACGCTACTGCCTATTTCAGTGGTTACTTTTAGGAAGTAAATTCCGTTAGATTTGTTTGAAATATCAATAGTGTATGTATTTTTATTTTCTAAAATGGTTTGTAAAATGCGTCCTTGCACATCAAAAAGCTGAATCGATTTGATGTTACTTTTTGCAGTTACTGTGACGTTATTCTTTGCAGGATTTGGTGCGACCGCAATACTTTGATCTTTTACAAAATTCAAACTGTTCAAAGTGGCGAAAGTACTTCTCGCTTCATTAGTCTCAATCGGCGCATTATAGTCGAAATAGATGTTCGCAATATTGGCAATTTGATCTCCAACCAACAAGGTCGGCAGCGTTTTAATTTTAAACAACACATTCCCATGTCCACCAATCGGGTCAATGATTGATGGCGGTAAGTTGATGTTTTCAAAAATAAACTCGACTTTATTTCCAGCAATTTTTGTTTCGACAGGATGCGAAGCGTATAGCAACTGCAACGAATTCATATCGAACATGGTGGTGTCAATGATATCTTTGATTACGATATTGATGGCATCTGCGGTTCCCACGTTTTCAAAATTGATGTTGTAATGCACATATTTTCCGATGTCTTCTGGCGTAATCGTATTGCCTTCGAGACAGGATTTATCGTTGGGATCATTGGAGTTGACGACGGTTTGGCTGAATTCGAAAGTGTTGTCTAATGGTGTTCCTTCTTCATTCAAGAGACTTGTGTTTGCGATAAAATTAAGTATATCACCGCTATTAAGTGGTGGGTTTTCTATTGGTGTATTTAGATTAAGCACCAAATCAATGGCTCTGGTTTCAAATGGATGCAAATTGCTGAAATTCCACGTGAGCGAACCAGTTTGTTGATTGTTAACCACTGGAATTGAAGAGACAAAATCAGTTCTCACGTCGTCAAAAATTAAATTGACGATGCCATTGAGTAGCTGGTTTCCTTTGTTCTTAAGAACAATCTTATAATTTGCATCGAATCCTGGGCGCGCAACACCAATTGGAATAAGAACAATTTCTAAATCTGGATGAAAACCATTCGCACTAACACAAAAGTTTTGCGATTGGGTTGAATTATCTACAATTGGAAAATTAATAATAGCGTTAGGTGGTGAAAAATTAAAATAGCTTGGATTTTCAACTTCGGGAGTAATTGTAAAATTGCCTGTTTGGGTATAAAAATTATAGTTGCCACCACTATTGGTAAAAGTATTTCCAGAATTGCTCATTCCATCTATTTTTACTTTGATGTAAGGAAATGCAATATCGCTTATATCACAACCATTATTGACCATTTTTATAACAATGTTGTTAATATATTTCCCCCACAGTAAAAAGTTCCAAGTTGCAAAGTTTGATAAATCTAAAATTGGTAATGTCAAATACAAATTTTTATTGTCAACCATTTCTAGATTTGATGCGGTAACGTCTGAATTATTACAATAAAGAGTTTGTAGATTAATAAGGTTGGAGAAATCTAAACTAGAGACCATGTTTCCTGAGCAATTCAAATTTGTAAGATTGTTGGCATTTGATAAGTTAATTAAGTTAATTGATCAAAGACGAAAATTTGATAAATCTTTCAGATTAATGAATGGAGTTATTTGATTTCAGAAATTTGACAACCTTCAAAATATAAGTACTCCAAAGTTGTACTAAGGCTTCCAAAATTGATAGAGGTTAAGAAAGGACAATTAGAAGTATCTAATGATCTTAGATTCGGATTATTGCTTACGTCTATTGTTACTATGCCAGAATTATTTCGAACAGATAAGTCTTTAAGATTAGACAATGATGAAATAAAACCGAAATCGGAAATTGGATTTTCTGTAAAATCTAGCCTCTCTAGATTGGGTGAACCGCTAATATCTATGCTAGATAGTTGACCATTAGCAAGTGTTAGATCTTTAAGATTGGTTAAACCTGCTGTGCTGAAAGAAGTTATTGAAAGTCCGATAAAATAGATTATCTCGAGGTTAATGAAAGCCTCAATCCCTGTTACATTAGCAATAGGTTCAAAACATCCTAAATAACTAATAGCTTCGGCCTCTGAATTTTGAATTTCGCCATCAGAATTAATATCGATTTTTGTTGGATTGCCATTCATATCCCGAGCAGTATTATTTGAAATATCTGCGGCTACCAATATCGCCTTAAAATTCGCATCCGGAATATTCACAATTTGCCCATTCACAATCCCTGTAAGAAGCAATAAGAGTAGAAGTATATTTTTCATGGTATTGAGTTTAAATTTGTTTTCGCTTGTTATTCTTTGATTATTTTTTCAACAATACTGCCAATTTCAGTGGTGATTTTCAAAAAGTAAACGCCATTGGTTTTATTCGAAATGTCGAGCGTTGCTGTTTTGTTATTTTCTAAAATCGTTTGTAAAATGCGGCCTTGCACATCATAAAGCTGAATCGATTTGATGTTGCTTTTTGCAGTTACTGTCACATTATTATTAGCAGGATTTGGTGCTACCGCAATACTTTGATCTTTTACAAAATTCGAATTATTCAAAACGGCAAAAGTACTTCTCGCTTCATTGGTTTCAATCGGTGCGTTATAATCAAAATAGATGTTCGCAATATTGGCAATTTGATCTCCAACCAACAAGGTCGGCAGTGTTTTTATTTTAAACAATACATTCCCATGTCCACCAATCGGGTCGATGATTGATGGCGGTAAATTGATGTTTTTGAAAATAAACTCCACTTTGTTTCCAGCAATTTTGGTTTCGACAGGATGCGAAGCGTAGAGCAACTGCAACGAATTCATATCGAACATGGTGGTGTCAATAATATCTTTGATTACGACATTGACAGCATCGGCGGTTCCCACGTTTTCAAAATTGATGTTATAATGAACGTATTTTCCAATGTCCTCCGGCGTGATTGTATTTCCTTCGAGACAGGATTTGTCGTTCGGATCGTAGGAGTTGACGACGGTTTGATTAAAATTAAACTCGTTGTCAAAAGGTGTTTCATCATTTTCAATTGGATTTATTATTGCGATGAACTCGAGAATGTCTCCACTATTAACAGCTGGGATTTCCAGCGGACTGTTCACATTCAAAATCAAATCGATTACACGGGTTTCAAAAGGTCGCAAGTTTGTGAAATTCCAAACCAAGTTACTTCCAATTTGACTATTTATGGTTGGTGTTGCTGAAACAAAATCGGTTCTTGCATCATCAAAAGTCAAGTTAATTGTTCCTGATTGGGTTTGGTTTCCTTTGTTTTTGAACACTAATTTATACTCTGTATCAAACCCCGGACGCGCTGCTCTAATGGGCGTTAATACAACTTCTAAATCAGGATGCACACCATTGGCGGTAATGCAAAAGTTTTGGGTTTGCGTTGAATTGTCCACTAGCGGAAAACTGATGACAGCACTTGGA